>DASXYY010000001.1:0-33590 GCA_036502225.1 Opitutaceae bacterium
CGTTGTCGACGCCGCCACCAGGCGCTCCAACTCCGCCTGTTGCTCGCGGGTGATGTCCACCTCCCCATTGAGTCTGCTCATCCGAGCAGAGTAAAGCCCAGGGGAACGCGTTGTCACGCCATTTACGAGACACTACACTAGCGGCTGGCAACGTCGCTCAGCGCATGGGGACCATGCGCTCCACCTTCTTATGCAGCCAAACCAGAACGGATCAGCAGCGCCTGGAGATCGGGGTCGCGGCCCATGAAGTCCCGGAATAGTTGAGCGGGGTCCTCGGAATTGCCGCGGCTGAGGATTTTGGCGACGAAGTCGGCGCCCACGGCGCGGCTGAAGAGGCCCTCGTTCTTGAAGCGGCTGAAGGCGTCGGCTTCCAGCACCTCGGCCCACTTGTACGAATAGTAGCCGGCGGCGTAGCCGACCGGGTCCGAGAAGATGTGGTTGAACCGCTTCACGATCGTGGGGGACGGCGGCTCGGCCGGAATGATGCAGTCCGCGATTTCCTTGCGGATGGCGGGCTCGACATCCGGCAGTTCGGCGAAGCGCGCGGTCTGCGTGTGCAGCAGCAGATCCATTTTCGCGAACTGGACCTGGCGCATCATGGCCGAGGCGGCGCGAAAGTTTTTCGCGGCGATCATCTTCCCGAAGATGTCGTCCGGAATCGGCGCTCCGGTCTGAAAGTGGCGCGCGAACAGGTCGAGGCTCGGACGCTCCCAGCACCAATTCTCCATGATCTGGGACGGCAGCTCGACGAAGTCCCAGGCGACGTTGGTGCCGCTGAGCGATTTGATTTCCACCTCGCCGAGCAGGTGATGCAGCAGGTGCCCGAACTCGTGAAACACCGTTTCGACTTCGCGATGGGTCAGCAGCGCAGGGCGATCCCCGTCCGGCGGCGTCATGTTGCCGCAGATCAATCCGATGTGCGGCGCGCGGCCGCCGTCGGGCTGCGGTCCGCCCGTGATCAGGTAGTTCATCCAGGCGCCGCCCCGCTTGGATTCGCGCGGAAACCAATCGGCATAGTATGAACCCACGTGGCGTCCCGCGGCATCGCGCATCTCGTACACTTTGATGTCCGGATGCCAAACCTCGACCGCGCCGGGGCCGGAGGTCGGAAGCTCCTTGATGGTCAAACCGAACACCCGCGAGCAAAGCTCGTAGAGACCTTCGATGACCCGCGGCATCGGGAAGTAGGGCCGCAGGACTTCCTCATCAAACGCGTATTGGTCGCGGCGCAGCTTTTCCGACCAAAACGCCAGCTCCCAGGGCGCCAGATGGGACGTCGGCTTGTCCAGCGAACTCGCGCGAAAACGCTCCAGCGCCTCGGTATCCTTGGCGAAGGCGGCGGCTGAACGCTGACGCAGGTCCTCGATGAAGTTCAGCGCGCGCGCGCCGCTCTTGGCCATGCGACGCTCGAGAATGGAATCGGCGAAATGCGGCTTTCCGAGGAGGGAGGCCTTTTCCGCCCGAAGCTTGAGAATGCGCTGAATCAGCTCGGTGTTGTCGTGAGGCGCCGTGGAGCCGACGGCGACCGCGGCCGCCCAGGATTCCTGACGCAGGCCCGCGTCTTCGGCGTAGGTCATCAGCGGCTCCTGCGAGGGAGCGTGAAGCGTGAAGCGCCAGCGGGGGCTTTCCGCGCTGCCGATTTGTTTGCTCTCGGCGCTGCGGCGGGCCGCGGCCTTGGCGTGGTCGGGCAGTCCGGCCAGGCGCTTCTCGTCATCGACGATCAACTGCCAGGCGTTGGTCGCGTCGAGAACGTTCTCGGAATATTTCTGGGTGAGTTCGGCCAACTCCGTCTGCACGGCCTCGAGGCGCGAGCGCGCTTCATCCGGCAAATCTGCCCCGGCCTGGCGGAAGTCCGCCAGAGTCTCGCTGAAAAAGCGCCGGTGAATGCCCTGCAGCGCCTGGGCTTCCGGTTTGGCCTCGAACGCCTTGAGCCGCTGCCAAATCTTCGGGTCCAACGGGATCTTGGCAAAGAAGGCGGACACGCGCGGCAACACCACGTTGTGCGCGGCACGCAGGTCGGGTGCGTCGGCGACCGCCTGCAGGTGGGTGACTTTCTGCCACGCTTGAGAGAGACCGAGGGTGGCCTCTTCGAGGGCCAAAAACGTGTTGCGGTACGTGACTGCACCGAGGTCGAGTTCGCGGATCGCTTCCAGCGCTCGGTCGGACTCGGCAATGCCTTGGTCAATGCCTGGCTCGATTTGGTCGGGAGTCAGCCGGGACCAATGGATGGGGAAAGTGTGATCGAGGAACGGATTCTGGGACGCCACGGCTCAATTGCTCACCTCGAAACGGCAAAAAGTCCAGGTTGAGAGTACCCCTGTTTGGGGGGTGTTGGGCCCGCTGGGGCGGTGGGCGGGCGAAGGGGCGTTCGCCTTGGCCTGGGGAAGCGGCGAAATTGGGTCACAGGTGCCGGGGTCGGCGACCCCGGCTACATTGGGGCTTCGGAAACGGGTGTCGTAGGCTTGTAATACTTGGCGCAATTTTGGGCCAGGAATCGCCCGGTGGGGGGCGGCGCCGGAGGCATGCAGGGAGCGCAGGAAGGCGCGGGCGGAGGGGTAGATGAAGGTTCGGGACTGGGACTCGATGCGCAGCAGGCGCCAGCCGGCTTGTTCGGCGGCGGCGAGCCATTCGGATTCCGTGCGCCAATACAGAGGGCGTGAACGCAGCCTGTCTCCTGGCGGCACCACGGCATCCCACTCGGGCAACGTGGGGGCGACGAAGAGCCCGGCCAGGAGTCGGCCTCCAGGGGCCGCGACCTTGCGGCAGGCATCCAGGACCGCCACCGGATCCTGAACCCACTGCAACATGCTGCTGGTGAAGATCCAATCCCAGGGGCCGGCGGGGGGATGTTCGGCCGCTGCGCGGTGCCAGGCTATGCTCGGAAACCGTCCGCGACCGGCCGTGCACATGGCCGTGCTCAGGTCGGTGGCCACGTAGGCGCCGTTCCAGGGGAGGATAAACTCGGTCAGGACGCCCGGGCCGGCACCCAGCTCCAGGGCGGCGCCTTGGCGGAAATTGGGGAGCCACGCCGAAAGCCATTTGGCCAGGTCACGCTGGACCTCCGCGTGCTTTAAATAACGGTCGGCCGCCCGGCCGAAACTGGCCTCAAGGGACGCGTGCTGCATGGGCGGCGAAGGCGGCGATCAGGGCGCGAGGGTGATGAGTGCCTGGCACCACGGAAACTCCCTTTTTCGTTAGCTGGGTCGCTTCGAGCAGCGGGTCGTCTGCGCCCGTCACGGCGTACCATTCTGAGGGGAGCACGCAATCGACGGTGAGGCGGTCCAATTGTTCCAGGCCCCAGATCAAGGCTTCGGTTGACTGCGCGCACGGATGTGTGGCAGCGTCCTCCAGGCCAACCGTGCGGTAAAAGGTGATGGCGGCTTTTTGGGCGTCGACTTTGGCTTGGCGCGTGAGGGCTCGCAGAGAGGCGCGCGGGATTCGGCCGCCGCGGTTGGATTCGGCGGGGAAGGACCAGATGGGGGCGAGGAGGGCGATTCGGCGAGGCTTGAGGTTGGATGTTGATGGCTCGCTTGCGCTGTGGCCGGGGGCGGCGACCCCGGCGGTTCCGCTTTCGACGTCAAACAGCGCGTGGGGACCACGCGCTCCACCTCGAGATAAGCCTCCGGCTACAGCGCCGGCGGCGCTCAAAAGCAGGAGCGATCCTAGCGAATAACCTACGATCCAGTCGCACGGGCCGACGCGGGCGAGGTCTTCTCGCCAGGCAGGGCTGGGGGCGACGAAGTGGTGGTCCGCGTTGGGCAGAAACTCCCTGGCGAATTCGGCGAACCAGCTTTCCGGAATGGCCCATCCCAGAAGCCAAGCGATGCGCGGACGATTCCGAAGTGGGCGCAAGGTCGATAGTACGCGCTCCATTGCCGGTTCGTCGAAGGTGCGCTTGATCGAGAAACGCAGGCGGCTGGTACCGGCAGGAACTGTCGGCGGGCGGACGGCGGCGGCGAGGATCCCCTGCCCTTCGAGGGCTGCCGCAGCAGCCACTGCGGCGCCTTCGCTATTCATCGGGACTGGAATGATCGGCGAGTCACCCTCGCACACTTGCCAGCCGTCGGAGCGCAAGCGTTGGCGGAAAAGCGCGGCGCGCCGCCGCCACGAGCGCTGATCGGCGGATAGCGCCCGCACGCGGGAAATCGCCGCGCTGGCCGCCGCCGCGTTCGCCGGGGGCATGCCGGTCGAATAGATGAATTCCCCGGCAAAATTGATCAGGTAGTCACGGAGGGTAGCGTCGTGAAAGAGCGTGAAGGCTCCGCCCGCGCCCAGAGTTTTTCCGAGCGTACCCACCAGGATATCGACTTCCGGGGCGATGCCGGCTTCGGCGACCAGCCCGGCGCCCTCGGGGCCGTACCAGCCGAGGCCGTGGGCCTCATCGACGATCAGAATGAAACCGAAGTCGCGTTTGAGCTGGGCCAGGCGGCGAAGGTCCGGGTAGTCGCCGTCCATGCTGAAGATGGTTTCGGTGACGACAAAGGCGGTGCCGGCATCGGAAGGGGCTTGGCTCAGTTCCAACTCGAGGCGATCGAGATCGAGATGCGGATAACGCTTGAAGCGAGCGCCGCTGCGCACGAGACCGGCGACCATGCTCGCATGGATGAGGCGGTCGGCGAAGATCAGGTCGCCTTTCTCCGGCAGCGTGCCGAGCACCGCGGAATTGGCGGCGTAGCCGCTGGTCCAGAGAAGGCCGTGGGAGAAGCCGAGCCAGCCGCAGAGCGTCTGGACCAGAGTCTCGTGCGTGGATTTCCAGCCGGTGATCAGCGGTGAAGCGGCGGCGCTGGTGCCGTGGTGGCGGAGGGAATCGGCGGCAGCGGCGATGACGGCGGGATCGCGGGCGAGATCGAGATAGTCGTTGTCGGCCAGATTGAGTTGGTCGCAAGCGGTGTCGCGGACTCGGATTTGGCGGAGGAGGTGGGCGGCGCGGCGGGAGTCGAGGGCAGTGCGCCAGCGGGCGGGCAAGTGGAAGCGGCGTCTCGCCGCTTCGGGATGGGGAGCGAGGCGGCGGGCCGCCGGGTCGGCGGGGGCTGCGACGTCGCTCGCAAGCGGCGAGACGCCGCTTCCACAGGACGCTTCTGCCCACGGTGACGTAGTTGTCTCGTCGACAAGTTCTAACCCGACGGAGGCGATACATTCCCGATTTGAGGCGGCAACATCGGCAGGCGGCGGGGTGATCGCATTCAGCCAAATTCTCGGTTTCAGGCCGCAGGCTTTGGCTCGCGCGGCGCAGAGACGCGAATGGTTGATTGCACCCAGGCGATCGGGGACGACGATGATGATTTCTTCGATCCCCAAGGCCGCGGCCAAGTCGGCCCAGTCGTGGCCGGCGTCATCCAAAGGGGTGGCGATGCCTCCGGCGCCTTCGTAGATGCGGATGGCGGCGCAGGCGGGCAAAGCGCGGCAGGCGGCGATGACCGCTTCGAAATCGATCCGCTTGTTCTCGCGCGCGGCGGCAGCGGGCGGGGCGAGGGGGGCGAGGAAGGAGAAGAGGGTGTAAGCTTTGGCCCTCGGTCCGGCAGTTGCGGCGGCGTTCGCCGCGTCGCCGGGCTGGCCGGGGGCGACTCCGGTTTCCACGACTTTTACGATTTGGATGGGGTCGCCGGCGGGCCCTCCGGGGTCGGCGACCCCGGCTACATTCAAGTTGGATCCAATGTCGCTGGTTGGACTTCCGGGGTCAGCGACCCCGGCTACAGCGCGGCTCCGTTTGGGAGTCGCTCGGGAGATCGCGGCGGCGATCTGGGCTACCACGTGGGTTTTTCCGACCCCCGTGTCGCTGCCGGTGACTAGCAGCGATCGCAACTGGCTTCCTCCGTCCTGGCCGCCTCGAGGGGATGCAACCCCAAGCGGTCGAAGAGGCGCCTATCGTCGGAGCGCTCCGGGTTGGGCGTGGTCAGGAGCTTGTCGCCGAGGAAAATGCTGTTCGCGCCGGCGAGGAAGCACAGCGCCTGCCCCGCTTCGCCCAATTCCCGCCGTCCCGCCGACAAGCGCACCATCGCCTTCGGCAGCGCGATCCGGGCCACGGCGATGATCCGCACGAATTCGAAGACATCGACGGGCGCCTGCTCGGCCAAGGGGGTGCCCTCCACCGCCACCAGGGCGTTGATCGGCACAGAGTCCGGCTGCGGATCGAGCGAAGCCAATTCCGCCAGCAGCTTGAGCCGGTCGTCGACGCTTTCGCCCATGCCGAGGATGCCGCCGCTGCAAACCTGCAGGCCGGCGGACCGCACCGCCGCCAGCGTGCGCAGGCGGTCGTCGTAGGTGCGCGTCGAAATGATCCGCGGATAGTACTCCCGCGAAGTATCCAGATTATGGTTATAGACGGTGCAGCCGGCGGCCTTGAGCCGGCCCGCCTGCTCGCCGGTCACCATGCCGAGCGTGCAGCAGACTTCCAGTCCCAGGTCGGACACGCCGCGCACCGTTTCCAGCACGGAGTCGAACTGCGCGCCGTCGCGCACCTCGCGCCAGGCGGCGCCCATGCAGAAGCGCGAAGCCCCGCCCTCGCGGGCGGCGCGGGCGGCGGCGAGGACGCCCGAGGTGTCCATCAGCGGTTCCGGCTCCACCGCCGTCGCGTAGTGCGCGGACTGCGGGCAGTATTTGCAGTCTTCGGGGCAGCGGCCGGTCTTGATCGATTGAAGCGTGCACAGCTGCACGGCCGCCGGGTCATGGTGCAGACGGTGCACCGATTGCGCGCGATGGAGCAGTTCTGGAAACGGAAGTTCGTAGAGTTCGCGCAGGGCGGTGAGGGTGAAGGTCATGGTGGTGGAAAGGGGGATTCTCAGGCGGGTGGAGCGCATCGTCCCGATGCGCTGAGCGATGCGGCAAGCGGGCGACGCCGAAGCGCGTGGGGACCACGCGCTCCGCCCTGGGTTTCTGAAATCTTCGGCAGGACGTCGTCGATGGCGGCGGCGGTGCGTTTGACCAGCTCGCGCAGTTCGGATTCGTCGAGGCAAAGCGGCGGCACCAGAAGCAGCGTGTCGCCCAGCGGGCGGAGGAGCAGTCCGTGGGCGCGGGCGCGGAGGCAGACTTGCAGGGCGATCCGGGAGTCGGGGGCGAAGCGCTGACCGGCGGGATTTGACTCGGTATTTTCCGGAGAGATGCCGGCGCGATCGACGATTTCGGAGGCTCGGCTCTCGATATCGCAGGTGCCGGGGTCAGCGCCCCCGGCTACAGCAGGAGCGATATCGAGCGCGGCGGCGAAGCCTCGGTGGCGGAGGGCAGAAACGTTCGGGTGGTGGCCGAAGGTTGATTCCAACGCTTCCGCAAAAGCGGCGGCGCGGCGCGCCAGGATGCCATCGTCGATCATCCGCTGAAGCTTGCGGATATTTTCCAGGGCGACCGCGCAGGCGAGCGGGTTGCCGGTGAAGGTGTGGCCATGGTAGAACGCCTTGCCGCTCGAATACGTGCCGAGAAACGCGTTGAAGATCCGCTCGCTGGTCAACGTGGCCGCCAGCGGCAGATAGCCCGCAGTCAGGCCTTTGGCGAGACAGAGAAAATCCGGGGTGATGCCCTCGCTGGCGCTGACGGTCATCTCGCCCAAGCGGCCGAACCCGACGAAGACCTCATCGAGAATCAGGTGGACGTCGTGCTGTCGGCAAAGTTCGGCGATTTCCGCCACCAATCCCGCCGGCTGAAGCCGCATTCCGGCGGCGCCTTGCACGCCGGGTTCGACGATCACGCACGCGGTTTGGCCGGCCTCGGCCTGGAGCAGCGAACGCAATTCCTCCCGGTCCTTGAAATGACGCGCCGGAAAAAACCAGGGGCGGAAACGCCCGTGGAACAACTCGCTGTCCCCCGCGGCCATCGCTCCAAAGGTGTCGCCGTGATAGCCGCCGGCCATGCCGATGACACCGCGTTTCTCGGGCCGGCCGGAAAGCTGCCAAAACTGGAACGACTGCTTGAGCGCCACTTCGACCGCGCCGGCGCCGTTGTCGCTGTAGAAAACCCGGTCCAGTCCTTTCGGCGCCAGGGAAGTCAAGGCGTGCGCCAGCTGCTCGGCGGGGGGATGCTTGAGTCCCAGCAATGTGGAATGGGCCGTGCGCTGCAGCTGGCCCAACAGCGCCGCGTTCAGGTCCGGATCGTTGTGCCCATGGACATTGGTCCAGATCGACGCATTTCCGTCCAGGTATTGCCGGCCATCGGCGTCGAATAGCCAGCCTCCCTTGCCGCCGACAATCATCAACGGCGGGAACGCAGCAAACTCCGCCATTTGGGCGAAGGGATGCCAGACCGGGCTGTCCGCGCGCATGCAGGCTAGGCTGCGGGCGGCGGACGGGATGACAAGCCCTTGTTAAGCTAGTTAGGGAATATGCTTAACAACACTCTCAGAGGGCGGAGCGCATGGTCCCCATGCGCTTCGGCGCGAGAGCGCCCTATCTCGTTGTGCTTTGGCGCCGAAAGCGGATAACGGTCAAAGCGCGTGGGGACCACGCGCTCCACCTTTGGATATTACTCTTTGTCCCCGTCGTCCCCGATCGCCTCGACCGGGCAGCCTTCGAGGGCCTCCATGCAAAGCGCGATATCTTCCTCGGTTGACGGCTGCTTATGAACGAACGAATGTCCGCCCTCGTCGTTCCGGGTGAAGAACGCAGGCGCCGTCTCGCGGCAGAGGTCGCAGTCGATGCACTGCTGATCGACGTAAAACTTGCCACCGGCATTGTCCGCCCACTTGTCTGCTTTATTGGCCATGGTGTCTGCTTAAAGAAACTTGCGGGTACACCCCCTGTCAAGGGGTAGCCTGACACCTCGCGGGAAATACCCGTCACGGGATTGTTTCCTCGACCGCGCTGTGCCATAGTGCTCAACTGCCACCCAGATGCTTTCCGACCGGTCTTACATGCGAGATGACGAACCCGGCGGGCGGACTTCAGTCCTAACTTGGCTGCTGTGCGCGATCGCCGCGGGATTTATCCTGCAAAACGTCATCACGCATCTGCTTACAAATCGGCTGCTGCTGGCGGAAGAATGGGGCGGTTTGACCGTTCCGGAGCTGCATTTTCATCCCTTGGCGGCCTTGGGACTGTGGGCGGTGCATCTGTTTACGTTCGGTTTTTTGCACCCGCAAACCGACCTGCTGAATCTGCTGGTCATTGGCTTGGCCATCCACTTTATCGGCCGCCAATTACTGCCGGTCCTGGGCTCCCGGGCCTTTGTTGGGTTCTATTTTTCGGCCCTCATCGCCGGCGGGGCGGTTTGGACGGCCGTTCACTGGACGCATCCGGGCATGATGCTGGGCGCCGCACCGGCGGTCACGGGACTCCTGGCCCTCTACGCCCTGCTCTACCCCAACCTGGAGATCAGGATGTTCATCCTGTTCGTGCCGGTGACCGTCAAGCCCAAGTACGTGGCTCTGACGATTCTCTGCCTCGATCTGTTTTTGTGCGGGATCTATGAGGCGACGGGCAGCGACACGCCTTTCGGCCTCAGGCCGTCCGCGCAATTGGGAGGCATGCTGGCGGGCTGGCTGTATTGGAAATTTATCCACGAAGCCGGCTGGCGCACGGCGCGCCCGTCGATCGAACTGCCGCGCTGGATCAAGCGCTCTGCGCCGGTGGCCGCCGCGGCCGCGCCCGATGCGGTGAATGTCGGCAGCCGCGAGAACCTGCGCGCCGAAGTCGATCGGATTCTGGACAAGATCAACAGCCAAGGATTTGGCGCGTTGACCCCTGACGAAAAGCGCCTGCTCGACGAAGCCAAAGACTCCCTGAGCCGTCGCTGAAACAAATTCAGCGCAGCTTCGTCATATTCTCTCAGTGATGACCCGGTCTCCCTTCCTACGCCGTTGCCTGCTTTGGGCGGGCGCGGCCCTGGCAGTACTTTCCACTGCCGCGGCCGCCGAACGTTTTACCACTTCCCCGACTCTGTCGATGGAGTCCTCGCTGCTCATCCGGCTGCTCGAGCAAGTGCAGTACAATCACGGCGCCGTGCATGAAAGCGACTACGGCGAGATCGTGCCGGATTACATGAAGGCGCTGGACAGCCAGCACCTGTTCTTCCTGGAGTCCGACCGAAAAGCCTTCATGGCCAAGTACGACGCCAAGACCGTTTATGCGAACCTCGCGTACCTGGGCAACATCGACCCGGCCTACGATATCTACAACCTTTACTCGCAGCGCCTGCAGGACCGCGTGAAGTGGGTGCTGGCGCAGCTCGCTGCCGGGGTCAACCTGACGACTACCGATACTTTCGCGGTCGATCGTTCCAAGGCCGAGTGGCCGGCAAGCCCCGAGGAGTGTGATGCCCTGTGGTCGAAGCGGCTCCGATTCGAATTGATCACGGAAATCCTGGACAAGAAAACGCCGGAACAGGCCAAAGCCGCCCTGAAGAAGCGTTATGAACGGCTCATCAAGAACATGGCCCAGACGACCACGGACGATCTGGCGGAAACCTACCTGACCACGGTCACGCAACTCTACGATCCGCATTCCAACTATTTTTCGGCGGACGATTACGCTGATTTCGGCATCCAGATGAAGCTCCACTTGATCGGCATTGGCGCCGTGCTGGAGCTCAAGGACGACTACTGCACCATCCGCGAAATCGTGCCGGGCAGTCCGGCCTACCTCACCCATCAGATTCAACCGGACGACCGGATCATCTCGGTGGCCCAGGACGGCAAGGAGCCCGTCGACATCGTGGGCATGCCGCGTCTGCGGGATATCGTAAACATGATCCGCGGCGAAAAGGGGACCAAGGTGCATCTGGTGATCGAGCATCCGGGCATCCAGGGCCGCAAGGAGGTCGTGATCGTGCGCGATGACGTGAAGCTCAACTCGGCGCGCGCCCACGGCGGCGTGTTTCAAGTGCCGGATGCGAGCGGCAAGGCGATCCCCATTGGCGTCATCACCCTTCCGGAATTTTACGGGCCGGCGGACGACGAATCGCTGGAAGACCAGAATACCAGCGCTTCCAAAGACGTGGCCCGCCTGATCGTCGACATGAAGCAGGTCGGAGTGAAGGGCATCGTGCTCGATTTGCGCAACAATGGCGGTGGTTTTCTGGCCGAGGCAATCAATGTAGCCGGCCTCTTCATCCCGCCCCATGGCGCGGTCGTGCAGGTGCGCGATAGCGACGGCAACGTGCAGGTGCAAAGCGACGACGACAAGCGGGTCCTGTGGGACGGCCCTCTGGCGGTGCTGGAAAATCGCCTCAGCGCGTCCGCTTCGGAAATCGTCGCGGGAGCCCTGCAGAATTACGGGCGCGCGATCATCATCGGCGACACCTCCACCCACGGCAAGGGAACCGTCCAGACCATTCTCGACATGAAGAGCATCAACCGCTCGCTCGCCTATTCCAGCGCGAAGACCGGCGCCGCCAAGATCACGGTGCAAAAGTTCTATCTGCCGAACGGCTCGTCGACCCAGTTGGATGGGGTCAAATCCGACATTACGCTTCCGACGATCGACGACTATCTGCCGCTCGGGGAATCGACTCTTCCCCATGCGCTGATCTGGGACCGGATTCCTTCCACGATTTTCGACGGTCATGCGCTCGATCCGAAAGTTGTCGACGCGCTCCGAGCCGACAGCCTGGAGCGTCAGCACACGCTCGAGGAGTTCGCCTATCTGCGCCGCAACGTCGATTGGTTCAAATCCAAGGAGGAACAGAAGCTCATCTCCCTCAATCTGGACGAACGCGGGAAGCAGAAGGCCCTCGACGACGCGTTCCGCAAGGAGATGAAGGCCGAGCGCAACAAGCTGGCCAAGGATGACTATCCTTTTCAGGAATTTCGGGTGGCGCCGAAGCCGCCGCCCCTGGTCAAGGCGCACCACGACGACGATGACGACGATGAGGACGAATTAAGTCCCGACGACGATGAAAGCGCGACGCCTTACAAGGTCGACGTCGAGCTGCGCGAAGCGCTGCGCGTGATCGACGACGCCATCGGGCTGGGACGCGACCGGTCGTATTGGGCGTTTAATCATGCGCCGTTGACGGTGGCGTCGACCTATACGGCGGCGGAAACGCCGCGGTGAGCTGATGCATGAGCTGTAGCCGGGGGCGCCGACCCCGGCACGTGCGACGTCGAAAGCGGGACTGCCGGGGTCAACGCCCCCGGCTACAAGGCTACGGCGAACCGGCCGCGACCAAGAACAAATACCTCGGCCGCCCCGTCAGGTCCTTCACCGATTCAATCTGAGCCCAGCCGGCGGCCTGGCCTCGCTCGCTCAGAATGCCGTGCTGGTCCGGGCCCGTTTCCAACGCCAGCACCCCGCCCGGCTCAAGGTACGCGGGCGCGCGCTGAATGATCGCCGTCGCCGCCGCCAGCCCGTTTTCAGCCGACACCAGCGCCGACGCGGGCTCATGTTCGCGGACCTCGGGCTCCGCGGCGCTGGCCTCCGCCTCCGGCAGATAAGGGGGGTTCGAGACGATCCAGCCGAAGCGGCCTTCCCGAGGCAGCTCGGCGAACCAATCCGACCGCACGAACGTGACCGTCGCATCCAGTTTGAGCGCCGTGGCGTTTTCCGAAGCCAGTGCCAAGGCATCGGTGCTCGCGTCCACTGCCGTCACCCGAGCCTGCGTCCACGCCGCCGCCAGCGCCAAGGCGATCGCGCCGGTGCCCGTGCCCAGATCCAGCACCCGATCGGGCGGCGGCTGCGCCCGTTCGATGATGAGCTCCACCAGGCGCTCCGTTTCGGGTCGCGGAATGAGCGCCCGTCGGTCAACCTTGAGTTTCAGTCCGTGAAAGTCGGTTTCGCCCAGGATGTATTGGAGCGGCTCCCGGGCTCCTCTCCGGCGCACCAACGGGCGAAGCTTGTCCAATTCCGGCTCGGTCAGGTGCCGTTCGAATTCCAGGTAAAGGCGCATCCGCGGGAGTCCGAGCGCGTGACCGACCAGCAGCTCGGCGTTGAGGCGCGGGGACTCCACGCCTTTGGCCGTGAAGAAGTCGGTCGTCCGGCGGAGGATTTCCAGGACGGTTAGCATGCCTCGATAATAACCAGGCATGGGCCCACGCTTGCGCGGTAGCCGGGGGCGTTGACCCCGGCCGTCCCGCTTTCGACGTCAAACCGCGCGTGGGGACCACGCGCTCCACCTCGGGAGAGGCCCCCTGCTACCGCTCTGCGCATACCGTCGTTCTCCATCATTCGTCGTCGGCGGTGGAAGCTCGCGTCGGCACGTACTCCCGGCCCGTCAACGCGGCGAGCTTTTCCTCGAAATCGGCTTTTTGCAGGGCCGCGATCACCCCTTCAATCTGACCTTCCATCACTTGGGGCAGGCTGTAGAGCGTCAGGCCGATCCGATGGTCGGTCAGCCGGTTCTGGGGGAAGTTGTAGGTGCGGATCCGCTCGCTGCGGTCGCCGGAACCAATCTGATTGCGGCGCTGGGCCGCGTATCTGGCCCGCTCCTCGTCTTCCTTGCGCTTGAGCAGACGCGAACGCAGCACGGTCATGGCCCGGGCCTTGTTCTTGATCTGAGACCGCTCGTCGGCGCACTGCACGATCAGACCCGTCGGCTTGTGCAGGATCTGCACCGCGGAATCGGTCGTGTTCACCCCCTGGCCGCCCGGCCCGCTGGCCCGGCTGACCGTGATTTCCAGGTCCTGGGGATCGATCGAAACATCCACCTCCTCCGCTTCGGGCAGCACCGCCACCGTCACGGTCGAGGTGTGAATGCGGCCATTGGCCTCGGTCACCGGCACCCGCTGCACGCGATGCACTCCGCTCTCGAACTTGAGCTGCTTGTAAACATCGGTGCCCGTGATGAGGAAGATCACCTCCTTGAATCCGCCCCGTTCCGCCACGCTGCTGCTCATCGGCTGGATCTTCCAGCCGCGTCCGTCGGCATATTTCTGATACAGGCGCGTCAGTTCGGCGGCGAACAGCGCCGCCTCCTCGCCACCCGTTCCCGCGCGGAGCTCCATGACCGTGTTGCGCGAATCGGTGGGTTCCGGCGGAATCATCGCCAGCAGGATCGTCTGCGCCAGTTTCTCTCGTTCCTGCCGGAGACTGGGTATTTCAGCCTGGGCCAGCTCCTTGAACGCCGGATCTCCCTTGGGGTCCTTCGCCATGCTTTCCGCGTCGAGCAGCTCCCGGCCCGCCTGCTCATGCCGGTCGTAGTCTTCCACCAACTTCCCCAGCTTTTGATGCTCGCGCGTCACGTCGGCCGCCTGCCGCGAATTCGAGTAGAAGGACGGCGCAGCCATCTGGGCATCGAGTTCCTCCAGTCGGCGCCGGAACGGTGCGATATCGGGCAGTTGGTCCATCGGGAACGGTTACTATTGGCTCGCCGCGTTTCGGACCGCGAGTAAGAATTCCCGCCTCGATGGCCGCGCCGCTCTTTACGCAGAACATCGTCGCCTGCATTTGGGATTTCGACAAGACCCTGATCCCGGGGTACATGCAGGCGCCGCTCTTCCGGCGGTACCAGATCGATGAAAAGACGTTTTGGGCGGAGACCAACGCCCTGGTCAGCCGCTACCACGAACGCGGCTATCGATTGTCGGGGGAAATTGGCTACCTGAACCATATTCTCACCTATGTCCTGGCCGGTCCCATGGCCGGGCTGAACAACCGCGTTCTTTTCGAATGCGGCAAGGAAATCGAATTCTACGGAGGATTGCCCGACTTTTTCTCGCAGTCCAAAGAGTGGGTGCGCGAAAAAGACGACTTTCGAAAGCACGACATCACGCTGGAGCACTACATCGTCAGCACGGGCCTGGCGCCCATGATTCGCGGCAGCGCCATCGCGCCTTACGTGGAGGGCATCTGGGCCTGCGAATTCATCGAAAATCCTCTCCAACCCGGGTTCCTCCGCCAAAAGGAGCTGGAATTGTCCGCCGAGGCTGAAGTCGCGCAAATCGGCATGGTGATCGACAACACCACCAAGACGCGCGCCCTGTTCGAGATCAACAAGGGTTCGAACAAGAACCCGGCGATCGACGTGAACTCGAACGTCAAGGCGGAGGACCGGCGCATCCCCTTCCAGAACATGATCTACATCGCCGATGGGCCGAGCGACGTGCCGAGCTTTTCGGTGGTCAAAAGCAACGGCGGCCGGGCTTACGCGGTCTACAACCCGAATCGCGACGACGAATTCGCGCAGAACGATCAGCTGCGGTCGGCCGGCCGGATCGATCACTACGGCCCCGCGGCCTATACGCCGGGCAGCAACACCTGGCATTGGCTCAAGCTGCATGTCCAGGCGATCTGCTCCCGCATTGTGAGCGACCGCGAGCTGGCCGTGTCGCAGCGCGCTTCGCGGCCGCCGCGTCACTTGAATCCGCCGCCGGAAGAACCCACCCAACCGACGCCCCAACAGGGTTCGTTCCTATAGCAGCCGCTGCAGCGCGGCCGCCGGGCCGTGCGTCGCCAGCGCCACAATGTATTGCGAGGTGGTCCAAGCGGCGGCCGCCGCGCCCTCGGACTCCCATTGGGCGGGCAATTCCTTCGAGTTGGGGACGTCGTCCGACGCGCGCTGCATGAAATAGAGATGGTACATGATGCCCGAGCGGGCAAAACAGACCTCGATCACACGCCGTCCTCCGAGATGGAGCGTGCGGCAGCCATCCTTTTCCATCCGCGCAAAATCCACCGGAAGCGCGCTCGAATCGAGGGGGCCGGTATCGGCCTCCAACGCAGCTCGGGACGCCGAGTCCGGGTCCCCGATGTGTCCGCCGCGATTGACGTCAGCGAGGGCGAAGCGAGCCAGCGCCGACTCGGATTCGCCGCGGTGCCGGTTGTGCTGCCACAGGCCGGCCAGTCCGATGCCGATCACCAGCACGGCCGCCATGGCCAGCCAGCGCGTCCAATGCGACTGGCTTGGGGTCCGGCCAAAACTCACCCGGCCGCCGGCCAGAATGGCTTCGCGCAGCCCCTCGGGCGGCGCCACGGACTTCAGGCTGGCGGCGATCTTTGCGTCGAACGTGCAGCTCCGCTCAAACCAGCGCTTCAGCTCCGGATCGCGCTCGGCCTGCGCCAACGCCTCCGTGAACGCCGGGTCCTGGGCGTCACTTCCGCCCGGCCGGTATCCGCTCAAGATGAACTTCGCTTCTTCGTTGTTCATGCTTGTTTCTTTTCCCGTGGAAACGGCACCACCCGGCTGGGAGCGGATTCCGCCCCGGCCAGCAGCGCCCGCAGTTGGGCTTTTCCGCGCGACAGGCGCGACATGACTGTGCCGATCGGCACGTCGAGCACCGTCGCTATCTCCTGATAGGAAAGGTCCTCGAGGTAAAACAGGCTCAGCGGAGCGCGATAAGTCTCGTCCACCGACTGAAGCGCCGCCACGACCGTCGCGCTGTCGCAGCGCGCGGCGCGATCGACGTCCTCCGCGGCCAGCTCCGCCTCGCCGCCCGGCAGTGATTCGATCGACGAGGACCGCGCGCTCCGGCGCTTACCGCGCAGAAACTCCCGGTACAGCGTGGTGAACAGCCAGCCCTTGGCCGCACCCTGGTCGTGGAGGGTGTCGCCTTTGCTGGCCCATATGTAGTAAGTCTGCTGCACGAGATCGGCCGCGTCCGGCTCGTTTCGAGCCAGGCTCAGGGCAAAGCGGTACAACGCCGCGTAATGGGCGCTCACCACCTGGCCAAAAGCCTCGGTCGCGGTCATGCAGGTAAGAGGATTGAAGTACCCTTCTTATTCCCCGGGGGCAAGCGAGAGTTCCGGTCGCGGGTGGAGCGCACGGTCCCCATGCGCTTTGACCGTTATCCGCGTTTGACGTCAAAGCGCGTGGGGACCACGCGCTCCACCCATCATAGCTTCAGCTCGTTCTCAACCCAGCGCACCGCTTCGCGCATCAATTGCGTGGCCGAGGCCAGGCTCAGCTTGTCTTTGATGTGCATGCAGTGGGTTTGCACGGTCTTGAGGCTGATGTGCAGCTCTTCGGCAATCCGGCGGGTCTCGTGGCCCTGGCCGATGCGGCGGAAAATTTCCATTTCGCGGTCGCTCAGCTTGTCGACCGGCGATACCGGCGTGCTGGCGGCTCCGACCATTTTGGCCATGACTTCGGACGCAATCGCCGAGCTGATGAAAAGCTGGCCCTGCAGCACCAACCGGATGCCCTCAATCACCTTCTTGGTCGATTCGCGCTTGGCGACGTACCCGCGCGCGCCCGCCCGCAACGAACGTTCGGCGTGAACCGCATCGTCGTGCATGGACAGCACGATGACCGCCGGCATCTCCGGAAGCGCCTGCAGGCGTTTGATGAGATCAAGACCCGACGCGCCTCCGAGTGAAAGGTCCACCACGGCCACGTCCGGTTTTAGCCGGACAATTTCATCGTAGGCCGTGGCCGCCGAATCGGCCTGTCCGCAGACGATCAAATCGGACTGCTGCGCAATGAGTTTCTCCAGCCCTTCTCGAACCAAGGGATGATCGTCGACCAGAAATACGGAAGCGGGCACAGCCACAGAGCTTACCGGGGCAGCGGAGTCCAGTCTATAGGGCATGGCGTGATTTTCGGGTCAGACGTGGTCGGATAGGCCAGCCTGAAATATTCGAACAAGTTTCAGACAAACTCTTCAATGAGCCGGGCGACCAGCGCCGTCCAGCCTGTCTGGTGGCTGGCGCCCAAGCCCTGTCCCGTTTCCGCGTGAAAATACTCGTGAAACCACAGGCAGTCCCGCCAATGGGGGTCGTTGACGAAACGGGACTCCATGCCGAGCGCCGGGCGGCGTCCGCTGGAATTGGGCAGGAAGAGGCTGACCATCCGGCGAGCCAGCTCGCGTGCGACCTGATCGAGCGTGTAGTGCCGTCCGCTGCCGGTCGGGAATTCCACGGTGAAGCGGTCCCCATAAAAGTGGTGATAACGCTCCAGCGCCTCGATGAGCAGATAGTTGAGCGGAAACCAAACGGGGCCGCGCCAATTGGAATTGCCGCCAAAGAGCCAGGTTTGCGACTCCCCCGGCTCATAGCCCACGCTGCTCGTGGCGCCGTCCCGCGATAGCACGAACGGGTGTTCACCGCAGGCGCGCGACAAGGAGCGAATCCCGTACGGGGAAAGGAACTCCTGCTCATCGAAGACGTACCGGAGCACCCGCTGAAGGCGCTCGCGCGAAGGAATGGCGAGCAGCCGCCGGCCCGGATCCTGGCCGTCCTTCGCCATATACGAGATTTGCGCCGCGAGATCGGACCGGTTCTTCAGAAACCAACGCGTGCGCTTGGCAAAGCCCGGGAGCTTGTCCAGGCGGCCCTCCTCGATGAATTCCACCGCGAACAGCGGTATCAGCCCCACCGCGGAACGCACCCGCAGCGGCACCGTCTCTCCCTGACAGAGCATCTGGTCGTAGTAGAAGCCATCCTCCTCGTGCCACAGGCCGGTTCCGCCCAGGTTGTTCATCGCGTCCGCAATGGCCACGAAATGCTCGAAGAACTTCGAGGCGATGTCCTCGTACGAGGGATCGTGCTCGGCCAATTCGAGCGCCATCGAAAGCATCGTGCCGCAGTAAAATGCCATCCACGCCGTGCCGTCCGCCTGTTCGAGCACGGCTCCCCCGGGCAGCGGCTTCGAGCGGTCGAAGATGCCGATGTTGTCGAGGCCGAGGAATCCGCCGCTGAACAGATTGCCGCCCGCCAGATCCTTGCGGTTCACCCACCAGGTGAAGTTCATCAGCAGCTTCTGAAACACGCGCGAGAGAAACACGCGGTCGCGTTTCCCGCGCGCCGCCGAAATCTTGTAGACGCGCCACGCCGCCCACGCGTGAACGGGCGGATTCACGTCGGAGAAATTCCACTCATAGGCCGGGATCTGCCCATTGGGGTGCATGTACCATTCCCGCAGGAGCAGGTTGAGCTGGCCCTTCGCAAATTCCGGATCGAGCCGCGCCATCGGCAGCATGTGAAAGGCGACGTCCCAGGAGGCGAACCAGGGATACTCCCATTTGTCGGGCATCGACAGGACATCCCGGGCATACAGGTGCTGCCAGTCCCGATTGCGGAGCCCTTTCAACCGTTCGGGCGGCGGCGGCGGCTGGTTCGGGTCCCCTTTCGCCCAATCCTTGACCACGTAGTGGTAGAATTGCTTCGACCAGAGCAGCCCGGCGTAGGCTTGCCGCGCCACCTTGCGCGCTTCGCCGCAATCGACCGCCCCGCCCTCGCCGGCGCTCGCCTCCGCGCCGTTGGCGTAAAGTTCGCCGTAGAACTCCTCGCACTCCCGTTGCCGCGCGGACATCGTCCGGTCGAATTCGGCGCCAAACGCCTCGCCCGGCGAACCGTCCGCGCGCAGCCGCAGCCGCAGCACGCGGGTTTCGCCCGCGGCCAGATCGAACGTGAAGTGAACGGCGCATTTCGTGCCGGACCCGGCCGGATTCACGGCATCCCGGCGCCCGCCAATCACCGCCTCGTGGAACGCATCCTTGACGTAGGGGCTCGCGTTCGGGGCGCCCCACAGCCGCTGGGCATTGCTTTCGTTTTCCGTGAACAGCCACGGCGCGCTGTCTTCGCACTCGAACCGGTATTTGCCCAGGGTCGGATGATCCGCCAGCACGGCCTGCGGCCCCGCGGCGCGGATCGACGGCCGGGCGGCCGAATCCTCGCCGCCGTTGCCCCAGCTCCACTGGTTGCGGAACCAGACCGTGGGAAGAACGTGCAGCCGGGCGCTCGCCGGCCCCCGGTTGCAGAGGGTCACGCGCAAACAATAGTCGTTCGGCGAGGCCTTGGCGTACTCGGTCTGGACGTCGAAATACCGGTCGCCGTCGAAAACCCCGGTATCCAGCAGTTCAAACTCCGGTTCGCTCCGGCCGCGCCGATGGTTTTCCGTCCGCAGCCGCTCATAGGGAAACTCCGCCTGCGGATACTTGTAGAGGGCCCGGAGCCAGGAATGCGTCGGCGAGGAATCCAGATAAAAATAGCACTCCTTCACGTCCTCGCCGTGATTGCCTTCGGTGTTGGAGAGTCCGAACAGCCGCTCCTTCAGGATGGGGTCCTGTCCGTTCCACAGCGCGAGCGCGAAGCACAGCCGGCCCTCCCGGTCGCAGAGGCCGAGCAGGCCGTCCTCGCCCCACCGATACGCGCGGCTGCGGGCCTGCTCGTGCGTCAGATAGTTCCAGCTTTCGCCGTCCGTGGAGTAATCCTCGCGGACGGTGCCCCATTGGCGTTCGGACAGGTACGGGCCCCAGCGCTTCCAATTGCGCTCGCGCCGGGCGTCTTCCGCCAGCCGGTTACTTTCGGCTCCCATCGGCAAAACCCTCCGCGCGGTCCACGATGAATTTCGGACGCGCTCGCACTTCCTCGTAGATTCGGCCAATGTATTCGCCGAGAATGCCGACGCTGATCAGTTGAATGCCGCCGAGGAAAAGGACCAGGATGACCAGGGTCGGATTGCCGAGGGGAAAGGGAAAGCCGCGCAGCTTGAGGATCAGGTAGACCAGCGCGACCAGGAACGATAATCCGGCGATCGCGAACCCCAGCTGCGTGCTCAGCGTGAGGGCGTAGCTCGAAAACCCAAAGATGCCGTTGAAGCCGATGCGCAGGGACCCGAAAAACCGATTATAGTTGGTTTCGCCGGAAAAACGCGGCGGCCGGTCAAACGGGACCAGGCATTGCTTGAAGCCGACGACGGCCACCATGCCGCGCAAAAAGCCGTGGCTCTCCTTGAGCCGCACGATTTCGTCCACCACCCGGCGCGACATCAGCCGGAAATCGCCCGTATTCGGCGGAATCGACACGTCCGCGATGTGATTGATGACCTGGTATCCGGCCGAGGCCACCAGGCGCTTGAGCCAGGGTTCGCCCGTGCGATGCCGGCGCTGCGGGAGCACCACTTCGTATCCTTCCCGCCACTTCGCGACCAGCACCTCGATCAGTTCCGGCGGATCCTGCAGGTCGACGTCCATCACGATCACCGCGTCGCCCCGGGAATAGGACAGCCCCGCGACCGTCGCCATCGGCTGGCCGAACCGCCGCGAGAATTTAAGCAGCTTGATGCGCCCGTCCCGCGCGCGCTCGGCCAGAATCACCTCTTCGGTCCGGTCCGGCGATGGATCGAGCGAAAAGATGATTTCGTAGTCGGCCGAAAGGCGCTCCGCTATCGGCTGGACCCTGCGCAGAAACTCCGGAACATTCCGTTCTTCCTTGTATACCGGGACGACAATGCTGAGGAGCATGAACGCCTGCTGTTCTATGCGGCGGCCGTGCTTTGACAAGATATGATGCGCCGGTGGGAGTGGACCGCGGCCCTGGTGCTGCCCCTGCTCCTTTACCTGGCGGTCACCTCCGTTGACGGAGGGCTCAAGCCGGTGGGGCCGCCGCAAACCGACTATTACAACCGGCTCGTTCATGGCCTGCTGAAGGGGCACCTCTATCTCGATGCGCCTGTCTCGCCCGAACTGCTGAGCGTGTCCGATCCCTACGACCCGGCGGTGCGCGGCAACGCGCCCTATCTTCACGACGCGAGCCTCTACCATCACCATTATTACATCTATTTTGGCGTCACCCCGGTCTGGACGCTGTTGCTGCCCTTCGCGTGGCTCACGGGCCACGACCTGCCCATCGGCTATGCGGTCTGGCTGTTCGTCTCGGCGGGGTATCTCTGCGCGGCGATCATCCTGCGCGATCTCATCCGCCGCCATTTCCCGGACGCCGGCCCCGCCGTTCGGCGCATCGCCTACGCCGGCCTGACATTCGGCGGCGCCGAACTCACGCTGCTGGCCCGGCACCAGATGTACGAACTGCCGATCGCCGCCGGCTCCGCGTTTTTCCTGGCCGCGCTCGTCTGCCTTTTTCAATGCCTCGACGCCCGGCGATCGCTGGGATGGGCCGTCCTGGGCGGGCTGGCTCTCGGCCTGGCCATCGGCTGCCGGCCATTCTACCTGCTCGGTGCCCTGTGCTTTGTGGCCCCCTTGTTTTCGTCGGCGCGGACCAATGGATACGGATGGAAGGCCATCGCCCTGGCGGCGGCAAGTTGCGCCGTGGTCGGCCTCGGGCTGGCGGCCTACAATCACGCCCGCTTCGGGAGCGTTTGGGAGTTCGGTCAGAACTACCAACTGAGCGGCGGTTACGAGCGGCAGGCGCAGCACTTCCTTCTCCGTTACATGCCGTTCAATCTGCGGATCTATCTTTTCGCTCCGCTGCGCTGGGGTCGTTACTTTCCCTTTGTGCACGCGATCGACCTGCCCCCGATGCCGGCTGGATTCGGCGGCTGGGATTGGTCGTACGGCATCGCACCCAATATTCCCTTCGCGATCTTCGCGCTGGGGGGATTCGCCGTCGGCCGGCGGGACATCCGGATGGGAATCATGGGAGCGAGCGCCGTCGGATTGCTCCTCCTGATGTGCGCTTATTTTGGTTCGGTCGGCCGTTATCTCGGCGACCTGATGCCCGAAATGGCGATCGTCGCCGCCGTCGGATTCATTGCGCTCGCCCGGTCGCGCCGCTGGGTGGCCATCCTGGGGGGCGCGTTGGCGGCCGACACCGGCGTCGCGGCAATCCTCCTCTCGCTGGTCATGTTCGACAACGCGGCCGAGTCGTCTCCGCGCCTCATGCATGCGCTGGCGGAAATCGCCAACGCGCCGGTTGCCGCAGTCGAAGCGGCCGCCGGCTCCCGATTCGGGCCCGTCGAACTGAAGCTGTCTCCGCCCGATCACCTGAACGAATGGGAGCCGGTGCTGGACTCGGGAATGCCGCCGAACCGGGACGAAATTTGGATGCAGCGGCTGCCGGGGGACCGCATCCAATTCGCGTACCGACCCTTCGTCGGCGGTCCGAGAATCGATTCCGAACCGATCGCCATCGGACCGGCGGGGCCCCATCGGCTAACCATCTCGCTGGGGTCCCTCTATCCGCCCGTCGAACATCCCTTCTTTTGGGGTTCGTCCGCGGAGCGAATCAGCAGCGTGAAACGCTGGCTGCGCCTGCGCTGGGACGATCGGATGGTCTGGGAACGCCTGGGCGCGTTTGCCGACCCGGAACCCTCCCGCCTTTGGCTTCACGCTTCGCTTGAAGCGCCTCGCCGGGTTGCGCCGGAGTGGGGCATCGACGCCCTGCCGGGCAACGTCGTTGTCGTTCGTCCGAAATTGAGCGCAAGCGAAGTCGGCCGGCGCTTTCCGGTGGTCACCGCGGGCCGGCCGGGCCGCGGCGACGCGCTGACCATCGAAGTGATGGCAGACCGGCAGGTGCGATTTGGATACGACCACTGGTCGAAACCGACGGTCCGGTCCCCGAACCTGGCGTGGGATTTCAGCGGGCCGGTTGAACTGCACGTTCAACTGCCAAAATACGGCGGACCCGGCGAACTGGTGGTGACCCGGAGCGACGGCACGGTGCTCTGGCAACTGGCGGCCGACGCCTACCCTCGCTCGGCTTTCGGCGTCTACCCGGGGGTCAACGGCATCGGAGCCAGCACCTGCGAAGCAACCCTGCCCTTGTAGCGGGTGGAGCGCATGGTCCCCATGCGCTTCGGCGCCAAACGCGGATGAACGTCAAAGCGCGTGGGGACCACGCGCTCCACCTTCGGGTAAGCCATCCCGGTTAAGGCAAAAATTCCGCCGACAGCAGTTGATAGGACCGGGTCCGGTGATCCGGCGCCGGCAGCATCAGCTCGGTGGACGACACCAGCCGAACCGTGTGGCCGCCCCGGCCGGGCAATATCGGCAGTTCGATGACGGTCGTGCCCGCTTTCAGCAGGTGTGATTCCGCCGCGCCTCCATCGACCGACACGGTCACGTCACCCTGATCGGGCAGCTGGCCCCAATTCGGAAACAGCAGTTCCAACTTCAGGTGGCGGGCATCGCCGGACGGCAGGAGCAGCTCCGCCTTCCGGCCTGTCCACCCATCCGTGTCGACGCCGGGCTCGAAGGGCCGGGGTCCGTTCGCATGGACGAAGTCGTAGCGCACCGGCATGTCCACCAGGCCGACGGATTGCAGCCACAGGCTGACGGGCCGGCCATCGATGCCCGGAATGATCGCCGGGACCTCTGACCGCAGGTCAAATCGCGTGCTGGCCGCATTCGCCGGCACCGGGATCAGCCAATCGATGGGCCCGGGGGCAAAGTCGACCACGGGCAGCGGCCGGCCATTCACGCTCAGGTGGAAACGCTGGATATGCCCTCCGATGTCCGGGGCGTACCCTTGAACGCGCAGCGCCTGCTTTGGCTGGGCGCCGGCCAGCTCGATATAGGCGGTGCCGGAAGCCCAGCCGTCCTCAAACAACCCGGAATACTTGAGTCCCGGGTCGGTCAGAAGCTGCTCGGCCGAATCCAGTTCCTGCGGAGCGACCAGCGCGGCATATTCCTGCGGTGAAAGCACCGAAATATCGCGGCCAAATCCGATGATCTGGCGGTAGTCCATGGGCACGGCGTCGTGAAACAGCCGGTTCAGGCCGGTGCGCACAAAGTTCACTCGGGTGGGCGTTTCGCGGAAATCGAGCGCGATATAGCAAGCGCGCCCCAGTTGGACGGGGTGCACGGGGCCGGCATAAACGTTGCCGGAGCCGTCGCCGACGAAGGTGAGCGGAACCGTCTCCTTACCCATCACCACCCCCTGTCCGTTCCAATGCGTGCGATTCCGGCCCTTGGACGATTTGCTGGCCAGAACCCGCACGTACACCGTGTCGCTCGGATTCTGGATGCGCAGCAGCAAGAAGCGTCCCAGGGCGTAGATGCCGCCCTGGCCGTCGAACCCGTCAGGTTCGCGCTGATACAATCCGATCTGCGCCAGATCGCGGGAATCCGGCAGATAATAGAGCGCCCCCTCCGACGAATTCACGAAACAGGCCAGATTGGGCGTGTCCGGGGCCGCCTGTCCGAACAGCGTGCCCGGGTCGGGCGGCGGCAGGGGCGCCTTGTTGAACAGCCCGCTTTGGCCGGGAAACACGAGATAGCCGGAGACGTCGGGCGGAAGGTCCGCATTGACAAACGTCGTGCCGAACAGGCTGGCCTTCCGGTCGAGCGCGGCGCGGACCTCGTCCAGCAGCTGTTCGGCGACCGGATAGAGATTCCGATGCGGATTAAGCCACATCAGCGGCGAGTTCTGGTCGAGCCGGACGGAGGTGAGCGACTTGAAATAGTAGTGATCGAGAAAGCGCAGGTCGCTCCCGCGATAGCGCTCGGCGGCGAATTTGGCGGCCCCCACGTTGTCGAACCCAGCCGCCCAGACTCCGCCCGGCGGCTTCAGCGGCGGCATGTGCGTCACCCGCACCGACGCCCCGTTGAGTTCGTTGGTCACGGGACCTCCGCCGCCCGCGGTGCCCTGGACGTAGCGCAGCCCGACCGCCAGGTTGAAAGCGACAAAACCCGCGGCGAGAACTCGCCGCAGGTTCGAGCGCCTGCCGGCAAACCACCACGCCAGCGCGCCCAGGGCCGTCGGCTGGATGTACATCGCCAGCTTGTAGAGGCCGAAATCGTTGGCGTGGCGGAAAAGCGAAACGCCCATCGCCAGCTCGATCAGCAGCAGGCAGCCGAACGGCTCGCCGCGCCAAACCAGCCGGCAACAGGTGAATCCGACGCCCAGCAGCACCAAGGCCCCCGCAACGATCAGCAGCGAGCCCCACGGCTCGCTCGGAAAACCCGAAATGCCCTGCAATCCGAAGAGCATCGGCATCCCGGACGGAATGAGGAAAAAGGGAAAGACCGCGTCCGTGAGGCTCGAATGCGACAATCCATGGGCCGCCTGCTGCCAGAGAGTGTACCCGTATGAAAACAGGTTGTCTCGCATGAAGAACACCGCCAGGACGACGATCCACGCCCAATAGCCCACCCGGGCTCCGGAAACGCCGCGGCGTTGCACGACCTCAATCGCGAGAAAAATCGCGATCCCCAGCCAGCCAAACGGACTGACCTCCGGGTAAAACAGCGCCATGGCGGAACCGGCCACCGCCGCTGAAATGGCCCACGTCGCCAGCCCCCAGCCGCGACGACTGCCCATCCGCCGAGTACCCAGCGCAATGAACGTCAGCATGAGGGGCAGCCCACCCACTTGGGCGATCAGCTGATAGAGCGCGCCGAACATGAACATCGGCGCAATCGCCAGCAGGACGGCGGCTCCTTGCGCGGCTTTCCGCCAGCGTCCGCGATGCAGCACCAACCCGGCCGCGGCGAGCAGCTGCACGCTTCCCAACGCGACAATGGCGGGCATGAAAGCCAGGACCGCGCGCAGGCCGGCCAGCGAGGCCGACCACGCCACAATCTGCTCCCCGCCGAACCGCATCAACTGCGGCACGTGCATGAACCAATAGAACTGAGTGCAATCCTTCCCGAGCAGTTCCTCCAGCTTCGGAACCCGATAGAACCCGAAGTTGCGGAATCGCTCAGCCGCGAGGCAGTAGTTGAGGTAGTCGTCGTTGACCAGCGCGGTCCAATGGAAGCCGTATTTGAAGAACGGCCATCCCGCCCAGGCGACAAAGAGGACGGCCGCGCCCGCAAAGGGAAGCGCCGCCGGACCGGGAAGCGTCGGGCGGTGTCGCCCCAAAACCAGCAGGGAGCCAGCCAGCAGTATCAGGGTCATGGGCCACGCAAATTGCCCGATCGGCATTCCAGCCTGATTCCCGGCGGCAAGTGTCAGGACCGTCACCGCCAGCCCCAGCGAGGGAGCGAGCAGCCAGGATCGCAAAATGCCCGGTCGGTCGCGACAGAGGCAGAAAAGGGCCCGCCCAACTAACGTCCAGTAGATAAGCAGGAACAGGGAGAACGCGAACGCGCGCATGGACCGAACCAATCCACGGGATGGCGATCCATGCCGCAAGCGTGTTCGTGGTTGAGTTTCGGAACCTCGGCTACTTCCATTGTCCTACTGCGAATGAAATGGCACCACCTCCTGGCGGCGAGCTCGCTGCCGTTCCTTTGCACCGCTTTGGCGGCGCAAAACGTCAACTACAGCAATCCGTACACCATCTCGACTCCGGCCGGCAACAGCAACGGCGCCGGCTATAACGATGGCCAAGGATCCAACGCGAACTTCAACCGGCCCACGGGCACGGCGTTCGGCTCGGATGGAAATGTCTACGTCGCAGATGCGCTGAACTACGCCATCCGCGAGGTGGTGATTTCGTCGGGCCAAACCACCACGTTCGCCGGCAACGGCTCCATCGGCGAGGTCAACGGCCAAGGCACCGCCGCCCAATTTGGGCCGGTCTACGGCATCGCGTCCGACTCGCACGGCAACTTCTATGTTTCCGACTGGGTCAACTCGTTGGGCACCTCCGGCTCCCTGCGGAAGATCAGTCCTTCCGGCAACGTGACCACGTTGGTCGCCTCCGGCCTGGCCAATCCCCAGGGCCTCGCGGTCGACAGCGCCGGCAACGTCTATGTGGCCTGCATCGGCGACTACACGATCCGCAAAGTGACTCCGAGCGGAGCCGTCTCGCTCTACGCCGGAACTCCCGGCCAGTCCGGCCTGGAAAACGGCGGCCCGAACACCGGACAATTCGGCGTGCCCACGAGCGTCGCGATCGACGGCAGCGGCAATCTCTACGTCACCGACGTGGCCAATTCGGTCATTCTCAAGGTCGACCCGACGGGCTCGATCAGCCTGTACTCGGGCAGTTCGACGAACCAGGGAGTCAATGACGGTTCGCTGAACACCGCCACCTACCTCCATCCGGCGGGCATCGCCATCGACGGTTCCGGCAATTTTTTCATCATCGATGACCAGACACTCATCCGCGAAATCTCCGCCGGCGGAACGGTAAGCACGGTCGCCGGCACCCTGGGTATTCCCGGCACGCTCGATGGCACCGGACAAAACAGCCGCTTCAATTTCCGGATCGCCGTGGGCGGCATCGCCGCCAATGCGAACAGTGATCTGGCGATTGCCGACACCGCCAACGCCACCCTCCGCTATGGCGTTCCGATTCCCACCGGGCTTCCCACCATCCAATTCCAGCCGTCCAACGTTTCCGTCGTGAATGGCGGCACCGCGATTCTAAGCGTCGCCGCGAGCGGATCCAACCTCACGTACCAGTGGATGTTCTACGATGGCTTCACGAACACGGCGGTCGCCGGCGCCACCTCCTCGTCCCTGACGATCAACAGCGTCGGCGCCGATCAGGAGGGAAAATACACCGTCGTCGTCACCGATCCCACCGGCAACGTGACTTCGCAGGCGGCCACGGTCTCGGTGCTAACCCAGTCGCATCTGCTGAACCTGTCCGCCCGAGCCAACGTCGGCACCGGCGGAAATGTCCTCGACGCCGGGTTTGTCCTGAGCGGTTCCGGTACCAAGGCGATGCTCGTCCGGGGCGCCGGACCGGCGCTTGCCAATTTTAACGTCACGGGCGTCCTGGCCAATCCCGTGCTCACGGTCTACGACCAGAACCCGACGCAGATTGCCCAGAACATCGGCTGGAACAACGATCCCACCCTGCAGACTGCGTTCAACAACACCGGCGCCTTCAATTTCCCGGCGAATTCGGCCGATAGCGCCTTGCTTGAAACCCTCGCGGCCAATCCCTACACGGCCACCGTGGCCGGTGAGAACAACACGACGGGCAACGCGCTCGTCGAGCTCTACGACGACGACGTCCACAATACCGATTGCAATCTGATCAATCTGTCCGCGCGTGCCGTCGTCACGCCGACGGCGCCCTTGACCGCGGGCTTTGTCATCGGCGGCACCGGCCCGATGACGGTGCTCATTCGCGGCGTGGGCCCGGCGCTGACCGGCTTCAACGTCGCGGGGGCGCTGCCCAACACCACCCTGACGGTCTATGACATCAACAACCACGTGATTGGAACCAACACCGGCTGGGGCGGCACCACCGCATTGAGCGACATGTACCAGAAGGTCTACGCCTTCTCCTTTGCCGCGGGTTCCGCGGATTCGGCCGTGGTCGTCACGCTTGCCCCCGGCAACTACACCGCCGCCGTCGCGCCGTCGGACCACACCTCGAGCGGCGTGGCGCTGGTCGAAGTCTACGAGATTCAGTGAAACGCCTTCAGCGTCGCCCGGATGATTGCGCTATCCGGGTGGCGCTGCATGAACGCATTCAGCACCTGCCGGGCTTCGTCCTTCTTTCCGGCCTGCCACAGCAAAATCGCGTAGTTGTTGGCAGGTTCGGGAATATCCGGACCCAGCCTGGCCGCCTCCGCGTACTCCGCCATCGCGCCCTCCGTGTTCCCTTCGGCTTTGAATACCAGCCCGAGATCGTAGTGGCAAACGGCCGCCGTGGGCGCCAGGCGGATCGCCGTGTGCAGCGCCGCCTCGGCCTTCTGGGTATTCCCCGCCGCCAGCCACGCGACGCCGATATTTGAATAGGCGTTGGCGAAGTTCGGGTTCCATTTCACGGCCTGTTCATATTCCACGAGCGACTCGCTTGCCTTTCCCGCCGCCGAAAGCTTCAGGCCCGCCTGAAAGTGCGATTGGGCCAATTGGGCATACGCCGCCTTGATGTTGCCCTTGGGTTCCGGGTAATCCGGCCGGAGCACCAGGGCGTGCCGGTACCAGGGCAGCGCCTCTTCCCAGCGGTGGAGATCGGCCAGCGCAACCCCCATGTTGTTGGCCGCCTGATATGAGCCCGGATTCAGCTTGATCGCGGCCTCCAGATGCGGGATCGCTTCCCGGGCTCGGTGCATGGCCACGAGCACGACGGCCAGATTGCTTTGCGCCGCCGCGTAATTGGGATTTACGGCGACCGCGTCCTGAAATGTCTGCTCCGCCTCGGCGTTCCGACCCTGCTTGTAGATCTCCGCCCCCAGATTGCACATGGCGTAATAGTTCTGCGGGGTCACCTTCAGGTTGTCGCGCCAGAGCGTTTCCGGATGGTCGTAGTCCTCGTTGCGGTCGTGCACGCGGATGCCGTACGCGACGGCCACGACCAGGACGGTCGCGATGAACCAACGGCGGTGCCGGCTCCCGAATAGCCGCCACCCACCGATCGCCGCCGCCACTAGAATGGGCGCCAGCACCAGATACATCCGGTGCTCCGCCATCGTTTGGCGGTTGCCCGGCACGATCGACGTCGGAGACAGGATCGCGAACCCGAGCAGAGCCAGCACGCCCCATTTCGGCCGGCGGAAAAGGAGAACCACGGTCGCGGCCAAAAGCACGACCAGGCCAAGATTCGCGGGGATGGCGGCCGAGGGGTCGTGAATGACGTGCCAGTCGACCGCATAGTCCAGAACGAGCGGATCCGGCCAGATTGTCAGCCGCAGGTAATGAAAAATCGCCGGTCCCTGGGTCTGCCAATATTGGAGGGGGGTCACGCCGACAATGTCTCCGGAGGTGCCGCCCCGGTTGCTGTTTCCAATGACGTTGATGGCCAGCGGCACCCACGTCGCCGCCAGCGCCACCCAAAAGGCCCAGTAAGTCCACCGCCGCCGCCGCCCATCGCGCAGTGTCCCGCGCAGGAACGCCCAGTCGAACAGAAATGCCATCACCGGCGCCGATACCATCACCTCTTTGCTCAGCATGCCGCCGAGCGAGGCCAGCGCGCCCAGGAAAAGCCACCCCAGGCCCAACCCGCCCGCTTCCTCCGCTTCGACCAAGCGGACCAGGCAATAGAAAACGGCGAGGTAGAACGCGCCCATCATCAGTTCGCAGCGCTGCACCGTGTACGTGACCGCCTCCGTCTGCAGCGGATGCAGCAGCCACAGCAGGCTCGCCGAAGCCGCGATCAGCCAGGCGTCTTTCGCCGCGAACTTTTCCCGGATCAAAACCCGCCGCGCCAAGCCGAAGAGCAGCAATCCGGCCAGGATGTGGCCGATCAGGTTCACCCAATGATAAGACCAGGGTTGGTCGCGGGTCCACGCCCAGTTCAACGCGAGGCTCGCGTTGAAGACCGGCCGGCCGCTCGCCGTGACGCCGCCATGAGGCGGAACGAAGATCTGGCGGCTCCACAGATTCCGAATCGACGTGTTCCACCGGATCGAATCGTCGTCGTCGAACAGGAAGGCCGATTTCAACCCGTTCACATAGGCCGCGACCGCGGCGCCGGCGAGCACGAGCGCCGCCAGCATATTCCATACTCTAGGATGCTTCACTCGGTTCTTTGATTCGCCCGCTCCTTTTCCCGACAGGCTTCGTCGAGTCGTTTGATGAGTTCAAGCCGCTCGTCCGCAATGGCCTTGAGGCGCCGGATCTCCTCGTCCTTGAGATCGGTCTGGCGCTTCAGGTTGTCGATCTCCACGTCTTTCCCGTTCGTTTCCCTCTTCAACCCCGTGATTTCGATGTCCTTGTTGTTGGTTTCCTGTTTCAGCAGCGAAATCTCCGCGTCCTTGCCGTCGGTTTCCTTTTTGAGCGCAACGATTTCGCCGTCCTTTTCACCCGCCAGTCGCACGGTTTCCTGAAATCGCTTTTCCCGGATGCGCAGCAGCTCCCCGCGCTCGCGAAAAAGCCGGGCGGCGGCCCCCATGCGCGCCTGCGCATCCGATCCCACGTGATTCACCGCCCGGCGCTCGCAAATCGGCGCGCCTCGGCTGGCCGCCGCGTCGCGGATCGCAACCGCCATGTCCTCGCTGGGAATGACCTTCACGCAGGGCGCGTCGCCAAAGGCGCAGTCCCAACCGCAGCCAAAACAAGGCAGGGGATTATGCAGGGCCACGCCCGGCCCGGCCGGGACAAATCGAGGCCAGGTGCCGCCGCCAAACAAGGCGGCCACCGGCGTGCCGGCTGCCGCCGCCAAATGCAGCAGTCCCGTATCGTTACCCACGCAAACGGCCGCCTGAGCCAGCAAAGAGACCAAAGCAGGCCAATCCTCGTGACTGCTGGTCCATACCTGCCCATTCAGCTCAGCGGCCATGGGCGCCAAGTAATCCCGCTCGGTGCTGCTTCCCACGAATACCACCGGACCGCAATTCGCTTGCCTCACGGAGTCAACAAAGCGATCCCGCGGCCAGGTCTTGAGCGGAACGTTGGCAAAGCCGGCCGCGGCGCAGACGACGTAGCGTCCCGGTTGCCAGCCCCACTCCTTCAGCCGCGCGTCGGCCTTCCCCATCCAGGCATCGCGCCCGGGCAAAGCGGGCTTAGTTGGTGCGGCCTCCAAACCGAACTCAGACAGCAGGCCAAACGACCTTCTCCAATCTTCATCCCCGTCGGCGGCCGAAGCCACGGCATCGACCCGCGCGGCATCGTTTCCAAAAAGCGCCCTGAGAAGCGGTCCGAAATAAGGATCCTCGCCCCCTTCCCCAAACGCGACGCGGCGGGCCTTCGGCACGGCCGATCCCAACGCCCCTTCGAGCCAACTGCGCCGCGCCGTGCAGGCGATCAGCAGGTCGGGCGAAACCGAACGCACCCAATCCCTCATCCGTTCGACTTCACCGACATCGTGATCGGGCCCAGCGCGGAAGGGATCGATTCGGATGCCTTCCCAGCGGACGCCGGGAACCAGCAGCCGCCCCAATCCGACTAAACCCGCTTGAACCACCACCGTGACGCAGGCATCCGGCCATGCCTGTCTCAACGTTCGAAGCACGGGCTCGAACAGGATGAGATCGCCCATTCCGTCGGGACGCAGCAAGACGACCGATTGGGGCGCAAGGCCGGAAGACGAGGCCATCGGAAAGGAAAGTGTGACGGAATACCCCTGCGCAGTTCCAGCCCGTTTTGCGGCTTCCCCGCGGGCGGGTTTTCTGCTGCAACTGCCCTTTCGTGACCGCGAACACCGATATTCTTGAGCCGGGTGCCCTTCCAGGCGCCGGCGCCCGCTGCGATCGATTCGCGCATTGGCTCGCACGGGGACATTGGATGCAGCTCGAAGTCCTCCGGCAGTACTCCCCTCGCCCGGTCCGGTGGGACCGCATCCCGGCCCGGCGTTTCGGCGACGCCGCGCTTCCCCAGATCGCGGTCGTCACCCCGTCATTCAATCAGGCCGGGTTTCTCCGGGAGACGCTCGCCAGCGTTCTGGGCCAGGACTACCCCAGGCTGCTCTACGCCGTTCAGGACGGGGGCTCCACGGACGGAAGCGTGGCCGAGCTCGAGCGGTGCCGCGCTCGCCTCGCTTGGCTCCAGTCGGCCCGCGACACCGGGCAGGCGGACGCCATTCGAAAAGGGTTTGCCGCCATCGTGGATCGGATTGGGTCCGCCGATCTCATGGCGTGGCTCAATTCCGACGATGTCTATGCGCCGGGAGCGTTGCGGCGGGTAGGCGATTTTTTTGCCGCCCACCCCGAAATCGACGTCGTTTACGGGCACCGCATCATCATCGATGAGCTCGGCGCCGAAATCGGCCGCTGGATCCTCCCTCCCCACGAGCCGGCGGCATTGACCTGGGTCGACTACGTCCCTCAGGAAACCCTCTTCTGGAGAAAGCGCGCCTGGGACCGGGCCGGCGGCATCGATCCCAGCTTTCAGTTTGCGCTCGATTGGGACCTGCTGGCGCGTTTCACGGCCACGGGCGCTCGCGTCGTGCGGCTGCCCTGGTTCACCGCCTGTTTCCGGGTGCACGCCACGCAAAAGACCTCCCAGCAGATTCATTCGACGGGAGCGGAGGAAATGGCGCGCGTGCGCGCCCGCTTTCACGGCGAAATAGGCGCGGCCAATTGGCAGACGATTCAAGCCTGGGCGGCACGCGAGCGGCGCCGCGGCGCCGTGACCGCCCGACTGCTGGATTGGGGCATTCGCGTCTGAGCTGTAGCCGGGGGCTTATCCCGAGGATAGGGGTAGGGACAGGAATGGAACCTGCCCCTCCCTCCGAACCGGACGTGCGGAACTACCGCATCCGGCTCTCCGGTTGAAGAGTGCCCGTTAAGGGACTGGAAGAGACGCGCGCCAGAGTTGCTCCAGGCTGAG
>DASXYY010000002.1:0-16709 GCA_036502225.1 Opitutaceae bacterium
GCTCAGCCTGGAGCAACTCTGGCGCGCGTCACTTCCAGTCCCTTAACGGGCACTCTTCAACCGGAGAGCCGGATGCGGTAGTTCCGCACGTCCGGTTCGGAGGGAGGGGCAGGTTCCATTCCTGTCCCTACCCCTATCCCATTCAAACCTCCGGCACCAAATGCCGCAGGCTCTTGCGCAAGCGCTGGCGGGCCCGGTAGAGCCGGGTCTCGACGCCGCGTTCGGTGCAGCCGACGACCGCAGCGATCTCGCGGCAGCTCGCGTGCTCGAATTCGTGGAGCAGGAGCGCCGTCTTTTGATCGGACGGCAGTTCGTCGATGGCGGCCCGCAAGGCGAGCCGCAGTTCGTCGTTTTGGGCGGCGCGATCGGGCGACGCATCGCCCGTCGGGATTGACTCGAAAAGTTCGTCCGTGTCTTCGGGATGCCGGCGGCGCCAGCGCTGGCGATTGCGGCAAAGATTCGCCGCCGTCGAGAAAAGCCAGCTCGAGACGTTGGCGCCCGGCCGCAGGGCATGGCGGTTTTCGTGCCAGCGGGCAAACGTTTCGATCGCGATGTCCTCGGCGTCGGCCGCGTTGTGCAGATACCTCCAGGCAAAGTTATAGATCGGCCGCTGCCAGCGGGCCAGCAGAGCCGGGAGTTCGTCGCCCGACTCTCTCGAGGGGTCCCGGGGGGGTGAGGCCGGGTCGGAGAGATCCACGTTCACCGGGGCGGACTCATTATTCTGCCGCGAGCCGGTGGGCGGCCAAGGTCGGACCGACCAACTGGGCATAGCGCGCACGCTGGTCGGGGTTCAGCACGCCGCCGGTAGCGGCGACGAGTTCGTGCAGGGTGGACGAGCAATCGCGATCCACTTCGCGCTGGCGGCGCATGAAGTCTGCAAAGGCAAGAAAGTCCACCTGATCGGTGCTCACGCGGGTCGTTTCGAACGCCGCGTAGGCTTCGCGCAGCCGGGCCACTTCCGTTGAAAGCTGCTGCAGCCGGGGGCTCGACTCGCGGTAGAGCGAGGCAATCCGCGCGTACTGCGTATCCGTCAGCCGGAGCTCGGTCTTCATCCACGCAAGCTGGTCGGAGCCGTGGGCGGCCTCCGAGACCTGGTGCAGGCGATACCATCCCATATGTGAGGCGAAGGCGACGGCCGTTCCGAACAAGACGACGCGAATGGCGTGCTTCATTTGGAGGAATTGACCAGCGGATCAATCAGTTCGAGGTAACTGCGCTCGAGCCGGGCGGTCTGTTCCGCCTGGGAGTGGGCGATGCGCGCCTCGGCGGTGAAAAGCCCCAGAAGCACGCATCCGACGACAAAGACCGTGGCGAACGACGGACTGGCAAACGTCGCATCGATGCGGTCAAACAGGCTGGGCTTTCGGGCGCGCTTCAATTCGATGCGCGCGCGTACTTTCCGTTCCAAGTCGGACAGCAGCGGGGCCGGAGCGTCAAAGCGCCGAATGAGCTCCGAAAAAGGATCGGGATCGCGGGACATAGGTGGGGCCGCAAGGGCGGCACCCCCAGTATGACACCGTCCGTCCAAAAATCTCGTCAGAAAATCTTCGGAGGCGTAATGTTTCTTCGTGCCCTTGGTTTTGCCCCTTCCAAGTTCCCATGTCCGTCGACGTCGAGCGCATTGAATCGTCGCCGTCGGCCCCGCGCGGCGATTCGCCGGGGTGGGATCGCATTCCCCACCGCCAGAAGCTCGGCTACGGGCTGGGAGCGTTCGTCGACATGTGGGGCCACGGGAATTACGGCCTGTTCGCCTATGTGGTGTTTGGCCAGTTTCTCGGAGTAAATCTCACGCTGATCGGGATCGCAGTCGTCTTTAACCAGTTGATGGACGCCCTGTGGAATCCGGTTTTTGGGTGGATGTCCGACAACACCCGTTCGCCCTTCGGGCGGCGGCGGATTTATCTGCTGATCGGCGCGATCGCCGCCGGCTTGGGACTGCCGCTTCTGGTGGCGGTGGGCCCGGGGTGGGGCAGCACTCACCTTTGGGGCCGGACGATTCCCAATTATTTTTGGTTCATGCTGGGTTCTTCGGCGCTGTACCTGCCGCTCGTGAGCTGCTTTTGCGTGCCTTATTCGAGCCTCGGCTACGAGCTCACCCCCGACTATCAGGAGCGAACCCGCCTGTTTGCCTGGAAATACGTGCTTCAACAGGTGCCGCTGGCCGGGCTGTTTTTCGGGGGAAAATTCGTATCGATGGCCGCTTGGGTCGGCGCCACGCCTTCGAATCTGACCGAACGGCTCAAGGCGCTGGCGACGCATCTTTGCGCCTGGGGCACCGCGCCGGCTCGGGCGCATCCCAACCTCCTGCTCGGCTCGCAGGTGTTCGCCGTCGGCAGCGGGCTGCTCATGATCGTGGCGGGCCTCGCATGTTTCCGTCTGGTTTCGGAACCGTTTTATCGGACGGTCGTCGCGAGGGGCAAATCGCGCGTCTCTTTGCGCGAGGCGGTCTGGGAAACCCTCCGTTGCCGTCCCTTTCGCTCGCAGGTGGCCATGAGCGTGGCCTTCGGCGCCGGGCTCAGCATGGTCGGCACGTTGGGATATTCGGCGACGATCTACTTTGTCTGCCGAGGCAACATTTCCACCGCCAATCACTGGAATTTCCTCATGGGGCTGGCCGGGATGGGGGCCGGCGTGCTGGGAGCGCCCCTGTTCGCGGCGGCTTCCCGCGTCTGGGGCAAGCGGCATGCGATGGCCGCCGTTTTCGCGACCGGCCTGCTCGTGTTTGTCGCGGCCTGGTGGCTGTACACCCCTTCGTTTCCGGCGCTCCAGATCGCGGCGAGCGGCTTGATCGCTTTCATTGGCGCCGGATTCTGGATGCTCCACGACTCGATCGGCGCCGACATCGTCGACTACGACGAACTCGAGACGGGAAAACGCCGCGAGGGTGCCTTTGCGGCGAGCCTCAACTTCTTCATGAAATCGAGCATGGCGGTCGGGGCGGGGCTCTCGTTTGTGATCCTCGATTGGGTGGGGCTGGACTGCAAGTTGGAGGGCGCGCAATCCGCCCGCACGCTGCTGGAGATCCGGTTGTTTCTTTCCGGGGTGCCGCTGATCGGCCTCGCGTTTGCGCTTTGGGCCGTGCTTCGGCTTAACCTGTCGGAAAAGCGGATGGCGGAAATACGCCAGATGCTCGAGGCCAGGCGCGGGGTGGTGGGAACGGGCGAGCGATAAATCAGTTTGAAGAGCGACTTTAATATAAGTCGCAAAGGGTTTCAGAAAAGCATGTTAGCGCACGATATATAGAATTGTTTTGCGGACTTTGATTTAGCGTTAAAGAACCCCGCACCCTCCCGCTTCCTTCCACCCGATGATTTGTCCCCCCGTCAGGTTATTCCGTGCCGCCGCATGTCTATGCGCCGTGCCCGCGATTTCTTCGGGGGAGACGATCGAACGGTATGGGGCTTTGGACGGGGGCCAGAGCTTGCGTCCATTGCTTACAAATTTGGGCGACGGGCACCGAGGCCAAGATGTCCACCGTTGATTTTGTGAGAAGGGGTCACTTCTTCGACGGAACATCTGGCCTCAGTGCTCAATGGCCAGCCGGCGGGGGCGCAGTTGCTGGCGCCCCCGCACGGCGGCCGGTTGCGCTCTTACGACGAGGAATCCATTGACCGCCGAAGAAGGTCCGTTGCAGTCTGGGCCGTCAATGCCCGCTGTCCCGCAACCGCCGCTCAATCGTCCGGCGACTCTGGCCGACGTCGGCCGCCTGGCCGGCGTATCCACGATGGCCGTGTCGGCCGTCCTCAACGGGGCGCGGACGTCTTCCCGAATCGGCGAGGGGACGCGCGAACGCATCGTCGCCGCGGCCGCGCGGCTGCGCTACCGGCCGAATGCGGCGGCCCGGGCGCTGGCCAACCGGCGGATGAAGACGCTGGGCGTGGCGGGCATCGTGGGCGGCGGTCTGGACTATTACTTTCTGGAGTTGTTCAACGGCATGCTCGAGGCGGCCGCGGAGCACGGCGAGAACATGACGGTCTTCACGCTCCGCGACTGGGAAAAGGATGCCGATCGGGTGGCCGGGTTTTGCGACGGGCGCATCGACGGGATGATCATCGTGGCGCCCCAATGGGCGGCGACGGACGCACGCCAGCTCCCGGATCATGCTCCCTTTGTCACGCTGCATTCCAACCATCTGCTGCCCGGGGTGACGAACATCGAAAGCGATGAGGAGACCGGCGCGTACGAGATGGTCCGTCATCTGGTGGCAGTGGGCCACCGCCGGATCCTGCATCTGACCGGACCGCGCGGATTGCTGGGCGCGGAAAGGCGCGTTCGGGGATATCGCCGGGCCCTGACGGCGTCGAAGATCAAGTTCGAACCCGAACTCATGCGCGAGGCCGGCTACACGGGTGCCAGCGGCCACAAGGGGTTCCGCTCCTGGCTGCACGATCATCGGAATCAGCCGCTCCCGTCGGCGATCTTTTGCGCGAACGACGCCCTGGCGATCGCCTGCCTCGAGGAGATTGCCGCGATGGGGCTGCGGGTGCCGGAGGATATTTCCGTGGCGGGATTCGACGACGCCGTCGGGGCGCGCACGACCGTGCCGCAATTGACGACCGTCCGGCAGCCCTTGCGGGCGATGGGCCGAAAGGCCGTCGAATTGCTGCTGGAGCGCGTCACCGGCCCGCGCAACCCGCCGCCCGAGAACGTCGTGCTGCCCGTGGAGTTGGTGCAGCGCGCGTCCGTATCCGCACCAAGCCCGGCGCCGCTATTGGTGCCGGCGGACGCCTAGCGCGGAATTCTGGGTGGAGCGCGTGGTCCCCACGCGCTGTTTGATGACGAAAGCGGGACTGCCGGGGTCAACGCCCCCGGCTACAGCCCCCCTTTATGGTATCACCAGCACGGTCACCGAATAGGGCGGCGCGCGATAGGTGAACGTCGGGCCGGAGGCCGCGACGGTCGTCTTGGTCGGGCTCTGGTTCCCCGTGCCCGCCATGGCCGCGTTGTCCTGCGTCTTTCCGTATTGGTAGGCCGTGATCTGGCTGAACGACGCCCCCCAGTTCTGCAGGTTGATGTTCGCGGACAGCGTCGCGCTTGAGTTCTTGTTGATCAGCATCACGCGCAGCGTGTTGTCGGTCCCGCGGACGGCGTAGGCGCCCAAGCCCCAATAGTTGCTGGTGGCGCCCACCACTTCCTCGCCCCCGCGGGCGAAATGGGTCAGCAGCTGCCCGACTTCGGCGGTGGGATAGAGCGTCGAGGGCAGCAGGAGGCCGGCCGATCCGCCCGCCACGGTGCCGTAGTCTCCGTAGTTGCGCCAGCCATACAGCAGCGGGCTGTTGTTGTTGCCGTTCTCGGGTCCGTTGCGCAGGTCCCACCACACCAGGGAATTGAATTCCGTCTGCAGGATGTTGCCCAGGCTGTCGGCGAGATACAGGCCGTTCACGAGGCTGGTGGTCTGCTTGCCCGGATTGCTCGACACCGAATTGTTCTCGGTGCAGTCCAGCTCCACGCCCGCGCCCGCGGCGCCCAGGTAGTCGCTGAGCTGCTGCCGCAGATCGGCGGCATCGTTCGGCCAGGTCACGGCCGAGGTCAGGAGGGCGGTGTCGTTCTCCTGGCCCGGATTCTGTTCGTAGCGGTGGTAGATCAGGTAATCCGGCGTGACGCCGAGCTGGGCCAGCGTCGCCAGCAGCACGGGCGTCCAGCCGCTGTGGGTTTCCCCGGTGCGCGGATTGGTGACCACTTCGTCGCTGTAGTTGGCGAACGAATCCTCGCCGGTGACCGCCACCGCGCCGATCTTGATGGTCGGATCGATGGCCTTCATCGCGGTCCAGAATTGGACGAAGCGGTTGGCATAGGTGACCGGGTCGTGAGGCCGATTGTTGGTGTCGTTCTCCCAGGAGCCGTACATCTCGTTGCCGATTTCCCAGTATTTGACGCCCCAATGATGGGTGACGTTGGCATCTTGGACCCAGGCGGCGGCTTCGGCCGGGGTGCCGCTGCCGTAGTTGGCCGTGATGTAGACCTGGGGCACCGGCGTCACTTGCTGGGCGGTGGACTCAAAGCTGTCGAAGTCGGTTGCCCATTGAACGCTGGAGCCGTCGCTCAAGTTGGTCGCCCAATGATACTCATCGGAGGCCGAGCCGCCGGGGAAGCGGAGGGCGCGGATCTGGTCGGCGTTCAGAACGTTGACCGTCGAGGGCTGGGCAAAATCGCCGTCCCAAATGGCCGTATTGAGCGCGAACATGCGCGGATCGACCAGGTGCACGTTGTCGCTGTTGTCGACCGTCACGTTGACCGACGAGGGCGCCGCGGCAAAGTTCAGCCGGACATCGTCGACGAAGAACGTCGGCAGGGTCTTGCCCTCGTCCTCCTGAAACCAAAATCCCGTCAGATCGGGCTGGTTGTCCACGCCGAGCTTGGAGAGCGGAATGGTCACCTCGGTCCACTTGTTGGGCGCAATGGGCCCCAATTTGACCGCGTTGGAACTCTGCTGCACGTAATTCAAGAGGCCCATGAGCTGGATGTTCTGCCCGCCGGTGCTACCGCCGTTGATCCAGAACGTCAGGCTGGTATAGGGCTGCGTGGACATCGATTGGTGTTCGAAATAGAGCGCTTGAAAAGCGCCGGCGGTGACTGCGATCGAACTGGAACCCGTGTGAACCGGGTTGGTGTTGGCCGCGTTGACGGTGGCCCAGCTCCAGTTCTGCCAGCCGCTCGTGAACGAATCGATGTAGAGCGCCATGCCGTTGAGCGACGGCGGAGGAATGGTCGGCTGGCTGCCGGTGATCACGATGTCATCGACGTAGTAGGTGGGCTGCGTCTTGCCGGCCCATTCCTGCACCCAAAAGCCGGAGCAATTCGAAATGTTTCCCACGCCGAGAGAGGCGAGGGGAATTGTTTCCTGCACCCACGTATTGGCTGCGAGCGGTCCGATGACGGCGCCGCTCTCGGGGCTGTTCGAGACGGTGCCCTGCACGTTGAGCACCTGGCCGCCGGTCGGACCACCGTTGATCCAGAACGTGAGGTTGCCATAGCCGACGGTGCTGAAGCCCGCCGGATCCTGGATGCTGAGGCCCTGGTATGGGCCGGTATCGACGGCGATCGAGAATTGGCCCGAGTGCACCACGGCGGTGCTCTGCAGGTTGGTCGTGGCCCAACTCCAATTCTGGAACCCGCTTTCCAGAGCGTCGTCGTAGACCTCGAGGTTGGTTTGGGCGCGCAAGGGCGCGGCCGCGAAAACCAACGTTGCAATGCATAGGGAGCCCATCCGAGCCCCGGGTAGGGATTTTTTCATTCCGGTAACCAAGTTAGAATTGAGGGATCCGCCGCCGGCGCATGGCGCCGCCGCCTCCCGGTTAAATTAGCTGCAGGTCTTGCGCCACCCGCCCTCGGGCCGGACAGGCGGCTTACCTACTGACTGGCGGAGCGAGTGTTCGGATGCGCGTTTTTTGGGAGGCGATTTTTCCGGGAAAGGTCAGTCGCGAAAATCCGTAAAGAATCGCGACACCGACCGGGCGAGCTGCAAGGCCGGGCCCGCTCGCGCGCACCCGGCCCCATCGGGATCAAACCCGATCCCGTGCTCGGATTGGGCCCTAACCGGTCGTGTCGACCGCCAGAGCGAGGCGCTTGCGCGCCGCCAGCAGTATCAGAAGGCCGCCGCCTAGGAGCAGAGCGGTCGAGGCCAGGTCCGGTGCATAGACCAGCTGGGCCTGCTGCAGTACATCGGGGCGGCCGTCCGCGTTGGTCGTGTAAATATTGATGACATCCGTCCCGAATTCGCCGGGGTTTTCCGCGGCCATCGCGGCGCTGGTGCTGCCGAAGCGCGCCAGCGCCAGGTTGACGAATGTCGGGTCCGAAGGGAGATAGGTCTCGCCCTGGAAATACCAGAGGGCCTGCTGGAGCGCGGAGGCGTCGTTGAGCCGGCTATTGCTCTTGTCGCTATCCGCATAGTCGTAGCCGGACAGCTGGCCCGTCGCGAATTGGGCATAGAGCCAGGCGGTGCCCTGGCTGAGGGCCTCGTCGTTCGCGCCGGCGGCGAGATCGCCCGAGGTCGGGACCCAAATGTCCGGATCGATGGAATACGAATACGGCGTCATCCAACCGAGGTCCACTCCCGGGAGAATGCAGAAGGTCTCAAAGCCGGTCATTCCGGAGAGCGAGAGCGTGGCGTCGCTCGCATAGCCCTGGGGGATGCCGGCGCTGGAGAACGCGGTGAACTCTCCACCGCCCTGGGACTGCCAGGGATTGAGCCCGCCGTAGAGCGGGCCGGCTTCGACGCTGATGGTCGGAGAAGCCGAGGCGCTGAGCGCAAGCGCGAGCGCAGAGAGGGACGCAACCAAGCCGGGGACAATTTTCATGGATGAGCAGGGATGGATTCCTGACCGCCCAGGGCGTTGCGCCGTTCCAGGACGCAATGTAGTTAATTGTCAAATACAGGAATGCGCGGTCGTCTCGGGCGGGGATTCTCCGTCGGAACGATTGCGACCCGCCGCCTCGGCCGAATTGCCTCGCTCGCCATCGGGCCGGTCTCCGATGCCGGCGTCCAGCCGAGCGGCCGCGAGGCGCAGCTCCCGGAGAATATTCAGATTGAATTCCAAATTGCTCGCCATCGAGGCCGCCAGGGCATTGCGCGCCGCCTGGGCGATGCCGGCTTGCAAGGATCGGCGGGCGGCCCTTCGGAATTCGCTTCCGGCGGCGGAGCGTTCCGCCCAAGTCAGCTGTTCGCCGAGGAACTCACCCAGAAAGTGCGGCTGCAGGACCGCGTACGACTCGGCGGCGGACTGGAATAGTCGGAGCGCGAGCGGCGCTAGGAGCGGCTCGTCAGGCCAGCGCGCGGCGAGGGCGAGGCCCGATTCGGCGGCGTCGACGGCGATCGATATTTCCTCGCGGAGTTCTCGGGCCCGCGCGGGCGATCCCAGTCCCCGGCTGGCCAATTCGCAGAGGACGACCCGGCACCGCAAACCGATCGCCGCGGTTTCGGAACTCTCGTTTTCGAAGCCAGCGGCGAGAGCGACCGACCGCCGGGCCGCGGCCCACCCTTGGTCCCAGTCCCCGGCGCGGAGGAGAGCTGCGGCCATCGCCGCCCCGGCGGCCGGGAGCAGGCGGATGACGGCCGCGGGATCCGGACAGGCGCCAGCGATCCGGATCGACTCCGAAAATGCCTGCACGGCGTCCGTCGGTGACGCCGGCGCGGGCCGCCGCGAGAGGACCGTTCCGCGGTTGAACCAAGCCAGGGCGAGCCGAGCGGAAAATTGCGGGGGCGCTTCACGTTCGAGTTTACCCAGAATGGCGGCGGCCCGTTCGTAGGCGCGCAGAACCACGTCCGAGTGGGCCCCCATCCGTGCAAGGGTATCTCCTCGGTTCAACCAAACGCCGGCCAAATTATAGGCGGACCACGGACGAAGGTGGTCCAGGAGGGTTTCGCGCAACGCAATCGCCTGATCAAAACATTCCAAGGCGCTGGTAAGAGATGACGGTGTATCGGTCTTTAGATACGCGATTCCGCGATGTGCCCAAGTGGAGGCGATGTGTTCGCGATCTTCGTAGGACATCGCCAGGCAGGGTTGAAGCGGTGAGAGTAATTCTCAATAACAAGTTTCACTGATACTAGAAGTGTCCTGGCTGTAATGAGATAGCGTCAGATGAGAATTTGTCTCAGATTTTAAATTGACGAACCAAAACGATCGGTATTGAGACTCAGGCGCAGCATGAAAGAAATCGTTCCTCCTCGAGCGCAAAAGATCGCCAATGCGATTGCCCTCTGCGCGGCTGCCCACGGGTGGGCGACCGTTTCAAAGGCTGACGTTGAGTCCGTCACGGCGGTGGAAAGTGACGCGCCCGTGCAGCTGCCCAGCGTGGAGGTGAACGCATCGCCGGTTGCCACCGCGGTGACATCACCGAAATTCACGGAGCCGGTGGTCGACACGCCCCAGACTGTCGACGTGATTCCCCCGGACGTCTATCAAGCCCAGAGCGCCACCACCCTGAGCGACGTGCTGCGCAACACACCCGGGATCACTTTTTTTGCCGGGGAGGGCGGAGGCGCCAACCGCACCGGAGGCGATTCCTTTTATCTTCGAGGCTTCGACACGTCCAACAGCATTTTTGTCGACGGAGTCCGCGAGGAAGGGGCGGTGGTTCACGATGTCTTCGATGTCGGCCAAGTGGAGGTTTTCAAAGGTCCGTCGCCCGAAAATGGCCGCGGCGGCACGGCCGGCTACGTGAATATGGAAAGCAAGCTGCCGCAGGCCGGTGCGTTTGAAGACCTGCAAAATCTGTACGGATTTGGCGCCGAAGGTTCGCGGGGCAGCGAACGGGCGACGCTCGACCTCAATGAGCCGCTGCCAGCGAGCCCGGTGGCCGGCACCGCTTTCCGCCTGAATCTCATGGACCAGGAGGGGGGAATCCCCGGTCGTCAAATCGCCGAGAACAACCGCTGGGGCGTGGCGCCCTCCCTCGCCCTGGGTTTGGGGACGCCCACCCGGGTATTCGTCGAGTCGGAGCACCTCTACGAACACAACCTTCCCGACTACGGCCTGCCCGCCACCGCTCTTCCCGGCTTCGCTCCCGCGGCGCTGGGGCTCTATTCGCCGGATGTGAATCCGGCGAACTACTACGGATTCGCGAACTACGATCGCGAACAGGTGACCGACGACGCCTTCCTGGCCCGCGTCGAGCATGATTTCAGCGAACAGGCCAAGATCACCGAGCAGATCCGCTACGATGGGAATCGCCGCTACGTCGAGGGCACCTCGCCGCAAGGCAATGCGACGACCCCGGCCGGCGACGCGACCTTGAGTCACAGCATCTATGATACGACCAACGACATTCTTTCCAGCCAGGCCAATCTGAAAAGCTCGTTCGATACCGGACCGGTCAAGCACGACCTCAGCGCTGGTTTCGAAGCGAGCCGGGAAACCGCGGACAATCCGACGTGGGCGGTGGTCCCGCTGGGAGCGGCCGTTCCTTCGTACCTCGTGAATATCTATTCGCCGGACAATTTTCCCCCAGCGTTGGTCAACTATGACCCCCATGCGACGGGAACCCGGACGGATGTTCGAATCGACACCTTGGCTTGGTACGGATTCGATACGATCAAACTCGACCCGCAGTGGGAGCTGACCGGAGGGCTGCGGCTGGAACACTACGATGTCGACGAACTGGCCATCACCGCGGCCTCGCCGACGCTGGCGGCGCAGAACATCAAAGCCGCCACCGCGTCGACGCTGGCAACCGGAGCGACCGCCGCCGTGGCCGCCGTGCCCGCTTCCGACGTCGAATTGGGCGCCAATCGGACCACCGCATCGTGGAAGGCAGGTCTGGTGTACAAGCCGGCGCCGGATGGCAGCATTTACGTTTCGTACGACACCTCGGTGCGGCCCCCCGGCACCTCGGGTGTGACCAACACGCTTTCGAGCACGGTCACCAGCGCCGACAACCCCCTCCTGCAGCCGGAGACGTCGGTCAACTACGAGGCCGGCGCCAAGTGGAGTTTCTTTGACGAGCGGTTTCTCACGACGCTGGCCCTGTTCCGGAGCGTGAATTCCAACGTTCCGGCCGCCGATCCGGTTTCCGGGCTGGTCGATCAGACGTCGAATCAGACGGTGCAAGGCGTCGAGTTGAGCGCCAGCGGCAAGATCACGTCCAAGTGGCTGCTGTTTGCCGGCTACTCCCACCTGGAGCCGAAAGTCTCCAACGAAATTTCCACCAATGCCCAGGGGCTGACGCTGCCGCTCTTGCCGAAGGATTCGGGCAACCTGTGGACCACTTACGCGCTGCCCCACGGCTTTACGGTCGGCGGAGGCCTCCAGTACATGGGAGAAACCGAGCGGCTCCAGGCAACGCAGGCGCCGACGGCCACGACGTTCTCCAACCAGGCACCCGCCTACTGGCTCTTCAACGCCATGGTCTCCTATGCCGTGAACAAGCACCTGACCCTGCGGCTCAACGTGACCAACGCGGGAAACAAGGAGTACATCGCCAGCCTCAACAACAATGGCTATCGGGTGAATCTCGGCGCTCCGCGCACGTTCCTTCTGAACGCCGAATTGAAATACTAAAAGCTCCGCCCATGACGATCAGCATCCCCGACGTACTGGCGCCGGCGCAGTTGCAGGAAGCGCGGGCGATTCTCGCGGCGGCGGAGTGGGTCGACGGCAAGACGACCGCCGGCCACCAAGCGTCGGCGGCGAAGGACAATCGCCAAATTCCGCCCGAGCATCCGGCGGCCCGCCAAGTCGGGGGAATGATCCTCGGAGCCCTGCGCAGTCATCCGCTCTTCCTGTCCGCGGCGCTCCCCGCCCATATCCTGCCGCCGATGTTCAACCGCTACTCGGGCGGACAACAATTCGGTGCGCATGTGGACGGTGCCATTCGTCAGTTTCCCGGCACGCCGCACCGGCTGCGGGCCGATCTTTCCGCCACGCTGTTTTTCGCCGGGCCGGATGAATACGACGGCGGGGAGTTGGTCATCCAAGACACCTTTGGGACCAGGGAAGTGAAGCTGCCCGCTGGGCATTTGATGCTCTATCCGTCCACCAGCGTTCATTTCGTGCGACCAGTCACGCGGGGAACCCGGCTGTGCGCGTTCTTCTGGATCCAAAGCCTGGTCCGCGGCGACTCGGATCGCTCCCTGCTGTTCGAGTTGGACCGCGCGATCCAGCAGCTCACGGCCGACCAGCCGAATCATCCTTCCGCCGTCCCTTTGACCGGGGTCTACCACAATCTCATCCGGAAATGGGCGGAGACGTGATACCGCCCGAGGTGGCCGCGCTGGAGGACTACGTGCCTTTGGCGCGGGAACGCCTGACGGCGCCGGCCTGGGCGTATGTATCCGGAGGAGCGGCCGATGAAGTCACTCTCCGGCGCAATCGAACCGCGTTCGACCAACTGCTGCTGCGCACGCGCGTTCTCGCCGATCTGAGGCAGGGCGACACCCGGCTGGATCTTTTCGGGCAATCGTATGACTTCCCGATTCTTCTGGCTCCGGTCGCGTACCTCAAGCTGGCGCATCCGGAAGGGGAGCTGGCCGCGGTCCGCGGTGCCGCCGCCACCGATGCCGGCCTGGTGGTGAGCACGCACGCCAGCGTTTCGCTCGAGCAGATTGCCGCGGGCAGCCCCTCCAAACGCCTCTGGTTCCAGCTCTACGTCCAGCCGGACCGCGAATTCACGGCCGGATTGGTGCGGCGCGCCGAGGCGGCGGGCTACGCGGCGCTGGTGGTCACCCTGGACGCGCCGGTCGGGGGCCAGCGCAACCGGGAACAGCGCGCGCGCTTTGGACTGCCACCCGGTATCGAAGCAGTGAATACGCGGGAGCTGCCGCCGCTTCCGGCCTACGCGGGCGGGCGCGGCGGCCCGCTGTGCGGCGGCATCCTCGAGTCCGCGCTCACCTGGAATGATTTCGACTGGGTCCGTTCGCTCACGCGGCTGCCGATCCTGGTGAAAGGGATCATGAATCCCGAGGATGCGGAGCGGGCCATCCAGGCGGGCGTCGACGGGCTGGTGGTGTCCAACCATGGAGGCCGGACGCTCGACACCCAGCCGGCCGCGATCGAAGTACTGCCGGAAGTCGCGGATCGGGTCAGAGGCCGCGTGCCGATCCTATTCGATAGCGGCATCCGCCGCGGCACGGACGTCCTGAAGGCGCTGGCGCTGGGGGCAAAGGCCGTTCTCGTCGGACGTCCGTACGTCTTTGCGCTGGCGGCGGCGGGCTCCCCCGGGGTGGCTCACGTGATCCAGATTTTGCGCGCCGAACTGGAGGTCGCGATGGCGTTGACGGGCTGCCGCAACCTGCGGGCGATCGATCGTTCGGTCCTGTGGAAGCCTGCCGCGGCTAGAGCGATGAATTAAGCGGGCGGAGGCAATTCGTCGGAGGGGCTTACAAACCATCGGATTACCATTCCATCGGGGAATTACCGAAGTGATGGAATATTCCTAGGCTAGTCATTCCGCCAGCGACAGTTGGAATTGGGACTTTTTTCCTTTACCCGCTCTGGCAGGGGAAATGCTAAACGTTAACCAGCCATCGCGACCGCGAGCGGCGCTTCACTTTCGGGACCTAAATGGGTGCGCGGCCTTGTGGCCGCGCTAGTATGTGCATGCGGGGTCAGGTTCAGAACCTGACCCCATTTTTTCGCCCTTACATCATGCACATCAGATTCCGCTGGCACTCAATGCGAGCCAAGGGCGAACGCGGCAGGCCTGACGCCACTTGTTCGGCATACTCCAGCACCGTTCGCAGGTCGGATATGGTGGCATTTTTTCGGAGGTAGCACTGGGCTCCTCCGGCCACGGCGCGCCGGATGTCCGAGGGATCGTCGCTGGAGCTGAGCATGATGACCGGCATGCGTTTCAGTTCGCTGCGCAAGCGGATCCATCGGAGCACGTCGAATCCATCCATCCCGGGCATTTTGACGTCCAAAAAACAAAGGAGAGGCAACTCTTCCCGGCTGAGAAGCAGATTCAGCATGGCTACGGCTCGGTCGCCGCTGGGGAGCACATGAAGGGTCGCGTTGAGCTGCGCTTTGCTCACCGCCTGGGCGAACATGAACCGGTCGTCTTCGCTATCGTCGGCCGCCAGAATTACCGGCGGCGATTTTGGCCCGATGGCGCAGCCATCCGTCATTTTCGACCGTCTCCATCGACCCCGTCTCCTAGGAAATCGAGGGTGAGCCGGGCCTGTTCCTTCTGCAGCAATCCTTCGATGGCATCGTAGTCCGCTTTTAGGCGGGCCGAACGTTGAATCTGCCGCAGCTCGCCGCATATGCGGCGGAGCACCCCCAGAATTTCCGCTCGGCGGGCGCTGGTAGATCCATTCGCACCGGCTGGACCGATGGGCGATGGTTGCCGGGCCATTGCCAACCAGTGGTGTGCCGCACACCAATTGTCAACAGATTGAACGGACCAGTTGCAGGCTCGCCAACCTCTCGTATTTTTGATCGATTGATTTGGCAGCAGTGCGATATCCGGAACAGTTTAAAGCCTTCAGAGAGGCACGTGGCTTGAGTCGCGAGGAACTGGCGGCGCGGGCGGGGTGCCATCGTAACACGGTCATCAATGTCGAGTCCGGCCGCCGGGCCGTGAAGTTCGCCACGATTGTGCGCTTGATGGCGAAGATGGAATATCGGGCCACGTCGCCCGAAACCAAGCTCCTGGCGCTTCTGTGGCTGGAGGCCGTGACCGGTATCAAGGTGACCCAGCCGGAGATACCGCATCTCAAGCCCACCATTCGGGAGGAACGCGAGGCGCTGCAGCACCTGCAGGACGAGATCATCCGCCAAGACCTTTCGCCTCCCGACATCGCGCTCCTGGAGTGGGCCGCCCGGCATCCGCCGGTCATGAACAGCATGCGGGCGCTGCGCGAGTTGGTCGTGGACCGGTAGAGCTCTTAGCTGCGGGTGGAGCGCGTTGTCCCCACGCGCTGAGCGATACCGCAAACCAGCTTCCATCGGGCTGACAGCCGCCGGTATTTCGGTTCAGTAGCCGACCGTGAAGCGCTGGCGAGTATGGGCCGGTTTCTCGATCTCGTCGGCCATCGCGATCGCGAAATCCTCCATCGATATGCGGCTTTGGCCATCGGGCGTGGAGAGAATCTGGTCTTTGCCGAGACGGAACTTTCCCGTCCGCTCTCCGGGTTCAAAATCACGGGCCGGTGACAAATAGGTCCAGTTGAGTTCCTGCTCATTCTTCAGCGCGTCGAGAAACGCCGCGCCGGCAGTGGCCTCCGCTTTGTATTCGGCGGGGAAATGGGGCGAGTCGAGCAGGCGTTTGCCGGGGGCCGTTTCGAGGCTGGCCGCGCCCCCGACGACGAGGAGGCGAGGCACGCGGGCGGCTTTGGTGGCGGCGATGATTTTGGCGGGGTCGGTATCGACGAAGCGCGCCGCGTGAATCACCGCGTCGTTCCCCTCAATGGTTCTCTTCAATTGGTCGGGATTTTGCGCGTCCGCCGTGACGGATGTCACTTGGTTGGGCGAGGGTGGGCGGCTGGGCGTTCGGCTGACGGCCGTGATTTGGTGTCCGCGGCGGGTGAGTTCGGCGATCAGGCGGCTGCCGACGCGGCCGGTGGCGCCGAGAATGGCGATTTTCATATTGGTAAACCTTTAAAGGGTGGAGCGCATGGTCCCCATGCGCTTTAACGTCCGCCCGCATTTGGCGACGAAGCGCGAGGGGACCACGCGCTCCTGCTCGGCCGGCGGCAGATAGAGGTGAAAGAGATTTCTGATTCCAGCGCGGTACCGACGACGATTGACAGCGAGGAATCCCATGGCCGCCGCTGCGCACGCGCTTGGCGACTCGGCGATCTTCGCAGGTTACCCCTTTTGGGAGATCAGCGGATTAGGCCCGAGTATTTTTGCCTCGAAGACGCGTGAACTGAAGATGGCCGTGTTCTTGATGGCCTGCGGTCCGGAATTGATGAAGGTATGAGGAGTCTTGGCGGGAATATGCTGAACGAAGGGGGCCTGAATGGTTGCGACGGCGTCCGCGAACGCCTTTCGTCCCAGCGATATCAATGCTGCCGTACCGAGCAGGAAGTTACGTCGAGAATACATCGTTGATGGGGTTACGAAGGGTCAGGGTCGGGGAAGCGCTGCGGAAGCTCCACCATCGAGGGTGTGCTTCGCCAGGGATAAAACGTAAGCGGTAAGCGGAGGACAGTCTAGGCGGAGCGCCCGAGAGTGAGTAAAGTGGCGGGCATGGAAACAGACCATGCTTTGATGGTGCCGAGCCGACGTCAGGCTCGGCGCGAGAGTTGGGCGCAGACAATCGCGGAT
>DASXYY010000003.1:0-157042 GCA_036502225.1 Opitutaceae bacterium
AGATCCAGGCCATCAAGGCCGATGCCCGCGGCTTCCGCCGCTTCGAAAACTACAGAGCCAGGATCCTCTTCTTCTGCGGCAAACTCGACCTCATGCCGACTCTGCCCTCAGCTCCCACCCATAGCGTTCCGTGAAGAACCTGGAAAAGGACATAGCCGCGCGAAGCCTCCCCGGCCTCAAGATCTCGCGCGTAGAATATCTCGAAGGCGGATTCTTCTCCGATAAGCGCACCTACCTGCGGCTCGCGAGAGAGCGGTATTCGTTCGACGTGTGCGCGAGCAAATTTGGACGGGCGTTCTTTTTCTCGATTCGGCTGGTTGAGACCAAGACATCGATGGGCGCGCTCATCGTTTTCTGTATGGGAGTTCTCATGGCCGCATATGTCATTTTGATGACAGCCCAAGCGATCGGATCGGAGTGGTCTACGCACGCCGATGGCATTTGCGGATGGGGCCTTGGAATCGTTGTTGCGCTCACTCTCTTGAAGGTCGTCCACGATAGGGGCAAGAACAGCCCCCCTCCGGGTACCCTCGTCAAAGACGGCGGGCGCGTGAGTATCATCGTCGAGAGGTTGTCGCGATTTGAAGAGCTTCTGCGCAAACGGCTCGATGCGTTTGTGAGTCGTTTCAGATCAGGAACCTCGGACCTCAGAGATTTTTTCTGCAGTGTGCCGCTCATTGGCCCCTGGATTGAGCGCATGGGGCGGGAGACATATTTCAGATACGATACCCGGCTGTTGTACCTATCGCTCGTAAACGAGATCGTCAAAAAGCGGGTAGGGGAGGTCACCGCCGCGAATGGTGTCAAATTCATCGAGACGCACGAGTATAGCCCCGTATTTGCTGACCTCTACCGAACGACCAAAAGTGGCGAGGAGAGCAAGATACCTGAGCCAGTGCCGGTCTGATGCCGTCGCTCGAAGAAAGGCTCTCCGCTCAGTTTTCAGGATGGGAGCAAAGATGCCGCGGCTGGCAGCTGTGGACTGAACCCGTACATCCGGAGCCAGCGTTCGAACCGTTCAACGGTCATTTCCTCGACGACCTCGAAGGCGGCGATGACGGAAAACGCGAGACGATCCTCAGTTCGTTCGCCCGCAAGGTGGGAGAGCATTTTCTTGGGCGCCGTAGTGCCCTTACGCGAGAAGCGCCGAGCGAGCCGGTTCCGAGGTGTCTTTCCCGCGACGGCCTCGTGGAACTGCAAGTGGTGTTGCCGCGGGAGACGGATTACGGCGAAGGATTTGGAGAATCGCTTCTCGCTATCGCCTCGGGGTGTTCGGAGCCGATCTCGTTCGAACTCGTGGGGACGGGGAAAGCCATGCACATACTCGTGTCTGCTTCGGAAGCAGATGCGACGTCGATCCAGGACTTTTTGGCTTCAGCAATGCCAGCCGCACAGGTCGAAAGGCGGGAGCATTTCCTAAGGGAGTTGATCGAGAACGCTGGGCCAGAGCGGTGTGTCATCGATTTTGGTCTGCGGCGCGAGGTGCTCTTTCCGATCGCAGATCGAGGCAAAGGCGAACCGTATGCCGCCCTCCTGTCCGCATTGGCGCAGACGGACGCCACAGAAGTTGTCTCATACCAGGTGCTTTTTGAAAGCGCCCGTTCCTCCTGGTCTCAAAGCCTGCTGAACGCCGTAACCCATGCCGATGGCTCGAATTTTTTCGTCAACGCCCCGGAATTCTTGCGGGCCACGCAATCGAAAGTCTCCCGAAAGCTCTATGCCGCGGTGCTACGCGTCGCGTTTGCCGCCGAAAGTTACGAGAGAATCCTCCAGTTGGGGCGGAATGTAGCGGCGGCTCTGTCGATCTTCGACGATCCGAAAGGAAACGGCTTCATCCCGCTTTCAAACGACGGCTACGAACCGGCGGATCACCTGGCCGATTTTGTGAACCGCCGGAGTCGGCGTTCGGGGATGCTTCTCAATGCCGGTGAGCTTCTCTCGATTGCGCATGTGCCGTCCGCGAAGATCCATGCGCCGCGACTCTTTGACGGAGCGAAGTCGAAGCGCGCACCTGCTTCGAATGTCGGCTCGGGTGGTCTCAACCTCGGGAGCAATACCCATCTTGGGAATGCGGTGCCGGTGTGCGTCTCGATAGAGGAGCGGCTGCGCCATGTCCACGTCGTCGGTGCGAGCGGCACGGGGAAAAGCACGCTCCTTTACAACATGATGGTGCAGGACGTGCGAGCGGGGCGGGGGATTGCGCTCCTCGATCCGCACGGCGACCTGTGCGATCAAGTGCTTGCGGCAATCCCGGAAGAGAGGGTTGAGGACGTCGTACTCATCGACCCGGCCGATCCGGAGTACGCGGTAGGGTTCAACGTCCTGGTCGCCCATTCCGAATTGGAGCGAACGCTTATCGCGTCCGACCTGGTCTCCGTCTTCGAACGGCTCTCCACGTCATGGGGAGACCAACTGGGCTCGGTGCTGCGGAACGCCATCCTCGCGTTCCTCGAAAGTCCGAAAGGCGGGACGCTCTCCGACCTACGCCGATTCCTCCTCGAACCCTCGTTTCGCGAGTCCTTCCTTGAGACCGTTCGAGACTCCGAAGTCGTGTACTATTGGCGCAAAGCGTTTCCGGCCCTCTCCGGAAACCGATCCATCGGCCCGGTCATTACGAGGCTCGAAACGTTCCTCGCTCCGAAATCGATCAGGTACATGGTCTCGCAACGGGAAAACCGGTTCGACCTCGGCAAGGCGATGGACGAAGGGAAGATCATCCTCGCGAAGCTCTCCCAAGGGACGATTGGCCGCGAGAACTCATACCTCCTTGGTGCGCTCATCGTCTCCAAGATTCAACAGCTTGCGATGGCTCGCCAGGCCCAAGCCAAGGAGTCGCGGCGAGAGTTCTTTTTGTACATCGACGAATTCCCGTCGTTCATTACACCGTCGCTCGCGGAGATTCTCTCAGGGAGCCGCAAATATGGGCTTGGGTTGGTGCTCGCTCACCAGGAACTGCGGCAATTGGAAAAGGATCGGGACGTGGCAGGTGCAGTGCTCTCCAACTGCTATTCTCGCGTCGTCTTTCGAGTCGGGGAGAATGACGCCCGAACACTCGCTGCATCGCTTACGGGATTTGATGCGAAGGATCTCCAGAATCTTGCTACCGGGGAGGCGATTGGGCGCATCGGACGCAACGACCACGATTTCAACCTCCGCGTCGATGCCCCGGCTTCACTGGGGGAAGGAGCGGAGCGCCGCAAGGAGGCTATTGTTGCGGCGTCACGGGGAAAGTATGGGGTAAAACGCTCCGAGGTGGAAGCGAGCCTCGCCGTGGCTGTTGAGCGACCGGCCACGCGCTCGGCTCCGAAAATAGAGAAGGTCGAGGCGCCTGTGCCGGCGGCGGAGCCAGCGCCACGAGTTGAGGAAGTCCGGCATTTGCCAGTGGTCGTTTCGGAAACGCCAGCCGACCTCGGCCGCGGCGGGGTGCAGCACAAGGCGATTCAGCTGCGGATCAAGGAGAAGGCGGAGGCGCTTGGCTTTCGCGTCCACGTCGAAAAGCGCATTCTCGACGACGCTGGGTCGGTCGATCTCGTTTTGGAGCGCGGCGAGCAGGCGATTGCTTGTGAGATCACCGTAACCACCACGATCGATCACGAGGTCGGAAATATTTCAAAATGCGGGAAAGCGGGATTTCGGCGTATCGCTGCCGTCGCCTTGTCCCCCGAAAAACTCACCAAACTAGAAGCGGCGGTGAAGATGAGTCTGGGGGCAGAGTTCGCGGCCCGGGTGGAATACTTTCTTCCGGACGCCTTTGTCGACCACCTGGCGTTGCTCCCGCCGCCGGAGCCTCCGAAGCAGATCGAACGAGTGGTGCACGGCTACAAGGTGAAGCGGAACTACGTGCCTGTCTCTGCCGAGGAAGCACGTGCGAAGGAGGAAGCGCTCATAAAACACATGGCGGAGCAGATGCAGAAGAAAACGGGTGAGAGTCCGACCCCATCCTGAGCGTGGCCGGTGACTACGTACAATCTGCCAAATGCGATGGAGTCACTTTGAAATCCGCCGTGGGCTCAGCGATCGGCGCAGCAGCTCGGCCGGATCGATTTCAAGGGCGGATGCGAGGCGAAGGAGCGTGTCGACGGTCGGATTCCTCGCTCCAGATTCGACCAAGCCAACCATCATGGAGGATATGCCTGCTTTCGTCGCGACATCGGTCTTCGAAAGGCCGCGCTTCTCCCGTTCGGTTCGAAGGATCCGAGCGAGTTCCGAAAGTGCCTGCTTGCGAGCGCTGGCGTTCAATCGCGCAACCTTACGCGATTTCGTTCGACCTTCCTACTAAACTATAGTTTAACTGTGCCATGAAAAGCACGGTTTTAGCGCAGCCGGCTAAACGGCGGGTAGGAATCTGGATTCGGGTCTCAACGGAAGACCAGGCGCAGGGGGATAGTCCGAAGGTTCACGAAATGCGGGCACGCGACTACGCTGAGGCGAAAGGCTGGGTCGTGGTGGAGGTGTACGACCTGGCGGGAGTGAGTGGTCGCTCGGTCATGGCACACGCAGAGGCCAAGCGAATGATGGAGGACATACGGCGCGGTCATATCACCGCTCTCATCTTCTCCAAACTCGCTCGGCTCGCCCGCAACACCAAGGAGCTTTTGGAGTTTTCCGACTTCTTCCGGGAGCATAACGCAGACCTTGTTTCGCTTCAGGAGTCGATGGACACGAGCACCCCATCCGGACGCCTCTTTTACACCATCATCGCCGCCATGGCGCAGTGGGAGCGGGAAGAGATCACGGACCGCGTCCGCTCTGCGATGACGGCCCGGGCCAAGATGGGCATGCCCATGTCCGGCCGGGTGCCGTACGGCTTCCAAATCAAGGACGGGAAGATCGTCCAGCACCCCGAAGAAGCGGCTATTCGGAAACTGGCGTACGATCTCTACCTTGAACACCGGCGCAAAAAGACTGTGGCCACGATGCTCAACAAGCGCGGCTTCCGGGCCCGCCGGGCGCCCTTCACGGCGCCCACGGTCGGCCGGATGCTCACTGACCCCACTGGCAAGGGGGAATACCGCTCCAACTACACCCGCAACGTGGGCGGCAAGAAATGCGTTTTAAAGCCCGAACACGATTGGGTGGTCACCAAGGTCGAGCCCATCGTCTCAAATGACGTCTGGGAGCGCGCAAATGCCCTTATCGAGGGCGTTCGGACCACCTGGGAGGCCAGACCTGGCCCCAAGCCGGTTCACCCCTTTGCGGGCCTCGTTTTCTGTGTCTGCGGCCAAAAGATGTACGTGGTTTCGAATTCCCCGAAGTACATCTGCAAGGCGTGCCGAACCAAGATTCCCGTCGTGGACCTCGAAAACCTCTTCCGGGAGGAATTGAAGGGGTATCTCGTCAATCCCGAGCACGTGAGCGACTACCTCTCGCAAAACCAAAAGGCGAGTGAAGCCAAGTACGACCTCCTAGCCTCCCTTAAAAACGACCATACCCGCGTCAAGACGGAGATCGAAAGCACCTTTCGCCTCTACCATGCGGGCGGCCTCACCGTGGAGAAATTTAAGGCCCGATTTGACCCGCTGGAGCAGCGCCGCGAGGAGATCGAAACCGAGATGCCGAAGCTTGAGGGGGAGATAAAGCACCTCCGGATCGAGGGCATCTCGGCGGAATCGATCGCCAGCCAGGCCACCGACTTCCACGCCCGATGGCCCGAAATGACCCGCGACGAAAAGCGCTTCCACGTCGAGAACCTGGTGAAGTCGATAGTCATCTCGAAGGAGGAAGTGACGATCAACGTGGCGTATCTCCCCTCCGTGGAAATGATGGCAACAGGGGAACGTAACGGACAGGGTACGTTTACGCGGTATTGAAATTTCTCAGCCTAATCGGGCTTGGAACCGCCTACTATTTCGTCACCCACCATGGGATCGGAAAGGCGGTGCTCGCGACGATCGCCGCGGTCCTGCTTTGGTTCGCGCCCGTGATCGCCAATATCGCCGAAAATCTTGGCAGCATGGCCGCCCAGCAGTCGGCCGTGAGCGCCCAGGCGGGGTGAGGGGAAAATCCCCTTGCGTCGGGGTCAGGGGTGGTATTGCCTGACCCTCCTTTTGTCGGGCCGTAGCGTAGTCTGGTAGCGCGCTTGCATGGGGTGCAAGAGGTCGGGAGTTCGAATCTCCCCGGCCCGACCAAAAAGAAGAGCGGTGAACCGCTAATCCGCCAATAGACCCTGGCACGTCGTTGGCGCACCATAAAGACGCCTCGTTCGCCGCCGGGGTTTCATCCGATAAATCGATAAACTCCTGGCACACGGCGTCTTCCCTATGGTCAAATCGGCCCATGCAAACTCGGGCTATTTTTGGGGCGTTGTGCGTTTCGGCGATACTGGCGGGTTGTAGCGAGCCGACTGATTACGGCCAACCGCCACCGCCACCGATCGGCGCGCCAATCTCGATGAACGCGCTCGAACAGCTTTGTGCGCCGATCGCGCTCTACCCTGATCCCCTGGTATCCCTAATTCTACCGGCGTCCACATTCCCGCAGGAGATTTCCGATGCGGCCAACTACCTGCAGGGCGGCGGCGATCCGAACGGAACGGGTGGCATGGGCTGGGACGCGAGCGTCCAAGGGCTCGCCCACTATCCGCAGGTGATCGACTGGATGGCCTCGAACTACAACTGGACTTACCAGTTGGGCGGGGCGTTCGCAAACGATTCGGCGGCGGTCATGGATGCCATCCAGGAATTGCGCCAGCAGGCGCGCCAAGTGGGCTCGCTGGTCGATACGCCCCAGCAGCAGGTGGTCGTGTACGACGGCGAGATTGAAATCGAGCCGGTTCAAGCGGATGTGATCGATCTGCCCGAATACGATCCGGCCGTGGTCTACGTGGCGCAGCCGGGAGGATTCTACGGCGGAGATTTCTTCCGTTGGAGCCAGCCGTTTGCCTGCGGCGTGTGGCTGGGTTTCGCGTTCGACTGGCATGCGCACCGCGTCTGCACCGGAGACTGGTACGACTACCATCGCGAGCACGGGGGTTGGGCCCGGCCGGTCGACTACACGCATGTGACGGTGGACCACTACGGCAACTGGCACGCGCCCCACGGCGCGCCGCCGGCGCCGCCGCAGGTCACCGAAGGCCGGCGGGGCGTGACGGTGAGCGCCCAAGTGCAGGCCAGATTCGCCCAGCCCGCCGTGTTTTCCGGAGCGCCCCATGCGCCATCGAACGCGAGGCGGGTAAATTCGATTGAAATCAACCGCGGTGAGCGGGGGAATGCGCCAACGCGAAACGCGGAGCCGGCCTATCATGCGCCGGCAAACCAAGGTGAGCCGCAACGCCGCCAGCAGCAGCCCAACGAACCGCAGCGTGAGAATCGGCCCCAGCCTCAGGCCCAGCCTCATCCGCAGTACCGTGAGCCGGCGCCGACTCAGCATCCGAATTACAACGAGCCCAAACGCCCGGTCCAAACCGAGCAGCATGACAGCCCGGCGCCGCCGGCCGAACACCGCACTGCACCCCAGCCGCCGCATCCGCAAGCCAAGCCGCCGGCAAAGCACGAGGCGCCAAAGAAGCCCGCGCCCAAGTCCGAGGAGGAGAAGAAGAAGGATCAGCAGTAGCTGCGCCTTCGGGCGAATACAGCGGAAGCGGCGCCTCAATTGAGTTGGGGGCGCCGCTTTCGCTTTCGGAGGGCGAGTCGCAATTGTCTGGACCCAAGGATGGCCGGAGGGGCATGATCAAAGTGTCGTCACTTTGTCATGAGCCGATTTGGGGTTTGGACGCGGACTAACCGGGCAGTCGCGACGTTGGCGGCCGCGGCCCTGGGGTCGATTGGAGCGCCGGCGGCGTTGAGCCAAACGTGGATGGTCGTTCATCCCACGACCGCAGACTTGCACGCCGTTGGATCGGGATGGGTGGGCGTAATCCCCGCGGCGGGAGACGACGAGTCTTCCCTGCCGGTCGTCTATGCAGCAGTCGGTAACGGCGGCACGATCCTCACGTCGAGCGATGCGGTGAATTGGGTCGCGCAGATTTCAGGCACGACCGTGTCGTTGAACGGCATCGCGGCGTCCCCTCCGTCAACCGACCACGCGGCCTTTGGGGTCGCGGTGGGCGATGGCGGCGCCATTTTGACGTCGACGGACCGCATTCATTGGACAGCCCGGGCGAGCCGTACGATGGCTCGGCTCAATGGCGTTGCGTGCGCGCAGCAAAACGACTCGGTCATCTGGCTGGCCGTGGGTGATGGCGGAATCGCCTGCGTGTCCCACGACGGTCTGAACTGGACGGCGGAGAGCACGGGCGTGACCGGCTGGCTCCGGGGAATTGAGGCGAATTATTCACCGAGTGGTCCTTTTCAATTTGTAGTCGTGGGGCAGGCGGGGACGGTGCTCTTGACCTCGGACGGCGTAAATTTCACACGCGTCCCGACTGGAACGAACCAGGACCTGGAAAGCGTCACCTGGGGAATTGCGCCCGATGGAATCCAGACGGCCTATGTGATTGCCGAAACGGGAGGGCAAATTGGCTTTGTCACGGGTTACGACCAAGTGAATCCGGCGTATTCGTCCATCATTATCGGCAATGGCACCGCCCGCTTTTTCGCGGTGGCGGACGGACCGGTCGAGATGGTGGCGGGGTCAGGGGGACAGGGCGCGCAGGAGCCCAGCGCGATTGAAACTTTTGACGCCATTCAGCTGCCCACGCAGCAGGCGGACGTTTATGGCCTGACGCCGCTCGGACCATCGCAGGGCGGGGGATTCGTGGCCGTCGGTGCCGGCGGGGTGGTGGCGACCGCAGTTGCTCCTTCGGCCGTGCCGAGCGTCGTGACGAATGCTGAGCCCGTTGTGGTGGGATCACCGCTAACACTCGAGGCGCCCGTGATCAATGGTGCCACCTATCAGTGGTTCAGCGAAAACGGTCCCGTGGACGGGACGACCGGTCCAGCGCTCACGATTTCGAACGTTCAGTTCACTCAACCTTCTTCCTGCCAGGTCGAGGTGGATACCGGCGACTGGGTTTATTCCGAGGTTCAGAAGTTTGAGATCATTCCGCCGCCGCAGTATTCGCCCAGTGTTCTGAATCTTTCGGTCTCTCCTTCGGCCGGTGGTCCGTTTGTGACGTTGAACAACGGGCAGCTTTTGCTGGTGCCAGATTTGGTGCGGTTGAACTCGGACGGCTCAACCGATCTGAGCTTCCGCGGAAATGCGACGGTGGTGGCCGCGAATCCTACTCCGAACCCGACCGATCCGAGCCTCTCTGAATTGCAGGGTTCCGTCCTTCAACAAAGTGACGGCAAGCTGGTTCTGCTGGTAAACGGCGGATCGACGGTTTACGCGGTACGGTTGAATGTGGACGGTTCGCTCGACACCACTTTCTCGATCGCCTCCGCGCAGCTGGACTCCAGTTCCGCGATCGCTCCGGCCGTCAACGGCGGCTTTCTGCTCTATTCGTCGCACGGCGGCGCGTTGAGCTGGACCCTCCTGGATAGCGTCGGCGCCGCCACGGGCCCGGCGCAGTCGATTCCGCTCCCTTTGCAATGGGCGGCGGTGTCCAACGTGGTGGTTACCGGGGAGGACTCGTCAGGGAATGTTTGGGCGGCCGTCAATGCGTCGCCAGAGTTCCCTTCGACCGGCGAGGGCGCGGCCTTATACGCCTTCACGGCGTTCGGTTCGCCTCTTTCCGGATTCGGCCAAGGCCGCTATATCGCCAAACTTCAGGTCGACCGTTTCAGCCCCGTTGGGACCGGCATGTACGTGGTGATGGTTGACGGCCTCGTGGGAAACTGGTCGGTGACGGTGATCCGGCTCAACCGTGATGGCACGACGGACCCGACTTGGCCGACTCTGACGGAAACCTACGGAGTGCCGGGTGACCCCTCCGGTGAAATCGCCATTCTGCCCGACGGCAGCGTGGTATTGGCATATCCGATCCCGTTTGACGGCAGTGAGCAGTTTTCCAGCTACCGGCTGGCCCATCTCTCTGCGCAAGGCGTGGCCGATCCCGACTTTGGCGCCTATCTCGAAGCGGATGACGCCCTCTGGGAAATCGCGCCGGCGACCGGGCCGGGAACGTATTGGGTGGCCGGTTACTTTCGCGAACTGAATGGCGTGTTCCGGAACCAACTGGCTGAGATAACGCTGGGCAACGATTATGCCGGCACCCACCTGACGAATTTTTCCACGCTCGGCCAAGTCGATGGACCGGGGCAGCCCGCGGAGCTAGGGTTCATCCTGGAAGGAGACGGGAGCCGGGATCTGCTATTGCGGGCGGGAGGACCCGCCCTATGGCCATTCGATGTGGTGGGCGCGGCGGTCGATCCGACCGCAACGCTTTTTCAAAACGGCACGGTGATCGCGTTTGACGACAATTGGGGCGATGGCGGCAACGGACCGGTGATTGCCGACGCGGAGGCGGCGGACGGCGCCTTTCCGTTTGCGTCCGGTTCGGCCGACGCGGCGTTGGTCGAGTCGCTGGGCGCCGGAAACTATCTGCTGCAGGCAGGTGCTCACGGTTCATCCGGGACGGGGTTGGCCGAAGCCTATGACGGCAGCGCGCCGCCAGCGGGAGGGACCGCGGCGCGGGTAGTGAACTTCTCGACGTTGGCGCAAATTTCACCGGCGACGCCGATCGCAAATTTGAGCTTCACGGTCGGGGGCACGAATGCTCGGGCCTATCTGGTGCGCGCGGTGGGACCCTCCCTGGCGCAGTTCGGGATCGCGGACCCGTTGCCGGATCCAACCCTGTCGATCCTGTCGCTTCGGAATGCTTCGGCCGGCGACATTCCATTGACGGGCGGAAGCGCGTGGATCGACCAGGCAACGGTGGAGGTGGGAGCGTTTGCGCTTCCGGGTGGATTCGGCCCGAACCAACAGCCTGCGTATGACTGGGTCGAAATTGTCGTAGTACCCGCGGGCGAATATACGCTGCAGGCGAGCAGCTCCGGGAACAATACGGGACAGGTGCTGCTCGAGGTCTACGAAATTCCCTAACGCGCCTTGCTATATTCGTGGGGAATGGCGAACCCACCGGCAACGTCCGCGGTTGACCGCGCGACCGTGAGAGACAGACTTTTTGGCGTGTTCCGACGAATGATCCATGAGGCGGTCCGCAGCTCCATTCAGGAGATCGTGGCGCCGATGTTCGTCGATTTGCAGATGCGCGTGGAGCGGCTTGAGCACCGGATGGATCGCATCGATAAGCGAATGGATGGGATTGAACAGCGCATGGATCGGATCGAACTACGGATGGATCGGATCGAGCAGCGCCTGGGTTGGAACGAAGAGCGCTCGGACCGATTGGATCAACGCCTCGACGCTTTCGCGGTCACCTTGAACAAGGTCGTCGAGGGAGTCGCGGCGCTGAAACGCGATCGCGATATGACGGAGGACATCCTTCGGCGGGTGGGGCGGTTGGAAGATCGCCTGCTGGGGAAGAATTGAATCGGCTCGGTTGGGTGAGGTTTGGGCCGGGATCACAAATTGGAGAGTGGCATCACGACTTGATGTCGCCACGCGCGAAAGGTTGTAACTTCACGCTCGGAGCCGGGTTATTGAGCGGGGCGATTTGCCGCCTTACCTTTATGTCGACTCCGCGCTTCTCGTTGGAAGGTGCCTGGCGTGAGCTGGGTTTTGCCGCACGGCAAATGCTGAAGCATCCCGGATTTGCGTCCGTTGCCGTTGTTTCGCTGGCCCTGGGCCTGGGCCTGAACATCGCGATGTTCAAGGTGATCAATACGCTGCTGTTGCAGCCGCTGGATCTGCCGAACGCCAACCAGCTTTACTACGTCAAGCGGGTGACCGCGCAGCAGCCTTCGGCGGGACATTCGCCGGCCGAGTTGCAGGAACTGCTCCGGCGCAGTTCGGATTTTGCCCATCTGGCCGTCCGACGGACCTGGGGCTTCACTTTGGCTGAGCCGCACCGGCCGGCGGAGATGGTCCCCTCCGGGAGGGTATCGTCCAACTTCTTCGACGTGTTGGGCGTCCAACCGGAGCTGGGGCGCAATTTTCGGGCGGATGAGGATGTGCCAGGGCGCAACAATGTCATCCTGATCGCGCACCAGTTCTGGATGTCACACTATGGCGGCGATCCCAATATTGTGGGCCGTAAAGTCCGCCTTAATGGAGAGGCCGCGGAAATCATCGGGGTGTTGCCCGAGCGCGTGGAGCAGGGGATGTTGCTGCAGGGCGAGCAGATGTTCCGGCCCCTGGGACTGTCGGCCGACGAGAAGAAGATCTGGACGGACAACCTTTACCTGCTGGTCGGACGGAATCCGGATGAGATCCCGTTCAGCCGAACGCAGGCGAAGTTCGAGGTGCTGGCGCATCGGCTGGCAACGGAATTTCCGCAACAATTTGGCGGCAGCGACTTGCACATGGCTCCCTTGCAGTCGGCGGCGACGGACGGGGGCGGCGCCCGGGCGATTACGATCATGCTCCTGGGTCTGTCGGGGTTTGTGCTGTTCATCGCCTGCGCGAACCTCGGCAATTTGATGCTGGCGCGAGCGGTCTCGCGTTCAACCGAGTTTGCCGTCCGCCAGGCCCTCGGTGCGTCTCGGCTGCAGGTGGTCGCGCCGTTGGTGGCCGAGGCCTTTCTGCTTTCGATCGCCGGCGGCGTGGGGGGCGTGCTCGTTTCGATTTGGACGAATGGCTGGATGGGTCGAAACCTCGGCGCGGAAATACCGATCCACTTTGGATTCGATTGGCGCGTGGTGGCTTTCGTGATCGGAGCGTCTTTGCTGGCTGCGGTGTTCTGTTGTGCCGGACCTTCCTGGCTGATTGGACGCCAGCACTTGGTCAACCAACTGAAGAGCGGCGGACGCGGTTCGGATGGGCATGCTTCCCAGCATCGGTTCCGGCAGTTGCTGATCACGGGGCAATTCGCCCTGGCGCTGGTGTTGCTGGCCGGAGCGGCATTCTTTGTGCGAGGGATGCAGGGAGTTCTCGGGAAGCGTGTCGGTTGGGACGCGGCTCCCTTGGTTTCCGGCACGATTCCGCTGCCGACGGGCACGTATTCGAGTCCGGCCAAGCTCAACGCCTTCGTGGACGAATCGATCCGGCGGCTTTCGGCTTTGCCGGGCGTGGAAAGCGCTTCGGCGGCCTATCAGGATCCGATCTTCGACTTCCCGGAAATCCGCAAATATGTCGTGGAAGGGCGGCCGACACCCGTGCCGGGACGCGAGCCGCAGGGCTACGTCGACGGCGTCACGCCGGACTATTTCAAATCGGTCGGCACGCGGATTCTCAATGGGCGGGCGTTCGATGAACACGACCGGCTCGATTCCGAATTCGTCGTCATCATCGACCGGGACATGGCACAGGCGCTCTTTCCCAACTCCGATCCGATCGGGCACCGCATCGCCGTGGCCGACCAGTTGCCGCTGCATTGGCTGAAGATCGTGGGCGTGGCGGAGACGGTGGAATTCGAACACATCTCGCCGACACAGATTCGCTTTCAGCTCTATCAGCCCTTTGCGCAGGAGCCATGGGGCTATTTCGCGTTGAACGTAAAGATGAAGGGCGCGCCGGGCTCGGTGATCGAAGGTTTTCGCAAGACTATCGCGGACATCGATCCCGGGGTTCCGGTGCTTGCCCTTGAGGCCGTTCCAGATCAGATCCGGCAATTCAACTCTGACCTGATCCTGGTGCAGACGCTCGTGGTGGCCTTTGCGGTATTGGGTCTATTCCTTGCCTCCCTGGGAATCTATGGCGTGGTGGTCCATTTGGTCGCATCGCGCACCCGCGAAATCGGCATCCGCATGGCGCTCGGCGCCCAGGCCAGCCAGGTGGTGGGCCTGGTGCTGGGCAGCGGCATGCGACTGGCGCTGATTGGCGCGGCGGTCGGACTGATCCTGGCGCTGGGATTGCTCAAGCTGATGGCCAACGCATTGCCGGGAATGGCGAGCGACACGTCCTTGGCGGTGGCCGGGGCCTCGGTGGTGCTGATCGCCATTGCGCTGATCGCGTGCCTGGTTCCCGCGCAACGCGCGGCGCGGATTGATCCGATTGTGGCCTTGCGTCAAGAGTGAGTGAGGGAGGCACACTTGGGCTTATCCCGAGGTGGAGCGCGTGGTCCCCGTGCGCTGTATGATGCCGAAAGCGGATCTGCCGGGGTCAGCGCCCCCGGCTACAGCGCAAGCGCTCAGGGTCCCAGCCATTTGTAGTAGACGGTGGTCGAGCAATAGCCGCCGTCGGGCAGCAGGGCGAAACGCGGAATATCGCCGCTGCGCTGCCAGCCGCAGCGAGCATAGAGCCGGTCCCCGTCGGCGCCGGTGACCGTATCGAGCACCAGGAGGGAGCGGCCGGAGCCGACCGCCGCTTTTTCGGCCGCGCCCAACAGTTCGGCTCCCAAGCCGCGCCGGCGAGCCGACCGGCGCACCAGCATCTTCACGACGTCCCCGCGATGCGGCTGATTTTCCGGCAGCTTGAGGACGACTTGAACCGTGCCGAGAATTTCTCCCGCCTCTTCGGCCACGAGCAGCAGCCGGTCGCCGCGCACGACTTCATCGACCACCGGGGTCCAAAACGACTCGGCCTTGTTCCGGCTCATGGGCTTCATGAAGCTCACGGACGCCCCGCCCTCGACGCAGTCGATCAGTACGTCGCACAAACCGGCAAAATCCTTTCGCGTGACTTCCGTGAGCTGGCGAATCGTTGCGGGCATTGGCGGAGGGTGGAGCATGGTCCCCATGCGCATCGGCGCCAAACGCGGGCCGACCTTAAAGCGCGTGGGGACCACGCGCTCCACCTTATTTGCCGGAGATCGCGTCGCGCAACATCGGCGCGAAGTGGCCGTCGCCCGGCGCGAAAACCCGGGTGACGCCCGCGGCGTAGGCGCGGGCGGCGATTTCCGGATCGCTGCTGCCGGTGACCATATAAATGGGGCAGGTGAGATTGCGATCGCGCAGGCGGGTCACGACCTCGATGCCATTGCTCGAATGCAAATGGTGATCGGCAATGACCGCGTCGACCGGGTGGGCTTCGCATTCGGAAAAAGCCTGATCCGGCGTGGCGCATTCGGCCACCCGGCAGCCCGGAAACGCCTTTTCCAATTGCCGCCGATTCAGAAAGGCGATGTCGGGATCGTCGTCCAAGACTACGAAGCGCAGGGGGCCATGGTCTTTGGCCGGCGGGACCAGGGATTCGACCATGCTGAGCAGGTCCGCATTGCGGAAAGGCTTTTGCAGCAACCGGTCGGCGCCAAGGCGCGCCGCGATCTGCAGATAGATGTTCGCTTGCGGCGCGCCGGAAACGGCAACGATGCGAGGCGGCGGCGTCGCCTGCCGCAGAAGGCGGATCGTTTCGATGCCCTCGCGATTGGGCATCACCAGATCGGTGACGACGATCTCCGGCCGATCGCGCTCGAAGACTCTCAGGCCGATGACACCGTCGCTCGCGATCGAGACTTGGTGGCCCGCATCGCTCAAAACAAGCGAATAGAGATCCAGGAGGATCGGGTCGTCTTCGATGACGAGGATATGGGCCATGTCGACGAAGGGGTAGGAAGTTTGGACTCGGAACTCTGGAAAAGGTCTAGGAGTAGATACGCCTACGCATCAACGCATGCGGCTTCATTGATCGACGCTTCAGCTTTGCTCCCCCGGGCTGAAGTTGGAATGTTAACGCGCGATGTGCAATCGTTATACGCTTCATGATCGCGAGGCGGCGCTGGACGCCATTGCGCACGCCTTGAAGCACGGACTGGAGCCGCCCGATTGGACGTACAATCCCCGCTACAACATTGGGCCGGGGTCGATCGTCCCCGTGATCGTCGACCAGGCGGGCGGGGCCGCTCAGTTGAAGCCCATGGTCTGGGGGCTGATACCGTTCTTCGAGCGGGACAAACCGGTGAAGCGGCCGATCCTGAACGCAACCGCCGAAAAGGCCCGGACCTCGCCGGCGTTTCGGCAGGCGATCGCGAAGCGGCGCTGTCTGCTGCCCGCCAATGGGTACTACGAATGGCAGGAGGTCGCCGGCGTAAAGTACCCCCATTTGTTCACGCTGAGCGGGGGAAACTCGTTCGCCTTTGCCGCCATCTGGGAACCCGCCAGCGCGGAAGCGCCCGACACGGTGGCCCTTTTGACCACCCGGCCCAACGCGGTGGCGGCTGCGGTGCACAATCGGATGCCCGTCGTGCTGCCGCCGGATCAGGTGGCGCGGTGGCTGGGATCGGAGCCGCTGGCCGGCGGGGAATTCGAGGCGCTCACGGCGCCGCTCGCGGACGAGAAGCTGAGCGAACGGCCCGTGAGCCGATTCGTGAGCAATTCCCGTCATGAGGGGCCGCAGTGCATCGCGCCGCCGGAGCCGCCCGCGCCCGAACCGCAGCTGTCGTTGTTTTAGCGGGTCCGAGAGCGAAGGTGGAGCGCGCGGTCCCCACGCGCTCCGACTCGCTGCCGCTTGAGGCGCTTCCAGGCCGCGCCGGCGCGCGTGCTCCGCAGCGCGGTATCCAGGAATAACATACCCTCGACGCCGTCGTCGACGGTGGGAAAGTCGAGATCGGCCGGTGGACGCTTGCCGGCCAGCTCGGCGCGGATCGCCCGGTAGCCTTCGCGGTAGATATTGGCGAAGGCTTCCAGGTAGCCCTCGGGGTGACCCGGAGGAATGCGCGAGGCCTTGAGCGACAGCGGCGAAAGATACGCGTTGCCGCGGGTCAGCCGCTCGCGCGGCTGGCCCAGTTTCGCGACCCACAATTCGTCGGCCCGGTCCTGATGCCACTCCAGGCCTCCGATCGAGCCGTGCACCCGGATGTTCAGATCGTTCTCCTCGCCGACGGCAATCTGCGAGGCGTGCAGGAGCCCCTTGGCTCCGCCCTCATAGCGAAGCAGGAGGCTGGCGTCGTCGTCGAGTTTCCGGCCCGGCACGAACGTGCTCAGGTCGGCGCACACGGACGACAGCCGCTGGCCGGTGACATAGCGGGCCAGATTCTCCGCGTGCGTGCCGATGTCCCCCAGGCAGCCCGCCGCGCCGGCGCGCTTGGGATCGGTCCGCCAGGACGCCTGCTTCTGGCCGGTTTTTTCGAGCGCGGTGGCGAGCCAGGCTTGCGGGTATTCGACCACGATCTTCCGGACTTCTCCGATGGCGCCCGATTTCACCAGCGCGCGCGCCTGCTTGACCATCGGGTAGCCCGTATAGTTGTGCGTCAGGACGAACACCTTTCCCGACTTGCGCACCACGGCCTGCAGGTTGCGCGCCTGCGCCAGATCGAAGCAAAGCGGCTTGTCGCAGATCACATTGAAGCCCGCCTGGAGGAACCGGACCGCCGGCCCGTAGTGCTCGTGGTTCGGCGTGACAATGACGACGAAATCCAGCCGGGCGGTCGGCGGCTGGCGCGATTCGCGCCGGGCCATTTCCGCGTAGCTGCCATAGACGCGGCCGGGCTCCAATCCGAGGTCCGCGCCGGATGAGCGGGAACGTTCGGGATCGCTGGAGAATGCTCCGGCAACCAGTTCCGCCTCCCCGTCCATGCTCGCGGCAATGCGGTGCACCGCGCCGATGAAGGCGCCGCGCCCGCCGCCGATCATGCCATATCGCAGCTTTCGGTTCATGAAGGGGAATGGCCGGCCCTAGCGCTTCGCGAACGCCGCGTCGAAGGCGCCGCCCGGCGGCGCAAAGTCGAGCCGGCGGGTGAACGCCGCCGCCTCGCGGGCGCCGTGCAGCCGGTCCATCTGGGAGTCCTCCCACTCGACGGACAGGGGGCCCGCGTAGCGGGCGCGATTGAGCGCGACCAGAATGTCCTCGAACTTGACGTCGCCGCGGCCCGGCGAGCGGAAGTCCCAATAGCGGCGGGCGTCGCCGAACGAGGCGTGGCCGCCAAACACCCCCACGGAGCCGTCGCCACGGCCCCACCACACGTCCTTGACGTGCACGTGGAAGATCCGGTCCGCCAGGCGGCGAATGAAACCCACGTAGTCGACGCCTTGATACGCCAGGTGGGACGGATCGTAGTTGAAGCCGAAGCGGGGATGCGAATCGACGGCGGCCAGGGCGCGTTCGGCGCTGGCCGTGTCAAACGCGATTTCCGTCGGATGCACTTCGAGGGCGAAATTCACGCCTTCGTCGTCGAAGACATCGAGGATCGGCCGGAAGCGGCGCGCAAAATCGTCGAAGCCGCGCTGCCAGTAGTCGTCGGAGGTCGGCGGAAAGGCGTAGAGGGTCGGCCAGATGCTGGAGCCGGTGAAGCCGTTCACCACGGGAGCGCAGGCGGCTTCATCCGGACGCGCGGCAAAGAATCGCTTGGCGGCCCGCGCGGTCAGGGCGAGCTTCTCCGCGGCGCGCTGGTTCACCCCCTCCGGATCTCCATCGCCCCAAACGTCCGGCGGCAGAATCAGCTTATGGCGCTCGTCAATCCGGTCGCAGACCGCCTGGCCGACGAGGTGATTCGAAATCGCGTGGCACGTCAGCCCGTGGCGCTTCAGCAGGTCCCACCGGCCCTTGACGTACGCCGGATCGGCCAGGGCGGCGTCGACGTCGAAGTGACCGCCCCAGCAGGCCAGCTCCAGGCCGTCGTAGCCCATCTCCTTGGCCAGGGGCGCCAGCTTTTCGAGCGGCAGATCCGCCCACTGGCCGGTGAAGAGGGTGACGGGCCGCGCCATGATCAGGGCCGGTAGCCGATCGAAGCCAAATACTGGAGGCTCGTCGGGATGTTCTTCATCGGGTCAGCCGTCTCATCCTCGATGAGCAGGTGGTGAACGCCGTGCTTGCCCAGGTCCTTCAGCAGTGCGGGCCACGGCACCTGGCCGTCGCCGATCGAGACGTTCTGTTCGACCTTGGCCGCGCCGTGCAGGTCGCGCGCATCGCCTTTGCGCATGTCCTTCAGGTGGGCCAGGCTCCAGCGGTCGGGATAGCGCTTCAGGAGGGCAAACGGATCGGCGCCGGAGGACCAGACCCAGAAGACGTCCATCTCGAAGGTGACGAACTTGGGATCGGTGTTCTGAACGAGCACGTCGAACGGCGTGTCGCCATTGCCGCCGGGAATCGGGGTGAATTCGAATCCGTGGGTGTGGTAGCCGAACTTGATGCCCTGTTCGTTGAGCTTCAGGCCCCACAAATTGAAGTTCTTGGCGACCTCGAGGGCGTAGTCCTTGTCGAACGGACGGGCGCTGTGCTGCAGCCAGGGGCAGACGACGTACTTCACATTGAGCACCCGCGCCTCCCGGATGACTTCGTCGAGGCTGCTTTGGAGCACCTCGTAGCCGAAGTGGGCGCCCACCGCCTTCAGGTCATACTGGGCGAGCTTGTCGCGCATCTGTTCGGCCGTCAGGCCATAGAGCCCGGCGAGTTCGACTTCCTTGATGCCCCACTGGTGCACCTGGGCAAACGCCTGGTCGACGTTTTCCTTGGCCAGGGCGCGAACGCTGTACATCTGCATGCCGACCACTTCGTGGGCGGAGAGGGGAGCCAGGGCGCCGAAGGCGAGACCGAGCGTGAGGAGGAGGCGGGGGATTTTCATAGCTAAATGATGCCGAGTTTGCGGAGAACGGATTCGGGCGGCCCGGGAAATGAGGCCATCGGCGTATTGCCGATATACTGCACGTCCTTGGCGCCGGCGGGAGTCGTGTAAAAGCCGCCCGCCGTCAGGTCGCGGAACATCGAGAAGAACTTTGCGCCGGTCTGAAGCGTGTCGCTCGCACGAGGCTGATAGCAGATGTCGTCGCAGATCTGCGCTTGTTGTTCCGGCGTGAGACCGACAAAGGGCTGATTGAAGCGGAGCGTCGCCTCCTGATTCATCCAGGCGATTCCCGCCAGGAATGTCTCGCGCTGCAGCCGGTTCACGCGGTAGGGCGCGCTGATCCACTCGTCCATGAAATCGACCACTCCCACGGAGGAGGCGCTGGGCGAACGCTCATCGGCCGGAATGACGATGTCGGCGAGCACGGCGCAGAAATGCCGCTGGTCTTCCGTCAAAGTGAGGGGCCAGAAGGAGCCCGGCTCGTATTCCTTGAGCAGGTCCGGGTCGAGGCCATAGCCGCCGGCTTCCAAGGCGTAGGGGTCGGTTGGCGAGCCCGAACCCGCTCCCGAGCCCTCGCCGGGGCTGCGAAGCGAGTCGGCCTCCGGCGCCGCGGCCCACACCGGCCGGCGAAGCACCGAGACGGCCGCGGCCGCGGTCAGCATCCAGCGAATCGATTGCCGGCGATCCATGCGGAGTTCGCTCATGGTCAGATCTCCCCCCGTTTCATTTGATCGAGCAGGTAGTCGCTGGCGCGCCAGGCGAGCGCCATGATGGTGAGCGTCGGATTCTTGTCGGCGTTCGAGCAGAACGTGGCGCCGTCGGTCAGAAAGACGTTTTTTACGTCCCAAGTCTGGCCGAAGCCGTTGGCAACCGATTTGTCCGCCCGGTCGCCCATGCAGGCGCCGCCGACTTCGTGAATGATGCTGCCGCCCGGTTCGATCGCCTTCAGCCCCGTGGTATCGGGGAGGCGATTGTAGCGGCCGCCCATGGCCGAAATCATGTCGGCGAACGTGCGCTGCATGTGCACGGCCTGCTTGAGCTCGTGATCGGAGAACTTCCAGTGAAAGCGCAGCACGGGGATTCCGAACTTGTCGCGCACGGTGGGATCGAGTTCGCAGAACGAATCGTCGTTCGGGATCATTTCGCCGCGGCCGGTGAAGCCCATGAACGATCCATAATAGCGGCGGGCGTCCTTCTTGAACTGCTTGCCGTAGCTGCCGCCGGTCACCCATTCCATTCCGGCAAAGGTGTAGACCTCGGGATCGTGGCGCCCCGAGCCGAATTCGATGTGGTAGCCGCGCGGGAAATCCAGGGTCTTGTTCTGGTAGTTCCACCAGGGCACATACGAGTGCATGCCGCCGGCGCCGTCTTCATTGTGCGGCTCCATATCTTCGAGCGCGGGCACCTGGCCGCCAAAACTGGCGCCGATCGTGTCCATGATGTACTTGCCGACGTAGCCTGAATTGTTGCCCAGGCCCTGAGGGAAGCGCGCCGACTTGGAATTGAGCAGGATGCGGACGGATTCGCAGGAGCCGGCGGCCAGCACGACCGCCCGGGCGCTTGCCCGGCCTTCGGTCAGGGTTTTCTTGTCGATGTAGACAACGCCGGTCGCCTTGCCGTGCTCGTCCACGGAGATTTCGCGCACCATCGCGTCCGTGAGAATGTCGAGATTGCCGGTGTCCATGGCCGGCGGCAGATGGACCGTCGTCGACTGGTAATTCGCGCGGATGCTGCAGCCGCGGCCGCAGGGCGTCGCCCAAAAGCAGGCCGCGCGCTTTTTCATGCTGTCGGCGAGAATGCGCTGCGCCTTGGGGTTGTTGGGATGAAGCTGCTTCGGGAGGTTGACGGAGTCCTGCTGCCGGGTCAGCACGGCGCGGTGCGCCGCGATGACGGGGATGCCCAGGCGAGCCGAATGCTTTTGCGCCAGCAATTCGCCGGCGCGCGGGCTTGGCGGGGGCTGCAGCACGCCGGGCGAGGAGTTGGGCGTGTTCTCGAGTCCGTCGTTGTTGCCGTAAACGCCGATCAGGAGTTCGACCTTGTCGTAGTACGGCGCGACGTCGTCGTAGCCGATGGGCCAATCGAAGCCCAGGCCGTCGCGAGAGTAGGGCTTGAAATCGTACGGACCGTTCCGAAACGCGTGGCGCGCCCAATGGTTGGTGCGGCCGCCGAGCATGCGCGAGCGCCACCAGCTGAATTGCCGCTTGGGATCGTCCGACGACTGGGTGTAGGGCTCGCCCGGAACATTCCAGCCGCCGCCGACGCTGGCGTCGTAAAATCCAAAGTACTTGTCGGACGTGCCCTTGCCGCGAAGGGGTGCGCTCGAATTGGGCTGAAACATGGGAGTTTCAGTCCCCGGGTCATAGTTGCGTCCGGCCTCGATCATCAGGACCTTGGCCCCTTCCATGGTCAGAGTGTACGCGGTCTGTCCGCCCGCCGCACCCGACCCTACGACGATGACATCGTAGTGATCCTTGAGCCCTCCCGGTGAAACCAATGGCATAGAATTACACGTGTTGTTCGGCGGCGGCGGAGCCCCCTGCAGACTTTTTGCGCTCCAACATTAACATCACCAGAAAGACAACGGCAAGGATCGCCGGCAGCACCACGATTTGGCGCAAGGTGAGCAGGCCGGCATCGACCGAGGAAAGTCCGGCCTGGACCTTGGCGTCGTAGATCGAACCCATCTTCGGCAGCACCACGCTCGGGGCAAGCATCCCCGCGCCGCCCATGATGGCCAAACCCAGGGCGCCCGTGGCCGGATAGCGCTCGGATACGCGGCCCAACATCGTCGGCCAGAAGAAGCACACGCCAGCGGCAAAGATCGTGGCGGAGGCGAAGAGCAGGAAGCCGCTGCTGCTCAGGCTCATCGCGTAGAGACCCACGGCGCTCAGGATCGCGCTGCAGACGAGCACGCCCGACGCGGGCATGCGATGGACCAGGGCTCCCGCGCATTGGCGCCCGAGCGCCATGAGGCCCGTGATCCAAACCAGCACCAGGATCCCGTTTACGCCCGCGTGGGCCAGGATGTCGGGAATCCAGGTGTTCGGACCGAATTCGGTCGAGGCCGTGAACAGCATGCAGATCACCATGACCAGGAAACCCGGCTTGAAGCACGCCGCCCACATTTGGCCGGTGGAGATGTTCTTTTGGACCCGCTCGGTCTTCGGGAAGCCTTGTTTCCAAAACATGACGCCGTAGATGGCCAGCGGGATCAGCATCCCGGCAAATTGGACGCGCCAATCGAGGCCGATTTTGGCGGCAAAGTAGGCCCACAGTCCGCCGATGACCGTTCCGCCCGGGTACCAGACATGGAATTGATTCAGCTTCGTGGTCTTGTCGGTCGGATAAAGGGTCGTGATCAGGGGATTGCAGGCTGCTTCCACCGATCCGTTCGCCAGACCGAAGCAAAGGGTGGCGATATAGAGCTGCCAGTACCCGTGGGCGGTGATGGTCAGGAGGATGGCCGCGAGATGGCCAATGAACGACAGGACAATGAATTTGCCCAGGCCGAGCACGTCGCAGAGCGGGCCGCCGATGACCATGACAATGGTGAAGCCCCAAAAGGCGGTGCCGCTGATCGTGCCGACCTGCTCATGGGTGAGCCCGAATTGAGTTTGCCAGGCGTCCAGGGCCGCACCCCGAAGGGCAAAACTGAGGGCCGTGACGATCAGGGCGATGCGGCTGGCGGCAAATAAACGCGATGAATTCATGGGGTTGGGGTTGGGCGTTCGCTCAAGCGGGCTTCCGGCCAAACGTGTAGCCGAAGCACGCGACTTCGCGGAAAATGCCAGTTGGCTCCTGCGAGGCAAGCATGCGCCGCAGACGGCTTTCGAACTCGTCGGCTCGTGATCCCAGGGTACGGCGGGAACAGACCGAGGTGGATTTAAGAAAACCGACCAGCGTATCGGGCGTCCAGCTCTGGAGCACGTCGAAGGAGTAGTTGGCCACCTCCGAAAATCCGGCGGACCGGAAGACTTCGGCGTTGGGATGAGTATCCGGCGGCGGCCGCTCGGCCCCGGAGATATTCCGCCCGGTGAATTCGTCCATGAGCTTGGATACAAGCTGCTGCCAGGGTTCGGGACCGCCCATGAAGGTGTAGCTGCCGAGGGTGGCCAGGACGCCCCCGGGAGTCAGTACTCGCATGGCATTTTCGATCACGCGAGCCTGGTCCAATCGGTGAAAGGCATCCCCGATGGTGATGAGGGAAACCGATTCAGGCGGGTAGAACGAGTCCGCGTCGGCCTGGACCCAATGAATCGGCGGAAACGGATTGGAGCGCTTCGCGTCCAGCTGCCGAGCCGCCGCCAGCATTTCGGGTTCGAGATCGACGGCCCAGACCTCCTGAAAAGCATCGGCGATCGACAAGGCGACCCTTCCCGTGCCGCAGGCCAGGTCCAGCAGGTTGGCATCCGGCCCAATCCCGGCCCGCTCCAGCAGGTCCGACGTGAGAATCCGCGGATACGAGGGCCGATACTTCACATAAAACTCCGCCGTCCCTAGGAAAGCGCCGGGGGCAAAGGGCATCCGGGGACAGGCTAAATGCATCCGGCGAGCGGGGTAAAGCGGAGGGGCGAGATATTTAGTCTTGCTGAAGAACAGGCCGGATTTGAATCGATCGCCGGCTGAAAGGTTTGGCTTTTGGTTCGTGACGAACGTGGTACGGTGGCGGAGTATGAAGCGTCATCTTTTGTGCCTCACGGCGGCGATGTGCGTCCTGGCGGCCTGCAGCAAGAACCCAAGCTCTTCTCAAACGGCCCAGCCGGCTGCATCGTCCGCGCCCAGCGCGGCGACGACGGCGGCCGCAAAACCAGGCGTGCCGGGGGGGACGGAAGCGGAGCGGCTGGCAGCCGCGCAGGACCTGATCCGGGCCATGACCTACCGGGACACCCTGATCGCGGTCCTGGAACAGCAGAAGACTCAGATTGCCGACCGGATCAAGGGCGCCACGGCGCCGCTCGCGAATGGGAAGGTCAAGCCTGAGGAGCTGGCGGCACTCCGTAAGAACATGGTCGATACCTATTGGAACGCGATCAAGCCGGACGACTTGGTGAACCAATACACCGAGGTATACGCGCACATCTTCACGGTGGACGAGTTGAACGGCATGGCGGAATTCTATCGCACGGCGGCGGGCAAGGCGCTGGTCAAGCACACGCAGGATGTCTCGAAGAAGATCGGCGAAATCTTCGGACCGCGCATGCAAGCGGCGGTCATGGCCGCGCAAAAGGTCGAGCGGGATTTCATGGCCGCCCATCCCAACGCGATGGCGAGACCCTCGGGTCCCATGCTGCCGCCGGGATTGCATTACACGCCGCCCCCGAAGGCCGGGACAAACCCGACCCCCACGGTGGTCGTTCCGCCAGCGGCGCCTTCCAAGTAATTTTCTTCGCTGCGTCCGCGAATCATGACTCACGCCGAGGCCATGCAGCGCATCGCCGAGCTGCGGCGCGAAGTCGGGCGGCATGACGAATTGTACTATCGTCGTGCCGCCCCCGAGATCGCCGATGACGCCTATGACGCCCTCAAACGCGAGCTGGCCGAGATCGAGGGGAAGTTTCCCGCCGCGGCGGCGGAAGTCGGCGGCAAGAGCCCGTCGCAGACGGTGGGCGACGATCGTTCGGACGGTTTTCAGGCCTACCGCCATCGCCAGCCGATGCAGAGCCTCGACAACACCTACTCCGAGGCCGAACTGCGCGAATTTCATGCCCGCTTGGTGCGGCTGCTGGGACGCGAGGATCTGGAATACACGGTTGAGCCCAAGATCGACGGGCTGGCGGTCAGCCTGACCTTTGAGCAGGGCATGTTCGTGCGGGCCGTGACGCGAGGCAACGGGGTCGAGGGCGACGATGTCACGGCCAACGCGCTTACCCTGCATGCCCTGCCGCGGCATCTCAACGGGGACGCGCTGCCGGAAGGAATCGAGATTCGCGGCGAAATCTATCTCACCCTGGCCGAGTTTCAGCGCATCAATCGCGACCGTGAGGAAGCCGGTCTCGAACTCTACGCGAACCCGCGGAATTTGGCGGCGGGAACGCTGAAGCAGCTGGACGCCCGCGAGGTGGCCCAGCGACGGCTGGAGATCGTTCTCTACGGTGTCGGTTGGTTGGAACCGGCGAGCGCGGCGGGCCAAACCCAGTCGGACTACCACCAACGCCTGCGTGCCTGGGGTCTTCCCACGGTCGAAAAGGTGTGGCAGGTCCAGGGCATCGACCAGGTCTGGACGGCGATCCAGGAGCTGGACCAGCTGCGGCACGGGTTCGCCTTTGCGACCGACGGCGCCGTGGTGAAGCTGAACAGTCTGGCCCTGCAGCGCGAAGCGGGGAGCACGAGCAAGGCCCCGCGTTGGGCCATGGCCTACAAGTTCGCGCCGGAGAGGGCGGAAACGAAACTGGAGGACATCTCAATCCAAGTGGGCCGGACCGGAGTGCTGACACCGGTGGCCCACCTTTCGCCGGTAACTTTGGCGGGCACGACGGTAAGTCGCGCGACGCTGCACAATCAGGACGAGATTGCGCGGAAGGACATTCGGATCGGCGATTATGTGTACGTGGAGAAGGCCGGAGAGGTGATTCCGGCGGTTTTGGGCGTCAACCTCGCCCGGCGGGCGCCGGAATGCGTTCCCTATGAATATCCCAAAAGCTGCCCCGCCTGCGGCACGCCGGTCGAACGCCGCCCGGGCGAGGTCGCCTACCGGTGTCCGAACTACGAATGCCCGGTGCAAGTGCGGCGGCGGGCCCGGCATTTCGCCTCGCGCGCGTGCGTCGATATTGAAGGTTTGGGCGAGTCGATGATCGATGCCCTGGTCGAAAAAGGGTGGGTGAGGAACGTCGCCGATCTTTACCGTCTGCGCCGCGAAGATTTGCTGACCCTCGGCAAGAGCGTGGAAAAATCGACGGACAAGCTGCTGGCGGCGATCGAGGCCAGCAAGCGGGCGGAGTTGTGGCGCTTCGTCCATGGTCTCGGCATCACCCACGTGGGGGTGTCGGCGGCCAAGGACCTGGCGAATCGCTTCGGCAGCCTGGAGGCCCTGGCCGCCGCCAAGCACGAGGATTTCATCGGCGAAAAAGGGGCGAGCCGCATCGAGGGCATCGGCGAGACCATGGCCGAGGCCATCCTGGACTATTTCAACCAGCCCCGGCACCGACAGTTGATCAGCGGGCTGGAGGAAGTGGGGATCGCCCCCGCGGCGCCGGTGCGTCGCGCGGCCAGCACGTCGAGCGTCCTGGCCGGCAAGACCTTTGTGCTGACGGGCACGCTGCCGGCCCTCAAACGCGAGGAAGCCGCCGAAATGATCGAAAACGCGGGGGGAAAGGTGAGTGGAAGCGTGAGCAAGAAAACCAACTATGTCCTGGCGGGTGAAGAGGCGGGGTCGAAGTTGGGGAAGGCCCGGGCGCTGGGCGTGGCGGTGATCGACGAGGCGGAGTTTCGGCGGATGGTTGGGCTGTAGTCCCGGGGCCTATCCCGAGGTGGAGCGCGTGGTCCCCACGCGCTTTTCCGCTTTCGACGTCGCAGCCGCCGGGGTCAGCGCCTCCGGCTGCAGCGCAAGCGTGCTTGCGTAACAAAAGTGTTAACGCACGTCCGACCCCGCGGCAGACGGCAGCCTTGCAACCGGCCGGCATCAGCCCAAGCCTGATACGGGTGTTGAGGCGGATCTTTGCTGTCGCGGTTGTTGCTGCGAGCGTCGCGCGCGCGGAGGCCGTGCCGCCGACGTTGCAGGATTTGGCGGACCAGAATCAGGCGCTCAAAGCGCAAGTCGAAGCGCAGCAGAAGCGAATCGAACAGCTCGAGGCCCGCCTGGAGGCGCTCGAACGGCCCAACGCCGCGCCGGCCAAGCCTGCCGCGACACCCGCTTCAGCGGAGGTCGAACCAACGCGACCCGAAACCTCCGCCCTCTCCGCCGCGGCCGGCGAAGCGGCGGCGCTGCGGGTCAGCGGCGAGGCCGGTTTCGCCTATTTTCAAACCGGGCGGGACGGCACGTATCCAAAGGGTGAATTCCGAGTGGACGAGGCTCGAATCTACCTGGATGCGCCGGTCTCGGGCAGCGTCTACTTTCACGGTGAGATCGATCCGGCCACCCGGGAGGCGAGCAACGGCAATCTGTCGGTCGGCGGACTCTACGCCGAGGTGGAGGATCTGCCGCTCGGTCTGAATGTGCGGGCCGGGCGGATCGACATTCCGTTCGGCGAGGAGTACGAGCGCCGGACCGTGATGGACAACCCGCTGGTCGCCCATTCGCTCAGCGACCTTTGGGGGTTCGATGAGGGCGTGGAGGTGTTCGGATCGTCGAACGCCTTCAGCTACGTGGCGTCGCTTCTCGATGGAGACCTGAACTCGGTCAATCGGGCCCATAGCAGTCTGTCGGGGACCGTCCGCGTCGGCTACGATCCGAATTCGACTTGGGGCATCGGCGCGAGCGCGATGCGGACCGGCTGGCTCAACGGGGCGCAGAGCGAGCTTTCGGCCCTGTGGTTCGCCAATGGATTCTTTGTCGCGCTTCCGAAAGCGACCTCGTTCGACGCGGACCTGGCGGAATTCGATGTCCATGCCGCCTGGGGCAAGTCCCAGTTGCGCGCGGCGGTGGGCGTCGCGGCCTATCAGGACAACGGGCCGGCGGCCAACCGCCGTCACTTCACCTACGGCTATATCGAGGACGTGCAGCCGCTGATCGACTCCCTCTCCGCTTCACTGCGCTGGAGCGCCATCGCCGTTCCGCACGGCTATCCGCTGGTCGGTCAGGGCGCCTCGGGCCCCTATCTGTTTGGCAACATCCTCACCACGCAGCTGGAGCGATTGAGCTTCGGGTTCGATTACCAATTTGCCGATCCGGTGTTGCTCAAGGTCGATTATTCGCCCGAATGGGGGAAGACGACCAACGCCGGGAAACGAGACAACGAACAATTCTTCTCCACCGAGCTGGGCGTTAAATTCTGATGCACCGATTACTCTGCCTTGGGCTGGCGATGGCGGCGACGGCGTCCGCGGGGACCATCACCGGGCTGGTGTCGGCCCATGGTCCGGCGGTGCCGCATGCCGGGGGGGCGGCCGGCGCCTACTCCACCCTGAGATACAAGTTCGCGGAGCAGATCGATTACGATCGGCTGGACGATTTTGTCGTCTACATCGATGCGCCCGTGCCGGGTTCGGCCGCCGAGCATTCGGCCGCGGCGATGAGCCAGCGCAACGTCGCCTTCGAACCTCACGTCCTGGCAATTCCCGTCAACACCCGGGTCACGTGGCCGAACCTGGACTTCATCTATCACAACGTTTTCTCCGTGTCCGACGCCAAATCCTTCGATCTCGGGCTGACGACCAACAAGGACAAACCCGAGGTCAAGTTGTTTGACCGAGCCGGACGCGTCGACGTGTTCTGCACGATTCACGCCAAGATGCACGGCATCATTCTGGTCGTGCCCAGCCCGTATCTGGCCACCGTCTCGGCCCGCCATCGCTATGTGATTTCGGGTGTGCCGGCCGGCACCTACCCGTTGCGCGCCTGGCAGGAGCGCCTGCCGGCCCAGGAGAAATGGGTGACGGTTCCGACGGACGGCACGGTGGAAGCCGATTTCGATCTCAACTTCGCCGCGCTTCCGAAGGAATGAGGCTTCAGACAAAGCTGCTGGCTCCGGTCGTCGCCTTCCTGGTGCTGCTGCCGATCGTCTTGGGCGTGATCGTCGCGAATTATCTGACGCGAGCCCAGGAGGAGACGGGCCGGCGCGACCTGCTGACGGCTCAGCGGCTATTCCAAACCTCGCTCGATAATCGCCGGCACGATTTGTTGGTGCGATTCCGGCCCATTCCCCAGACGTCCGCATTCATCTATCCCGCCCAGTTGGCGCTGGCCGCGTCGAACGCCGATTATGCGACGGCGCTGAACACGATGCGCCAAAACCTGCGCAACTCGCTCGATGAATTCCACGACGATTGCCAGGTGATCATGTTCACCGGCGTGACGTCGGGCGCCGAACCGATCGTGGTCAAAGGGCAGGGCACCGGGGCGGGATTCGCCGCCGCCGCCCGGCCCCTTTACGAGGTGGCCGCCAAGGAGGGCGACGCGACGGGCATCGTCACGCTGTCGAACGCTTCGTACTACGTCATTGCGATCGCGATTGCGCCGAACGAGCAGGTGCTGGGCGTCATCACGTTTGGCGTGAAGCTGGACGTGTCGGCCCTGCAACAGCTCAAAAACGAGACCGGAACGGAAATCGTCCTGACGGGGCCGCACGGGGTCCTGGCCTCGACGCTGGGGCCCGACACCATGCTGCCGAGCGACACGGAGCAGACCGTTCTCGTCAACCGAGTGCACTATTTGCCGTTGGGCGGAACCTATGACGAGATCGGACCCTCGCGCGGATTTCACTATTTGCTGCTCTGGTCCTTCGAGGAGAACCTGCGCATGCGCGCGGACATGATGGCGCTCATCGTCGTGGTGAGCGCCGCCGCCGTGTTTCTGAGCATCGCGGCCATCTGGTATTTCACCCGGCGGTCGATTCGACCGCTGCTGGCACTGCGCGACGCCGCCCAGGCCGTCGGCCGTGGCGACTTTTCACGCCGGGTGGAGGTGTACGCCAATGATGAGTCAGGTGATTTGGCGCACGCGTTCAACGACATGACCAACAACCTGCAGCAGTCGCGGGCGGAGTTGGAAAAGGCCGTCGAGACGCTCAAGGCGACGCAAGCCCAGCTCATCCAAAGCGAAAAGCTGTCCGCGGTCGGCCAGTTTGTTTCAGGGGTCGCGCACGAGCTCAACAATCCGCTGGCGGCGGTGATCGGATTTTCGGAGCTTCTGGCTCAGACCGCCACCGACGAGAAGGTCCGGCCTCATCTGGACATGATCGCGAAGAGCGCCCACCGCTGCCACAAGATCGTCCAGAACCTGCTGAGCTTTGCCCGCCAGCATCCCCCCGAACGCAAGCTGGTCTCGATCAACACCGTCGTCGAGGAAGTCCTCGATTTCATGGCGTACGAGTTCAAGACCAGCAACATTCAGATCGACCGCCAGCTCGGCGAAAATCTGCCGCATATTCTCGCCGATCCGCATCAGCTGCAGCAGGTGTTCGTGAATATTCTGGGCAACGCGCGTCAGGCGATCCAAGGCGTGCGGCGGGATGGCCGGATCATTGTGCGGACGCGCGGCACCAGCATTCACAACCTGAGCGTCGAAATGATCGATAACGGTCCCGGCATTCGCCCGGAGCATCTCACCCGGATTTTCGATCCGTTCTTCACGACCAAACCGGTGGGCAAAGGCACGGGCCTGGGCTTGAGCCTGGTCTACGGCATCATTCGCGAACACGGTGGATCAATCCGCGTTGAGAGCGTGCTCGGAAACGGGGCGACTTTCATCATCGAGCTGCCGGTGGCCAATCAAATGGGGAGCGCCAGCGAACCGGTGCGGGCGCCCGCGCTGCCGTCCGTCCCGTCGGCTCCGAGCGGCAAGACCGTCCTGGTGGTCGACGACGAGGAGTGGCTTCTGGAATTGACCGTGAGCTTGCTGCGCCGGGACGGCCACACGCCGGTGATCGCCCGCAACGGCGAGGAAGCGATCAAAATTCTCGGGCAGCGCCGGGTCGATCTGATCGTGTCGGACTGGAAGATGCCGGGACTGAGCGGGGTGGCGTTCTTCGAACATCTCGAAGCGGTGCATCCGCGCGCCGCCGAGCGCATCCTCTTCATGACCGGGGACGTGATGAACGACTCGCTGCAGGAATTTCTCGCCCGCAAGGGCAAGCAATGCCTGCCGAAGCCTTTTCCGATTGAGCAATTCCGTGCGGCGGTTGCGGCGGAATTGGCGACGGACCGCTAGCCTGGAAAGGTCTCGAGAAGGTGGAGCGCATGGTCCCCATGCGCTGAGCGGCATCGCAACCGGAACTGCCGGGGTCAACGCCCCCGGCTACAGCTACGCCGAAGCGCGTGGGGACCACGCGCGCCACCTAAAAGCCGCGTTGCTGCAGGGCGGCGCTCAGCTCCTGCATGAACAACTGAGCGTCGGCGGGGCTCGGGCGGTAGTCCTTGCGGCTGATTTCCGTAAATCCGGGGCGGCCGTAGTTGTCGACGATCCATTTGCCCGTGACCCCGTCGCTGAAGGTGACGGTGCCGCTGGCGACGGCTCCGGGCAGCAGGGTGACCTTGTCGACGGCCACGCTCACGCGACCGCCGCCGGCCGGCGAATCGGGCTCCGTTTCGGCATCAAAGTCTTCGGGGCCGGCATCGGGAGATTCGTCCTCCTCCACTTCTTCGCTGGCGCCGAATCCAAGCTTTTCCTTGGCCTTGTCGAGCAGGCCCTTCTTCTCCGATGCGCCGGCTGGCGCCGGGCCTTTGGCGGCCTTGAGATCGGTCGAAACGGCCTTGGGGGCGGCGTCCTTCAGTTGCAGGTTCAGGTCGTCGACCAGAAACCGAACGTCCATGTACGTCAGGGAAAGCTTGAACTGGTCCGCCAGCTTCCTCTGCACGGCGGAAAGGTTGTCGCCGGCGGCGATCCAGCTGGTGACGGCCTGCGATTGCTCGGGCGTGAGAGTCATTGGATGCACGTTAGGCCAGCCGGGCGGCGGCGTCAAAAGAGAAGGCGGTGAACGATGCGCGCACAAAAAAGCCGGGGTCAATGACCCCGGCTGTTCTTTGTCGTGGGTGGAGCGCGTGGTCCCCACGCGCTGTTCGACCCGAGCCCGCGTCAGAACGCGACGCTGACCAGCTTGCGGCGGATCAAAGGAGCGCCGAGGGCCAGCGCCGCGATGATGGCCGTATCGAGCCAGACGTTCGAGGAGTCCGGGACGCCTTGCTGCACCACGCTCGGTCCCATGTAGACCAAGTCGACCTGGTCCGAGCCGAGGTCGTTGACTGCGAGGCTCCAGTATGAGGCCAGGCCGGAATTCGGATCGAACGTGACCGAACCGATCGCTTCGGACGAGTAGCCAGTGGCCAGCTCGAACACCTCGCCGTGGGTGGGATTGAAGTGCTCCAGGTCGATATCGAGCGTGCCGTTGAGCGTGAACACTCCGGTCACGTCCAACAATCCGTCATGCGTCGCCGAGTCGAGACCGTCGGCCAGGATGCCGTCCGCATTCTGCGTGAAGTCTCCTTCAATGGTGAGCATGCCCGAGTCGCCGGCGCTATCACCCATGAGGGTCGTGCCATCGTTGGTCACGTCGCCGACAACGGAGCCGACGCCGTCCAGGAAGCCGCCGGCAATACCCTGGGAGGGATCGGCGTGGAAGATCTCGATCGCCATCGGATCCAGCGTGCCGTTCACCTCCAGCGTGCCGCCCATGATATTTACGGCCGGAGCGTTGAGCAAGCTGCCGCTATCGACCAGCGTCAGGCCGCCCGTCTGGTTCAACGTCATGGTGGCGATCAAGGTGGCGCCAAACGTGGTGTGAATGGTGCCGGCATTGGTGAGACTTCCACTGCCGTTGATGTTCAACGTGCCGCCGGAAACATTGGCCAGGATCGTACCGCCGCTTTCATTGTCGATGCTCAGGCCGTTCTGGCCCAGTTGGCCGGTCCCCTCGATCGTGTTGTCCACGTTGTGGAGCACCAGGCCGCCGCTGTTTTGGTTGAAAAAGGCGTTTTGCTGCATCACCACGGTGCCCCCGCCGTTCAAGGTGAGGTTGCCGCCGAGAACGGTGAGGTTGCCGTCGGGCAGCGTGAAGGTGCCTTGGTTGGTGAGGGTGTTCTCGAGGAACGTGGTGCCGCCGCCGACATTGAATGTGCTGCCGGTCGAAAGCGTCACGTTATTCAGAATCGTCGAGCCCGTGTTGTTGATCGTTCCGCCGCCGACGCTATTCAACGTTCCGCCTGTGATCGTCGAGTTTAGATTGATGGTGCCCCCGTTGGCCGTGATGTTGGCGGAATTGTTGACGTTCGAGCTGATATTGAGAATGCCTCCGTTGGTGGCTTCGATCAGGCCCGCGTTCGTCACGAGGCCGCCGCCATTCAAGTTCAGCGCGACGCTGGTGATATTGGCGTCGATGGTGCCAGCGGCATGATTGTCGATCGCCAAGCCATTCTGGCCGACCTGCCCCGAGCCCTCGATGAGGTTGTCAATATTGTGAAGGGTCAGGCCACCGCTGTTCTGATTGATGAAGGCATCCTGGGTCAGCATTTCGGTGCCGCCGCCGGTCAAGGTGACGTCCCCGCCCAAGAGCGTTAGATTTCCGTCGGGCACCGCGAAAACTCCGTTGTTCGTGATGGTGCCCTCGAGGAAGGTCGTTCCGCCGCCGACGTTGAACGTGGTGCCCGTGGAGAGCGTCACCCCATTGAGGACGGTAGAACCGCCATTGTTCATCGTGCCGCCGCCCGTCGTGGTCAACGTGCCCCCGTTGATTTGCGAGTTGATGTTCACCGTGCCGCCGTTCGCGATGATGGTGCTCGAATTATTGACGTTGTTCGTGATGCTGAGAATGCCTCCGTTGGTGGCTTCGATCAGACCCGCGTTCGTCACCCCAATGCCGCCGTTCAAGTCCAGAGTGGCGCCGGAAATATTGGCATCGATGGTGCCGGCGGACTGATTGTCCAGAGCCAGGCCGTTTTCGCCAATTTGTCCCGAGCCCTCGATGAGGTTGTTGACGTTGTGAAGCGTCAGCCCGCTGCTCGATTGATTGATGAAGGCATCCGCCGTCATCGAAACCGTCCCGCCGCCGGTGAGCGTAACGTCGCCGTTCATGATCTGCAGTGTGCCATTCGGATCGTCCACTTCGCCTTTGTTGGTGAACGTGCCTTCCAGGAACGTGGTGCCGGCGCCCACGTTGAAGGTGCTGCCGGCGGACAGGGTCACTCCATTCAACACGGTGCTGCCGATGTTGGCCATCGTGCCTCCACCGGTGGTATTCAGCGTGCCGCCATTGATCGTGGAGTTGATGTCCACCGTGCCGCCGTTGGCCGTGAGGTTCGTGAAATTGTTGACGGTGTTGGCAATCGACAGAATGCCGCCGGCGGTGGCTTCGAGGAGTCCGTTATTCGTCACCGTTCCGCCTCCGCCCAGAGTCAGTGTGGCCCCGGAAATATTCGCGTCGACGACGCCGGCCGCCTGGTTGTCGACAGCCAGGCCGTTCTCGCCGAGTTGGCCTGAGCCTTGAATCGTGTTGTTGAAGTTGTGGAGGTTCAGGCCACCGGTAGTCTGATTGAAGAACGCGTCGCCGGTCATGGCGACGGTTCCCCCGCCCTGCAAGGTGACGTCGCCGCCATTCACCTGCAGCGTGCCGTTCGGCACGGAGATCGTGCCCTTATTGACGATTGTCCCCTGGAGGAGGGTCGTGCCGCCACCGACGTTGAACGTGCTGCCGGTGGAAATCGTCACGCCATTTAGAGTGGTGGTGCCGTCGTTGTTCATCGCGCCGGTGCCGACCGTGGTCAGCGTGCCACCATTGATGGCGGCGTTGATATCCACCGTGCCCCCGTTGGCCTTGATGACGCCGGTGTTGTTGACCGTATTGTTGATCTGGAGGGTGCCGCTGCTCGTCGCCTCCAGCAGCCCGGCGTTGGTCACCGTGCCGCTGCCGTTCATCGTCAGCGTCCCGGACGAGTCGTTGGCGTTGACCGTGCCGCCGCTTTCGTTGTTCAGAGCCAGGCCGTTTTGACCGAGCTGGCCGGTGCCCTGGATGGTATTGTTGACGTTATTGAGGTTCAGGCCGCTGCTGGATTGATTGAAGAACGCATCGGAGCTCATCGTCACGGTGCCGCCGCCTTGCAGAGTGACGTCGCCGCCATTCACCTGCAGTGTGCCATTCGGCACCGCGATCGTGCCGTTGTTGGTGATGGTGCCTTGAATCAAGGTCGTATCCGCGTCGGTGTAGGTGCTTCCGCTTGAAATGGTCACCCCGTTGAGCGTTGCCGTGCCATTGGCCTGGATCACACCGCTGTTCACGGTCGTCAATGTTCCACCCGTGACCGCAGCGGACAAATTCACCGTTCCCCCGTCGGCCTTGATGAGACCGCCGGCATTGGCGACGTTGTTGCTGATTTGAAGCGTTCCGGAGTTTGAGGCGGCCAACGTGGCCGCGTTCGTTACGCTCCCGCCGCCGTTCAGGAAAAGGGTTTGGCCCGCGAGATTGGCGGTCACCAGACCGGCTTCGTTGTTCAGCGAAAGCCCGTTTTGACCCAATTGGCCGCTGCCTTGAATGGTGTTGCCGTCATTGATCAGGCTGAGGCCACCGCTAGCCTGGTTGATCCAGCCATTATTCGTCAGGCTGATCGTGCCGTTGCCGGTGAGGGTGAGGTTGCCGCTCTCGACCTGCAGAATGCCGTCCACAATCGACACGCTGCCGAGATTGCTGAACGAGCCGCCGGCGATGTCGAGATTGTTGGACCCGAAGTCCAGCGAGGTTCCCAGGCCCATCGTGAGGGTGCCGACGGTGAAATTTCCGCCAAGGATGACGGGGTTATCAACCGGAGACAGGATCGAAACGATCGCGCCCGAGCTGTTCGGGACGCCACCGGTCCAATTGCCCGGGTCGCCCCAGGATTGGCCGTTGGCGCCCGTCCAAGTCTGGGCGGAAGCGGCAGCAGTTAACAGCATCGAGGCAAAAGCCACGGTAGGAGTGAAGGAACGATTCATAGACAAGAGGGCATTTTTTTTGCCGGAACACCCGGCTTGGGAGAGCCGATGGCTTGCTAGCCCCGTGCCAACCCCTGGTTTCGGGCCTACGCCAATCGGCGTATGCATTACCTGACTCGTTATTCTATAACGAGATAAGATATGTCAGGCCCGGTGCAGTCGCTTCGTGGGATTGGACCGGAAATTGCCAGGTTGTCATCGATTCCGACAGGCGCCCGATGAGCTGACATTCGGTCGTGTCCGCTCGATTCCCGGAGCTCGCTTGTTGCCAGGATCTTACGCGCCTCGTAAGCGATCGATCGGGCGAACGTAAGGAAAGCTGACAAAAATATTACTTCGAGAGCTGCGCCTTCAGGAAACCGATGCTCCCGCGCATGGCCGCATCCTGCTCCATCATGTTGTCCACCGCCTTGCAGGCGTGGATGACGGTGCCGTGATCGCGGCCGCCGAAGGCATCCCCGATTTCCTGCAGGGAATGCTTGGTGAGCGTTCGGGAAAGGTACATCGCGACCTGGCGGGGAATGGCGATGTTGTTCGGCCGGCGCTTGCTCGTCATGTCGCTGTGACGAATCTGAAAATGATCGGCTACGCGCTTCTGAATGGTCTCGATGGTCAGGATCGTCTGGGCCTGTTCCATCAGCATGTCGTGCAAGAGCCGCTCGGCGGCCGGCACATCCAGCGGCTTGCTGAAAAGGGCGGAGTGGCTGGCCACGCGGATCAGCGCGCCCTCGAGGCGCCGGATATTGCGCGTGATATTTTGGGCGATGAAGGTCAGCACCGCGTCGGGCACTTCACACTTCAGGCTCGACGCCTTGGACTTGAGGATGGCCACGCGGGTCTCGTAATCCGGCGGCTGAATATCGGCGGGCAGCCCCCACTCAAAACGGGACACGAGCCGGGCCTCGAGTTTCTGAATTTCGCTGGCGCGGCGGTCGCTCGACAGGACGATCTGCTTTCCCGACTCGAACAAATCGTTGAAGGTGTGGAAAAATTCTTCCTGGATCCGCTCCTTGCTCGCCAGGAATTGCACGTCGTCGATCAGCAGCACGTCGACGTGACGGTACTTCTGGCGGAACTTCGTGAGGCTGTTCTCCTGCAGCGCCTGGATGAACTCGTTGGTGAACTTCTCCGTGGAGAGGTAGGCAACGCGGGCATCCGCGTTGTGCTTGAGGATCGCGTGCCCGATGGCGTGCATCAGGTGCGTCTTGCCCAGCCCCGTGTCGCCGTAAATGAAAAGCGGGTTGTACGCCTGGGCGGGGGCCTGGGCAACCGCGAGCGACGCGGCGTGCGCCATCTGGTTGTTGGAGCCCACGACAAACGTTTCAAACGTGTTGCGCTGGCCGAGGCCGCCGGCGGCCGGCGCGCGCTCGTCGAATCGGCCGCGCCGCACGGGCGCGGGCTTGATGCGCGACGCGGAGGAAGGATCGGATTGCCGAGCCGTGGCGATCGCTGGCGTTCCCGCGCGGCCCGTGACCGAGGCTTCGACCTTTCGGAGCGTGACCGAGACCATGCGGCCGGCGGTCAGCCGCAGGCGCTGGGTGATCAGGTCGAGGTAGTTGTCGTGAATCCAGATTTGCGCAAAGTCGTTGGGTACGCCCAAGACCATGGCGTCTTCCGAGGTCTCCAGGCAGACCACGGGCTCAAACCACATCTGGAAGACGTCTTCGGGGAAGAGGGACTTAAAGTCGCACTTCACCGTTTCCCAGAGGCTGGGAGTGAGTGACAAAGAGGGCATGGATGGCGGCTAACGGGCGGATTTATTCACACTTCGCCGGTCGCACGGATCGAGACACACGGGGGAGACAGTTTCCAGGCCCTGGGAGGACGGAGAAATTGGGTTGGGACGTCAACATGGGGGCGGGGTGAGGGAAAGGTGTGTAAGTGGTTGACGAGCTGCATCTAGCGGCAAGCGCTAGAGGGGGCGGATTCGGGGCTCCCGGAGGTGTGTAAAGAACGCGCGAACGACGGAAGATCTCTGACGGAGCCGTGAATAACTGTGAATTCAAAAAGGCCTTTCAACATCAACTTTTTCCCAAGTTGTTCACAGCCTCCGTGAGCATAAGTTTTTTCATTTTTTCGTTGCCTCGCCGGGCGGCCGCACGGGCACCGTCGCACCTACATTCGTCACCGTATTTTCCCCGATGCTACAGGCGTTGGTCGTTTCAGAGGAGAAATTGTCTTTGGCGCGGCGTGACGGATTGGTCACGAAACGGTGACGGCGTGAAGATTTTTGGATACGCTGGACGCCTCCGTCCAGCGCCCATGTTCCTTGATCAGGGCGATCAAGCGGGCGTCGGCCTCGGCCTGCGGCACGTTGTATTGCACGCAATTTTTTCCGACGTAGAGGTTGATCTTGCCCGGCGCGCCGCCGACGTAGCCGAAATCGGCGTCCGCCATTTCCCCGGGGCCGTTCACGATGCAGCCCATGATCGCGAGCTTCACGCCCTTGAGGTGGCCCGTCTGGGCGCGGATCCGCTGCGTCGTGGTCTGCAGGTCGAAGAGGGTGCGGCCGCAGCTCGGGCAGGCGACGAACTCCGTCTTGGAAATGCGGGCGCCCGCCCCTTGCAGGACATTGTACGCCAGGCGAATGGCGCGCTCCGGGTCGGGCTCGGTCTCGACGCTGAGAAAATCGCCGAGGCCGTCGGCCAGCAGCCCGCCGGCGAGGATGCTGGCCTCGATGAGCCGGGACAAAAAGGAAGGGTCGAGCTTCGCGGCGGTGCCCGCCGTCGCACGGATCCAGAGCGGCGCGGCGACGCCGGCGGTGCGCAGCGCTTCGGCGATCTGGCGATACTGTCCGAGCGGATGGGCCAGCGTGGAAGCGGCGTCCCCGCCGCTTCCGAGGCGGCGGGACGCCGCCTCCAATTCGGATCCGCTCCACGTGACAATCACGGCGCCGTCCGCCGCCTCCGCCAGCACGGGCGCCAGGAGCGGGGCGTCCGACGGGCTCATGTCACAGATAAGTGAATACGCGCCGATTTTCGCGGCCGAGACGTCGGCCCGCAGGCGCTCCGCGTCGGCGGCGAGATAGCGGCGCAGCAGCGCGAGGCCGACGCGGTCCGGTGTGCGCGGCGTTTGGGCCCGCGCCCGGGCCGCGGCCGACGTGGCGACGTCTGCGGCCGTGAGGTCGAGCACGACGAACTTGACCGGGGCCGAAGGCAAAACCGCGAAAGCGGCATTCACGTCGGCTTCGGACGAAATCGCGATCAACGCGCCTTCGGCGGGGGTGTCTTCGCGGCGCGGATCCGTCAAGGCGGACTTCTCCGCCCTCAGCTCAGCGAGCTTGGTCCGGACAATTACCCGCGGGAGGTTTTCGCCGCCGGCCACGCAGCCGGCGCCCAACGCAACGTTGGTCGTGGCGCGGCGGGCGAAATGGAAAGGATCGATTCCGTCGGCCTCCAGCATGGCGGGGTCCGTGAAGCGGCGAGCCGCCGCTTCCACGGAGTCGGCCGCCACCGCGGCTCGCGTGGCCAGCGCTTGGGCCACGGGGATTTCGTAGACGCTGTCTTCGGTCAGCGACACGCGGATCGTGTCGCCCAGGCCGTCCATCAGGAGGCTGCCGATGCCGATCGAGCTCTTGATGCGGCCGTCCTCGCCGTCGCCGGCCTCGGTGACGCCCAAGTGGAGCGGATAGTGCATGTTTTCCTGCGACATGCGCTCCACCAGAAGCCGGTACGCCTCGATCATCACCTTCGGATTCGAGGACTTCATCGAGAGGATGATTGCGCGGAAATCGTGGGACTCGCAGATCCGCAGGAATTCCAGGGCGCTCTCCACCATGCCGAGCGGCGTGTCGCCGTAGCGGTTCATGATGCGATCGCTCAGGGAGCCGTGGTTGGTGCCGATCCGCATGGCCCGGCCCAGCTCCTGGCAGCGTTTCACGAGCGGTGAGAACGCCTCGTGCAGCCGATGGAGTTCCTGGTCGTAGTCGGAATCCGTGTACTCGCGGACCGCGAACTTCTTCTTGTCCGCGTAATTGCCCGGGTTGACGCGGATCTTTTCCACGTGCTCCACGGCCTCCATCGCGGCCGACGGCAGAAAATGAATGTCCGCGACGAGCGGAATCCCTCCAAAGCCCGCCGCCGTGAACTTTTGGCGGATCTCCTTCAGGCACTTGGCCGCCTGCACATTGGGCGCGGTGATGCGCACGATTTCGCAGCCGACTTCGGCCAGGGCGATCGACTGGCGGACGGTCGCCTCGATGTCCTGGGTGTCGCTGGTCGTCATCGACTGGACACGGATGGGATGGGCACCGCCGACAACGACGCTGCCGACGCGGACGTCCCGCGTGGGACGGCGCACGGTGCGGAACCGCGAAACGCAATAGGCCATGGAGGAAGAACCGCTAGCTTGTTTTCAGCCGTGGCGCAACCGCAGGATGTCGAACCAGCCGATGTAAACCATCAGGACCAGGAAGAGCATGATGAACACGCTCTGGGTGGTGACGATGAAGTTCAGGGGCAGGCTGCGGCCGCGGATCCAGCCGATCGTGGCGAACAGCATCTGGCCGCCGTCGAGGACCGGGATCGGCAGCAGGTTGAGGATCGCCAAATTGATGTTGATGAGGATGGTCAGCGCGATCACCGGAATCAGCCCTTCGGGCGCGACCTCGTGGTAAAAGCTCACGATGCCGATGATGCCGGTCATCTTGGAAAGCCCGACGTCCGAATGCGGATTGAACACGCTGCCGACCTGGCGGGCGGTCATCACGATCTCTTCCCAAATTTGCGCCTGCGGAGAAGGGTGAATGAAGATTATCGGCGAGGTGAACGATTCGAAGCCGGTCGCCAGCGCCGTTGGGTCGGACGCCTTGGTTCCCGCGATCGGCGTGACGGCGATCGTCTGTTCGCGGTCCGATCGCCGAATCAAAAGCGAAATCGGTTTGCCGATATTCGCCGTCAGCGCGTCGTTGAAGGCAATCAGGCTGTAAAGCGGGGTGCCGTCGGCGCGTTCGATCTGGTCGCCCTTGAGCACGCCGGCCTTCGCGGCGGCGGAGTTGTCCGTGAGCTCATCCACCACCAACGTCAGGCGCGGAAGAATGCCGATCTGCCGGTAGTGTTCGTCTCCGCCGAGCTTGGGGTGCAGGAGAAGCGTCGAGAGCACGCCGGCGCGTTCGATGCCCATGCGCAATTCCGGCTGGCCGTCGGATGTGCGTCCGCTGCTCAACTTGATGAACGTGGTCACGTCGTTCCAATCCTTGACCGGCGAGCCATCGATCGAGCGGATGATGTCGCCGGCCTTCAATCCGGCCGCGTTCGCCGGGCTCGGCACGGTCTTGCCGTTTCCCACGTCCAGCGTCGGACTGACATAGCCGATCGCAGCCGTGGCGAGATCGGCGGATTGGGGCTGACCGACGATCCAGACGACGGTCGCCAGCGCGAAGGCGAAGAGGACGTTGAACGTCGCGCCCGCGACGAACGTGAGCATTTTCGCGCCGTAGCTCGGCGGCGGAAGTTTGGAAACATCGGAGGTCGCCTTGCCTTCGATCGCTCCCAGGTCGGCCAATTGCGGCAGCAGGACGTAGCCTCCGAGCGGAAACCACGCGAGCCGGTATTCGACGCCGTCCTTTCCGTGCCACGACCAGATGGCGGGTCCGAATCCGATCGAAAAACGATCGACCTTGAGACCCATCCAGCGCGCCGCCAGGAAGTGCCCCAATTCGTGGACGAAGATCGAACCGCCAAAGAAAACGACGATCAGCAGCACAACCCAGAGGTTTTGCGTGAGCAGGGCGGCAAGATTCTGCATGAGATTCAGGATCCGGTGGCGGCCAGCGTCGGCAGAGCCGATGCGGCCACCCGCCGGGCTTCGGCATCGGCGGCCAGCACCTCGGCCAAATCGGCGGGTTCCGCGACGCGGGTGTGGCTCAGAGTATGGTCAACGACGCTGGAAATCGCAAGGAACGGGAGCCGGCCCGTGAGGAACGCCTCGACCGCCACTTCGTTGGCGGCGTTGTAAATGGCCGGCGCGCAACCTCCGGTCTTCATGGCCTGCTGCGCCAGCTTGAGCAGGGGGAAGCGGTCGCTGTCGACCGGCCGAAACTCGAGCGAGAGCATCCGCGTGAAGTCCAGCGTCGCCATGGCCCCGGCATGCCGGTCGGGATACAGGAGCGCATGCTGGATGGGGAAGGTCATCGACGGCGGGCACAACTGGGCGAGCAGCGATCCATCGCGAAATTCCACCAGCCCGTGCACAATGCTTTGGGGGTGCACGACCGCGTCGCATTGTTCCGGCTGCAAACCGAAGAGCCATTGGGCCTCGATGAGCTCGAGCCCCTTGTTCGCCAGCGTGGCGGAGTCGACCGTGATCTTGGGTCCCATGGCCCAATTGGGGTGGCGCAGCGCGTCGGCCGGCTGAGCGTGAACCAGGCGCTCGCGCGGCCAGTCGCGGAACGCGCCGCCGCTGGCCGTGAGCAGAATCCGCCGTACGTCGGCCGAGCCGTGACCCTGCAGGCACTGAAAAATCGCGTTGTGTTCGCTGTCGACCGGTCGGATGCCGATGCCGGCGGCTTTGGCCGCCGCCGTGACGAATTTGCCGGCCAGGACCAGGACCTCCTTGCTCGCGAGCGCCACTTGCTTGCCCGCGGCCAGCGCGGCCAGGGTGGGCTTGAGCCCGACGGTGCCGACCACGGCGACCAGGACAATGTCCGCCTCGGGCAGTGTCGCCAGGTCGCTGAGCCCGCCGATGCCGCTGTAAAGCTGAGTCTCGGGTGGAAAACAGCCTCGTTCGCGGGAGGATTTCAGGGCCGCCTCGTCGTAGACGCCGATGTGCGAGACGCTGTGTTCACGCGCGATCGCCGCGAGCTTGTCCGCGTTTGACCGCGCCGCGATGCCCACCAGTCGCAGCTGATCGCGATGCGCGGCCAGCACCTTGAGGGTGTTTTCACCGATGGAGCCCGTGGCCCCGAGCAGAACGACCCGCTTCATGGCGAATGCAATCCCAGCAGGATATAGCCGAGAGGGGCGGCCAGGAGCAGGCTGTCCGTCAGGTCGAATATCCCGCCGATGCCGGGAATCGCTTTCCCGGAGTCCTTGAGGGCGGCTTGGCGCTTGATCATGGATTCAATCAGGTCGGAGACGATCGCCACGCAGGCGATCGGCAGGGCGAGCAGGGCGGCGCGGCCGGGCGAAAGAAAATCGCCGAGGACGGAATGCGACAGCCACGCGATGAGGGCGCCGACGCCGGCGCTGATGGCGACGCCGCCCACGGCCCCTTCCCACGTCTTCTTCGGACTGGTGACCGGCGCCATCGGCGTCTGGCCGAAGGCCAGGCCGGACAGGAGCGCGCCCGTATCGCAGAACTTGGCGACGGCCACGACCCAAACGCACAGCAGCAGGCGGCCGTCGGCGGAAACGGGATCAGCCGGATGGGGAGTGGCGATTCGCACCAGGTAGCTGAGGAGCAGGGCGACATACACCAATCCGAAAACCGAGGCCCCGAGCGCGTCGACCCGCTGGTCGGGCGGACGCTCCGTCAGGATGCGAAGGCAGAACACGAGGACGGCGCCCGGCAGGAGAATGTGGCCGGGCCAGCCGTATTGAGCTTCAAAGTACGGGGCCGCGGTGATGAGCGCGCCAAAGGCCATGCCCAATTTGGTGAACGGAACCCGGCCCGCGCCCGCCTGCAGCCGGTAGAACTCGCGGAGCGTGAGCGCGGACATCAGCGCCAGGACGACGACGACCCCCTTCGTGCGGAAAAACCACAGGACCGCGAAGACGCCGATCCAAAGCAGAACAGTGCTGAAAATGCGCTTGGCCAAGGCCGGTTATTGCACCGCCGGGGCGGGGCGGACCTGTTCGCTGGTCAGGCCATAGCGCCGCTCACGTCGGTTATATTCCGCGATCGCCTCGGCGAGGTGCGCGGGAGTGAAGTCGGGCCACAGTGTCGGCGAAAAGAGAAACTCCGCATACGCCGCCTGGAGAAGTAGAAAATTGCTGATCCGCGTCTCGCCGGAGGTGCGAATGACCAGATCGGGATCCGGCATCTCGGCGTTATAGAGATAGCGCTGAAAGGTGCTCCACGATCCGTCGTTCAGCTTTTCGCGCCCGGCGCTGACCGCGGCGGCGTAGGCGCGGGCCGCATCGACGATTTCCGTGCGGGAGCCGTAGTTGAGCGCCAGCACCAGGGTGAAATCGGAGAAGCGCTGCGTCGCCTCGACCGTATCGCGCAGGAGCCGCTGAATGCCGACCGGCAGCTCGTCGGTACGGCCGATAGTCTGGAAGCGGATGCGGTCGCGCACGAACGTCGCCAGCTCTTTCTTCAGATAGAATTCGAGCAGTCCCATGAGGCCGCCCACCTCGTCCTGGGGACGTTTCCAGTTCTCGACCGAAAACGCGTAGAGGGTCAGCCACCGCACGCCGAGATCCCGGGCCGCGTAGTTGATCGTCCGGACCGTCTCCACGCCACGGCGATGCCCCTCCAACCGAGGCAATCCCCGCTGTTTGGCCCACCGGCCGTTTCCGTCCATGATGATCGCGATGTGCGCGGGAACTTCAGGTGGGACGGACATGAGTCGCCGGACAGCGTGCGCTGCGCCCCAACCTTGGGCAAGCCACAAGCCGGGGATCTATCGCGGGTGGAGCGCGTGGTCCCCACGCGCTTCGGCATCAAACGCGGATGGACGCTTAAGCGCATGGGGACCATGCGCTCCACCTTTCGCCCCGGCTGCAACTAAATGCCGTTGGATCCGCTATTTACTTCGGTGCAGCAGTTCGACTCGCCGCAATCGGCCCCGGTGCGGTAGGCTGGGCGCATGAAAGTCGCCTTTATCAGCGGCACCAGCATCATCAAATCCGACCTGTTCGCCGCCTGGGACGTGCGGTCCGTCGCCACAGCCCACGGCGAGGTGACCTGCAAGCAGCGGGGCGATTTCGCGCTGATCAATCGGCACGGAAATGCGTTTCCGCTTCCGCCCCACGCGATCAACTATCGCGCGAACATTCGCGCCCTGGCGGATCTCGGATTCGAGAACGTCGTTTCGCTCAATTCGGTCGGTTCGCTGAAAAAGGAGCTTCCTCCGGGCACGCTCGTTTCCTGTTCGGACTACGTCGGCCTGCAGCAGGGGCCGGCGACGTTCTTTGATCAGGAACTGAAAGGCGGTGCCGCCGGCATCGCGAACAACCTAATGCCGCTGATTGTCGAGAAACTCGGCGCGGATTTCAACGTGCAGACCGGCAAGGTCTACGTGCAAATGCGCGGCCCGCGTTTCGAGACCAAAGCCGAAATCCGCATCGTCCAGCACTGGGGCGACGTGATCGGAATGACGGCCGCGCACGAAGCCGACCTCTGCGCCGAAATCGGCCTGAGGTACAACAGCCTGGCGATCATCGATAATTACGCCAACGGTCTCGAGGGGACGCAGGTGGACTTCGGCAATTTCAAGTCGCTGGTTCAGGCCAACCAGGCCAAGGTGAATCGGCTCTTTGCCCGGCTGTTGGCGATTCTGACCTAGGAATATAGCTAGCCGGAGGGCGGGTGGAGAGCATGGCCCCCTGCGCTTCGGCGCCAAACGCGGACGGAGGTTAAAGCGCGTGGGGACCACGCGCTCCACCCTCGACAAAAGCGCCTCAGCCCATCGACTGCGCCTTCGTCAGCGCTTCCGTGACGGCGGGGGCATAGTCGATGAGGTCTTCGCGGGTGAGGCCGACCAACTCAAGCACTTCGTCGTCGGCATCCGTCGCCTCAGGTTCGGTGCCGTCGCACACGAGGGTGCGCAGGAACCGGCCGCAATAGAGGACGCCGGCCAGACGGTCGAAGGGCTCTTCGGCGTTGAGCGGCTCGTATTGGGCGCGAACGGGCTCGACGACCGAAGCGACGAAATTCCACTTGGTGAGCATGCAGGCGGCCACTTCCGCCTGGGTGAAGCCGAACTGGGCGAATTCGTCGCCGCTGAAATCGCGCGGGAAGCCGTCGTCGTTCAGCTGCTTGATCTTGCCGGACTCGGCCGTGCTGCCGACCAAATGCTGGTTGACCGCGAGACGGCCGATCGCATGGAGAAGGCCGCTCATGTAGCCCGCCACCGGATCTTCACCGCAGGATTCGGCGAGCATTTCCGAGGCGAACGCGCAGGCCAAAGATTCGCGCCACATGGCGATCGCGTCCTTGCGGTAGGTGAGCACCGGCTGCGAGACGATGGCGGCCGAGCCGACCACCGCGACCACATGGTACACTTCGCGGAAGCCGATGCGGTTGACCGCGTCGAAAATGGTTTCGCACGCGTCGCCCCGGCGAAAGTGCGGGCTGTTGGCGATCTGGACGACGCGCGCCGCGAGGGCGGGGTCGATTTTGATCAGGCGGGCGATGTCCTCGAGCGCGGTGTCAGTGTCGGCCAGCAGACGCTGCAGGTCGGAGAGGACTTTGGCCACGGGCGGAATCTGGCGTTGCGCCGAGGCAATGGCATCTGGTGAGATCACGGTAGACATAGAAAGGACCGATAGGGGGTTCCAACATGGATATCGGCCCCAACTTACGGAAATGAAGCGGCGACCTGAGTAGATTCCGTCACGCCGGGCACGGGTTCGCCCGGTTTGGCGAAGTACGCACGCAGGATTGGGATGGCGAGCGGGGCGGCCATCACGCCGCCCTGGAAGTTTTCTCCCGGCTTATCTCCTTTCACTTGAACAACTACCGCGACGCGAGGATGGTCCGCCGGCGCGTAACAGACAAACCAGGCCGCATCGGTCCTGTCCTCCAGCGTGGCGGTGCCGGTTTTTCCGGCCAAAGTGATTCCCGGGATGCGATAAACGGGTAGTTGTAACAGGTCGGCGGTCCCATGGTTGGTCTCCCCCTTGTAGCTGATGACCTCTTCCATGCCCTTGCGGATGAGTCCGAGCTGTTGATCGGACAGGCCGATCGCCTCGGTGTGCTGGTCGGGCCGGTTCGGATCGTGGAGCAGGGTCGGCTTCGTGTACGTTTCGCCCCGCGCGACGGAAGCGACGAAGCACGCCATGGCGATCGGCGTTTCGTCGATCGGACCCTGGCCGATCGAAATCTCCGCCGTGTCGCCGTCGTGCCAGGCGTTTTCTCCCTTCAGCTTGGGCACGTTGGCGACGCGCGCCCGGACTTCGCCGGGCAGTTCAATCCCGGTCTTGCCGTCGAGGTGCATCCGCCGCGCCTCGTCCGTGATGATTTCCGGGCCGATCGCAAGACCGTGCAGATAAAAGTAGATATCGCAGCTGTCGGCGATGGCCTCGGGCAATTCCTGGCGGCCGTGGCGGCCATCGCCGTTGTCGCAGCCGAACCAGCGGTTCCCGATGCGGGTGCGCCCGTCGCAGTCCACCGACTCGTCGGCCGGATCCAGCCGGCCGGAGCGCAGGCCGGCGATCGAGACCAGGAGCTTGAACGTGGAGCCGGGGTGGTAGCGGGCCGCGACCGCTGTATCCGTCCAGGCATGACGCGCTTGCACGTCGGCTACGGCCGCCGGGTCGCGGGGAAACTTGTTCAGGTCGTAGTCGGGCTTGCTGGCGAGCGCCAGCACCTCGCCCGTGCGCACGTCGATGGCCACGGCCGCCGCGGCCAGGTTCGGCATCTGGTTGTCGGCCGAGAACTGGTCGAGCGCGTGCTCGGCCGCGAGCTGGACATTGATGTCCAGCGAGGTGACCAGGTCCTCGCCCGGGCGCGGCATGCGCTGCTGCAGGGGCGGGTTGACCTTGTAGCCCGACGGATCGACCCGGTAGATGACCCCGCCGGGATGCCCCTGCAGCCGGGCATCGAAGACCTTTTCGAGTCCGTCGGCGCCTTCCGTGCCCTTGAGGCGCAGGGTCTGCAGGTCGGCGCCGGGGAAATCGCCGGCATTCACGTTGTCGACCGAGACGACATAGCCCAGCACGTGCGAGGCCGCCGAGCCGTACGGATAGGTGCGGACGTTGTTCACCGCGAGCTGGATGGGCGAGCGCACGGGCAGGCTTTCGAGCAGCCGCGCAAACTCGTCCCCCGTCAGGTCGTCGAAGAGGGGAAACGGGACCAGGAGCTGCTGCTGGAAATGCATCTTGAGCTCCTTGGGGTCGAGCGTCTGATTACGGTGGAGAATCAGGTTCGCCTGGTCGAAATAGCGCTGCACGACCGTGTAGCGGGCGATCTCCTCGACCTGGCCCCAGGTGACATCCGATTCGCCGCTTGCGCGGTAGTTGGAGCGGATGGACATCGCCTCCTTGCGAAATTCGTCCTGCAGCCCGTCCAGGTAGACGACGGCCGAAAAGCGCGGGCGATTGCCGACCAGCAGGCGATGGTTGCGGTCGTAGATGTTGCCGCGCGGCCCGGGAAGCAGGATGCGCCGCTGGGTCTGCTGGCGTTCGCTCTGGTCGTAATAGCCCGTTTGGATCAACTGGCGGTAGGCGAGGCCGCCGGCCAGGATCACGAGCAGCCCGGCGACGATGAAATGGAAGACGCGGATCCGATAGTCGATCGCCTCGCGGGCCTCGACCAGCCGCCGGTTCGGGGCGGTCGCCGGCCGCTCGGCATCAGGGACGGGCATAGGTGAGCGCCTGGGCCTGCAGGGCGAAGAACCAGGGACCGATCAGCACCAGGACGAATTGCGAGGCCAGGAGGTCGACCAGGGTGCGCGCCCAAAAGGTGCCGGGCTCCGGCGCCCCGTGCAGGCGGGCGAAGCTGACAAACAGAAACAAACCGAGGTTGACGAGCAGGGCGATGGCGATGCGGCCGACGACGTGGTCGTGCGGCAGCCGGCGGCGGGTCTGGATGAGAACGGCGTGGGCCAATCCGAACAGCAGCGCAAAGGCGCCAAAGGGCAGCGCCGAGCCCACGTCGCACAAGGCGCCGCCCGCCAGGACCGTCCAAAATCCCGCGCGCGGCGAAAGGGCCGAGGCCCCGAACGCGACAAACAATCCACCGAGGAATAGGTGCACCCGCAGGGGTGCGAGGGCGTCGTTCACGATCCCACTGAGAGTCCAAAGCAGCACCAAAGTGCCAAAGACGATCAATCCGTGGCGCATAGGACCGTGACTTCCAGCAGTTCGTCGAGGTTGGGATTGAGGCTCACGACGCCGGTTTGGAAAAGGCCGTCGCCGCTGGGCTGCAGATGGGTGACCCGGCCGAGCGTCAGGCCGGCGGGGAATTCTCCGCCCAAGCCCGAAGTCTGGAGGCGCTTCGTCTCACCCGGGGCGAGGGAAATATCCAGGGGAACGAACTCGACGATGCCCTTGGCGGGCCCGAAGTTGGGATTGATGCCGCCCTGATAGGAAACCGGCCGGGTTTCGCCTTCGAAAAACGCCGCCAGGCGCACGCTCTGGCTGCTGATCAAATCGACCGTGGCGGTCATCGCCTGCACCTCCGACACGCGGCCCACGACCCCGTCCGCATAGACGACCGGCGAACCCACGGTGATGCCGTAGTTGCGGCCCTTGGCGATTGTCAGCCGCTGCCACCACGCCGAAAAGTCCCGCCGCGCGACGCGCGCCGGCTCGAGCCGGAAGTGGGGCGGCGCCGGCATGCGCAGCATCTGCTGCAGCCGCGCGACGTCATTCTGCAAGGCGGCGTTCTGCTGGACCGACAGCGCGTAGGACGCGTTGACCCGGGCCAGATCCACGCCCGCCGAAATCAGTTCGCGTTGGGAATGGGTGCGCAGGTGCCAATAGTCCTGCAGCTCGGTGATCCGGGCTTCCGCCAGGGTGATGGGCGCGGTGAACTCGAAGAAGCTGGCGCGGACGAAATGCTTGATCGCAACCGGCGCGACGAGCCAGACCACGGCCACAATCGCCAGGGTCGTGAAGGGCCGCGCCTGGTCAAACCGCTTTGCCAAGCCTCACAGATTGTCCGCCAGCCAGGACAAGTCGTTGAGCATTGCGCCGGTGCCGTTGGCCACCGCGGATAGCGGATCGTCGGCCACGGTCACCGGCAGGCCGGTCTTTTCGCTGAGGAGGCGGTCGATGCCGCGGATCAGCGAACCGCCGCCCGCCATGACAAAGCCCCGGTCCACCAGGTCGGCGGAAAGTTCCGGCGGGCAGCGCTCAAGCGTGGAGCGGACCGCGTCGACGATCGCGGCGATCGTGTCGGAAAGCGCCTCGCGGATCTCCTGCGACGTGATGTGAATCGTCTTGGGCAGGCCGGCGACCGAATCGCGGCCCTTGACCTCCATCCCCAATTCCTCGTCGAGCGGATAGGCCGAACCGACGGCCATCTTGATCTCCTCCGCCGTGCGCTCGCCGATGAGCAGGTTGTAGGCCCGCTTCATGTAGCTGATGATCGCGTTGTCGAGCTCGTCGCCGGCCACCCGGATCGACTTGGAGAAGACGATGCCGCTCAGGGAAATCACGGCGATCTCGGTCGTGCCGCCGCCGATGTCGACGATCATGTTGGCGGCGGGCTCCTCGATCGGCAGGCCGACGCCGATCGCGGCCGCCATCGGCTCGGGCACCGTGTAGACCTTGCGTGCGCCGGCGTGCGTGGCCGAATCCATCACCGCGCGCTTTTCCACGGCAGTGATGCCGGAGGGAATCGCGATGACGACGCGCGGCGGGGCGCGGAACGTCTGCGTGGCCTTTTGAATGAAATAGCGCAGCATCGCCTCGGTGACGTCGAAATCGGCAATCACGCCGTCCTTCATCGGACGGATGGCGGTGAGGTTGCCGGGGGTGCGGCCCAGCATGCGCTTGGCGTCGATGCCGACGGCCCGGACCTTGCGCGTCGCGGTATCCAGGGCGACGACCGAGGGTTCGCGAAGCACGATGCCCTTGTCCTTGATGTAGACGAGGGTGTTCGCCGTCCCTAGATCAATTCCAATATCGTTGGAGAAGTAGCCGAGCAGGTTGGCCATGCGCCAGTGGGCAGGTCAGTTGCTCCCGTGCGTGTTCGCCGACTCGGACTTCTTCGATTCGGCCGAGCCCGCGGGGCGTTCCGGCTCGTCGTCGTGAGAGGCCTTTTTGAATTCCTTGATCGACTGTCCCAAGCCCTTTGCCAGCGAAGGCAGCTTGGCGCCTCCGAACAGGAGCAGGAGGATCGCGAGGATGAGCACAAGCTCGCCCCCACCGAATCCGAATGCGGCTACAGGCAACATGGGCATGGTGGAAACATAGCCCATTGGAGGGCCCTAGCAAGAGGGAAAGAACCGCCGGTCAGGATCGCGACGGCGGGGGCATGATGCCGCCCTGCCGCGCGGTCGCCGCGACCTTCGCCAGGTTCTGCGCGTTGTCGATTTGCTCGGCGTCGAAGAATCCGTGCAGCTGGCGGATGCGCGTCGGGTGGCGCATCTTGCGCAACGCCTTTGCCTCGATCTGGCGGATGCGTTCGCGGGTCACCTTGAACTGCTTGCCCACCTCTTCGAGCGTGCGGCTGTAGCCGTCGACCAGCCCGAAGCGCAGCGAAAGCACGCGGCGTTCGCGCTCGGTGAGCGTATCCAGCACGTCGATGATCTTTTCGCGCAGCAGCGAGTACGCAGTCATGTCGTACGGATTTTCCGCCGACTTGTCCTCGATGAAGTCGCCGAAGTTCGTGTCGTCGCCATCGCCGACCGGCGACTGCAGCGAGATCGGCTGCTGGGCCATCTTCATGATGGCCTGCACGCGCTCGACCGGCAGGTTCATCTCGTCCGCGACCTCCTCGGGCGTCGGCTCGTGGCCGTATTCCTGCAGGAGCTGCTTCTGCACCTGCATCACCTTGTTGAGCGTCTCGATCATGTGCACCGGGATGCGGATGGTGCGCGCCTGGTCGGCGATCGAGCGGGTGATGGCCTGGCGGATCCACCAGGTGGCGTAGGTGGAAAACTTATACCCGCGGCGGTATTCGAATTTTTCGACCGCCTTCATGAGGCCCATGTTGCCCTCCTGGATCAGGTCGAGGAACGACAGGCCGCGGTTCGTGTACTTCTTCGCGATCGAAATCACCAGCCGCAGGTTGGCCTCGACCATCTCGGTCTTCGCCTTGTGGGCCTCGCGGACGTGGACCTGGGCCTGCTTGACGATGTCGAGCAGCATCGTCGGCGCGATGCGCTGCTCCTGCTCGATGCGGCGAAGCGACGTGTTCACCGACTTGGTGTCGATGGCGGCGTCCTTGCGCGTCTTGGGGTGCTTGGCCCGGTCGAGCTGGTTCAGCAGGCCCTCGATCTCCTCGAGCACCGGCCAGAGATGATCGATGTACTCCTCGTACACCTTCAGCTTGAAAAAGAATTTCGAGAAGTGTCCGCGCAGCAGCGTCTCGCGCTTCTTGAACTTGGCCAGCGAGCGCTTGCGCTCGGGCTCGGAGCGGGTCTTGAGCACCTCTTCCCACGCTTCGGCGGCGCCCGCTTCGGCCTTTTGCGCCGTCTCGACCAGCTTGGGCAGCGATTTGAAGTAGGTGTCGCGGCTCTCGATCTTCTTGTCGATGACGATGCGGTCGAAGCGCTCTTCGCGGCCGAGCAGCTTGGCGCCCAAGTCGGCGATGTAGCGGCCCACGCTCGCCGCCTGGAACAGGGTTTCCTGGGCCTTGAGCTCGGCGGTTTCGATGCGCTTGGAAATTTCGACCTCCTGCTCGCGGGTCAGCAGCGGCACTTGGCCCATCTGCTTGAGGTACATCCGCACCGGGTCGTCGAGAATGTCGTTCTGCGACGTGCGGGACTCCTCTTCCTCCGCCTCTTCCTGGCGCTGCTTGTAATCCTCGACCTGGTCGGGCTCGAGAATCTCGATCTCGAGGTTCTGCAGGATCGACAGGACGTTATCGATCTCCTCCTGGTTTTCGACGGACTCGGGCAGCGCCTCGTTGATGTCGTCGAAGGTCAGGTATCCCTGTTCCTTGGACAGACGGATGAGCTGGCGAATCTTTTCGTTGATTCCGCCGGGAGCCGCGCCTTCGGGCCCCGCCTCCGGAACGCCCTCTTCTCCCGCGGGCGCGGGGGTGCGGGCCAGGACGGCTTCAACGGCCTCGGACTGTTCAGACGACGACTGGGACTTGGACTTGCGCGGCATGGGTGGACAAAAAAGACGACAAAAAGCGTCAGCCCTGCGTTGCCAGCGTTATCGGACGACTGAGCTGGCGATGCAGGTCACGCTTCTCGATCAGAAGTGATGTGTGGTCAATTTTACTGTCTTCGGTCGATTCCGCCAGCGCAAGCTCTATTTCTCGGATGCGGGGAAGGAGCGCCCGGTCCCGCAATTTCCTAAGACCTTCCTGCACAATTTTTAATGGCTCCTCAAATCGAGGCGAATCAAAGATCACCGAGGCCACCAAGGTCTTTTCGTCTTCCGATTCGATCAACGCGTCCAATTGGTCGCGGCCCGGCCAATTCCCCTGTTCGAATTCCGCCAGAAATCGATTGAGCAGGCTTCCGGCCGGCGCGCCTTGGTCGATCCACGTCGCCGGGAGCGCAGCGCTGAGCGGCTTGCCGATGGCTTCATGATGGAGAAGGACAGTCAACAGGTCCATTTCCACACTTCCGATCGACAGGGCGCCCGGCGAGCCGGGTGGACGGGGGAGGGCGGCGCCCGGGCGCGCCGGCTCTCGGGCCGAGCTGTACGAGGCCGAACGTTCCCGGCGGGCGAGCAATTGCGAAAAGTCCGCCGCCAACGCGGTCGGAGATAGGTTGAGATGGCGGGCCGCCTCGGCGACGAACTGGTCGCGTATGACCGCGCTTTCGCTGTGGGCGATGATGTCGAGCACCGTTTGCGCGGCACGATGCCGCTGCTCCGCCGAAGTGGCGCCGCCGACGGCGGCCAGCGCGGCCCGGCAGGCAAAGGCCATGGCGGACTGCGCGCCGGCCTTCAGCTCGGCGTAGGCCGCCATTCCCTTTTCCAGGAACAGAAGGTCGGGATCGAGCTTGGTGGCGGACGAGCCGCCTAGGAATCGCACTTCCACGCCCGCCTTGAGCGCCAGCGGGAGGAGCCGGAGAGCCGCTTTCTGGCCGGCGCTGTCGCTGTCGAAGAGGCACTCGATCTCCGGGTGGTAGCGGCGGAGCAGCAGCAGCTGCCCATCGGTGATCGCCGTGCCCTGGGGGGCGACGGCGGTCTTGAGCCCCACGCTCCAGCAGCGCAGGGCGTCCAGCTGACCCTCGACCATCACAAACGGATCCCCTTCGCCCGCCGCGGTGCGCGCTCGGTCCAGGTTGAACAGCAGATGGCCTTTCGTGAAGATGGGTGTCTCGGGCGAGTTGACGTACTTGGCCTCGTGCGAGGGGTCTTCCGTCGGCGTGATGGCCGTTTGCCGAGCCGTGAATGCCACCACCCGGCCCTGATGGTCCCGAATCGGAATCATCAGCCGGCCCCGGAAGCGCGAACGCAGGGCGCCCGTCGTCAGCACGGCTCCCTCGCGGATGAAAAATAGCCCGCAATCACGCAGCGCTTCCTCCGAGTATTTGCGTTTGAGCAGACGGGCCGCCAGGCCGCCGTCGTCGGCGGGCGCCGCCCCGATCTTGAATTCCGCCGCGAGTTCGGCCGTGAACCGGCGGTCCTCCGTCCAGTATTTCCGCAGGTATTCGCCGGCGGGATGCGACGAACGGAAGACTTCATGATAATACTCAGCGGCCTGCTCGTGCAGGTCGAAAAGCTCCTGGCGGAGCGACCGGTCCTGGGCGGTGGGGCCGGCGCCTTCATTGTATTCGACCGGGACGCCAAACCGCTGCCCCAGCGCCTCGACCGCCTCGGAAAAGTCGAGCTGCTCCGTCTCGCGCACGAAGCTGATGATGTCACCGGCCTTGCCGCACCCGAAGCACTTGTAGAACCCCTTGTCGGGGTCGACATGGAACGAGGGAGTTTTTTCGTGGTGGAACGGGCAGAGGCCCTTCATCCGCGCGCCGGCCTTCCGCAACGAGACCGTTCGGCCGACCACGTCGGCGATGTTGATCCGAAGCTTTAGGTCCCGGATGGAGGACTCCTTTATGACGGGCATTTGGAACTTCGCGGCGCGTAAGGCGTCTTGCCGCAAAAATGCACTTTCAACCCGGCCCGCCCGCTGTCAAGTTTGACGGCTTGACCCGATTCGTTCGCACCTGTTTTGCCGCTGCCCTGGCGCTTTGGGCGGCGGGCTTTGCCTCCCGCTCGGGGGCTGAGGATATGACCGGCCTGTCCGTGGCGCCGAACATCCGTCGCACGCCCAAGGAGCCCATCTGGCAGGCGCATCTTAATGACTTCGGCCGCGAGCAATATGGCATCGCGGTCGAGAACCTGATTTCGGCGTACGAACACGCGGCCCATCGCCGCCTGGTGCCGGGAGCCAAGAAGCGAGTGGGGCTCAAGATCTATACCGACTCGGGCGAGGGCCTGGAAACGCCGGTGCCGCTGGTGCAGGGCGTCATCGCCGCGCTCGAGCGCCGCGGCTTCGCCCAGCACAATATTTTCCTGGTGGGTCTGAATCAGATGCGTCTGCGCATGGCCGGATACCTGCCGTCGCTCGTGACGGGCACGACGCCCTTTTCCGGCAATCCCGTGTACGTCCTGGAATCCGGCCGGTACTACGATCCGGTCTGGTTCTATCCGAGCCCGCTGCCCGATCGCTTCGATCCGATCATCGCCCGGCAGGAGACCAAGGACTACTCCGGCACGTCGACGACGGCGCAGGACCGTAAGAGCTTTTTGGCGACGCCGCTCTTTCTCGACGCGGATTTCTGGATCAACCTGCCTGTGTACACCGACCACGACGAATTGGGCGTGAACGGGGCCCTGGTCAATGCGACGCTGTGGAACGCCTCGAATACCGCCCGTTTCTTCCATTCGCCCGCCAACGCTTCGGCGGCCGTGGCGGAAATGAGCGCGATTCCCGAATTGCGGCAAACCTGGATATTCACGATCGCAAGCCTGCAGACCTATCAGTTCATGGGCGGGCCGTTCTTCAATTCCCTGTACACGGCTTCCGAGCCGCTGGTTTGGCTGAGCGCGGACCCGGTCATGATGGACGCCCTGATGCGCGACCGCATGAACCGGTGGCGCCGGCGGGACGGCTTTGCGGATATTTCCGACGAAATCCGCACGCTCGAATTTGCGGAAAGTCTGGGTGTGGGCTCGACGCGCATCCAGAATGCAATCATCATTCCGGTGAAATAAATGACCGCGGCGGCCTATCTTCCTTTTGCCATCCAGGCGATCCTCGCCGGGCTGATCACGGTCGGCATCATCGCCGCCAGCACCTGGGTGGGCCAGCGCGCGCAGCGCAAGACCAAGATCACCGACACGGCCTATGAATGCGGCGTTGCGGCCGAGGGCCTCGTGCACACCCGTTTTTCGGTCAAGTTCTTCGTCACCGCGCTCCTGTTCATGCTCTTCGATCTGGAGGTGGTGATCCTGATCCCGTGGACGCTCATCTACCGCGAGTTCCTGGCGGCGCATATCGCGATTCTGGGTCCGATCCTTTTCTTCTTTTTCGTTTTGGTCCTGGGGCTCTTCTATGAGATCCGCAAGGGCGCTTTGGAGTGGGAGAAGTAAACGGTGCGGCTCGACAAGGTCATCGCGCGCGGAAGGGTGATCGATCTGCGCAGCGTGGACCTCGAGGGCGCGCTCGACGAATTGGTGACCGTCGCGGTCGCCAAGTTTCCCGATCTGAAGCGCGAGCCGCTGCTGAAAGGCCTGCTGGCCCGCGAGAGCACGATGACGACCTACCTCGGCCTCGGGGTCGCCCTGCCGCACGTGCGCGTGAAGATGTCGCGCCGCTATCTCCTGTGCATCGGTCGCAGCCGCGTGGGCATTCGCCATGACGGCGCCATCGCGGATGAACGGGTGCATTTGATCGTGATGCTGGTCGCGGGCGAAAAGGCCCGCGATTACCTGCAGGTGCTGGCCACCATCGCGCGCCAGGTGCGGGAACCGGATTTCGTTGCGTCGCTGGTCAACGCGCCCGATCTCGATTCGCTCTACGAGACACTGGTGGGCGGTTTTGGCGGCATCCGTCCGGTTCAGGCGCAGCAGAATCGGATCAACCGGCTCATGTTCAATGAGGCCCAGCGGGTGGCGCGCGGCGCCGCCTGCAGCGCGATCTTTGTCTTCGGGGACACGTTCATCGGCGGGCTCGAACCCGGAGCGCTTCGCTCCAAGCACAAGACCATCCTGGTCACGCGAAATCCGATCGAGGCGAGCGAGGAGGAAAAGGAATTCGCCGAAACGATCCAGGTCCGGAGCTTTTCCAATCAGCGAATGGCGCAGCTCCGCAGTGCCATTCTGGTCGGCTTGACCCGCTCGGTGATCGCTTTTACGGACCGAATTTGCTGCCTCGGCGGGATGACGGGCAGCAACCAATTCGACACGGTGGTCGTGGTCGACATCGAACGGGAGTTTCAGACGTTGCTGACCGGCGCGGCGGCTGACTTGTTGCCGTCGGACGTCAAACCCGAGGTGCTCGAACGGGTGATCGCGGTCGCCACGGAATTGGCCGTCGAGGGCCGCGAGGGCCGTCCGGTCGGAAGCCTGTTCGTGGTCGGCGATACGGGGAAAGTTAGCCACCTTATCAAACCATTGGTGCTCAATCCCTTCTATGGTTACAAAGAAGAGGATCGCAACATTCTGAATCCCTTCATGGACGAGACGGTCAAGGAGTTCTCGTCCATCGACGGCGCCTTTATCATCCGGGGCGACGGGGTGGTGGAGTCGGCCGGCAGCCTGATCCAGGCCACGGACAGCGATCACGACCTGCCGAGCGGCCTGGGTAGCCGCCATGCCGCCGCCGCGGCCATCAGCGTGGCCGCCGACTGCATTTCCTTGGTCGTTTCCTCCAGCACCGGCCAGGTCACCCTTTTCCGAAAGGGTGTCATGCTGCCCTTGACGGAAAAGCGCCGTTAATCTACGGTCGGCCCTTAAAACCTAAAAATCATGCAAGAAGTTGTCACTTTGGAGTGCACCGAGGCCAAGAAAGAGGGGAAGCCCGCTTCCCGTTACCTCACCACCCGTAACAAGAAGACCGTTACCGAGCGGATTGAGAAGAAGAAGTACAATCCGTTCCTCAAGCGGCATACGGTTCACAAAGAGATTAAGTAAGGAGAAGCGGCGTCTCGCCGCTTTCCGCTGGAAGCTGTGGCAGCTGTAGCCGGGGGCGTTGACCCCGGCAGTCCCGCTTTCGATGTCGCAAGTGCCGGGGTCAGCGCCCCCGGCTACAGCTAACGCGATTCTCAGCTCCCGGTTTTTTCCGGCGGATTCTGCAGCTGCTGCCGCCGTGCCGCGCGCCAGCCCTCGCGATGCTTGCGGATCCAATCCAGCAAGGCTCGCTCGAATCCGATATCGTATCCTAGGCGTTCTGACTCCAGCCACTTGTGCTTCAGGATTTCTTCGCGCTCGGCGAGGAATTCCTGATAGAGACTCGATGACTTCACAAATTCGCGCGAAGAGGAGTCAGGCTCTTTGGGCTGGGTGGTCATCAAGCGAGGTTAGAAAAGATGGGAGCGCGTGCGGTCTGTCAATGCCGGCAATTTTTCCGGTTTGTCACACCCGGCGCCTACCTGACGTTGTCAATTGGCGTAGCAGGGCTTCCGCGATCGTGCGAAATACGGTAGCGGCTGGGCTGTCCGGCGCCGCCACGGTGACGGGTTTGCCGGTGTCGCCCCCCGCGCGAATTTCCGGATAAAGCGGCACCTGTCCGAGCAAGACCGTGCCCAGGCGTTCGGCGGTGATGGCGCCTCCACCTTCGCCGAACAGGGCATGTTTGTTGCCGGCCGGATCCACGAAATAACTCATATTCTCTGCTACGCCTAAGATCGGCACATTGACCTTCTGAAACATCAGGCCGCCTTTGCGCGCGACGTTAAATGCCGCGGGCTGGGGAGTAGTGACGATAATTGCTCCGTCGAGCGGCAGGGTCTGCACCAGTGACAGTTGCGCATCGCCGGTTCCGGGCGGCAAGTCCACCAGCAGGACCTCGATCGGACCCCACTTCACATTTTGCACGAATTGCTGGATCGTCTTCATGACCATCGGCCCGCGCCACACGACGGGGGTATTGTCATCGACGAGAAAGCCCATGCTCATGACCTTCACGCCGTAGCGCTCCATCGGAATGAGAACGGCGTTGGCGTCCTCGCCTTCGACTTCGGGCCGTCCCTGCAGGCCGATCATCAGCGGGATGCTGGGGCCGTAAATGTCGCAATCCAGGATGCCCACTTGGCCGCCGCTGCCGGCGGCCAGCACCTGGGCGAGCGCGCAGGCCAGATTGACCGCGAACGTGCTTTTGCCCACGCCGCCCTTTCCGGAGGCGATGGCAACCGCGTATTTGATCGTCTTCGGCGCCGCGCCCGTGCCGGCCAGATTGCCGCCGCCGGCCGGTCCGCGCACGGGCTGAACGGCCACGTCGATCTCCGTGCGTTTGATTTCCGGGTGGGCGCGCAGGCATCGGTCGACATCGCCGCGCAGTTGCAACGGCACCTTGGCGTCGCTGGTCGTGATCGCCAATTCCACTTTAGCCGTGCCGTCCGCGAAGCTCGCCGAGCGCACCAGGCCGAAGGAAACGATATCCCGGCTGAATCCAGGATACTTAACCTGCTTGAGAAGCGCTGTGATGTCGTCGGCGGTCACCAAATAAGAGTTGTTAACCGCGCGGTGCAGGCAAATAGAAATACCTTCCCTCCGCATGCATTCCTTTTTCAAGTCGCTCCTGGCCCTGGCCGCGCTGTCGATCGCCCTGCCGAGTTTCGGCTATGAGATCACCGCCATCGATGCGAGATCGCACACCGGCACGATTCCGGTCCGGGTCTCCGCGAATTCACCGCAATTGGAAAGCCTGGCCCAGCAGGCTTTCGGCAGCCATGGGCGCTACGAGGTCACGAATTCTCCCACGGCCCGCTACAATATCCGCTTCACGTACCTGGGCGGCAATTCGGTGCGCGTCGACGTGACGCACGGCGTGACGAACGACAGCGTGCTTTCGCAGTCCGTCGCAGGCACGTCCGCCTACAACGCCCTGCTCAAGGCCGCGGATCTGGCGGTCGAGCGCACCAACGGCAAGGGCCTGCGCGGCTTCTTCGCTTCCCGGATTACATTTCTCGCCGGGGCGAATGCGCATCGCGAGGTCTACGTGAGCGATCTTTTTTGCGTGGAGGCCAAGCGCCTCACGAGCGACCGTCGCGACGCGCTGTTTCCGCGTTGGTCGCCGGACGGACAACGCATCGTCTACACGAGCTATCTTCACGGTACGCCGGACATCTATCTGATCAATCTCGGCAGCTATACCCGCTCGACGTTCGCCAGCTACAAGGGTCTCGACATGAGCGCGCGCTTCAGTCCCGACGGCAGCCGGGTGGCGATGGTGCTCAGCGGCACGGGCAGTCCGGAAATCTGGGTCAGCGACGGGAGCGGCTACAACCCGCACCGGCTCACACACTCGGAAACGGCGAAATCGTCGCCCTGCTGGTCGCCGGATGGCCGGCAGATCCTCTTTGCCGAGGAGCCCGGCCCGCATCTTTTCCTGATGTCCGCCTACGGCGGCTCGCCCCGCCTGGTATGCCAGGGCCTGTCATCGTACAATGCCGAGCCGGATTGGATTCGCAGCAACGGCCACGATCTCGTCGCGTTCACGACGCGCGCAGGCGGATTTCAGATCGCGGTGGCCGACGATTTTAACACGCCCAAAGTGGTATCGTCGGCGCCGTTCGACGGCATCGAGCCCACCTGGCTGCCGGACGGACGGCACTTGGTCTACACCGCCCGCACGCCGTCCAGCAGCCAGATCTGTATCCTCGATACGGAGACGGGAAAGAGCACGCCCATCCGCGGCGCCGCCCGGCTGGGGCCGACGATGCAGGCGAGCGTGCTGCGCTGAGGGCACGCTGGCTGGAGCGCGTGGGGACCATGCGCTCCACCCTCGACCGGCTAGGCGAAGTTCTTCTCCGCCTGGTCCCAATCGACCACGTTCCAAAACGCCGTGACGTAATCCGGCCGGCGATTCTGGTAGTGGAGGTAGTACGCATGCTCCCAGACATCGAGGCCGACGATCGGCTTGCCCTCGATGCCCGCGACCGCCTTGCCCATCAGGGGGCTGTCCTGGTTTGCGGTGGAGCCGATCGACAGCTTGCCGTCCGCTCCCTTGACGAGCCAGGCCCAGCCGGAGCCGAAGCGGCTTGCCGCGGCCTTACCGAACTCTTCCTTGAACTTGTCGAAGGAGCCGAAGGTCGAGTTGATCGCGTCGGCCAGCTTGCCCTTGGGGGCGCCGCCCTTGCCGGGGCCCAGAATCGTCCAGAAAAAGGAGTGATTGCTGTGACCGCCGCCGTTGTTGCGCACGGCACCGCGGCTGGCGTCAGGAACCTTGCTGAGATCCGCGATGAGCTGGTCGACCGGCAGATTGGCCAGCGCGGGCTGATCCTTGAGGGCGTTGTTGACGTTGTTGATGTAAGCCTGGTGATGCTTGGTGTGATGGATTTCCATCGTCTTGGCATCGATGTGCGGCTCCAGGGCGTTGTAGGCGTAAGGTAATTTCGGAAGTTCGTAAGCCATAGTGTCATACCATATTATCGTTTTCGACTCGCTTCAAACGGAAAAAGGTTTGGAGCAGGTCGCGGCACTCTGGTTCCAGGACGACGCCCGAAGTGATGGTGACGTGATGATTGATGCGGGGCAGCGCGTTCAGGTCGGTCGCCCCTCCGAGGCAGCCCATCTTGGGATCCGGCACGGCGTAGCACACGCGCTGCACGCGCGACATCAGGAGCGCGCCTGAGCACATCGGGCAGGGTTCCTTGGTGACATAAACGGTGGCGCCCTGGAGGCGCCAATCGCCCAGCCGGGCCGCGGCCTGGCCGATCGCAAGAATCTCCGCATGCGCGGTCGGATCTTTGGCCCCTTCGACGCTATTGTGGGCGGAGGCGATGACCTCGCCGCCGACCTCGATGACCGCTCCGATCGGCACTTCGTCCGACCGCCACGCATCGATCGCCTGGTTGTAGGCGAGGCTCATGAAGAACGCGTCGTCACGGACCAGTTGGGACGGGAATAGTTTGGCGAAAGGGCAGGGGTCCACGGCTCGATTTACTCGCGAAAAGAAACCCTTGCTTACGAGGGCTGGTTTTGGCTTACAAGGGGTTTTGATTATGCAGTTCGACCTCACCCCCTTCTCCGGCGTGCATGGCTGACGGCAATTCAATCGAGATTGAAGGCAAGGTGGTCGCGGTACTGCCCGGTACGATGTTCAAGGTCGAGCTCTCGAACAGCAAGGGCCACATCGTCCTCGCTCACATTTCGGGCAAGCTGCGCAAGAATTTCATCAAGATCGCGACCGGTGACACGGTGAAGATGGAGATGAGCCCGTACGATTTGGACAAGGCGCGGATCACGTTCCGCATGAAGGAGCAGAATGCGGCTTCCCCGCCGCCATACCGCCGGCGCTACTGAGCCCGCGATCGAAGGCGCCCCCGCCTTCGCCAACGACCGGGATGCGTTGCTGGGCTTCCTGGAATTGGAACGAGGTCTGGCCCGCGCGACCATCCAGGCGTACGAGTCCGACCTGAAGCAGGCCGAGTCTTTCTTTGCCGGGAAGGGCACGGGCGTGGTCCGCGCGCCGGGCTGGAACGGGGTGACCTCCTCGCAGGCCGAGACGTGGGTTCGCGAACTGGGCCGCCAGAATTACGCGGCGAACTCCGGCGCCCGGAAACTCACGGCGCTCCGAGTCATGGCGAAATTCCTGGTTCGCGAAGGCCGCCGCCCGGACGATTTTTGCGCGCTGATCGCGGGCCCCAAGCTGCGCCGGCGCCTGCCCGAAACCTTGAGCGAAGCCCAGGTGGAGCGTTTTCTGTCGGCCCCGGCCGGCGGCGATCCGCCGGCGCTGCGCGACCGCGCGATTTTGGAGCTGTTTTACGCGAGCGGCCTGCGGGTGTCGGAAGTCGCGGACCTGCGGCTGCAGCAGGTGGAGTTGAAAGACGGATACGTGCGGGTTTTCGGCAAGGGCGCGAAGGAGCGGGTGGTGCCGTTCGGCGCGCGGGCCGGGGACGCCCTGCGGAAATATCTGGAGGCCGGCCGCCCCGCGCTGGTGGGCCGCCGGACCGGCAGCCATCTGTTTCTCAACCAACAGGGGGGATCGATCTCCCGCGTGTCGCTGTGGACGATCGTGAAGAAATACGCCGCGCGCGCCGGCCTGCCCAAGGGCGTGAAGCCCCATTCGCTCCGGCACTCCTTCGCCACCCATCTCCTGAGCGGCGGCGCCGACCTGCGCTCCATCCAGGAAATGCTCGGGCACGCCAGCATCTCGACGACGCAGATCTACACCGCCGTCGAACCGAAACGGCTGATCGACCAGCACGCGCGATTTCATCCGCGCGGGTAGGTTTGCCAAGTGGGCCTTTGATCGAGCAAAAGTTCCATCCGTCATGTCATCGCCTCGTTTATCCCTGACTTCCGCGGGAGTGCTCTTCGGGGCTGTGCTGTTCTGCTTCGCTTTGCCCCGGGCCGTGGACGCCCAGCAGTCCACGGCCGATTTGGCGCCGCCGGCTGCCCAGCGCGATGCCTGGCTTTTGCGCTTGAGGCCGTGGTCGGAGATTGTGGCCGGTGCAAAGCCCGCGCCCGCCGACCGGACCGACTCGGGGCTCGTTCTGGATAGCGAGGTTCAACTCATCTGCGACGCGAATGCTCGCACCACCAAATTGGTCCAGGTTGCGTTCAAGGCGTTCGATTCAGCGGGAGTCAAAGACATTTCCGACGATACCATCGACTTCAAGAAGAAGGAGGAGCGGATTTTTCTGGTCGCGGCGGAAAGCGTCCAGCCGGATGGAACCCGCCAGACGGTCAATCCCAACGCTCTGCTATTGCAGACGCCGCAGCGGCAGGCGGATGAATCGCTCTACGATGATACCGAGGAATTGAAGGTGATCTACCCCAACGTTAAGCCGGGCACGATCACGCACCTGATTTATGCGGTTGAACAGCGCGCGGCCCGGATTCCAGGCCGGTTGTGCGAACAATACAGCTGGGGATGGGTGTGGCCGGTTGCGTTCTCGGAATACGCGGTCGATCTGCCCGATGCACTGGCGCCCCGCTTGAACATCCAAACGGTGGGCCAGGGAGTGCCGTCGTGCGTGGTCCAATCCGCGTCAGGGCGTCGCGTGTATCGCTGGCAGCTACGCAACCGCTCCGCACTTTCGAATGAGGTCGATCGGGCTCCGGCCCGCCAAGTGGGACCCGCTGTCCAGGTCACCAACCTCGACTCGTGGAACGAGGTGGCCCGGTGGTATCAATCGCAGTTGGCGGGCCGGGACGTGATCGGGCCGAAGTTGGAGCAAGCGATCCGCAGTTGGACGGCCGGTGCCAAAGGGCGGGACGAGACGGTTGCCCGCTTGCACCGTCATATTGCGGACGAGGTGCGTTACGTCGGCTTGGAAATGGGCACTTCCGATGTCCAACCGCATGACTGCAACGAGGTGTGGGCAAACCAATACGGAGATTGCAAGGACAAGGCGAACCTTCTGGCCGCCGCGCTGCGGCACGTGGGAGTGCCGGCCTATGTCACGCTCGTCCAGACCGAGTATGCCGGCCTCATCGAGCGCCAGGCCCCTTCCTATTGGAGTTTCGACCATGCGATCGTGGCCTATCGTCGTACCGACGGCTCGTTGGGCTTTTGCGACCCAACGGTCGCCTATTCCGAGGCCGGCGAGGCCAGTCCCTATAGCGGCGACCGCGATGCGCTGGTGATAGAGGACGGACTGGCCGTGTGGGCCCATGTCCCGCCCTGCTCCCGTCCCGAGGCCGATTATCAATTCGATCTGGAGGCGAAAGCAAACGGCGAAATATCCGGGTGGATGACGTTCACCACCCGCGGCTACTACGCCGCGTGGTATCGCAGGCACTACACGACGTTGAACCAGGAGGATGCGCGCGATGAGATCTCGAAGGCAGTCCGCGGTTTCTACCGCGGAGCTGAGATTGTGGACCTGAGCCGAAGCGCGGAGGCGCCCCCGGCCGCTTACACGTTGAAGGCCTATTTCATTTGCCCGGTCAAAGGGGACATTGCGGCTTCGCCGCCGCCGCTGACTTTTCCGCAGGTGGATCCGCTGTTGAACAACTACGGCACCACCGCATCCCGCCAGACCGGGTTCTTCGAGGTGCGTGATCGGACTCAGTGCACGGCAACGTACCGCCTTCCGCCGGGAGTGCGGCCCACCGTGCTGCCGCCAAATTTCTCATTTGAAGGCCCCGCGGCGGCCATGCATGGACATTGGTCGTGGGCAGACGGCCGCTGTCGCGCTCAGGTAGTCATCGATTGCACCCAATCGCTGGTCGAACCCGAGAATTTTGCCCCGCTTTACCATTCGGTGCAGACCTTCAAGGGCTGGGCCGCGCAGCTGGTTCCGGTGGCTCCGCGCGCGGACGCGCCATCGACCGCCGTCGCCTGGGCAGATGTCGATCTGCCTTTGATGCCCACGGGTGACGGGCAGTTGGACCTGATCAATCGCCGCCTGCCAACGTCAGGAGATCTGGCGAAGCGCCGGGCGGCGCTTTTGCAAGCCCTCGCGGCCTATCCGAACGAGCCGGTCACGGTTTTTGATATCAATATCGACCTGGCTTATATCGACTGGGATCAGGATAGGAATCAGCTGGCCTATGACCGTCTGGTTCGCCTCCTGCAAAGTGATTCGTCCCGAGTGGGACGCGAGGACGTCGCCTGGGCAGAGGACCTGGAGGCGCTTGCGCTCCGGGATTTGCATCGCACGAGCGAATCCGTGGCGCTTCTCGAGAAGGTGATTCAAGATCCCAGTCTGACTGATTTCCGCCGCGTGTCTTGTGCGGAGAGCCTGGGCCCCATCCTCCTGGCCGATCGGCCCGATGTGGCGCTGCAATATTTGCGCGTTGCCAACGCGTTGCCTGGGACTACCGACGTGGTGCGGGCCTTGTTGGCCCACGCGCTTTTGATGCACTCGGCGGACGAGCCTGTGCGCGCCTACCTAAGTTCCCTGAAAATGGCGGACTCCGCCGGCGCCCCCGCGATTTGCGTGCGTCTCCTGGGCGATGCCGCCAAGTGGAATCTGGCCGGAGACAAGGCGCGCGTGGGTCGATTGGCGGACGCCTTGCAGGCAACCTTTCCGTCCGCCAACGAAGATCTGACCAAGGCCGTCATCGATGCCCAGCGCACCGCGGCCATCGGGCAGCTGGCGGATCGGCTGGCGGCCCAGCTCAAAGACCCGCTTTTCGTGGTTTGGCTGCCGGCCAAGGCAGGGACGGCTCCGGCCTCGATCGACGATATCGACCGCGCTCTCGCTTCCGCAGCCAAGGCTGAGCGTCCCGCTGAATGCCTGCGACTGGAACTGGGGGCGCTGGCGGTCGCCGGAGCCGATGTTTACACCGAACGCGTATGGAACGCGGCCAACTACGCGGATTGGCTCGAACGCAAAGGAGGCGAACCCATCGATCCGAGGGTGTGCGACCGTCTGCTCGATTTCTGCGACGAGATTCCTCGCTGGGACCAGTATTACTTTGAAGGGCGTTTCCTTCGCGCCCACCGAGAGGCCCGTCTAGGCCGTGCCCCGGCAGCTCGTGCCATTTTTCGGGAGATTTTGGCTTCACCTGAAGCCGATTCGCGCTATCTCGTTCCGGCGATCGATCAATTGGGATCCGCCGAAGTGGAAGCTGGGGACTATGCCGCCGCACGCGATATCTATGTAAGAGCGGAAGATTTTGCCTCGACCAATCAGACGGCGGCCGACGATCTGGTGCGGGCGGTTTATCTCGACCTCCATTTGGCGCAGGACGACGAGGCATTGCGGGAAATTGTCGTCCTGGGCGGGCTGGATGATTCGGCGATCAATGAAATGAAGCTGGCCGATCAGGCGCGGAAGTTCATCTCGCTGGCTCGGTCGGGGCTGGCGAAGCAATATTGGGCCCGGTCGCGGATTTGGTGGCCGACGGTTGCGGCAATGTTTTCGCGCGAAGGTTTGCCGGCGGCGGCGATTGATCGGGTCGTTCCGATTCCGTCTGCCCTGGCGGCGAATATCCGCGAATTGGCGTTGAGCTTGAATGCGGGACGTTGGGAACCGATGGTGGGCATCACTGCGGCAGGCACGCTCGCCCGGTCGGCCAATTCCTTTCCCCATAGTGCGGGCCAAATCGCGAACGTGCTTTGGGAAATGATGTCCGAGCCTCGTGACCCTGGGCTGCCTGGCTATCGCCTGCGGGAAATGCTTGCTGCCAGCGGCGCCATCGATTTGGGAAGATTTTCGGACGTGATCGAACGAACCGCCGTCTTCGAGGCGGATTCGCCGGGGAAGGATGACGCGGCCAAGGTCGCGCATTGGGAAGAGGGCTACGCCGTCGTGAAACTAAGGCGGAATCCGGCTCGAGCCATTGCCCTATTGGAAAGCGACCTGGCCGGGGTTGAACCCGATTCGATTGCAAACCTGGCCGCCGGAACAATGGCTGATCTCTACGAACAGGCCGGTCGTGCAAAGGATGAAGAGGCCTTTCTGAGCCGAGCGAGAATCGACGCCCGGTTGAACGAAGAGACCCGAAAAGTGCTGCAAGCGAAGCTGGATCGCCTCCACAACTCGGAACAGTTTGACCGGGCTTTTTCCCAGTGGGTGGAGAAATCGAAGTTGACCTGGTATTCCGCGGTGGAGCCATCCGCGCTGAAACAGCCGGATGCGCCCCGTCTCGATGAGGTGTTGGCCCAGTCGGATCTGGGTTCGGGGTTGCCCGCCCAGAGCTTGAAGGTCGCGCTGCTGGGCGCCCGGGATCAGTCGTTGCCCATCGAGGAGCGCGAACTGGCCTGGCGAAAGTGCATCGCAATTTTGCTGAATTCGTCGCCGACCTATTCGGAACAGAGGCAGATTGTTAACGCGATTGGTGATGATACGGAAGTTGCCCGCAATCAGCAGGACCAACAGGTAGAGCGGATACTATGGACGGATGCCACCGAAGGGGATGCCGACGACTATCGCTCTTGGAGAAAGGATCCGCGATTTCAGCGGCGAGCGCACGATTGGGCGGACGATTTTGCGCTGGAGGAACGCCTGGTCACCGTGGATCGCAGCAATGCGCGATCGCTCGATTCCCTGGCGGCCTCGTTGGCGCAAGGCCCAGTCGGTGCCCGGTCGGTGTCGGCGGAACTGGTGCTGATGCGTTGCGAGATAGCGTTGGGCGCGACGGACGAAGCCCGCCGCTTGGTGGACGGAATCGAGTCGTGGAATTTGACGACTGACTCCGGATTTAAACGGGACGACTTGGAGTTGACTGCGTCGCGGGAAATGGAAGCCGCGGTCCACCTGCTGCCTTGCGAACGCGCGTTGGCGGCGGTTGTTCGCCGTCATGTTCCAGCTGAGTCCGCCCTGCCCAAAGCGTACGCGGACTTGCGTTGGAGGCACCGCTTCGCATCGGTGAGCCCTCTGCCCACGACCCGCGCGGTTCGATTTCTCCTCGATCATTCGCCGGATCGGGTTTGGAACCCGGAATTTTGGCAGGCACCGTTCATGGCCTGGGGATCGACGGGAATGCAGGTGGAAACGCAAACGGAAGCGGCCAAAGAGGGATTCGCCGCGGCTTCGGATGACGATGTGGCGTCGAGGCTGGGAGTAATGTTCGAATCCACGCTCGACCTCGACAATCCCGCCATTGCGAAGGTGGTGCTCGACGGACTGGGGTTGCACCGGGGATCGCCGGACTTTCCGAGTACCAACCGGATTCTCAACTGGCTTGAATGCAGTCTTCGGCTTCGAACCGGAGCGCCCATTGATTTGGACGAGGCGGATCGGGATCTCGCCGGCTCCGATTCCGGAGCGTTGATGGCTCTCCACCTTCGAACGTTGATGCGCGACAACGACTCCATCCGGCTGAGAGAAACTTTGGACGCCGCGAAATCATCGGTGCTGCTTTCGCCGAGTTGCCTCAACGCCGCGGTGTCGGCGTTTCGGCGGCTGCATCTGACGCTCGAGACGCAGTTGGCACTCCGCACGGTGAAGCGCCGGGTTCCTACGGCGGAGGCGGATGCCTGGTTGGTTGGCGACTATTACTACACGTTTCAGGCGGTCAGCCTTCTGGAGCTTGCGGACGATCCCTCGCTCATGGATCCGGACTGGAGCGAGCATATGATTCATGCCACGCTCGATCCGCTGGTGGGGCTTGAGGTGGCTCAGGTTCAGGCCGAGTTGAACCGCAACTGGACGACATTGGCCGTCCTGGCGGCGAAAAGCACCCGCGACTACCCGACGATCTTCCTGGGTTATTGGCGCCTGGGGCGGGCCCTGGTCGAACTTCACCGTGAAAAGGAGGCGATCGCACCGTTGGAAGTGTATTGCCACTATTGCCATGACGAACCGAATTATGCGGACGCGCGGGCCCTGCTCGTGCGCTTGAGACCGGCCGTCGCGGGATCACCTTGACCCCGCGCGCGTTGGCGGGCCGTGGCGCAGCCCGTGTGGGACGCTTGCTACTATCGGGGCAAATGGTAGATTCCCTGAAGATTTTCGAAACGCTGAAAGAGCATTTGCCGGAAACCCAAGCCCGAACCGTGACGCGCGCGATACAACTGGCCGAGACCGAGATAGGCACGGACCTGCGTGACGAAATACGGGCGCTGGCCGCAACGTGTGCGACCAAGGCGGATGTGTCGGTCGCCGTTGCCGAACTGCGGACGGAAATTGCGAGCAAGTTTGCCGAAACGGAAACGCGGATGATCCGCTGGATGTTCCTCTTTTGGATCGGTCAGCTGGCGGCGATGATCGCGCTGCTGAAATCGGGGCGCTGAGGGTCCAAGTTTTGCAGCGCCCGCTCCGCTTCGCGGCGGACGGATTCGAGCTTTTCCACGAGACCGTATTCGAAGAGGACCAGGGCGAGGTAGAGGGCGAGCAAACGGGCCTGCGCGAGCTGGTCCTCCGTCACCGGTCCGTATTCGGACCAGAAATCGCCCCGCGCTTCCGGCGGCAGCAGGCTCCAGGCGATCTGAAGATCGAGGGCGGGATTGCCGAAATGCATGTCGCCCCAGTCGATCGCTCCGACCCAGGCCCCGCGTTCGTTCACGATCACATGCCGGAAATGAAAATCTCCGTGGACGACTGCGACCGCCGGCAGCGGCCGGGTGTTCAGGGCGTCCGCGGCGATTTCTTCGACGATGGATTCGGAAATCGGGAGGGCGCGCAGATCGGCGGCGCAAAGGCGCCGGAAATTTTCGACGGCTTGGGGAACGCGCTTGGCCATGTCCAAGCGGCCCCACACATCCCCGGGAAGATGGTCGCGCAGCGGTTCCGCGACGCTGGCCGTGTGGAGACGCTTCAGGAACCTCGCCAGCGGAGCGGCCAAAGCAGTGCGCTGCCGATCGGTGAGGTCGTCCTCGCAGGCCTCGCGGCCGGGAATGGGCCGATAGCCGAAAAATGGCCACGGGTAGTCGGCCGATGGGCCGCCGACGAACTGAGGCGCGGCAATTTCTGGCATGATTCGGGCCAGAATGGGCAGGCAGCCGATCTCGGTTTTAACGCCCGGCACGGCAAACCCTCTGACGGGAAAGCGGAAGTACCATTCGGCGTTCACGCGGTAAACGACGTTGTCCCACCCAGCTGAAACCGGTTGGATCGAAATTGGCTTCAGCTGCGGGAATTGAGCCTCGATCAGCTGAAGCGCCAGAGTCTCGCTGACAGGGCGCTCCGGCTTCCATTGCATTCCCCAAACCGTGGGTCGGACCTTATTGATTTTCAAGTGGTAAGGAAAGAAGCGGCGGGCCGCCGCTTCCAGGGTAGTTCATGACCCATTTACGCGTTGACCGGCCTTGCGGCCAACGTGATCGTCCTTCTTTTAGCGACGTGAAGATCCGTGTCTTTGTCACTCCCAAGCGGAACGTGCTGGACCCCCAGGGGGCGGCAGTCGGACATGCCCTGGAATCCCTCGGATTCAAGGGCGTCCAAAGCACCCGAGTGGGCAAGCTGGTCGAGTTGGAGGTGACGGGGGAGGACAGCCCGGCGTTTCGTGCCCGCCTGGATCAGGTTTGCCGCGATCTGCTGAGCAATCCGGTGATCGAGGATTTCCGCTACGAGATCGCGCAGTGATCGCCGTTCTTCAATTTCCCGGATCGAACTGCGATCAGGACGCCTTCCATCTGTTTGCCAGCGGACTCAAGCTGCCGACCCGCTACGTCTGGCATAAGGAAAAGTCGCTGGGCGATGCCCGGCTGGTCGTGGTGCCGGGCGGATTTTCCTACGGCGATTACCTGCGCTGCGGAGCGATCGCGCGATTTTCACCGGTGATGAGCGCCGTCCGCGACTATGCGGACCAGGGCGGGCTCGTCTTCGGCATCTGCAACGGATTTCAGATCCTCTGCGAAGCGGGCCTGCTGCCGGGCGCGCTCATCCGCAACTCGTCGCTGGAGTACCGCTGCCTGACGAGCGAACTCAAGGTCGAGGACGCCGGACCGAAGCTCAATCGCCGGAGTCTCGGCGGCGCCATCCGCCTGCCGATCGGCCACGGCGAGGGCAATTTTCGCATCGATCCCGAAGGGCTGGCCCGCCTGGAGAAGAACGGCCAGGTGCTCTTCCGCTACACGGTGAGCCCGAACGGCTCGATGGACGCGATCGCCGGCATCCGCAACGAACGCGGCAACGTTTTTGGCATGATGCCTCACCCGGACCGCGCGTTCGAACGTTTTCACCCCAGCCAGGACGGTTTGGCCATCGCTCGCGCCCTCCTCGCATGAGCCTGCCGCCCAATCCGGATCCCGTCCTCAATCAGGAGATCACGCCGGCGCTGATCAAGAAGCACGGCCTGCTGCCGGAGGAGTACGCGCTCATCCAAAAGCACCTGGGCCGCGACCCGGTGCTCACCGAGCTCGGCATCTTTTCGGTCATGTGGTCCGAGCACTGCTCGTACAAGAACACGCGGCCGCTGCTCAAGGGCTTCCCGACGGAAAAACAGGGCCCGACGGAGCAGTTCGGCCGGGTGCTCGTCAAGGCGGGCGAGGAAAATGCGGGAATCATCGACGTCGGAGACGGCTGGGCCATCGCCTTCAAGATCGAGTCGCACAATCATCCGAGCGCGATCGAGCCGTTCGAGGGGGCCGCGACCGGCGTGGGCGGAATCATCCGCGACATCTTCACGATGGGCGCGCGGCCGGCCCTGCTGACCAATTCGCTGCGCTTCGGCGATCTGAATTCCCCCGCCACCCGCCGTCTGCTGCGCGGCGTCGTCGCCGGCATCGCCCACTACGGCAACTGCGTCGGCGTGCCGACGGTTGCGGGCGATGTGTATTTTGATCGCTGCTACGAGGGCAACCCGCTGGTCAATGCGCTGTGCCTCGGCACGCTGCGCCACGATCAGATCCGGCGCGGCAAGGCGACCGGCGTCGGCAATCCCGTCTACTACGTCGGCGCAGCCACCGGGCGCGACGGCCTGGGCGGCGCCGCGTTCGCCTCCAAGGAACTGAGCGCCGAAAGCGCCGCCGATCGTCCGGCGGTGCAGAAGGGCGATCCGTTCATGGAGAAGCTCCTGATCGAGGCCTGCCTGGAGATGATGGCGATTCCGGGACTGGTCGTCGGCATCCAGGACATGGGCGCCGCGGGGCTCACCTGCTCGACCTGCGAAACGGCCAGCCGCGGCGGCGCGGGCATCGAAATCGAGCTGGACCAGGTGCCCCAGCGCGAGATCGGCATGAATTCCTACGAGATCATGCTATCGGAATCGCAGGAGCGCATGCTCGTGATCGTGCAGCGCGGCCGCGAGTCCGAGATCGAGGCCGTCTTTGAAAAGTGGGACCTTCACGCGGCGCACGTGGGGCACGTCACGGACACGGGACGCATGGTGGTTCGGCACCACGGGACCGTGGTCGCGGACATCCCGGCGCCGGCCCTGACCGACGAAGCCCCGGTCTATCGGCGCGAAGCGCGCGAACCGGCGTATCTCGCCTCGACCCGCGCGTGGACGCCCGCCGCGGCGAATTTGGCCGATCTGGACGCCGCCGGCGCCTCAGCGGCATTGCCGCGCCTGCTGTCCCATCCGACCATCGCCTCCAAGCGGTGGCTGTATCGACAATTTGATCACATGGTGCAGCATGGCACCGTGGTGGTGCCGGGCTCCGACGCGGGCGTCGTGCGGCTGCGTCTGGGCGATTCCGAGCGCTTCATTGCCATCAGCAACGACTGCAACGGGCGCTACTGTTACCTGAATCCGCATCGAGGCGCGCTGATCGCCATGGTGGAGTGCCTGCGGAATCTGGCCTGCGCCGGCGCGAAGGCGCTGGCGATGACCGACAACCTGAATTTCGGCAACCCGTACAAGCCCGAGAATTTCTACCAGCTCCAGGAGTGCGTGCGGGGGCTGGCCGAGGCCTGCCGCCACTTCGACGTGCCGGTGGTGGGCGGCAACGTTTCCCTCTACAACGAGTCGCCCGAAGGCGCCATCGACCCGACGCCGACCGTGTCCGTGGTCGGCCTGATCGCGGACGAAGGCTCGATCACGCGCTCGTTTGTCCGCTCGGCCGGCGAAACGCTCGTGCTGCTCGGCGGCGCCCCCCATGAGCTCGGCGGCAGCCAGTACCTGGGCGTCATTCACGATCTGAAGACGGGCGACGCCCCCGCCGTGGATCTCAAGGCCGAGGGCGCGCTGCAGGAGTTCCTGCTGGCGCAGATCGGGGCCCGGAAAATCCGCGCCGCCCACGACCTGAGCGAAGGCGGCCTGCTGGTGGCGCTCGCGGAAATGCTCTTCGGCCCGGACGGGGCGCAGGGCGTGGGCTCCCCGGCCGGCGGGCAATTCGGCGCGGCGGTCGATCTGCGCGACCTGCCGGCACCGCGCCTCGATGCGCTCCTTTTCGGGGAAAGCCAGGGGCGCGTGCTCGTGGCGACGGCTTCCGCCGACGCGCCCGCGGTCATTCAGGCGGCGGCCCGGGCGGGGATTGCGGCCCATCGTCTGGGTGAATCCACGGCGGATGGAAAGCTGAGCGTCGCCGGCTTGCGCGTCGGGACCCTGGCGTGGTCGGCGTCGGAGTTGCGGCGCGGCTGGGAAGGCTGTATTGAAGAAGCCATGAAGCGTCCCGGGATTTCGGAGAGTTGAACGGCGGATGAGCGAACGCATCACGCACGAGTGCGGAGTGGCCGTGGTGCGGCTGCTGAAGCCGCTGTCGCATTTCAACGAGAAGTACGGAACGCCGCTGTGGGGTTTCACCAAGCTGTTCCTCCTGATGGAGAAGCAGCACAACCGCGGACAGGACGGCGCGGGTGTCGCCTGCGTGAAGCTCAATCCGGCCATGGGCGAACCGTTCATGTTCCGGGAGCGCAACGTGAAATCGAATCCGCTCGACCGGATTTTTCGCACGCTCCTGGCGCAGTACAACGAGCGGGTGAAGGAGGGCGTGATCCATCCGGAATTTCCGGAATCGGTCAAGAAGCACTTCGATTTTGGCGGCGAACTGCTGATGGGGCATCTGCGCTATGGGACGAGCGGCGGGTACAATATCAGCGCCTGCCACCCGTTCTTCCGCCGCAGCCCGTGGCCCACGCGCAATCTCGCGCTGTGCGGCAACTTCAATCTCACCAACACGCGGGAGCTGAACGAGAGCCTGGTCGCGATGGGCCAGCATCCGATTCTCGCCACCGACACGCAGGCGATCCTGGAAAAGATCGGCTTCTACCTGGATGAGGAGCACGAGGACATCTACCGCTTTCTGCGCAAACGCGACCTGGCCGGCGAAGAGCTTTCGCGCCGGATCAGCGAGGATCTCGATCTCACGCGGGTGCTCACCCGCGCCGCCAAGAACTGGGATGGCGGTTACACGCTGTGCGGCCTGATCGGCAACGGCGACGCCTTTGTCGCCCGAGACCCCTCCGGCATCCGGCCCTGCTATTACTTTCAGAACGATGAAGTCGCCGCGTTCGCCTCCGAACGGGCCCCGCTGATGACGGTGTTCGACCTGGCCCAGGAGGATGTGCGCGAGGTGCGGCCCGGCCACGTCGTGGTCATCAAGCGGCGCGGCACCGTCACCGAGCAGGAATTCACCCCGCCGCTGCCGCGGGCGTCCTGCTCGTTCGAGCGCATTTACTTTTCCCGCGGCAACGACGTCGACATCTACCGCGAGCGCAAGGCGCTCGGCGGCAATCTGGCGGAGCAGGTCGAACTGGCGATCAGCGCCAATTGGGAGGACAGCGTCTTCAGCTTCATCCCCAATACGGCCGAAGTCGCCTATTACGGCCTGATGTCCGCCCTGCGCGTCCGCCGCCGCGACGAGGTGAAGCAAAGCATCCTCGAAGCCAGCCGCCAGGGCACCCTGGACGAGGCGCTGCTCGACGATCTGATTCTCCGGAATTGGCCGCGCGGCGAAAAGATGGTGAGCAAGGACATCAAGCTGCGCACGTTCATCGGCCAGGAGAACCTGCGCAATCAGCTCGGCAGCCACGTCTACGACATCACCTACGGGGTTGTCACTCCCAAGGACAACCTGGTCTGCGTGGACGATTCGATCGTCCGGGGGACCACCCTGCGCCGCTCGATTCTTCGCATCCTCGCGCGCCTGGGGCCGAAGAAAATCGTGATTGTGTCGACGGCTCCGCAGGTCCGCTATCCGGACTGCTACGGAATCGACATGTCGGAACTGGGGAAGTTCATCGCATTCGAGGCGGCGATCGACCTGCTCAAGGAGACCGGTCGCAGCGGCCTGCTCGAAGAGGTGTACGGGCTGTGCCGGGCCGAATTGACCAAGGCCCCGGGCGAAGTGCCGACCAACCACGTGCGCCGCATCTACGAGCCGTTCACGCCGGAGGAGATTTCCGCCCGGATCGTGCAGCGCGTCATGCCCAAGGGGCTGGATTGGAAGGGCGACGTCGAAATCATCTTTCAGACCATCGAAAACCTGCACAAGGCGGTGCCGGAGCACTCCGGCGATTGGTATTTTACCGGCAAATACCCGACTCCCGGCGGCTACCGGGTCGTCAGCCAGGCCTACGTCAACTACTATGAAAAATCCGAGGGCCGAAGCTACTGAGGCGCCCGGGCTGTCCTACGAGGCCGCCGGCGTGAGCTATGGCCCGCTCGATGCGTTCAAGCGGGCGTGCCAGAAGGAGGCCCACAGCACGATCGATCTGCTGACGAGCCACGGCTACCGGGAGCCGGCGGCCGTGCGCGGCGAGAGCGCTTACCTGATCGAGGCCTCCGACCATTTTCTCGCTCACGTCGAAGAGGGCCTCGGCACCAAGAATCTCGTGGCCGACGGCGTGCAGCGCCAGACCGGCCGGTGCTTTTATCGTTCGATCGGCATCGATACCGTGGCGACCATCGTCAACGACCTCATCACCTGCGGCGCCCTGCCGATTTCCGTGGCGATGCACGCCGCGGTCGGGGATTCGGACTGGTTCGGGGACGAGCACCGCGCGGCCGAGCTGGTGGCGGGATTCGCCGCCGGCTGCCGCGAGGCCGGCGCCGTTTGGGGCGGAGGCGAGACGCCGACCCTGCGCGGGCTGATCGATCCGGGCAGCATCGTGCTGGCCGGATCCGCGATCGGTCGCATCGATCCGAAGGAGCGGCGGATTTGCGGCAACGTGGCGGACGGGGACCAGATTGTGTTCCTGGCGGCTTCCGGGGTGCAGACCAACGGGCTCACGCTCTGCCGGCGGATCGCCGACTCGCTGCCCCGCGGGTACCAGAGCGAACTGCCCGATGGCACGCCGTTTGGCGAAGCGCTCCTGGCGCCCTCCACCATTTACGTGCGATTTCTGGCGGAATGCCAGCGGCGCGGCATCCAGCTTCATTACGCCGCCCACGTCACCGGCCACGGCTGGCGCAAGCTGATGCGCCTCGACGAGCCGTTTGTCTATCGGATCACGGCGCTGCGCGAACCGCCGCCGATCTTCAAGTTTCTCCTGAAGTCCGGGCCGATCGCCCTGCGCGAGGCTTATGCGACGTTCAACATGGGCATCGGCTTTGCCGTCTATGCCGAGCCGGAGCAGGCGCGCCGCGCGGTCGAAGCGGCGGCTGCGGCCGGTTACGAGGCCTGGATCGCCGGCGCGGTGCGGCGCGAGGGCGGGCGCAAGGCGGTGGAGGTGCCGGACCTCAGCCTTGTGTTTGAAGGGGACACCCTGAAAGTGAGGTAACCATTATTTCCGTGGCGCTCGGGCTGCTGCTGGCGGCCGATCTCCCTCCGCCTCCGCGGATCGCCTCCGAGGTTCTGCTCCGGCAGTCCGAGCAGATCGAGCACAAGGATTTGGGCGCCTCGCTGGAGCTCGCGCGGAAGGCGCTTGCCGCCGAGGCGAGCCCCGCGCAGGACGTCCGCGCCCGCATCGCCATCAGCCGGCTGGAGCGCGAACGGGCGGACTACGCGCGGGCGTGGACCGACGCGAACGACGCGGTGCGACGGGCTCGCGCGCTGGGCGATGGCGACCTCGAGGCTCAGGCCCTCTTCGAGCTGGGCCGCGTGCAATGGACGACTTCGGAGCTTGCGCCGGCGGTGGCGACCTATCGCGAGGGCCTGCCGCTCGCGGAGAAGGCGAACGACCGGTGGCTTCAGGTTCACCTGCATCTCGGGCTGGGCGTCGCGTTCGAGGAATCGGGCGATGCGGCCGGCGAGCGCCGCGAGTACGCCCGCGCCCTCGAATTGGCGCGCGCGAGCGGGAACGACGGAGCCTGGGCGGACGCGCTGACCGACGTGGGGAATTCCCAATGGGAGGACGGGCATTTCGCGGCGGCCCGCGACGACTATGAGCAGGCGATGTCGGCGTATCTAAAAATCGGCGACGAATGGGGCGTCGGCACCTCGCAGGTCAATCTCGGTTCGGCGGCCGAGTCGTTGGGCGATCTGGCCACCGCCCTCTCGGACTACCGGCAGGCGGAAGGCATCTTTCGCCGGGCGGATCTGGCGCGGCACCTGGCCAACACCGAGCGGCAGCTGGGGGTGGTGCTGGCGAAACTCGGGCGGGAAAAGGAATCGTCGTCGGCCTTCGCCCTGGCGCTGGCGCAGGCCGCCCGGCTCAAGAGCCACACCGTCTCCGCCAATATTTACCGCGATCAGTCCGTCGCGCTGAAGGCCGAGGGGCATTTTCCCGAGGCGCTCGAGGCGCAGCGGCGATTTGGGGAGGAGCATGAAGCCGCGGCGGGCGAACGCACCCAATCGATGCTGGCGGAGGCCAACACCCGCTACGTTCAGGCGCGCAACGAGGCGGAAATCGCCTCGCTGCGCGAGGAGCAGTCGACGCGCTCGGCCGAAGCCTCGCGCTTGCGGGCGCGGGCCTACGGGCTGATCGGTCTTTTGCTGGGCGCGACCCTGGCCTTGGCAAGCGTCGCCTGGTCGCTGCGTTCGGCCGACCGCTTCAAAACGCGGCTGCTCAGCATGGCGGCGCACGACATCAAGGCGCCCCTGGGCAACATTCGCGCCATCGCCGAGGACCTGCGGAGGGAAAAGCCGGATGAGCGCATCGACTGGATCGCGGTCGAAAGCACCCGCTTGCTGCGCCTGGTTCAGGATCTGCTCGATACGGCCGCCTTCGAGATCGGCCGATTGGAGATTCGGCGGGAGCCGGTGGATTTATCCGCCGTGGTGGCCGAGGCGGTGTCCGATCACCGCTGGCACCTGCAGGACAAGCGCCAGCGTCTGACCGGGCTGCCGACCGCGGCCGGTTCGGTGTGGGTCCGAGGCGACGCCGACCGGCTGCACCAAGTGGTCGCGAATATCCTGGGCAACGCGGTCAAGTTCGGGCCGGCCGGCAGCGAGATCACGGTCGCCCTCTCGCTGGACGGAGCCCAATGCGAGCTTTCCATCCGCGACCAGGGGCCCGGCCTGTCGGCGCAGGACCGGCGTGGATTGTTTCGGGCGTTCTCGCGGAGATCCGCCCGGCCGACGGGCAAGGAGAAATCCCACGGCCTGGGCCTTTCGATCGCCGAGGAAATTGTCCGCCTGCACGGCGGGACGATCGGTGTGCGCTCCGAACCGGGCAAAGGCGCCGACTTCTTTATTCGCCTGCCGGTGGACGTCGCGCCAGCCACGTGCTGAACGGCGCGGGCGGCCCGGGGAGCGCCCCTGCGCCCGGCCCGTTCAACGCCGCCTCGACCCAATAGGCGCGTTTGTCGCGGAGCGGACCGCGGTGCGCCCACCATCGCGCCCAGCGGCGGGGAGAGGTCAATCCGCGGTCCACTTCGTGGGACCAGCCATCGGCGGTCGCAAAAGCGGCGCCGCCTTGGGCGTAGGTGGTCACCCAGACGGTCTGTCCCGCTTGGCGGTGCGCCGCGTAGCGGCCGGTCGGATCGATCGTCCAATCCCCGGCCTCGGGTCGAAGATCCCCGGCCAGCATCACCGGCACGTAGGCGAGCGTCAGCTCCAGCCGGCGGCCCTGGGCGGTATCCACGTAAAGTATGCTTCGGACCCAGGCGGGCTCGTTCGGGTGCGTAGTTCCGGCCGGCCCCAGGTCCAGATCCGCGCTGCGATCCGAGGTCACGCGAAAGCCCGGCGGCGGAACCGCATCAAACCAGGACTGCAGGCGAGGAATGGGATGCACCGTGGCCAGCGCCAGTGCGGCGATCGATCCCATCAGCACCCAGCGTCCGGCCTTGGTCGCGTGTGCGGTGCCTCCGGGCCATGCGGGAGCCGGTGCCGGCGGCAGCGCGCGGACGAACCAAAGCCCCAGCACGGCGGCCGCCAGAGCCACCAGCCAGGGTCCGCCGGAGCCGGGTTCCGCCCAGAACCGCACGCGGCCCGGATCGTGAGCCAGCAGGGCGACGAGCGCAAAACGCACCACGGAGACGCCAAAGGCCAGGAGCAGCGCCGCCGCCGCCAGCGCGATCGCCCGCAGCCACGGCAGGCGGAAGAGGAGGGTCGCCAGCGTCAGGAGCAGGATCAGGTATTTCGCCACGGGCAGGGCGGTGCTCGGAACGAGCACCGGCACGCTGCGGCCGTGCACGAGCACGGCGTTGCCCAAGACCGTGGGTCGCGTTCCGGCGGCGGCCAGCAGCCAGCCGCTGACCCGGGCGGTGGCCGCTGCCAGTGCCGGTCCGAAACGGTCGCCGCTTTCGAAAAATCCCCGCATCCAATGCCACGGCGCCTCGCACCAGAGCCCCCAGATCACAAACGCCGCGATCACCCGCCAGCCGAGGAGAAATCCTGGCACCCCCCACCAGATCAGGAGCCAGGCCATCGCCCAGATCACGAAGGCCAGCCGGCAAAACCAGAAGTCGCAGCCGTCGATCCAGGCCCATTGCCAGGCGGTCGCGGCGAGCATGAGACCGGCCGCCACCCGGGCCCCGCGATGGGACCGGGGCAATTCGGCCGGAGTGAGCCGCCAGATCAGGCCGGCCGCTGCGGCAAAAAGACCCAGCGTGGTGAGCGCCGCCACCGGATCGGCCGTCAGCTTCCACACGCGCAGGCTGGGCAGCAGCGCCAGCGCCATCGTCAGTTTTACGTGCCGGGCAAACAGGTGCGCCGGGGGCAGCAGCGCGAGAGGGGGGCGGACCGCAGTCTGCGTCACTGGCGCCAGCAAAAGGCCAACCTGGGGTTGGCGCAACGCTGCAGGCAAACCCTCCTCCATTTATATGATGGCGGTCTCCTCCTCGCTCACTCTGGCAATTGCGTCGCGCAGCCCCAGGATCCGGTGACCACGAAGCCGGGCGCCCGGACCAGGGGGAGTGGATATGAGCAACGGCAACTTGTGCCGGGCGACGGCCGAGGCCGGAAAGTTCGAGCTTTTGGTCGTACCCTCAAAATGAGGAAAACACCCTAGGAGCCTTTCCGGGGAAATCCGGTCAATGGGGGGAGTCTAGCGACTCTCGTCCATGCTTTCAGCGCATGATGGATCGTCTCCCGTCCGGGTATTGCTCCTCGAAGATTCAGAGGATGACGCAACCCTTGTCATCCGAGAACTGAAGAAGTGCGGGTTAGGGGTGGACCCTAAATGGGTTCGCGATCAGGCGGAGTACCTGGGGGCGCTGGCGGAGCAGTTCGATATCGTCCTCAGCGACTATCGATTGCCTGGATACGGTGGTCTGGCCGCCTTTACGGACCTGCGCCGCCGACACGCCGACACACCCTTCATCATCCTTTCCGGCGCCTTGGGCGACGAACGCGCCGCCGAATGTATCAAGCAGGGTGTGACCGATTACCTGCTCAAGGATCGGCTGGGTCGGATGGGTCCGGCCATCCGCATGGCCATGAGGGAAGCCGCCCTTCGAACCGAGGCCCGGCGAGTGGAGGAGCAGCTTCGGCAATCCCAGAAAATGGAGGCGGTGGGCCAGCTGGCCGGGGGAATTGCGCATGACTTCAATAATCTGCTGACCGCCATCAACGGGTGGGTGGAATTGCTCCTGGAAACCGAACCCATGCCCCCGCGGGCCATCAAGGTGCTGAACGAAGTCGCCCTGGCGGGCGACCGCGCCATGCGGCTGACCCAGCAGCTGCTTCTTTTCAGCCGGAAACGTCCCCTGCGCCATGAACCGGTCGATCTCAACGAGACCGTCCGCCATATCACATCGATGCTGCGGCAGGTGATTGGCGAGGACATCCACTTGGATTTCTCCCTGCAGGAACAAATGCCCGCGGTCGAGGGCGACGCGGGATCGCTTGAACAGGTGCTGGTGAATCTGGCGGTCAATGCCCGTGACGCCATGACCAACGGGGGCCGGCTCCAAATCGCCACGGAGCGCGTCGTGGGCCGCGGCAGCGAATACGTGCGGCTGAGCGTCAAGGACGACGGCTGCGGCATCCCGCCCGAAGTCCAGCCGCACATTTTCGAGCCGTTCTTCACGACCAAGGAACCCGGCAAGGGCACGGGAATGGGCCTTTCCACCGCGTTCGGCATCGTGCAGCAGCACCGGGGCTGGATCGAAGTCGAAAGCCGCGTCGGAGTCGGAACTGCCTTTCACATTTTCCTGCCCATGGCGGCCGGATCCCCGGCGGTGGCGCCCATCGTAACCGGGCGGGAATCGCAGCCGGCGCGCGCGGGCGCGACGCTGCTCGTCGTCGAGGACGAGCAGACGGTCCGCAATCTGGCGGTGACCGCGCTGACCATGCGGGGATTCCGCGTGCTGGCGGCCGGCTCGGGGCGCCAGGCGCTGGACGTATGGCACCGCGAGTCGGGGGTGATCGACCTGATCGTCACCGACATCGTGATGCCGGACCGCATGACCGGGCTTGAATTGGCCCAGGCGATCCGCGCGGAAAATGCCACCGTGCCGATCATCTTCACGAGCGGATACAACGAGGATATTGTTCGCCGCGGCTTTGTGCCGCCGGCCCATTCGCGCTTTCTGCCGAAACCCTATTCCGTCAAGACGCTCACGGCCGCCATCGGCGATTTGCTCAGCGCGGAAGCGGCCGGAGTTAAGGTCGACAATCTTCGCGCCTCGCTGTAACTCGGCCGGACGATGCAATGCGAGTTCGGCTGGACCCTCAGCGGCCCGCTGCGTGCGCCGCCGCCGGGCGAATGCCAGGTCTGGCGCGTGCGCGCCGACTTGCCGCGCGAAGCGTGGCAGCCTTTTCTTTCCGGGGAAGAGTGGGCGGGGTTGAACCGATTTCACTTTGAGGCCGACGCCCGGCGCGAAGCGGCCAGCCGAGGCGCGCGCCGGCGGCTGCTCGCCGCCGGCCTCGGCCGCCCGCACCTCGAACTTCAGTTCTCGCTCGGCGAACACGGCAAGCCGGGGCTGCGCGGCGAACCCCGGCTGGAATTCAGCGCATCGCATTCGGGCAGTTGGGCGCTGCTGGCCGTTTCGGCGGCGGGCAGAGTGGGGGTTGACGTGGAGCAGCATCGGCGCCTGGAAATGGCCGACGTGGCGGAGCGTTATTTTCACCCGGACGAGGTGCGGGAGTGGCGTGCCCTTCCCGAAACGCGAAAAACGGAAGGCTTCTTCCGTTTGTGGACCCTGAAGGAGTCCTATGTGAAGGCGCTCGGACGCGGGCTTTCGAAATCGCTCCAGAGCTATCGCGTGGGCTCGGGGGCCGACGTGGCTTTGCTGAGCTGCGATGACGATGCCGAGGCGGCGGGACGCTGGGCCCTGGCGGCCTTGCCCATGGAGACCGGCTACGCGGCGGCGCTGGCGGCCGAAGAACCCTTGAATCGTTGCCGAACCTTCACCCTGCGCTAAAGTCCATCTATCTTCTATGCGCATATCCCCGCTCGGATTCGTTGCGGCGTCGTTGCTGGCCCTGGGATGGATGGAGGCGAGGGCGGCGGACGATGCCCGGGTCGACTCGCTCCTGTCACAAATGTCGCTCGAGGAGAAAGCCGGGCAGCTCAACCAGCTGGCCGCGGCTTATCTGCCCGGACCCGTTCTCGGCAATGTTTCCGGCGAAGAAATGATCCGCCGCGGTTTGGTGGGCAGCGTGCTCAGCCCAACGGGCTATGAGGAAACGCAGATCGATCAGCACGCGGCCGTCGAACAGTCGAGGCTGCATATTCCCCTGCTCTTCGGCCTCGATGTGATTCACGGCTACCGGACCATCTTCCCGATCCCGCTCGGCCTGTCCTCCAGCTGGGATCCGGATCTGATCCGCCAAACGGCGCGCTACGCCGCGCGCGAGGCGTCGGCCCAAGGGGTCCGGTGGACGTTTTCGCCCATGGTCGACATCGCCCGCGACGCCCGGTGGGGACGCATCACCGAAGGGGCGGGCGAGGATCCGTATCTGGGCTCGGCGATCGCGAAAGCCTACGTGCTGGGTTACCAGGGCGAACGCTTGGACGATCCCGCCTCGATCCTGGCCTGCGTGAAGCATTTTGTCGGCTACGGAGCGGTCGAAGGCGGCCGCGAATACAACACCACCGAGATTTCCGAGCGCACCTTGCGCGGCGTGTACCTGCCGCCGTTCAAGGCCGCCGCCGATGCCGGCGCGGCGACCTTCATGTCGGCGTTCAATCTCCTCGACGAAGTGCCGGCGAGCGCGAACAGCTTTACGATGAATCAGGTGCTGAAGGGCGAGTGGCGCTATCCGGGATTTGTGGTGAGCGATTGGACGGCGGTCCGCGAGCTGGAGCTGCATGGCGTCGCCAACGACGACGCGACGGCCGCCCGCAAGAGCCTGATGGCCGGGGTCGATCTGGACATGCAAAGCGCGATTTTTGTCGCGCAGCTGCCGGCGCTGGTGCGATCAGGGGCGGTTCCGGCCGCCCGGATCGACGATGCCGTGCGGCGCATCCTCCGGGCGAAGGCGGCGCTCGGCTTGTTCGACCGTCCCTATACCCCCGCGCCCGGCGGTCCGGCCGGCCTGCCGTCCGAAGGGCGCGCCCTGGCGCGCCGCGCCGCCGCCGAATCCCTGGTGCTCCTGGAAAACCGCCCGGTTGGAAACGACGCGCTGCTGCCGATCGCCGCCGCGACCGGCAAGAAGATCGCCCTGATCGGGCCGCTGGCCGACAGCGCCCGCGACATGCTGGGTTCCTGGTCGTGCGTGGGGGACGCTCATGACGTGGTCACGTTGCGGCGGGCGCTGACGGAACGGGCCGCGGCCTCCGGACTGCGCTTGCTGTATGCCCCCGGAACCGGGGTGGGCGGCGCGGCCGACGACGGGTACGGCGACGCGATCGAAGCGGCGCAGAACGCCGACCTGGCGATCGTGGCCCTGGGCGAGCCGAGCTCGTCCTCGGGCGAGGCGTCCGCCCGCTCCAATCTGGATCTGCCCGGAAATCAGGAAGCGCTGCTGGAGGGCGTGATCAACACGGGCGTTCCCGTGGTGCTGGTGGTGTTCAGCGGGCGTCCGCTCGCGCTGTCGTGGGCCGCGCAGAACGTCAACGCGATGCTGTGGGCCTGGTTTCCGGGAGTGGAGGCCGGCCACGCCGTGGCCGACGCCTTGTTCGGCGACAGCAATCCGTCGGGCCGCCTGACCGTGTCGGTGCCCCGGTCGGTCGGGCAGGAGCCGATCTATTACAACGCCTTCAACACCGGCCGGCCCCGCGGAGACGTCATCGGGCTGGGCCTGCGCACGCCGGACGCGTACTATGTCACCGGATACATCGACCAGTCGAACCAGCCGCTCTATGCCTTCGGCCATGGGCTCAGCTACACCTCGTTCGGGTATTCCGGGGTCAAGGCCGCGGAGCGCTCGATCAGCGCCCGCGCGCTCAATGACGGGAGCGCGCGCCTGCACCTGTCGGCGGACATCTCCAACCAGGGCAGCCGCGACGGCACCGAGACGGTCCAGCTCTACATCCGGCAGCGGGGCACCAGCGTGGCCCGGCCGGATCGCGAGCTGAAGGGATTCCGGCGCATCTTCCTGAAGGCGGGTGAAACGCAGACCGTGAGCTTCGAACTCGGCCGCGACGAGCTGGCGTTTTGGAACGCCGAAATGAAGGACGTGGCGGAGCCCGCGGATCTTTACGTTTGGATCGCGCCCGACTCGGCGTCGGGGATCCCGGCCCAGATCGAAATCACACCTTAGCCGCCGCCGCGCGATCCAGGCACTCCCTGACCGCCTCGAGCAGTTCGGCCGGGGCGGCGGGCTTTTGGAGGAAACGATGGCCGGGCTGGAGCGTCAGTTCGCGGCCGGCGATTTCCGCGCTATAGCCGCTGGTGAAGATCACGGGCAAGGCGGGCGAACGTTCCTGCAGGCGCAGCGCCACTTCGCGGCCGCTCATGCCGCCGGGCATGACGATGTCGGTCAGAAGCAGATCGATCGGGCCGTGGTGCAGCTCCCACACCCGCAGGGCGTCGAGGCCGTGCGTCGCTTCCAGCACCTGGTAGCCGTAGCGTTCCAGGACCGTGCGGGTGAGCAGGCGCACATCGCGCTCATCCTCGACCAGGAGGATCGTTTCCGAACCGCCGCGCGGCTGCGGCCGGGCCGCATTGGGCGTGGCCGTGGCCGGGCTGTCGGCCGCCGGCAGCAGGATCTGGAAAGTCGCGCCGCGGCCGACGTCGCTTTCGACGCTGATCGTGCCGCCGTGCTGCTGAACGATGCCGAAGACGGTGGCGAGGCCGAGGCCGGTGCCCTTGCCCGGTTCCTTGGTGGTGAAGAAGGGGTCGAAAATGCGCGCCTGGATCGCCGGCGGAATACCGCTGCCGGTGTCCGTGACCCGCAGGACGATTTGGCGGGGCCCGGGTTCGGTTCCTTCCACCGTTTGAATGAAGAGCCGGCCGCCTTCGGGCATGGCATCCCGCGCGTTGACCACCAGATTGAGGAGCACCTGGTCGAGCATTCCGGCGTCGGCGCGGACCAGGAGCGGCCGGGAGGCGAGGTTGAGCTGCAGGCTCACGTCCTCGCCCAGGATCCGCTGCAGCATCGTGGTCAGATTGCTGACGGCTTCGTTGATATCGAGCAGCCGCGGCTGCATGACCTGGCGGCGGCTGAAGACGAGCAGCTGCCGCGTGAGGCTCGCCGCGCGTTCGGCGGTGGCCTTGATGTCCTGCATATATTCCTCGGCCTCCGCCGGCAGGCCGGCGACCGCGCCGGCCAGGTCGGCCTGCATCATAAGAACGGCGAGGATGTTGTTGAAATCGTGGGCGACGCCCCCGGCCAGCTGGCCGATGGCTTCCATCTTTTGCGACTGCCGCAGCTGTTCTTCGAGCTGGCGCTGGCTGGTGATGTCCTCGGCCGTGCCGACGATGCGGTGCACCTCGCCGGCGGCATTGCGTACGGGAAAGGCCCGGTCGCGAATCCATCGCAGCGTGCCGTCCGGCCGCAAAATCCGGTAAATCTCGTCGTAGTCGCCGCGCACCTGCTTGACCTGCGCGGCGCGCAGGACCCGGTCGCGGTCCTCAAGGTGGATCGATTCGCTCCAGGTTCCCGTTCGGTAAATGCTTTCCGCCGGCCGGCCCCAGATGGATTCGAAGCCGGGGCTGACATAAAGCGTCTTTTCGTGCACGGGGTCCACGATCCAGAACACCTCGCGGATGGTTTCGACCACCTGCCGGAATCGCTCTTCGCTGCTGCGCAAATCCAGCTCGGCCCGCAGCCGCTGGTTTTCGCGCACCTGCACCTCGAGGCCGAACGAGAGATCCTGGCCCAGCTTGTCGAGCAGCAGCAGTTCCTCGTGGTTGAAGAATCCCGACTCGGCGGCGTAAAGATTGAAGGTGCCGACCGTTTTGCCCGAAACGCAGAGGGGCAGCGAAGCCATGGCCCGGTAGCCGCGCTCCAAGGCGGCCGCCCGCCAGTTTTCCGAGACCGGATCGAGCGCGATGTCGTTGCAGACGGCCGGCCGATTGCCGTGCAGGCTGCGCTCGGTGATCGCGCAGCCGCTTCCGTCGCGCCCGGCGATCAGGCCGTGGATGAGCTGCAGCGTGGACGGATCGGCGCCCGCATGCGCGCGCACTTTGAGATTGCCCGCGTCATCGGTCAGGCCGATCCACGACATCAGGAAGCCGCCGCGCTCGACCGCGATGTGACAGGCGGAATTCAGCATCGCCTGAGTGTCGTTCTCGCGCAGGATGGTCTGGCTCACGTCGCTGAGAACGGCATAGACCCGGTTGAGGTGCCGGACGCGGGCCTCCGCCCGCTTGCGGTCCGTGAGGTCGATGATCGCACCCACCATCCGCACGGCCTTGCCCCCTCCGTCGCGAATCACGTATCCGCGATCCAGAACATCGGCGTAGTGGCCGTCGCGGCGGCGAAATCGGTACTCTTCCGACCAGCTGGAGCCGGGCCCGGCGATCACCCGATTGATGCTTTCCTTGACCCGCGCCAGATCGTCCGGATGCAGACGCGAGGTCCACGACTCGATGCCGGACTCGATTTCGTCCGAGCGGTAGCCAAAGAGCCGGTGAAATCCCTCGTTCCACCACAGCGAGCCGCTGAACAGGTTCCAGTCCCAGATCGCATCGTTCGTCGCGCGCGTTGCCAGCTGAAAGCGTTCGTTGCTCAGGCGCAGCGCCTCGTCGGAGACCTGAGCGTACGATTCGTAGCGGGCCGTGACCTGCCGGGCCATGACGCTCAGCGCGTTGCGCTGCAGGTCGGTCAGGGTCCGCGGCACCACGTCGGCGATGCCGAGCGCGCCGATGGCCGTGCCGTCCGGGGTCAGCAGGGGGGCGCCGGCGTAAAAACGAAGGTGCGGGGCGCCGGCGACAATGGGATTTTGCGCAAATCGCGGATCGAGGCGGGTGTCAGGAACAACGAAAAGCTCCGGACGCTGGATCACATGGGAGGCGAAGGACCCTTCGCGCGGCACCGACGTGAATTCGGAGCCGAACTGCGCCTTGAACAGCACCTGATCGTTGACGACCAGATTCACGGCGCACCGCGGCACGGCGCAAACCTGCGCCGTGAAACGCACCAGTTCGTCGACGCTGCTATCCGGCAGCGAGTCCAACAACCGGTAACGGCGAAGCAGGTCCAGGCGGCGCGCTTCGTCTTCGGGCCGCATTGTCGGGCTCATCGCGATGCGCGCGGCGGCTCCAGCCGGATGTCGACCATGAGATCGGCGGCGATCTTTTCCAGATCCGATCGCAGGCTGGCCAAGGTTCCGCCCGCCGGCAGGCGCAGCACCGCGCGGGCTTGGAACAAGGTGCCGCCGCCCATGGGCGTGCTGACGATTTCCGAGGAAAGCTCCTCGACGTTGGCTTGATGGGTGGCGAACACGGACGAAACGCTGCGCAAGATTCCCGGGCGATCCTGGCCAACCACGTCGACTTGCGTCAAGGCGGCGGGCTCTTCCCGGCTGCCCGCGCGGCCGCGCGCGGCTTCCGCCTGAACTGCGACCTGCAGCCCTTCGCTGGCCAGCCCCTGCAGCGCCGCCTCGAGCCGGGCGCGGCGTTCCGCCGAAACCTCGACCCGTAGAATGCCGGCAAATTGTCCGCCGAGGTGGCACATCCGGCTTTCGAGCCAGTTGCCGCCGAGATCCGCGACGCGCGCTGCGACCGTTTGAACCAGCCCCGGGCGGTCGGGTCCGATAATGGTCATGACCAGGGTTGCGTCCATTCCGGCCTAGGCTGCGACGAGAAAGGATAACGGGCAACGGTTATCCGCTGGGTTGCCTTCGCGGAAGCTGCGTACATGGTGCCCCGTGCGCCGACGTCTGCTCAGTTTCGCCATTAAGGTTTTGATCGTGGCGATTCTAGCGACGATTGCGGTGATTTTCACGTGGATCCGTCTGGTGGGAGCTCGCGGATCGCCTTGGATATGGGGGCTTCTCCCCATTTTTGCGACCGGGGCGTTCGTCCCGGCGATGCTTTGGGGCCACACGACCCGACATCCGTTGCTGCCGACCCTGACGCGCCTTTCCGCGATTGCCGTCGGTTTTCTCAGTTTTGCGCTGGTGGCAGCGGCGGTCGCATGGCTGGTCGCGCTCGTTTGCCGCGGCGTCGGCCGCCCGTCGGCGGTGCGGCCGCTCGCCGAACTCGTTTTCGCGCTCGCGGGCGTCGTCGCGGCCTACGGCCTCGCAAATTCCGTGGTCCCACGGACGACGCGGCTGCGGGTGGCTTTGCCGCATTTGCCCGCCGCGTGGGGAGGGCGAACGGTCGCCCTGATCAGCGACATCCATTTGGGCAATGTGCGCAGCGCCGCTTTCGTGCGTCATCTGGTGCGCCGATTGAATCGGGCCCGGCCGGAGGCGGTCTTCATCAGCGGAGACATGTTCGACGGCACCAAAATCGATCTGAGGTCCGCGGCATCCGATTGGTCGGGCCTGAAGGCGCCGCGCGGCGCCTACTTCGTCACCGGCAATCATGACGAGCGCGGCATGCGCGAAGCCTATTGTGCGGCGCTGGCCCGGACGGGGATTCGGATTCTGAACAACGAAATGGTGGAGCTCGATGGCTTGCAAGTGGTCGGCATTCACGACGCGGAAATCCACTCGCCGGAAATCTACCGGGAACTCCTCCTGAAGGCGAAGGTTTCGCCGGACAAAACCTGTCTGCTCCTGGCGCATCAACCCGTGAATCTGGATGTGCCGGAGCGGGCGGGCATACATCTGCAACTCTCTGGCCACACCCATGGCGGCCAGTTCTGGCCCTGGAGCCTGATTGCGCGGCGGGTGCACGGAAAGTTCGTGTATGGCTTGAATCGGCACCGGAGGATGTTGATCTACACGAGCAGCGGCGCCGGCACGTGGGGTCCTCCCTTTCGGGTCGGCACGCGATCGGAAATCGTCCTTTTGCAGTTGGAGCCGGCTTCACCCGAAACGAACCATGTCTGATCCCTTTTTCGAGGATGCGGCGCTTTTTTCGCCCGACGTCCAGCCTTTGCTCCGCGATGCGGTGACGCACTTGTGCTGGCTGCTTTCGCGGGGCTATGCGCCGAACACCGCGATCAAGATCGTCGGGGATCGGTTCAGCCTGGCCGATCGGCAACGGCAGGCGGTCGCGCGCTGCGCGTGTTCGGATGGGCATGCCGCCGGGCGCAAAAAGCAGCGGGCCGAGTGGCCGGACCTCGCCGCGAGGCCGTTGTGGCTGGACGGATACAACGTCCTCACCACCGTGGAAGTGGCGCTGCTGGGCGGAGTCCTGCTGCGGGGGAGGGACGGAACCGTTCGCGACGTGGCCGGCCTGCATGGCCCGCAACGCGATGGCGCCGTCACCGAGCCCGCGCTCGAACTGCTGGCGCGACTGTCGCGGCGGGCGGGAAGCTCCGAATGGGTGTGGTATTTCGACGCGCCCGTTTCAAAGAGCGGGCGTCTGCGCACGCAGGTGGAGGAGATCGGAACCCGCGCCGGCCTGAAGTGGCGGGTCGAGGCGATCTTCGATCCGGATCCCGTGCTGAGCGCCACCGAGGAAATCGTGGCGACGGCCGACAGCGCGATCCTGGACCGCTGCAAACGCTGGTTCAATCTGGCCTCCGAAGCGGTCGCCGAGATTCCATCCGCCGAGGCCATTTTGGGCTCCGACGTTAACCGAACGTAAATCGCCAACACCCGCGGGCGGCATCGCGATTGCCGGGGCCTGCGCCCCCGGCTACCGCGTTTCCCGATACGCGTCAGCGGTAGCCGGCGGATCCCCGACGAACCGATAGCCGATTCCGGATTCGGTCTGAAAATATCCGCCGGCTCCGCCGGGGTCGCCGAATTTCTGCCGAAGCCGGGTCAGGTAGATCCGAATGTAATGCGTGCGATTCTCCGCCGCCGGGCCCCACACTTCGCGCAGGATCCGCTTGTGGGTCAGAACCCGGTCGCGGTTGGTGACGAACAGGCTCAGCAGGGAAAATTCCATGGCCGTGAGCTTGATCCGCTTGCCGCCCCGCAGGACCTGGCGGCTCACGAGATTCACTTCGATGTCGCCGAAGCGGCAGGTGGGCTCGCGGGCCGCCGGCCGCGTGCGGCGCAGGAGCGCCCGTATCCGCGCAATCAATTCACCCGTGCTGAATGGCTTGGTCACGTAGTCGTCGGCGCCCGCTTCGAGCGCGGAAACCTTTTCCCGTTCCTCGCCGAACACGGAAAGGATCAGCACGGGAGCGGAACAGAGCGAGTGGACGGCCTTGAGCACCTCGGACCCGGGAATGTCGGGCAGGCCCAGGTCGAGAATGACCAGGTCGGGCGCGCCGAGCACTACTTCGCCCAAGGCGGCCTTGCCGGTCTCGGCCACCCGCACCGAAAAGCCCGCCTCCGTGAGGGCGCCGCGCACCAGGCGGCGCAACTGCGGTTCATCGTCGACCAGCAGGATATCGGGTTTTTTTTCCGGCAGAGTCATGCGGCGGGGACGTCCTCACATTCGACGGCCGGCAGCGAAACGGTGAAGGCGGCGCCCTGGCCGGCCGGGGATTCGACGGAAACCTCCCCGCCTTGCGCTTCCATAAAGCCGCGAACGATGGTCAGCCCGAGCCCCAGCCCTTCCGGATGGGAGTTGCCGCCGCGTTGAAAACGCTCGAACAGGCGTCCCCGCAGCTCCGCTGGGATGCCTGGGCCCTCGTCCGTGACTTTGATGTACACACGCCCGAGCTGGGACTGCACGTCCCCCACCGCTCCGGCGGTCACGCGAATGGCGCGATCCGCAGGCGTGTGAACCGCGGCATTCAGCAGCAGGTTCGCCACCACCTGCTCCATGAGAAATGCGTCCGCGAAAAAGAGCGGGACCTCTGGCGGAATGTGCACCTGGAGCGGATGCTCCTCCAATCGCTCGCCCACCGATCGTCGCGCCGCCCAGACGATGTCGTGCGCGTCGCACCAATCCATGTTGGCACGGAGGGTGCCCGCTTCGAGGCGGCTCTGATTCAGAAGATTGGTCACCAGCCCATCCAGCCGGCGCGCCGCCACGGTGATTTCCCCGGCCACGCGTCGTCGTTTGTTCGGGTCGACCGTGTCGACCTGCTCTCCGGCCGACCGGAGGATGGCGAGCGGAGTCTTCAAGTCGTGGGCCAGGCTGGAAAGGAGCGAGCGGTGCAGCCGGTCCGACTCCGCCAGCACCTCCGCGCGGTATTTGATGGTCCGAAGGGAGGCCAGTTGGCTGGCGATCAGGGCCGCGACCAAATACGTGACCAACAGCAGGCTATCTTCAATTTTCAAGATTGAGAACGACATGCGTTTTGGGGGCATGAAAACGTAGTTCCAGGCCAGCCCGCTCAATAGTGCGGTAAAGAAGGCCGGCGCAGGTTTCACCCGCAGGCTGACGGCAATCACAACCAAAAGGTAGATGTTCCCGAGTGCCCGATAGTTAAGCGGCGAAAACCATCCTGCCAGGGTAACCAGCAGAAGGGCGGAAACAGCGATTGCGTACTCGCGGGGACGACCGAGCATCTGACCCCCGCAAGCAGCAACTATACCACGTGTCCGTTTGCTATTGTCGGGCATGAAAACGAGCAGCCTCCGTCTTCTGGAGCATTCCCGCTTGCTGCCTGCGGACCATGATATTGAGCGGTGTCATTTCCCCAACCGCACTCTTCACCGGCAGGCTGTACGCTGTCTTGGGAAAACAGTAGCGGGCTATTCCATCAGTTCGCGGGTGAAATAGGTCATTTCCAGGGTGATGGTGTGGGCGCGCTCCCGCTGGTTCGCTCCAAAAGCGTGGCCACCCTCGATAACTTCGTAGAAGAAGTAGGGGATGCCGTATTCTCCCAGCCGGGCCGCGAATTTGCGCGCATGCTGCGGGCCGACGCGATCGTCCTTGGTGGTGGTCCAAATGAAAGGCTCGGGGTAGTGCTCGCCGCGGCGAATGTTCGCGTACGGAGAGATCTGGCGCAGGAAGGCCGCCTCGTCCGGCTTCGACATGGTGCCGTATTCCCCCACCCACGACGCGCCGGCCGCGATCTGTTCGTAGCGTTCCATGTCGAGCAGGGGGACCTGGATGTCGACCGCATGCCAGAGCTCGGGATGCTGGTTGAATTCGACACCCATCAGCAATCCGCCGTTGGATCCGCCTTCGATGCCGAGGCGGCGCGGGCGGGTGATCCCGCGGGCGATCAGATCTTCGCCCACGGCGGCGAAATCGTCATAGACGACCTGCCGATGGGTCTTGAGTCCGGCTTCATGCCAGGCGGGACCGAATTCGCCTCCGCCACGGATATTCGCCAGGACGTACACGCCCCCGCGTTCGAGCCAGAGCTTGCCCGTGATGCTCGAGTAGTAGGGCGTTTCGGAAACCTGAAAGCCGCCATAGGCTTCCAAGATGGTCGGATGGCTCCCGTCCAGAGCCATGCCCTTGGGATGCACCACGAAATAGGGGATGCGGGTGCCATCCTTGGAAACGGCTTCGAACTGGTCCGTTGCGTCGTGCGATGCGTCGAAACGGGCCGGCGAGCTCTTCACGAGGGCGACGGCCCCGCTGTCACCGTCCATCAGCCAGACGCTCGTCGGCTGCAGAAAGCCGGTGACGTCGATGAAACCCCGATTCGAATGGACATCCATGTCATCGAGGTCGATCGCCACATTGTCCGGGAGGTCGAGTCGTTGAGGAGTCCAGGCGCCGCCCGGGGCGTGCGAATAGAGCCACGCCCGGCCGCGCACATTGTCGAGGGTTGAGATGACCAGGCGATCCGAGGTGACGTTGTCCCCGTTCAGTGACTGCCGGGGCCCCGGCGCGTAGATCACGGCCGGATTCAGATGATCCGGATTGGCGGAGGCGGCGGCCAGATCGATGGCAACCAGCGAGCCGGACGGGCAATCGGCGGCGGAGGTTTTCCATTCCTCGTTCAGTTTCACGATCAGCGCCCCATCGACTAGATTTTCGAGGCTGGCCTTTGGTGGCAGCGCCAGGTGCTTCAGCCGGGATCCTTCGACCAGAAAATGCTGGGTGGAAAAGAAGGTCATGGCCCGAACGACGATTTCGGCTTGGTGACCGGCGCCGTCATGCAAGGTTTCCAATTCCACGCCCCCTTCGTCCTTGGGCGAGCCGCGGTAGATTTCCTCGGCGGCGCTGAGCGATTGTCCGCGGCGCAGACGCTTGACCACGTAGGGATAGCCCGACGCCGTCAGTTCCCCGGGCGACCATTCGCGAGCCGCGATGATGGAATCGGCATTTTCCCACGCCGCCCGTTGTTTGCCCCGTGGGAGGACGAAGCCGCCGTCCACGAAATGGCTCTGGGCGATGTCGAATTCCCGGATGGTCACCGCGTCTTCGCCGCCGTCCGAAAGGGAGACCAGCCCGCGCTCTTCGGATGGCTCCAGAAGATTCACGGACTCCCAGAACCAGTTGGCCTTTTCGTTCGCCGCCAACTGATCGATGTCCAGCACGCTCGTCCATTGCGGCGTCGCAGTCCGATACGAATCGAGCGTCGTTTTTCGCCAATAGCCCCGGACGTGTCCGATTCCCTGCCAGAAATTAAATATCTGTCCGGCGACAAAGGTGGGATACGGAATGCGATCCTGCGCTTGCACGATCGTCAAAGCCTCGGAAAACAGCTGGGCGTAGTGAGGGTCCTTCTCGAGCACGTTGGCCGTCTTCAGATTCTCCGCCTGGACCCACTCCATGGCCCGCGCGCCATGCGCGTCCTCAAGATACAGATTGGGGTCCTCGGACGCCAGTGCGCTCGAAACGAGCCAGAGCGCCGTCAACAGGGAAAGGAGGAAAGGCTTCATAGCAGGTGGAGCGCAGGGTCCCCCTGCGCTTGGGCGCCAAATGCGGGGAGGCGTTTAAGCGCAGGGGGACCCTGCGCTCCACCTCGATTGGCCTCTTGAAGGGCTTTCATGAATCTTCCGGGCTAGAAAATGACACTAACCCGGCCCCAGGGTACCGAGCAAGTTCAAGCCTTCCTCGCACTATCGCGCACTTTGCCGCGCCGGATCTGACTAAGCAGCGTGGCCGAATTCCTGCCCAAACCCACGCTGATCGCCCTCCATGTGCTGATGGCCTTTTTCTATCTCGTGGCGCCATGGCTCAACCGCGCGTCCGTTCGCCACGCCGAGGCCCGGATCGACCGGGGAGACAAGACGGAGCGTAGCCACCTCTATTTGATGACGATTGTCAGCCAGGTTGGGACCGTGGTCGCTTTTGCGGCCCTGGTCATCTGGGGCCGGGTGCCGGCGCGTTCGGTGGGCTTGGGCCCCCCGCGTTCCTGGCCGGTGGAAGCCTGTCTTGTGGTGCTGCTGGTCGCGTACATCGTCTGGTCCGGGCTTCGCATGCGGGCCAAGGCCCGCGAGGCGCGCAAGGCAATCGGCAAGCGCGCGGACGTCCTCGTGCCGCGCACCAACACTCAGCGGGAGTGGTACTCGTTCGTCAGCCTGGGCTCCGGAATCGAGGAGGAATTCGTGTGCCGCGGCTTTGCGTTCTTCTACCTTCGGCTGCTTTTCCCGGGCATTGGGCTGGTGCCCGTGATCGTCATTACGTCCGTCGCGTTCGGCTTCGCGCACTTCTACCAGGGCGTGAAGGGGGTTCTGATCGCGAGCGCGGCCGGCGCGGTCCTGGCCGTGATCTACCTCGCCACTGGCAACCTTTTGCTGCCGGTGCTTGCGCACTCGCTGGACAACTTTCGTTTGGTTTTTCTGCCTGCCAAGGCCGAAAAGGGTTAACCGGGCAGCAACCGGTGGAGCGCTTGGCCCCCCCGCGATTCGGCGCCAAACGCGGGAGGCAGGTCGCAGACGAACCCCTCCTTCCCATCCCCGATGCGACCTGCGAAGCCGTTGAGGTCCGCGGCTAACTCCAATGGGAGGAAGGATCGCAATGGGGCCGGTCCGCTCCGCTTGACATTCAATTCGGTACACTAGCTGCTGGGCTGACGGAAAGCATGATCACCGTTTCTCCGCCTCGATTGCGAACGCGCATTGTCGCGATCGGCATTCTTCTGGTAGCGATCAACACGCTCGCTTGGGCTTGGGCATTTTTCGCCTTCCGTCACTATCCCGCCATGCTCGGAACCGCCCTCCTGGCCTACATGTTTGGACTGCGGCATGCCGTTGACGCCGACCACATTGCTGCGATCGACAACGTCACGCGCAAGCTCATGCAACAGGGCCAGAAACCGGTTGGCGTCGGGTTCTACTTTTCCCTCGGACACTCGACGATTGTTTTCGCGCTGACCCTGCTCATCGCCTGGGCTTCGCTGGAACTGAAAGGGCCATTCGCACGCTGGGCGGACCTCGGGGGCGTGCTCGGGACTGTCATTTCCGCCGGATTTCTTCTGGTCATTGGGGCGGCCAATCTGGTGATTTTCGTTTCGCTCTGCCGCGCCTGCCAGTCCGGGCGCCGCGGGGGAATTCTTCCCGAGGAGGATATCGACATCCTCCTGGACCAGCGGGGCTTTTTCGGACGGCTGTTCCGATCGCTCTTCCGGCTCATCAACCACAGTTGGCAGATGTACCTGATTGGATTTCTCTTCGGCCTCGGTTTCGACACGGCCACGGAGGTCGGGCTGCTGGCGGTTTCGTCGCGCGAAGCCGCCCGCGGACTTCCGATTTCCACCATCCTGGTTTTCCCCGCCCTTTTCACCGCCGGCATGGCGCTCGTCGACACCGGCGACGGCATCCTGATGCTCGGCGCCTATGGCTGGGCCTTCGTCAATCCTCGGCGCAAGCTCGGCTATAACCTCACCGTCACCTTCGTGTCAGTGATCGTGGCGCTCTTCATCGGCGCTGGCGAAATCGTCGGACTTTGCGTCGACCGCGGCAAACCCAAGGGCGCACTTTGGGACGCGGCCGGCGCGCTCAACGACCATCTCGGAGCCGTGGGTTTGGCCGTCATCGCCCTTTTTCTCCTGAGCTGGACCGCATGGGCCCTGGTCTACCGCCGCTGGCGGGCCGGCGAAGCCTCGGCCAAATCGTTTGGTTGATCCGGGGGCCGTTCGTCGGCCCGTTGAGCCGGACGCCGCCTCAGTTTTGTCCGGCGGGCGGCGCCAGCCAGCCCAATTGTCGGAGCCACTCATCGGCCCGCCGGGGCCAGGTGGTGGCCTCGCCCGCCGGGCGCAAACCGAATCCGTGTCCCCCCGATGGATACACGTGCAGTTCGGCGGGCACTTTCGCCGCGGCGAGCGCGAGGTAGTAGTAGAGGGCGTTGCCCACCCAAATCGGGTCGTCCTCGGCCATGACGATGAACGTCGGCGGATTCCCGGCCAGGGGACCGCTGAATTCGGCGTTTAGGGCGCCCGACCGGCGGGCGAGGTACGCCGGGTAGATCAGAAGAGCGGCATCGGGACGGCAGCTCTCCCGGTCGGCGGCGTCCACGGCCGGGTAGGCGCGAGTCTGGGACTGGCGGCACATCAGCGCCGCCAGATGCCCGCCGGCCGAGAAACCGAGGATGCCGATGCGGTGCGGGTCGATGCGCAGTTCGTTGGAACGAGCGCGAAGCAACCCGAGGGCGCGTTCAGCGTCCTGCAGCGGCCGGCTGAATTTGCCCGTGGCGCTGTGGTCGGGGTCCTCGCCCGCTGCCATGACGTAGTTGGGCGGAGTCGAATCGGGAACCCGGTATTTAAGCAACGCGGCGTTGATGCCGATGGAGTTCAGCCAATCGCACACCTCGCGGCCTTCGAGGTCCATCGCGAGTATCCAATATCCGCCGCCCGGGCAGACCAAAACGGTCGGACGGCCGCTGGGCGCGTCTGGCGCGGGGTAGAAAGCGACCGTCGGATGAGAAACGTTGCCGAGACGCTCAACCCGGCGGCCGGCCACGAAGGCATCGGCCGGAGTCGTGGCGTCGGCTTCGGGCGCGGGCGAGCTGGCCACTGCTTCGGGCGCGCCCGTTGGCCAAAGGTCGATAGTCCGAGGTTCCTCTCCGCGGCAAAGCAGGACGGTCGCACCAAAACCTACGAGCAAAGACAGTCGGGTGAGCATGAGTGAATAGTTCTGCAGGTGGAGCGCATGGTCCCCATGCGCTTCGGCGTCAAACGCGGACCGACATTAAAGCGCATGGGCATCATGCGCTCCACCCTAAAGCGTCATTCAGCCCGAAGCGCGACCATCGGATCGACCTTGGTCGCCCGGCGGGCCGGCAGAAGGCACGCGAAGCAGACTACGAGGGAAATCAGTACCGCCACTCCCGCGAGAGCCAGCGGGTCATTGGGCCTCACGCCATAAAGGTCGGAGGCGAGGAAGCGCGTGAGCACCAGTGCGAGAACCAATCCAACGGCGAGCCCGATGCCCGCGAGCCGAACGCCTTCGAGGAATACCAATCGCAGCACGTCGAGACTTTGGGCACCGAGAGCCATGCGGACCCCGAATTCGCGGATGCGCTGTGCGACGGCGTAGGCCATGACGCCATAAAGACCCACGGCAGCGAGCAGCAGCGCGGCAGCGGCGAAAATTCCAGCCATCAACGCGGGTGACCGTCGGCCTGAGAGGCTATCGCTCAGTCGGAGTTCCATGGTGCGGAGGTGGGTGAGCGGAACATCCGCGTCCGTCGCGCGCACCGCCTGGATGAGCATATTCGCGACGAACTCAGGCGCGAGACTCGTCCTTGCGACCAGGTAATATTGTCGGGCATAGTCCCGGCCATAGGGAAAATAGACCGTCCCTCGGCTCTTCCGCTCAGTCAGGTTCGACTGCTTTACCGTGCCGACAACCCCCACAATCCGAAAGTATTCCACGTTTGGGCCCCGCTGCACGCCCTGGCTGAGTTCCTTGCCAATGGCGCTACCGTCCGGCCAATACTGCCGCGCGAACGCCTCGTCCACCACGCAGGTAAGTTCCTTGCCCGCGGAGTCCGACGGCCGGAGAAAACGGCCGCTGACCAGGGGGATGCCCATCGCGGCAAAATAGTCCCCGGCGACGTCAACGGCGTCATGGACCAGAAACGCCGCCTCCCCGCCTTTGGGCGCATATCCGCGCACGGTCATGACATTGGAGCCCGAGGGACCGACGGGAATCGCCGTAGCGGCCCCGACGGCGGTGATCCCGGGCAATGCGGCGGTTTGATCGGAGAGCCGGTCGAAAAACTTGTGGAAACTGTCGAGCACCGGATAGCCGTGCCACGTCAGGTTGAACTGGCCGGTGATGACATGGTCCGCGCGAAATCCGGGGGCGACCGCCATGGCGCGGCGCAAGCTCAAGCCGAGGAGACCGGCGCCGGCGAGAAGCACGAACGAGAGGGCCACTTGGCTGACGATGAAGCAGCGGCGAAGACGAAGGGCGGTTGAACCCGACGTTCCCCCGCGCGTCTGCGCGTTGAGCGCAACGGCGAGCCGATTCTGAAGGTTGAACCACACGCCGGGAATCGCGATGCCCACTCCTACCAGTGCGGCCAGGAGCAGGGACGCTTCCGCAACGCGTGGATTGAAAGTGATTTCGGCGCCGAGCGGGAGCTGGTCCGCGCCCAGCAGTCCGAGGAAGTGGATGGCGACCGCCCCCAACCAGAGCCCTGCCAGCGCGCCGCCCAGGGAAAGGAGCATGGTTTCCGCCACAACATCGGCGATGATTTGGCGACGCCCGGCGCCGAGCGCCTGCCGAATAGCGATTTCCCGCGAGCGGTTGCTGGCTCGAATCAGCAAAAGGTTGACGAGATTTGCGCCGCCGATGGCGAGGAGAAAGATCGCGGCCGCCTGCAGGAGAATGAACATGGGACGCACCGAGGCGACAAAGTCGGATTGCAGCGGTGCGACGACCGTGTGGGTCCCTGCCTCCGCAATGAGTTTGGCGTCGGGGAAAAGGGGCGCCAGCGCGGCGTCCAGACCGTCGATCTGTGCCTGCGCCTGCGCCAACGTGGCGCCCGGGGCCAGCCGGCCAATCAGGATTGTGCCGACCGCGTGGCGGGCGCCGACATTGCGTTCGGATTCTTCCGTCGAGAGCGGCATATAGACCGGCGCTCGGAACGACAGGAATCGGAAACGGGGAGGGAGCACGCCCACGATTTTCTTCCGGTCGCCGTCCATGCGGATGATTTTCCCGATGACGCTTGGATCCGAACCGTAGGCGCTCCGCCAGTATTCGTAGCTGATGATCGCCTCGTGGTCCGTCAGATAAGTCATCTCCGCCTCGGAGAAAGCCCGTCCAAGAAACAACGGTACGCCTAAAGTTCGGAAGAATTCCGGAGTGACTCTGCCCAGCTCTTCAATCGAGGTGGACCCGCTCTCGCCGATCACCGAAGTGTTTTCATTGATCGCCGAAAGCGACTGGATCGCCGGAATCTTCCCGCGACGCTCGTAGTAGTTTGTGATCGAAGCGCCGGGCACGGCGCTGGGCATCTTCGGGTACAGATAGTACATCGTCACCAGACGATCCGCGTGGGGGAAGGGCAGGGAGCGGATGAAAAGGGCGTCGACCACCGCAAAAATGGTCAGGTTGGCTGCGATGCAGATCGCGAGCGTCGCCACTGCGGTGCTGGTAAACACAGGAGCGTTCGCGAGGCGACGAAAGGCAATTCTTAGGACGGTCAGCATGATTGGGTTCGGGTTTGCCGGTTCGAAAGACGTCCGCTATTTGCAGGCCCCGTGCCAGTAAACATGAAGTTCGTTTGGTTTTGATGGACATGCGTTTATCTCTGATCTCGTTCTTTGGCGGGCGCACGCGGGTTCCGAAATCGAGATTCAACGTTCCCGGTTATGGGACAGCTAGCCGGAATTCATGGGTGGAGCGCATGGTCCCCGTGCGCTCTAACCTCCGCCCGCGTTTTGCATCAAACGCCGCAGCGCGTGGGGACCACGCGCTCCACCTCAGGAAAGTTCAGTCGGTTCTCGCTCGCCGAGGGGCCAATGACTTTCATTCCAAGCGTGCGGCGAGCAGCCGAGCAGCACACCTCTCATGACAACCACACCCGAACCAATTCGATTTAACGACGGCGCAGCCTACGAACGCTACATGGGGGTGTGGAGTCAGTGTGTGGGTGACAGCTTCCTCCGCTGGCTGGCTCCGCAACCCGGGCTTCGGTGGCTCGACGTGGGCTGCGGCAACGGCGCCTTCACCGAAATGCTCATCGAGAAGTGTTCACCGGCTTCGGTCCATGGGATTGATCCGGCCGATGGCCAACTGGCCTTTGCTCGCACGCGGGCCAGCCTCAAGGCAGCGCAGTTACTCAAAGGCGATGCCATGGCGCTGCCATTCCCGGCCGACCATTTCGACGCGGCGGTGATGCCGCTCGTCATCTTCTTCGTGCCCGAGCCGGCCAGGGGCGTGGCCGAAATGGCGCGGGTGGTGGGGGCAGGCGGCATCGTGGCTGCCTATACGTGGGACATGCTGGGAGGCGGTTTCCCGTATGCGACGTTGCAGGCGGAAATGAAGGCCTTGGGAGTAATTCCGCTGGCGCCGCCGAGGCCGGAAGCATCCGCGCTAAGTGCAATGCGCGAACTCTGGATCGGAGCAGGCCTGGATTCAGTCGCGACCCAGGAAATCGCCGTCGAACGAACGTTTGCCAATCTGGAGGACTATTGGGCGACCGTGCTGGGCGGCCCGAGCACGGGCGCCAAGCTGGCGGCGTTGCCGCCAGAAATGGTGGAGGCACTGAAATCTCGCCTACGCACGGTCCTACCCGCCGATGCGTCCGGCCGCATCACCTGCCGCGCCCGGGCGAATGCGGTGAGTGGGCGCGTTCGAGCAGGTTGAGTGCCGCCTTGCGGGCGTGATCAATTTGGCTGGGATCGCCGTAGGTATGCGCGCACGAAATCGCGCCCTGTAGGAGCAGGTCAATTTGCGAAGCCAGTTCCTTGGCTCGGCGCGGATCCAGTTCGCTGAGGATGAGCTCCAGATTCGCCCGGCCGGCCGCTTTGGCGCGCACGACTGACTGGTGAACCGCCGAACCGAGTTCAGGATATTCTCCGGCCGCTCGGAGCATCGCACAGCCCGCAAAGCCGGGGCTGCGAAACCAATTCTCGTACCAGCCAAAAAGCGCCAGCAAGCGGCTGCGCATCGACGGTCCGGCTTGGCTGACCGCAACGGACACTTCCCCGGAGATCGTTTCGGCCCGCTTTTGAATGGTAGCCACGATCAGGTCCTCCTTCGTGGCGAAGTTGCGGTAGAGCGTCATCTTGGCGATCTGCGCGTCCGCCAGGATCGTGTCGATTCCCACCGCGTGATACCCATCCCGGTAAAAGAGGCGGGCGGCCGCGGCGACGAGTTGGTCGCGCTTGGGCGAGCGCGCCGCTTCAGATTTGGTCGGCCGAGGCATGCCTTACGTTGGGCCGGATTGACGCCGGGCACAACGAAATAGACAGACTTGTCTTGTTAGTGCTTGCAATTAACTAGACAGAGTTGTCTAGTAGTTCCGCATGAAACAAGCGATCTTCGTCCTTTCCGACCCTCGGGCCAATGCGCGCTACAACGGCGTGCGAGAACACGTGCGCGGAGCCTCGCGCAGTTGCGCCGCGAAGAACGGAGCAACCGATCACTTGTCGGCGGCGGGGGTGACCCTCGTTGGAGACAACGCGGTGCCAGGCACCCAGGGCGCGGCGAGCTTCCGGCACTATTACGCGGATGGCTGGAACGTGGCGCTTTTCTAAGCCATGCGCCGGAAATTTTTGAATCTTTTGGAAACCCCGCCGGTGCGCGAAGCCCAGGCGGCAGCCTATGGCGTGGCCCCCGTCCGCCCTCCGCTCGGCGATCTGGTGCCCCTCACGGAGGACGAGCGCGCCTTTATCGAGGCGCGGGACAGCTTCTATCTGGCCTCGATCAGCGAGAGCGGATGGCCGTATATCCAGCATCGGGGCGGCCCGCGGGGTTTCCTGCGCGCTTTGGATGATCGCCATCTCGCCTTTGCCGATTACTCCGGCAATCTGCAACTCATCAGCACGGGCAACGTTTCCACCGACGCCCGGGTGTGCCTATTTCTGATGGACTATCCGGCCCGCGAACGCCTGAAGATTCTCGCGCTGGCCCGGGTATTGCCCGCAGACGACCCGCGTTTGGCCGATCTGGCGAAACCACCCGGCACCAAAGTGGAGCGCGGCTTTCTACTCGAGGTTCAGGGCTACGATTGGAACTGTCCCAAGTACATTACGCCGCGCTTTACCGCTGCCGAAGTTGAACTCTTGGCGACGGGGCTGCGGGAGCGGATTCGGGAACGGGAGGACGAAATCAACCAACTGCGCCCGGGAAAAATCCGATGAGCCGATAATGGCGTTGCCGGAATGCCGAGCTGATCAACGTATCCCTTAGAACATCTAAATAAGATTTGCCCTCGTCCCTCAGATCGTCTGAGTAAAGCGAATGGGGCAGAAATCTGAGCTGATTCAGGGAACCCTCGACATGCTGGTGCTCCGTGTACTCGCTCGCGAAAGCGTTCACGGCTGGGGAATCACGCAGCGGCTCGAGCAGCTTTCCGCCAGCGCGCTCAAGCTCGATGAGGGTTCGCTCTATCCCGCGCTTTACCGAATGGAAAACAAGGGCTGGATCGATGCGGAGTGGCGGATGACCGACAAGGGACGGCGCGCCAAGTTCTACGCTTTGACCCGCGCCGGCCGCCGGCAGCTCGAAATAGAGAAGGAAGACTGGAGCCGGATGACGGCAATCATTGCGCGGGTGATGGAGTCATGAGCTTGGTTTGGACGTTTTTTCGGAAACTGCGCTTTCTCCGCCGGCGACGGCAGTTGGAGGCGGAAATGGCCGAGGAAATGAGCTTTCATCTGGAAGCGCGGACGGAGGAAGCGATCCAAGACGGGGCGCCTCCGGAAGAGGCTCGCCGTGCGGCGGAGCGCCGATTCGGCAACGTGGGATTGTTGCAGGAACGCTGCCGCGATCGGCGCGTCTGGCCTTGGTTTGAAGAACTGCGGCGCGATCTCCGCTTCGGGATCCGCTCGCTCGCGCGCAGCCCTGGGTTTTCCGCCACGGCGATCCTTATTCTTGCCTTGGGCATCGGTTCGACCATCGCGGTCTTCTCCGTCGAGCGGGAGTATCTCGCATCGGTCTTGGACATTTTGATGACCGTGGTCGGCGTGGTATTGATTGTCGGTTGCGCCAACGTGGCGAGCCAGTTGCTGGCGCGCACGGCAACGCGCCAACGCGAATTTGCGCAGCGCCTCGCCCTGGGAGCCGGGCGCGGACGGCTGGTTCGGCAGCTCTTGGTGGAGAGCCTCGTGATCGCTGCGCTTGGCGGTTTGGCGGCGCTGCTGTTTGGCGAGTGGGGAAAGCACGTTTTGACCGACTATCTGCGGTTAGGAGGTATGCTAAATGAGGGCCTCGATATTCGCATTGCGCTATTCGACATCGTCGTAGTCGTTGCCTCCGCAAGCCTGGTTGGACTGATGCCCGCTCTTCGCTTCAGCCGGCTGAATTTGATCTCAACGTTAAAGGTCCAAACGACCTCGATCGCTGGCGGTTCGAGACGTGGTTTGAATCGCGCATTGGTGGCGGCGCAAATCGCACTCTCGGTTTGCCTCCTGGCAGGGGCCGGACTCTTTATTCGCACACTCGAAAGGCTCGAGGAGGTCGACCCTGGTTTCGATCCGCGGAATCTGGTCACCGCCAAAATGGCATTCAAGACGGGCGTGGGTATTGCTCAGCGGGCAGCCGAATCTCGCGATTTGCTCGCTGCGCTAAAAACGCTTCCTGGGGTGCGCAACGCCACCTTTTCTTGGGGAGGAGGCGGGCAGCTATTGGGCGGCGGATCCTTCGAGAATCCGCAGTTTGGCGCCGTGGGTTATGTTCGAAGAAAAGGTGAACCGGTGCCGGCGGCGTCCGCGACCTAGGTCGGACCTGGATTTTTCGAGTCGCTGGGGATTCCGCTTGTCCGGGGTCGCGGGATCGAATCGGCCGATGTCTTTCCCTCCGGCCGTCTTTCACATCCCAACCCGGTTGGCACGGTGGTGATCAATGAACACCTCGTTCGCACTTTCTTCGGCGATCGAGATCCGATTGGCAGCCAGATCCATATTCCGGACGACCAAACCGCTTCGCTCGTCGGAATCAAAACCAAGGCCTACACCATTGTCGGTGTCGTCAAAGACACGAAGCAACCGAGCTTGTGGGACAATGATCTTTTCGAAATCTACTTTCCCTCCTCGGAAATTGCGGAAATCGACCCGGATTCCGCGCCCGGAATATCTATTGCGCTTCGTACCGCGGTCGATCCCCGATCATTGGCTGCATCGGTACGGCGTTTAGTCCATGGGATCGATCCTGAACTGACCGTCGGGAAGCTGACCACGATGGACGATGCGATTGGTCTGTCGCTTACCCAGGAGCGTTTGATCGCCACGGCCTCCGCTTCGTTCAGTCTGTTTGCCCTGCTGCTGGCTTCCTTGGGCCTCTACGGTGCCCTCGTCTATGATGTGACCCAGCGCACCAGAGAGATTGGGGTGCGGATGGCCCTGGGGGCGCTGCCCGGCAGCGTCGTCGCGCTGATCCTGCGGCAGGGCCTGGGGTTGACCGCCGTCGGTTGTGCGGTCGGAACCATTGCGGCTCTGGCGCTCGTTCACCTGATTGCCGGCCATCTCTATGGCATTTCGGCGCTGGATCCCCTGACGTTCGTGGTCTCGGTGAACGTGCTTTTCACCGTCGCGTTTCTGGCCTGCTGGCTGCCCGCGCGGCGGGCGACGAAAATCGATCCCCTGATCGCGTTGCGGGCGGAATGAAAGTGGGCGGAAGACCCGAATCGCACCGCGATCCGAGAGTTATTCGGCTGGAGGTCTCGGGCGCCGACTGAGCGCCTGGCTTCTTTCGATCTGCCCGCAGTTGACGGAGATGATCAACGCCGACATTTCGATGTAGGGGATAAAAGCGCGACGGAGGGCGTGGCTGGTTGAGGCTTGGGCGGCGAGTCTCTGGCGCCGCGACGTGATCAAAGTCCTCATCCCGGCACACTGGAAAGCAGCAAGCGCGCAATCCCATGGCGGCATACGCCGAAGTCGGCGTGCCGTGCGGACCATCCAATACGCCGGACCGATGCAGTCCTATGGCTTAAGGGCGCCGATCTGGTAGTCCAGAATGGCCCTCTGGAGCAGGGTATCGTACCTGGCATTAGCCTCGGCGATTTGAGCGGAGGTGGCATTGACCTGGGCGTCGCTCAGCTCCACGATTGAGCTGCTGCCGTTCTTGTATCGGGCCTGCGCCAGAGCGAACGCCTGGTTGGCGTGCTTGAGGAGCCGCTCGGTTGTGGCCAATCGCTCCAGCGAAGTGTTGAAATTAATCCAGGCGAGGCGGACGTCGCGGCTGACGGTATCTTCTAGGTCGCGCAGAGCCTGGGCCGCGATCTCGGTCTTCAGCTCAGCCTCATGCTGGCGCGCCAAATAAGAGCCTCCGGCGAAGAGGGGAAGATCGACCGTGATGCCACCGGCGGCGTATTTGTCGGGCAGCCGGGCGTCGTGGCTTATCGCGTTGCCGATTTCCCCGATGGCGGTGATCGTCGGATAATTCCGATCTCTTTCCGCCGCCGCAAAGCTTCCGGCCGCATCCCGTTCATAGCGTGAACGGAGGAGATCGGGACGGGTTTCCAGCGCGAACTCGATCAATGCGTGCACGTCGGGAACGGAATCAGATCGGGTCGGTTCGTCGGCCAGCTCGTATCGGCGAGCCTGGCGATAACCGAGGGCACTGGAGAGACTGGCCTGGGCTCCGTCGGCGTCGCCGGAAGCCCTTTGGAGAAAGAGCCTGCTCTGTTCGAGGGCGACCTCGGCGAAGCTGACATCGAGTTCGGACTTGAGCCGATTCATTTCGAGTGCGGTAACCTGATCGACGAGCAATTGACGCGCGCGCGCCGTCTCTTTTGCGACTCCGAGGACTGCCTGGGTCTGGAGCACATTGAAATAGTTCGCGTCGACGTTGAGCAGGATCTCCTCCTTCGTTGCCGCGGCGTTTTGGGCCTCCGCTTTCGCCGAAAAGCGGGCGCTGGCAATGAGATTGCGGGTCCTGCCGAAATCAGTAATCAGCTGGGCGGCGCCAAAACCATCGGCGACGCGATCGTAGATGACTGGATTGTTGAGCCCTCCTGCAAGCAGCCGCGTATTGCGATTGCCCGCTGCGACCGCGTCGAAATAACCGTCCACCGTCGGATAATAGGCGGCCTGATTTTGCTTTGAGATTTCCTGGGAAACCAGAGCTCGCAGTTGAGCGATCTCAACCTGCGGATGGTTGCGCAGGGCCGTCGCGTGCGCTTCGGCAAGGGTGAGGATCACCGGAGCGAGGTCGGCGCCAGATACCGGAAGGGCCGGGGCGACGGCCAGCGCGGCGGTTAGGAGAATGACTTTTTGCATGGCGCGGTCGTCCTTCAGTTATGGCTTTTGACGCCGACGCTCGTTGCAGGACCTGAACGGCTGCGGTAATAAAGGTAATAAGCTGCGGGCACGACGTACACGGTCAGCACAACTGAAACCGCGAGTCCGCCGATGATTGCGCGGGCAAGTGGGGCGTAGGCTTCGCTGCCGGCTCCCAGCGCGAGCGCCATCGGGATCAGGCCGATCAACGTGGCCAGGGAAGTCATGAGCACCGGGCGGAGACGGACACGGCAGGCGAGGGCGACCGCCTCGCGCAACGGTTGGCCCTGGGCGCGCAACTGCCGGGTGAATTCGACGATCAGGATGCTGTTGGAGGCGACGATGCCCACCATCATCACGACGCCCATGAGCGACATGATATTGAGCGTCGTTCCCGTGACCCAGAGGATCAGAAGGACCCCCGTTATGCCCGTCGGCACGGCCATCAGGATTATCAGGGGATCGAAAAAGGATTCAAACTGGGCGACCAGGATCAAATAGACGAGCAAGGTCGAGAGGATGAGGCCAAAACCGAAACTCTTGAAGGAGGATCGCATCGCCTGAACCGAACCGCGCACATTGATGCGCACGTTTTTAGGGTGACGGGTGGCCGCGATGATTTTCTCCAGGCTTGCCGTAACGCGCGACAGGTCCTCTGCCTTCGGAGCGACGTAAATATCCGTTACCCGGCGCAGTTGATAATGGTCCACCTCGGTTGGCGAGTTGATGTGCGTGATCCGTGTCACCGCGTCGAGATAGGCGGGGTCCTTCGCTTGGGTTCCGCGCAGCGGAATCGAGGTTAGGTCGCCGAGATTCCTTACCGCGCCTTCATAGTATTGGACCGTCAGGAGGTAGTCATTGCCCGATTTGGGGTCGACCCAGTAGTTCGGGGCGATCATCGCATTGGAGGTAAGGGCCGTGATCATGTTGTCCACGATCTCCTTCTCGCTGAGGCCCAGTTTGCCGGCCCGTTCTCGGTCGATGCTCATCTGCAGGGCGGGGTAGTCGACGTCCTGGGGCACCAGCACATCGCTTACTTCCTGCAGCGCGCGCGCCTTGCTCGCTATATCCATCGCGACGGCGTGCCCGACATTCATGTCGGAGGAATCGATCTGAATATCGATCGGAGCAGGCAAACCGAGGTTCAACACCGCATCGACCAGTCCTCCCGTTTGGAAATAGGCCGTCAGCTGCGGCACTTCCTTGCGGAGGCGCCGGCGAACCAGTTCCATGTAGTCGAAGCTGCTTAGCTTGTGCCCCGGTTTGAGGCCGATCTGAACGAAGGCGGTGTGCGAGCCCGAATTTGGCGTGTAGATGGAAGAGAAACCCGGCGTCATTCCGATGTTTGAGACGATGATGCGCAGTTCCGTTGGAGGGACGACCTCGCGCACGATTTGCTCGACTTGGCCGACCAGGGCATTCGTCAGCTCCACCCGGGTTCCGGTCGGAGCCTTCAGATTGATGACAAACTGGCTCGGGTCAGTCCGGGGGAAGTAGGATTTCCCGATGACGGGATATATGGCGAGGCTGCACACGATGATGCCTGCGATTCCCAGCACGGTGACCAGGGGCCGAAGCAAGGCGGTATTGAGCGTGCCGTCATAACGGTCGAGCATGCCGTTAAATTTCCGATTGAACCAGGCGTTGAACCGGCCGCTACCGCCGTGCGGGCTGGCTCCGGTTTCGGCTCCGTGCCCTTTTATGAATTTCGCGCAGAATAGCGGGACCACCGTCATCGCCACGACATATGACGCGAACATCGACAGGATGACCGAGAGGGCGAGGGCGGAGAACAGAAAACGGCTGACTCCATAGAGGAAAACGACGGGAAAGAAGACCACCACGGTCGTGAATGTCGCCGCGAGCACGGCCATCGACACTTCGGAGGCGCCCTGTTCCGCGGCAACCGGTGGCGATTCCCCAATCTCGATGTGGCGGAAAATATTTTCGAGGACGATCACCGAATTGTCGATCAGGCGGGAAAGTGCCAAGGCGAAGCCGCCGAGGACCATCGCGTTCACGGTGTTGCCGCCCAGCGATAGGCCGATGAATGCCGCCAAAACCGACAAGGGAATGGAGAAAAGCACCGCCACCGTCGCCCGCAGGCTGCCAAGAAAAACGAGGACCATGACGGCGGTCAGAGCGAGCCCGATCGCCCCTTCGTGAAGCAAGTTGTCGATGGCCGTGCGGACGAAGTCCGATTGGTCGAATACAACCTTGGTCACCAATTCCTTCGGCACGTCGACAAGGTGTGAAATGGCGGCTTTGATGCCGTTCACAACCGCGATCGTGTTGGAGTCTCCGCCCTGCTTGAGAACCGGCAGGTAAACGGACGGATGGCCGTCCACGCGGACGATATTCGTCTGGATCGCGGATCCGTCCACGGCTTTGCCGATGTCGCTGATCAAGACCGAGGCCGCTCCCACGGTTTTGATCGGGAGATTGTTCATGTCGGCGATGTGGTCGATCTGGGCGTTGGAATAGAGATTGTAGTCATAGGGCCCGATCTTCACGTCTCCCGCGGGAAGGATCAGGTTGGCCTCGTTGACCGTGCGAACGACGTCCATCACGCTCAATTGGCGCGCCTCCAGCTTGAGCGGATCAACATAGACCATGATCTGCCGATAGCGGCCGCCGAAAGGCTGCGGCACTGACGCCCCGGGCACGTTGGCCACCTGGTTGCGGACGTCGAATTGACCGAGGTCGCGGAGCCTGGCCTCGGTAAAATTTTCGGCCTTCAACGTGATCAGGCACACCGGCAGGCTCGATGCGTCGAATTTGAGCACCACGGGCGGAAGGGTGCCCGGCGGCAGCTTGCGCAGGTCCGCCAATGCTAAATTTGCGATCGAAGTGACGGCCGCGTCGGCATCCGTTCCCGGTTGGAAGTAAACTTTTATCAGGCTGACGCCAGGAAGGGATCGGGATTCGATGTGGTCGATACCGCTGCCAAGCGTAAAGAATCGCTCAAAGCGCCCGGTGATGTCGGTTTCTATTTCCTGCGGAGGCATCCCGTTGTAGAACGTCGCCACCACCACAACCGGGATCTTGATGGGCGGAAACAAATCGACCGGCATTTTTACCAGGCTGGTCACTCCGACCACGCTGACAATGAGGCAGAGGACCAGAACCAGATACGGATAGCGAAGGGCGAAACGCGACATTGCTGAAAAATTCGGTTAGGACTGTCGGCTGGAAACGGCCGTGCGTAGCTTGGAAAGCGTAAAATCGCTGCTCCGACAAAGAGCGATAATCGCCTGGTCCAGGGTGGCCAAGTGGGCTGCGGCATCCGGGAGCCGGGACGCGATGCCGACGGGAATCGTTTGGATCCCGTGCAGATCGCCGTGGATGAGATCGCTGGATTGCACGACCAGCCCGCCCACGGTGACGGGTAAGCCGACTTCGACAATATGCACATAAGCGTGCGAGACCGAAAGTCCCCCTGCGAACACGTGAAATCCCAGTTTTTCGATCGCGGGAAAATCGCGGACCGAGCCGTTGGTCACCGCGCCGACGCAGCCGAGCGCCATCAGGATGCTGATGTGAACCTCGCCGAGCAGCGCAGCGATGCCCGGCTTGGAACTTTCGTCCTGGACCACGAGGATCCGCGGTTCGGGCACCGTTTTCACATAGTCCCACCAGTCCGTGCGGTCGAGGTAGCTTCGCCGGCCGGTTGGCGGATTGGCGCCTCGGATCTTCAACGTCACCGCATACCCGACCATGGACGGCAGTTTCGGGAGCAGGCAACGGATGGAGCGGTCGGCAAAACCTTCGTTGGGCAAGCGGGTATTGAAAGTCTCAATGGCATTGGCGACCGAGCAGGCGTCCATGCGCCGCAGGGCTTCGATTTCGTTGCAAGCGAGCGGTAAACTATTCATGGGAGGGATCGACGGCGGCGATTGTTTTAGTTAACACTTTCTGGCCAGGCTGAAGCCCCGATTTGCTTCCGATGACGACGAGGTCCCCGGCTTCGAGACCGGAAAGGATTTCGTAATACTGTGGCGATTCGATACCGAGCTTGACGGGGCGCTCTTCGAGTTCGCCTCCGGAATTTACGCGATAGACCATCGGTGCGCCGGCGCCGCTGACCGCCTCGACCGGAAGCGCCAAGGCGTTGAGGCGCTTTTCGAGATGGAGAACGACCGTTGCGTACATTCCGGGGATCAATTTCAAATCGGAATTTGGCACCTCGACCTCGGTGTCCATGGTCCGCGTGGAAGACGAGATCCTCCGGGAGGAACGGCTGATCGGCGCCGTGAGCGGGCGGCTCGAACCGTCGAGCAGGATCTCAACCGAATCGCCGGGTTTGATGTATTGGGCATAGGAAACGGAAACGGGGAAATCGAGCCGCAGCCGTTGGTTTTGCGACAGGCGGATGAGCGTCGGCGACGAGGAGCCGGCCTGGATCATGGCCCCCGGGTCGGCGTATCGTGCGGTCACGACCCCGTCAAACGGGGCGATTATTCGAGTGTAGTTGAAAAGGGTCCGATACCTTTCAACATCCGCTTTCGCCCCGGCGAGAGTCGCTGCCATCGCGTCGTCCCGGGCTTGAGCTGCATCAAGATCCTGCTGCGCGACCAGATTCGGCTGGCTTTTATTGACATCCGACAGCCGCGTATAATCGAGGTGGGCATACTTGTAATCGGCCTCGGCGCGCTGTTCTGCGGCGATGGCGTGGTCGAGTTGGTCGTGCAGTTCCGGCACTTCGATTGAGGCGATCACGTCGCCTGCCTTCACCCGGTCGCCGAAATCCACGTTGATGGACTTGAGGTAGCCGGCGACCTTCGCGTGCAGCTCCACCTCCAAATAAGGCCGAAACTCTGCCTGGATAGTGAGTTCCCTGAATAAGTCCCGCCGGGCGATCGGGGCGACGGCCACCGTTGAAACATTTTCAGCTGCCGCGCTCGGCGCGTGGGCCGCATAATGTTGGTATGCCATCCAGGCGACGGTCGCCGCCCCGGCGATCAGGACTGCGATCCAGCCTTTTCTTCCCGGAGGAGTGGCGCTTCGGTCGGGTTTGGCCGCCGTAGGAACGACCGGCCCAGCAGGACGATCTGCTGCGGGTGTTTGAGGATTCATTCGATGTTCGAGTTTGGTTTTTCTTTCGCCAGGGGAAGCTTGACCCGAAAGCAGCTGCCGTGACCGACCACGCTTTCGACTTCCACCTTTCCGGAATGGGCCCAACCGATCGATTTCACGATCGCCCGGCCAAGGCCGGCCCCATCGGGATGCCGCGGTCGCGATTGGTCGGTTCGAACTATCGGCAGCAGGGCGGCTCGCACGAGGACATAGCCGCCAATCGTGGTGCGCGAAAACACTCGGCCCGGTTGAGTTACAAGATACTCCAAAAGCACGGGGATCTGACTGGCGGAGCAGCCGCCGTGAATCCCGGCCAGACGGTCCTGGCGCAGATATTGGAGGGCTGGCTCCCCGGGCAATTTCGACGGTGCGCCCAGCGCTCGTCCTCGGCAAAAAGGATTCGCATGAAGAGCCGACGGTAGCAGGAAATTATTAAGAAACGGCGAAGAAAACATTAAAATTCCGTCACAGCCGCCCCCTGGAAATCGTCAGAGTAGAATGGCTCCAAGCGAGAGCGAGCCGCGCCTGACGAGCGTACGACACTATTTCCGATGCAACACGGCGCCGGTTCGAGCTCAAACTCGGAGTGATTGTTTTGACCATCAGTTTGGCGGATGTTTTCGAGCGTGAGGAGGTCTATGCCAGGCGCGACAGCGCCGGTCGCTCGAGCCGCTGGTGACGGCCCACGAGGAACGGGGGAAGTGGTTCGAGCAACACGTCGGTAAGGAAAAATGGTGTGCGCGGCCGGAACGGCTGGAACCAGACGCTCGGGGACGAACTGCCGGAAAAGCTGGCGGTGCGCTTGATCCGTTTTCGCACCGCCGTCCCCGGATTCCGCACCCAGTAGATTGTGCTCGTGACGACGCTGCTCGACGAGGCGGCCTATTCCGATGAGGCGCTCATCGCGCTGCATCGTCGCAATGCGACGGACGCTCCTCGAATTATGGAAAGGTCGTCGAAAGGCTGGGGCGGAAAACGCGGACGGCGGGCAGACTTTTTGGCCATTGATGTCCGGAGGCGCGGGCGATCTGAACAACTCGACACACTTCCTGAACCATCGCTCGGCGTTCAACGCAACCACCGCGGCGGTGCCAGCATAGCGGCCGGCGCTCCTTTCCATAACCGGCAACTTTCCATAGTTGCGTGTGCGTAGCTGCACATAACAAACGCAACTGGATGTTTATCGGCCATCCGGATGCCGCGTGGAAGTCCGCCGTTGTCCACTCGGTGGTCGGCACCTGCAAGCGGCTCGGGCTGAAACCGGAAGGCTACCTCAACGGGGTCTTGCCTCAACTCGCCGCCCGCATCCGGCCGCACGCCTTCCTGGCCGTTGTCAAAGAACCGGCGAAGTCGCCCACGCCGGTATCCTGAAGTCCAGGCGGTTTTGGATGGGTCCTATGACCCGCTTACGATCAAATGTCGCGGACTCAGATCAAATGCAGCGTAAGACGTTCAGCGAAATTCCTCGCCGGTCGTCGCGTTGATGATCTTGAAGTGCTCGACGTGGTAGGCCGGGTCGGCGCGGAAGGCCAGCTTCACGCCGTAAAGGCTTTCCATGCGGACGAGCAGATCGGCGTCCTCGCTGCGGAGGCGTTCGAGGATGCCGGGGTGGACGAGCACCCGCAGCGAATAGTCCTTGTTGTCCTTGCGCAGCTGGAGGCGTCGCGCGACGGAGGAGAGCCGGCGCTGCAGCTCCACCGACATGGTCGTCGCGGACTTCACGATGCCGCGGCCGCGGCAGTACGGGCAGTCCGTGTAAAGATTCGACCAGAGCGACTCCTGCTGGCGCTGGCGCGTCATCTGCATGATGCCCAGTTGGGAGATCGGCAGGATGTGATTGCGCGCCTTGTCGGTCGACATCAGCTCCACCATCTTTTCGTAGACGGCGTTGCGGTGGCGGCGCTCCTTCATGTCGATGAAGTCGATGATGACCAGACCGCCCAGGTTGCGCAGGCGAATTTGCCGGGCGATTTCCCGGGCGGCTTCCAAATTGACGGCGTAGATCGTGTTCTTCTCGTCGCCCGAGCGGTTGCGGTGCGAGCCGGTGTTCACGTCGACGGCGATCAGCGCTTCGGTTTCGTCGATGACGATTTCGCCGCCGGAGGGGAGGGGGACCTTGCGCTGGCCGGTCTGCTCGATCTGGCGCTCGATGTTGAAGCGCTCGAAGATCGGAATGCTGTCGTTGTAGAAGGCGATCTTGCCCTTGGAGCGCTTGGAGATCAGCCCGACGAGATCCTGGGTGCGCTCGAAGTCGCCCTTGTTGTCGATCAGCACGCGGTCGATTTCCTCGGTGAGGAAGTCGCGCACGGTCCGCTCGACCAGGTCCGGCTCCATATAGAGGGTGGTCGGAGCCCGTTCGGCCTGCATCTTGTTGGTGATCTCCTCCCACTTCTTGAGCAGCAGGTGGAGGTCTCGCACGAAGTAGCGGGACTTTTTGCCTTCGCCCGCGGTGCGGACGATCACGCCCATGCCTTCGGGAATCGTGAGCTCATTGATGAGCTGCTTCAGCCGGCGGCGTTCGTTCGGATCCTCGATCTTGCGGGAGATGCCGCAGCCGTCGCTGTAGGGGGTCAGGATCAGGTAGCGCCCGGGCAGCGAAAGATTGGTGGTGGTGCGCGGACCCTTGGAGCCGATGGGGCCCTTGGTGACCTGGATGACGATGTCGGTCCCGGGCGGATACAGGCCGGGGATGTCCTTGACCGTCACTTCGCCCTTGGGCTGGGCGTCGCGCTTGCGGTTGACACGGACGACCTCGACCGAGGAATCGGCCGCGGCCGGCAGCATGTCCCAGTAGTGCAGGAAGGCGTTCTTGGAGTAGCCGATGTCGACGAAGGCCGCCTTGAGGCCCGGATCCAGATTCTTGATGCGGCCCTTGAAGATGCCGCCGACCATCCGGTTGTCGGATTCGCGCTCGATCTCGAATTTTTCCAGCCGGCCGTCGACCAGCAGGGCGACCCGCTTTTCGAGCGGTTCGGAATTGATGATGAGCTCCCGGTAGGAGCCCTTTTCCTTGCGGAAAACCGAAAGGATCTTTTGGAGCAGCGGTCGCTGCTGGGATCGTTCTTGGGCGCCGGCTCTTAGCTCGCCGGGGCTGATGGCGTCGATGTCGCGGACCGGCGGGGGACTGGCCAGTTCCGCATCATAGGCGGGGGCGTCGTCGGAGGGTGCCGACGACGCAGATTGGGACGGAGTCTGATCGCTCATGGTGGGTGCTGCGGGTTGTAGCCACGGGGCGCCCAAGCGCAGAGGTCGCTGCGCAGGAGATTCCGGCAGAGCGGTCGATATCGCGGGCGGGACCGGCTGTCATAGCAGGTCCTTGCGGAAGCGATAGACGCTTTGAACCAGTCCTTGCAGGAAGCAGCAACTGAGCACAAAGGAACCACCGTAGCTGATGAAGGGAAGCGGTATGCCAGTGACGGGCACCAGGCCGATGGTCATCGCGATGTTCACGAACACATGCACGGTCAACAGCACAGTGACGCCAATGGCGAGCAGCGTGCCGAGGCGGTCTCGGGCGAGACCGGCAATGCGGATGCCGTTGAACAGGACGATGCCAAACAGGCCGAGGACGGAAAGGCTTCCCAAAAATCCTTTCTCTTCGGCGATAACCGAAAAAATGAAATCGTTGTGGGCCACCGTGTGGGGGAGGTAGCCGAGGCGGGCTTGGGTGCCCGCGGTCCAGCCCTTGCCGGACAATCCGCCGGAACCGACGGAAATGAGCGACTGGTGCTGGTTATAGCCGATCCCCTGCGCGTCGATCTTGGCCGGATCGACGAACGCTAGGATCCGCTCGCGCTGATAATCGTGCAAAAAAGGGAGGAACGAATGGTGCTGAAACTCCCCACGGTGCCCTTGAAAATCGATCTGAGCCACGGAGGCGCGGGGCAACGCAGCCATGTACTGAAAGTAGCGGTAGGTGTCCCACGACACCAGCCCCACCACGATGAGGAACACCCCCAGCGCGGTCGCGAAAAAGCGTCCGGAGAGCTTGGAGACGTACAGCATCGAAAACACCATCGGGGGAAGCACAATCGCCGACTTCAAATCGGGTTGTAACACTATCAATAGGATGGGGACACCCACCGCAAGGGTCAATTTACCCAAGACGCCCATTGACTGCTTTACGGTGCCGATTTTGCTGCGGATCAGAATGCTGGCGGTAATGAGCAGCACCGCGATCTTGGCGGGCTCCGAGGGCTGAAAACGCAGGGGGCCCAGCACGAGCCAGCGCGACGACCCATAGGTGGAGTGACCGAAGATTGGCACCAGCACCAACGCAAGGGGCGCAACGCAAACGGCATACAGCGGGTGGGCGAGGCTTAGCCAATGGCGATAGTCCACCAGGGACACGGCCCAATAGACGCCTGCCCCGATGACGAGGAAGAGGACCTGCTTGATCCAGTAGCTGCGCGCGACCATCGCGAGCAGCGAGTCGTGGGTGGCGTTGACCGGCAGCGACGAGAATTGGGCGCTGTAGATGAAGCAGACGCCGATGGTGCCGAGGAGGATGAGCGCCAGAGGAGAAAGCCAGTCCCACCGATTGCGCGTGGTGGTGCGGAAGACTGCTAGGAAGTCGTCCGCCCACGTGGCTGCTCTCATCGTGACGGAATCATGCACAGGCCAAAGCGGGATACAAGGAGAGGCACGCTTGCGCTGTAGCCGGTGGGTTTCTTCGGCGTCTAAAAGGCTTGTCCCACCCATCAGCCGCGACCTTACTTGGGCCCCTTGTCATCCGTACGCGCAGCCGACTTCGCGTTTCCGATGCTAGCCGAAAGCAACCCGAGTTGGTCGCTCTCGGTTTCTCTGCTATTGGGATTGCTGGCTGGGATATTTCTCGGCGGCTTCCTGGTGTGGGTGGGCTCGCGGCATATTCGGCGGCAGGCGCACGAACGGGCGGCGGAACTCATCGAGGTGGCCCGCCGCGAGGCGGCGGTGGCGGCCGAAGAGTTCAAGCAAAAGGCGGATTCCGAAATCCAGGACAAGCGGGCCGAGCTCAATCGGGAGTTCGATCGCCGCGAAATCGAGTCCGATGTCCGATTGCGGGAAATCCGGGCGCACGAGGAATCCCTGGCCCTGCTCGACTATCAGCTCGAACAGCGGCAGGAGCGCCTGAACCGCGAAGGCGTCGCGATCAAGCAGGCGCGTGATGCAATCCGCGCGATGTCGAAGAGCGTTCGCAAGCGGCTGGAAGGCGTCTCCCAGATGGACGCCGAAGAGATCAAACGCGAATTGCGCGAGGAGGTTCTGCTGGAGTGCCAGGACGAGCTTCGGCTCCTGCGCCGCGAAACCTTGGAGAAAGGCGATCAGGAGCTGCAGAACACCTCGCGCCGCATCCTGGTGGCGGCGATGCAGCGACTCGCGAGCCGCCCGAACAACGACCTGACCGCGACGCTGGTGCACCTGCCCAACGAGGAGATGAAGGGGCGCATCATCGGCCGCGAGGGGCGCAACATTAAGTCCTTTGAGGCCGCCACCGGGGTGACCCTGGTGGTCGACGAGTCGCCGCAATTGGTGCTGCTGTCCTCCTTCGATCCCGTCCGCCGCGAGGTGGCGCGTTCCGCCCTGGAAGCGCTGATCAAGGACGGGCGCATCCACCCGGCCAGCATCGAGGAGTTCGTCAAGCGGTCCCACGATGAGATCGAACTCGCGACCGCCGCCGCCGGCGAAGAGGCGGTCGAGCGGCTGAACATCAACGGACTGCACCCGGAAATCATCAAGCTGCTCGGCAAGCTGAAATACCGCTTTTCGTACAACCAGAACGTGCTCGACCACTCGGTGGAGACGGGATTTCTCGCCTCGATCATCGCGAGCGAAGTCGGGCTCGATCCCAACATCGCCAAGCGCGCTGGGCTGCTGCACGACATCGGCAAGGGCGTTTCGGCCGAACTGGAAGGCAGCCATGCGGTCATTGGCGCGGAATTCGTGAAGCGCTACGGCGAGACGCCGATTGTCGTCAACGCGGTGGCGGCGCACCACGAAGAGGTGAAACCCGAAACGGTCTATGCCGGCCTGGTGATATTGGCGGACACGATTTCCGCGACGCGGCCCGGCGCGCGCGCCGAATCGATGACGAGCTACATCCAGCGTTTGGGGCGCCTCGAAAAGCTGGCGCTCTCCCTCGAGGGCGTGCAGCAGGCGTTCGCCATCCAGGCCGGCCGCGAAATCCGCGTGGTGGTCTCGCCGTCCCAGGTGACCGATGACGGCGCCCGCGATTTGGCCAAGGAGCTGCGCCGCCGCATCGAGGCGGAGCTGCAATATCCGAGCACAATCAAGGTGACCGTGATTCGCGAGAATCGGTTTACGGAAACGGCCACCTAAGCCAAATTACGCTGCCATGGCCGATCCGAAGATCCTCGAAACGTTTCCCAATCCCGCGCCGCACCGCGATTACGTGATCGAGCACACGCATCACGAATTCACTTCCGTGTGTCCGATCACGGGCCATCCCGATTTTGCTTCAATTTCGGTGCGCTACGTGGCGAACGAACGCTGTGTGGAATTGAAATCGCTCAAGCTTTACTTCCACGCCTTCCGCAACGAGGGGATTTTTTTCGAGGCCGTGACCAACAAGATTTGCGATGATCTGGGGCGCGCGCTTGCGCCCCGTTCGCTCACGATCATTTCGAATTGGAAGGGCCGCGGAGGAATCTCCTCGGTCATTACGGCCGAGTGGTCCGCCCTGGGTGGAGCGCGTGGTCCCCACGCGCTTTGACGTCCGCCCGCGTTTGACGCCGAAGCGCATGGGGACCATGCGCTCCACCTTGGGCGAATCCCGCAATGGGGCTAGCGCAGCGCAGCGATCACTTCGGCGTGAAGGGCAGGCCCGGTCGCGACCGTTGAGTCGGCCTTCACCGCGCTGCCGCCGTACCAATCCGTGATAATTCCCCCCGCTCCGCGAATGATCGGCACGAGGGCGGGGATATCCCACGGGTTCATGATCGGATCGAGCATGATGTCGGCCCAGCCGGAGGCCAGGAGGAGGTATCCGTAGCAGTCGCCCCAGGTTCGGGCGACGCGGGCGCGGCGGGCCAATTGCTCGTAGGCGGCGCCGTTGCGGTATTTGCCGGGATTGTAGGGATCGCTGGTCAGCAGCACGGCGTCCTCGATTTTGGCACAGGACCGCATTCGCGTCGGCCGCCCGTTGAGCGTGGTGGTCGTGCCGTCGCCGACCATCAGTTCGCCCAGCACCGGCTGATGAATGGCGCCGAGCAGCGGTTCTCCGTGGTGCAGAACGGCGATGAGAGTCCCAAAAAGAGGGCAGCCCGCCGCAAAGGCTTTCGTTCCGTCGATGGGATCGAGCACCCACACCCACTCGGCGTCGGGATCCTTCAGCCCAAATTCCTCGCCCATGATCCCGTGATGGGGGAATCGGCGCTCGATGCGCTCCCGCATCTGCTTTTCCGCCCCGCGGTCGGCTTCCGTGACGGGGCTCGCGTCGGACTTGATTTCCACGGCCAGGTTTGGCGCCTTGAAAAACGGCCGGATGAAGTCGCCGCTGGCGGCGGCCAGTTCGTGGACAAAGGTCCGCAGTGAGTCGAGGGATTCGGCGCTCAATCGTGTTGGATCTTTCAATTCCGCGGGGGGTTGGCAAGGTGGACGCGTGGCTTGGGTTTCGCAGCCGATTCACTTCATCGACTTTGAAGGCGGCCTCGGTTGCGGGGTGCTCGAATATGGCGTCGTGACGCTCCGGGAGGGGCGGATCGAGGCGGCTCAGGGCCGGCTTTGCGCCCCGGTGGGGCGAATCCCGACTGAAGATATCGCCGTGCACGGGCTGGCACCGGCCGATTTGGCTGGTGCGAAGCCGTTGGCCGACGATTGGGAATGGTTCGCAGGGCTGCGGGCGGATGCGCCCTTTGCGGCGCATTTCGCCGGGGTGGAGAATGGTTTGATCCGTTCCGTCTGGCCGACGCCCCGCCCGTCGGCGGACTTCATCGCGATGGGTGGACGGATCGCCGATTGGGGCCCTTGGATCGATACCGCGAGGCTTTATGGTGAGATCCGTCCGCAGATCGCCTCGTTGGGCCTGGAGTCCCTGGTGCGGGAGATGGCGCTGCAGTCCACGCTCGACGCGATGGCGGCCACCCTTTGTCCAGACGGACGCCGGCATTATCATGCCGCCCGCTACGATGCGCTGGCGGGCGCGCTGCTGCTCGCCGCCCTGGCGCTCGAACCCCGCTGCGCTGGCCTGAGCGTGGGACAGTTGCTGCTCTTGAGCACCCGCGACCCGGCGAAGCGCCAGGCGATGGTGCAGCCGGAACTATTCTAAGGTGGGCCGGCTTGTACATCATGAGGTGGAGCGCGTGGTCCCCACGCGCTTCGGCGCCAAACGCGGTTAACGGTCAAAGCGCATGGGGACCATGCGCTCCACCTTGCTTTAGCCTTTAGTTGCGAAGGACGGGGACTTACGATGCTGACATGAGGCTACGTACTAGGGGGGTGGGCGTCGCAATCTGTCTGTTGGTCGCTGCGTGTTCAAAATCGCCGCCGGCCGCCACTCCGCCTCCTCCCTTCAGTCCCAGCGTGCCGTCGGTGCCGTTGGTTCCGGCCAAGCAGATGAGCGCGCACTTTGACACGGTCAACAAGCACCTGGATCTGGGGGGCGTCGTTTACGGCTATGCCGATTTCGACGGGGACATCGACTACATGGCGACGCGCGCGCAGGGACTCGCGCAACAAATCGCGAAACAAGTGCCGGGCATGGCGGAAAACGCGAAAATCGATTTCAAGCCGTACTTAAAATTGCTGGGCTTGGAAGACCTCAAAGCCGTTGGCTTCAGTTCCGTTGCGCTGGGTGACGGCGAATACCTCAATCGCGGGTTTCTCTATTTGCCCGACGGACGCAACGGCATCTTTGCCGTCGCGGGCGGTCCGGCCTCCCCGCCTCATTTCCTGGATTTCGCGCCCGCCGACACCGATATTTACGAGGAAGGGGAAATCAATATTTCCGCGCTCGCGTCGCTGGTGAAGAAGGTCTGGCTCCAAACGGGCCAAAAGGAATCCGAGCAGAAATTCGAGCAGCAACTCACGCAGAACCAGACCGGCGTCAACGCTCGCGATTTGATCGGCCACCTGCATGGGCACATGGTGGCCATCCTCAAATTCGATCCGGACAAGACGATCACGATCCCGGCGAAACAGCCGGTCGTCGTGCCGGCCTTTTCGCTGATTCTGGGCTTTGAGGGAATCGGCAAGGACGTTGCTCCGGCGCTGAATGCCCTGCCGCTTTTGGATCACCAGGATGAGGGCGGTCGGCGCTTTTATCGTTCGAAAATGGGGATGATGATTCCCGGAGTCCGTCCGGCCATCGCGATTGCCGGCACGAGCCTATTCATTACGACCGACGAAATGCTTCTGCACCAATGTCTCGATCGGGCAGCGGGTACCGGCCTGGGGTCAAACGCGGATTTTCGTCGCCTGAGCCAGGAGCTGGGCGCCAACGCCAACTGTCTGACCTACATTACCCCGAGGGTCTACGAGCAGATTGGCCGAATTTCCGAGCTCAATCCGGGCCTCGATCCGCAGGTGGCCGCGGCTCTCAAGGTGGTGACGTCGATGATGGAAGGCGTAAAGCATCCGCTGCTGCAGCTCACCCAGAATCAGCCCGACGGCATCTACTACGTGGGTCGGCTCAACCATTCCTGGAAGCCGCAGCTCGCTGGATTGGCCATTTATCCTGCGATTGCGGCCATTTCGTTCGCGAACGCCCAGCAGAAAATGAATGGCTTCAAGGGTTCTCATCCCATGATTCCGGCATCGCCGGATAATCCCAATCTCGCCGTTCCGCCGGCTCCGTCCGCGCCCAGCGCCGATGCGTCGGCGTCCCCGGCCAACGGTCGGACGCCCGATCAGCAAGTGGAGCATAATCTGCGCATTCTTCGCGCCGCCGCCCGCAACTATTACCGAAGCACGGGCAAGACCACCGCGAACTACGGCGATCTCATTGGACCGGGCAAGATTCTCGAGAAGGATTTGGAACCGGTCGAGGGCGAGGACTACCAGGCGATGAAGTTCGAAGAGGGCAAGCCGGTCGCGGTGACGCTGCCTGATGGCCGCACGCTCATGGCCCCGGTTCCGCACGCTGACCGCGCCCCTTGACGCGGTCTTGGAGGGCGCTCAGGCCCACTTCCGTCAGTGAGCGCACCCGCCAGTCCGCCGGGCTGAAATCGTGGTGCGCCGTGGAGCCGTTCGGCACCGTAACCACGTAAAGTCCGGCGCGCTTGGCGGCGAGGGCGCCGGTATGGGAATCTTCGAAGGCGGCGGCGGAATGGGGCGGCAGGCCGAGTTGATTCAGGGCGAACCGGTAGACGTCCGGCTCGGGCTTCGGCGAAGGGACGTCGTCGCGGCAGCTGATGATGGCAAAGCGATCGCGCAGTCCCAGGCGGCCGAGATGTCCTTCGACGTGGGGATGGCGGGAATTGGACGCGACGCCGAGGGGCAGCCCGGATTCGCGGGCGGCGTCGATCAAGCTGAGCACGCCGGGCAGCAGCGGCAGGAGTCGATCGAGCTGTTTATTCACCATGCGCCGTTCCAACTCCAATTCGGCGCGGTCGGCCCGTTTTTCAAACGCGTGCCAGGGGTCGAAGGAATAATCCGCATGGCCGACGCTGCGCAAAAAAACGTCGCGGTCGAAGGGGATGGAATGGCGCCGGTGAACGGCCGCGTAGGCATCGATCAACGCCGATTCGGTGTCGATGATCAGGCCGTCGAAGTCGAAGATGAGGGTGCGCAGCACGGGAGAAGGGTTGGAGAGATCGGCAGATCGGGCAAGTGGAAGCAGGTTGTGCCCACGCTGTAGCCGGGGGCGGTGACCACGGCACTTGCGATGCCGAAAGCGGGACTGCCGGGGTCAACGCCCCCGGCTACAGCGCAAGCGGAAGCCTTGATCCGTATGGCCTGGCCAACCAGAGTTTGCCGATGCGAGCCGTCCTGACCCTGATCGCGTTGGCGCTATCGTTTTCGTTCGCCGCTTCTGCGCTGGCCCAGGACTCCAGCACGTTCTCCCAAACACTTTCGCCCGCCGACGCCGCGGCGGCCGGGCTCGGCCAACTGAGCCCGGCACAGCGTGCCCGCCTCGATCAACTGGTGGAGCAGTACCGCAGCGGCGCCCTCGCGGCGGCGGAAGCGCGGGCCCAGGCCGCCGAAAAGGCCCGGGCGCAAGCGCAGGCCGACGCGGCGAAAGCCAAGGCGGAAGCGACGACGGCCCAGGCGGAAGTCGTCAAGGTCAAGAGTTCAGGCGGCTTCTTCTCGCATGCGAAGGCGATCATTCTGCCTGGCACCAGGATCGAATATGCCGCCATCGAGGCCCATATCGTCGGCCGGATTCGCAGCTGGGACAAGAATACGGTCTTCGTCCTCGACAACGGCCAGCGGTGGAAAGTCTCGGACTATTCGGACTACTTCAACGGGCCGTTTCTCGATCGTCCCAAGGTCGAGATCGAACCGCACCTGGGGGCCTTTCGCATGCACATCGAGGGGATGAGCTATGTGATGGTGCGCTTGATCAGCGGGCCGATTTACAAAGAGGACAAGTAGCGGAGCGACGCGGGCGGCGTTCTGCGCCAAAGCTCAGCTCGCCGGAATCTGCTCCTCGGTCTCGACGATCCGCGCGATCGACAGGAGCCGGTCGCCTTCGGCGAGCGTCAGCAGCTTGACGCCCTTGGCGCCGCGGCCCGTTTCGCGAATTTCGCTGACGCGCGTGCGGATGCTCTGGCCCTTGGCGGTCAGCAGCATGACTTCGTCTTCCTGCCCGACGCTGAGGGCGCCGGCGACGGCCACGGAGCCGTCTTCGGGAAGTTCGATGGCGATGACACCGGTGCCGCCGCGGCTCGTCAGGCGGTAATCCTCGAACGGGGTCCGCTTGCCGATGCCGTCCTCGCGGGCGACCAGCAGGCGCGATGCCGGATCGCAGACTTCCACCGCCTTCAGGTAGTCGCCGTCGATCTTGAACCGCATGCCGGTCACACCGACGGTGTCGCGACCCTGGTCGCGGAGGTCCTCTTCGTTGAAGCGGACGGCCTGGCCCTGGAAGCTCACCAGAACGATTTCATTCTGCCCAGTGGTCAGCACGCAGCCGACCAGCGTGTCGTTCTGCTCAAGCTTGATGCCGCGCAAACCGCCTTCGCGGGTGGCGTTGGTGTAATCGGCCAGGCTGGTTTTCTTGGTGATTCCGCAGCGGGTCGCCATGACGACGTGCTGGTCCGCCGCGAAATCCTTCACGCAGAGCATGGCGGCGATCTTTTCGCCGTCGCCCAGCCGCAAAAAGCCGGAGACCGACTTGCCCTTCGAGGCGCGGGTGCCTTCCGGCACGTCGTACACCTTCTTGGCATGGCACTGTCCGGTCGAAGTGTAGAACAGGATGAAATCGTGCGTGCTCGCGGTGAACAGGTGCTCGACGAAATCCTCCTCGTAGGTTTCGGTGCCGATGATGCCCTTGCCGCCGCGCTTCTGCGAGCGGTAGTCGGACACCGGGGTGCGCTTGATGAAGCCGAGGTGCGACACCGTGATGACGCAGCCCTCGTTCGGGATCACGTCTTCCATCCGGAACTCCTCGGCCGAAGCGATGATTTCCGTGCGGCGGGGCGAGGTGTACTTGGCCTTCATCTCCTGCAGCTCGCCGCGGATCAGGGCCAGCAATTTGGCCTCGGACTCCAGGATCCCCCGGAGCTCCTCGATCTTCTTCATCAGCTCGACGTATTCCGCCTCGATCTTGCCGCGCTCGAGGCCGGTCAGCTGATACAGGCGCAGCTCCAGGATGGCGTCCGCCTGCCGCTCCGACAGGGGATACTTCTCCATCAGGCGCGTGCGCGCCTCGTCGCGATTCGACGACGAGCGGATCACCTTGACGAAGTCGTCCAGGTTATCGAGGGCGATGATGTAGCCTTCGAGAATGTGCGCGCGGTCCTCGGCCTGGCGCAGACGATATTGGGTCCGGCGGGTGACCACCTCGCGGCGGTGCTCCACGTAGCAATCGAGGAGCTCCTTCACGTTCATCTGCTTCGGCCGCTTGTGGTCGAGGGCCAGCAGCGTCACGCCAAACGAGGATTCGAGCGCCGTCTTCTGGAAAAGCTGGTTGATGACGACCTTGGCCTGCTCGCCGCGTTTCAGCTCGATGACGATGCGGGTGTTCTCGTCCGACTCATCGCGCAGGTCGCGGATGCCGTCGATTTCCTTGTCGGAAACCAGCTCGGCGATGCGGGTCACCAGATTGGCGCGATTCACGTTGTACGGAATCTCGGTGATGACGATCTGCTCCATCCCGCCCTTCATCTCCTCGGTATGGGCGCGTCCGCGGGTGCGGACGATTCCCTTGCCGGTCTGCAGGTAGCTGAGGATGCCCTCGCGTCCGGAAATCACACCGCCGGTCGGAAAGTCGGGCCCCTTGATGATGCCGCAGAGCTCCGCCACCGAAATGGACGGCCGATCGATGATCGCGCACGCGGCGTCGATGACTTCGTCCAGATTGTGGGGGGGGATGTTCGTGGCCATGCCCACCGCGATGCCGGTCGATCCGTTCATCAGCAGGTTCGGCAGCGCCGCCGGCAGGACCGTCGGCTCGGTGGTCGATTCCTTGTAATTCGGGACGAAATCGACCGTCTCCTCTTCGATGTCCTTCAGGAGCTCCTCGGCGGCTTCGTTGAGGCGCGATTCCGTGTAGCGGTAGGCCGCGGGCGGATCGCCGTCGACGGAGCCGAAATTGCCTTGGGGATCGATGAGCGGATAACGCATCACCCAGGTCTGCGCCAGGCGCACCAGGGTGTCGTACACGGAAGCGTCGCCGTGGGGATGGTAATTCTTGAGCACTTCGCCGACGACGCCGGCGCATTTGTCGAAGGGGCGGTTGTGCACCAGCCCCTCGCGCAGCATCGCGTACAGGATGCGGCGCTGGACGGGCTTCAGTCCGTCGCGCGCATCCGGCAGGGCGCGGGACACGATGACCGACATCGAATAGTCGATGTAGGCCGTCTGCATGATGTCCGTGATATTCGCGGACGCGAGTTTTTCGTTAGCGGTGTACATCTTTCCAACTACACATCCAAATACCGAACGTTCAGGGCATTGTCCTCGATGAACTGCCGCCGCGGCGGCACTTCGTCGCCCATCAGCAGGGTGAAGAGCGAGTCGGCCTTGGCGGCGTCGTTGATCGACACACGCAGCAGGCGGCGCTTGTCGGGATCCATCGTCGTCTCAAAAAGCTGCTTCGGATTCATTTCGCCCAGACCTTTGTAGCGCTGGATGCTCAGCCCCTTGCGCCCGTTGATGCGGATCTGGCCGATGATGCCCAGCGCACCGTTGAGTTCCGTGCGGACTTCGTTCTTCTGGCCCGTGTTTTCGGTGAGCGCGAAGCGGGGGGTCTCGCCGGCGCCGAGCTGCGTGACGTCGAGTCCGGTCGCGGCGACGACGTTGAGCAGCTTCGCCATTTCCGTGGATTCGAAGATCTCGTGGATCGTGACGCGCTTGGTCGGCTGGCCGGTTTTCGCGCCGCCCTGCTGGGCGGGTTCGGCCTGTTCGAACAAGCCCGCGTCGAGATTGTGTTCCTGCACGAAGCGCGCCCGCGCCGATTCATCCATCAGGAACTCGTGGGATTCCTTGTTGCCCTCGCGAATGCGCGCCACGTACCGGGGCAGGGTGTGGGATTCGCGGTCGTGCTGGTCCAGGTATTCGGCCAGCGGAGCGCCATAGCGGGTGACGCCGAGGCCGAGTTTTTCCAAGGCCGCGAGCGCCTCGACGATCTTGTCGATCTGCTGCGGTTCGAAAACATGTCCGTCGGCCAGACGGGTGAGAACGACGTCCTCGGACCCCAGCTCCAGCAGGATGCGGTTCATCTGTTCGTCGTTGTCGACGTACTGTTCGCGTTTCTTGCGCTTGATCCTATAAAGCGGCGGCTGGGCGATGTAGACATAGCCACGCTCGATCAGTCCGCGCATCTGGCGATAAAGAAACGTGAGGAGGAGCGTGCGGATGTGGGAACCGTCCACGTCGGCGTCCGTCATGATGATCACGCGGTGATAGCGGGCCTTGTCCGCGTTGAAGGAGCCTTCGCCCTCGGAATCGCCGATGCCGGTGCCGATGGCGGTGATCAGCGTGCGGATTTCCTCGTTGGAGAGCACTTTGTCCAGCCGCGCCTTCTCCGTGTTGATGAGCTTGCCGCGCAGCGGCAGGATCGCCTGATAGCGCCGATCGCGGCCTTGTTTGGCGGACCCGCCGGCGGAGTCGCCCTCGACGATGTACAATTCGCCCAGCGCCGGATCGCGCTCGGAGCAGTCGGCCAGCTTGCCGGGCAATCCGCCGCCGCTCAGCGCGCTCTTGCGCACGGTCTCGCGGGCCTTGCGGGCCGCTTCGCGGGCGCGGGCGGCGTTGAGCGTCTTGTCGATCACGCGCTTGGCCACGGCGGTGTTCGATTCCAGGAAGAACTTCAGCTTTTCGCCGACGATCTTCTGGACGATGCCGTCCACCTCGGAATTGGAGAGCTTGGTCTTGGTCTGGCCTTCGAACCGCGGCTCCGGCACCTTGACGGAGATGACGGCGACCAGGCCTTCGCGCACGTCGTCGCCGGTGATCGCCGGGTCCTTCTCCTTGATGAGATTGTTGCCCCGCGCAAAATTGTTGATGACGCGGGTGAGCGCGGCCCGGAAGCCCGACAGGTGCGTGCCGCCCTCGAGATTGTAGATCGAGTTCGCGTAGGCGAAAACCTGGTCGTTGTAGCTGTCGTTGTACTGCAGCGCGACGTCGACCGTGGTGGGCGGCTTGGTCGGATCGCCTTCGTTGGCCACCGAGTCGGTGAAGGTGATCGGCTTGTCGTGGAGGACCTGCTTGTTCTGATTGAGAAATTTGACGAATTCCGAGATGCCGTCCTTGAAGAAGAACACGTCGCCCTTCTGGGAACGTTCGTCGCTCAGCTCGATCCGGATGCCCGGATTGAGGAAGGCCAGTTCCCGGAGACGCTTGGCGAGGATCTCGTACTGAAATTCCCGGGTGGAGGTGAAGATCTCGGGGTCGGGCTTGAACGTGATCTTGGTGCCGGTCTTTTTCGTGTCGCCGATCACCGCCATCTTCTGCGTCGTCTTACCCTGCGCAAAGCGCATCTGGTAGACCTTGCCGCCGCGGCGCACTTCGGCCTCGAACCATTCCGAGACGGCGTTCACGCACTTGGCGCCGACGCCATGGAGGCCGCCTGACACCTGGTACGCGCCTTTGCCGAACTTGCCTCCGGCGTGAAGGTTGGTCAGCACCAGCTCCAGCGCCGGAATCTTATAGACCGGATGAATGTCGACCGGGACGCCGCGCCCATCGTCCTCGACGGAGCACGAACCGTCCAAGTGGATCGTCACCTTGATGCCCGTGGCAAAGCCGGCCAATGCTTCATCCACGGAGTTGTCGACGATTTCGAAAACGCAGTGGTGCAAACCGCGCTCATTCGTGTCGCCGATGTACATGTCCGGCCGCTTGCGGACGCCTTCCAGGCCCTCGAGTTTTTGGATCTTGGAGGCATCGTAGGCCTCAGCTCCGGCTTCTGCTTTGGACGTGTTGGGGGAGGTTTCGGAATCGGCCATCGCGGTGCGTAGAAAAGGTCTATTTTCTGCCCAAAGTGGGCGGATGGAGCGAGGGTATTCTCGGGAAAAAAACGACGTAACTGAGGGCAAAAAAAGGCCTGGAAAGCCTTGATTTTTGCAGGACGTATCCCCCCACCGGGCTTGACCACCCATCCGGCGCGGGTCAGGTTGGCCCAACTGCCATGCCCAGCCCGTTGGTGGAAAAACTGCTCATCATGCAAGATCGCGATCTAAAGCGACTTACGCTGGAGGGGCAGCTCAAGACCGTGCCGATTGACATCGGCATTGTCGAAAAGACGATTGTGACGGAAAAAACCGCCATCGACTCCGCCCGAGCCGAGTGGCGGGAGCTGGAAAGCCGCAAAAAATTGCTCGAAACGGAAATCGGTTCGGCCGAGCAAAAATTGGCCACGTACCGGACCCAGCAACTCTCCGTGAAAAAGAACGACGAATACCAGGCGTTGGGGCATCAGATCGAAACCACGCTGGGCCAGATTGCCGAACTCGAGGGACGCGAGTTGGAGATCATGTACTCGATCGACGAAGCCAAGAAAAAGTTCACGGCGGCCGAGGCCCTCATGAAGTCGAACATCGCCGGCTACGAGGCTCGCATTCAAACGCTCAAGGAGCGCGAAAAGAATGTGGCTGAGCAGCTCGTGACAGCGCGCGCGGATTTGGAAGCGGCCCGGGGTCCGGTCTCGGTCCCGGCGCAGCGCTTGTACGACCGCCGTGCCGCCCGCGGCATGCCGGTCGTGGTGCCGCTGCGCGGCGGCAAATGCGGCGGCTGCCACCTGAAAGTTTCCAGCGAAGCCGAGGCCGGTTCGCGCGGTGGCGGTCCCGAAGGCGAGCTCGCCACCTGCGACCAGTGCGGGCGGATTATCTTTTTTGAGTCGGCGATTTAGCCAAGGTGGAGCGCATGGGGACCATGCGCTCCACCTGCAAAGTTATAGCTGGGAGCTGTAGTGGGTCTTCTCGCCTCAATTGTCCACTGATGTATGATAAGCGGCCGAAGGTCTGCCTGGCTGGCACTAGGATTTTTCCTGGCTGCCGCGTTGAGAGCGCAGAACCTGAACGTGGCGGCCTGGTATCGTTTGAATTCCGGCACGGCGGAAGATCTCAATGCGGTGGTGGCGCCGCCATCCGGGGCGTACGTCGCGGTCGGCAATGATGGCACGATCGTTGAATCGCCTGATGGGGCGGTCTGGACCGCGGAGCAGCCGGCCACGGCCAAGAATCTATATGGAGTGGCGGTGGGCACGCCGTCCGGCGGGCAATCCCTCTTGTACGTGGCGGTGGGAGAAAATGGCACGATCCTAACCTCTCCGGACGGAATCAACTGGACTGCCGAGATGAGCGGCACTTCGGCGGACTTGCGTGCCGTTGCCTTCGGAGGAGCGAGCGGCGGATACACGGCCGTGGGGCAGGGAGGCACCGCGATAGTTTCACCCGATGGAATTCGTTGGAGCCCGCTCTCACTCGGTACATCGGCGGATCTGAACGCCGTGGGCACAATGCCATCCTATATGTTGCATTTTCCGCTTACGATAATCGGCGGGGCTCAAGGCACGTTGTTTGTCTTGAACACGTCCGGCGCAGTATCCACCGGCACGACCGATGAGCTAACGGTTGTCCTGAATGACGGAACCGTGCTCGGTTCTGACGGTTTGATCGGCGGCGTTTCGATTCCGACCGACCTTCCGGTGACGCTTTGGTCATCGTCATCTGTCGGTTCGGCGGATTTCACCGCGGGAGCATCAACGTTTCCGGGCGATTCATGGTCCGACATCGTTGTCGACGCCAACGGCACGATCTCGAGATTTCTCCATCCCGGCTCGCAGGCAATTTCGTACGGCCAGCTCCCACCGACCTCGACCTATCACGGTGTTGCCATCGGAACTGCGACGATCATCGTCGGCACGGGAGGCGCGATTTGGAGCAATGCCGGATCTGCCGGAGGTCCGCCCCCGATTGCGGGGCTCTCGCCGGGCGGTGTTCAGTTTTTTGGGCAGGATCTCGCACTATCCGTCCCGACCACCGCCGGAGCCGCTTATCAGTGGTACCTCAATGGACTGCCGATTGCGGGCGCGACCGGCTCCAACCTGCAATTGTTGAATCTGCAGTCGACTGCCGCGGGAACCTATTCCGTGGCCGTCATCGCCGCAAATTCATCGTTGGAATCCGCAGCCACCGTCAACGTGCTCCCCTGGGCGGATTTCTCTCCGCATCTGATCGATCCGTCATTCGTCAATGCCGGCACACAGGACCCGGTCTCTGCCCAGGTGCTGAGCAATGGTGACATTCTGGTCAACGGGTCTGAACTGCTCGAGCCCTCCGGCAACGTCATTGCGGAGGAGAATCTTTCCTCAGTGTCGCAAGTTGTGGTGCTTCCCGGCGGCCAGTGGGTGGATGAGGGCTATGAGGAAGCAAATCCCGTCCGCGTTCGCTTCAACGCCGACGGCTCCGTCGATCAAGGGTTTTCCGTTCCGCCGTCCGTGTCGCCAACGTACACCGACCATTTGGCCCTCCTTCCCAATGGCCAATTTGTCCTGTTTATCGTCTCGATCCCCAACCAGACGGTCAGATGGGTGCGGCTCAACGGCGACGGATCGATCGATGCGACATTCGCGCCTCAATCAGAGCCGATGCCCATGCCTGCGGGTCAACTGGTGACAGCGGTCGATGCTTCGGGCGAGGTGTACGTCGCGGTGTGGCAGGCCAGCGACAATATGTTCGAAACCTGCAGTTCATCGATCTTTCGACTCCGGTCCGACTTGACGGTCGATCCGTTGTTTGCGGTGCCGAGCGGCACCTTTTCCTCTGCGCAAGTGCAACAACTTCAGGCGGTGCCGTCCGGACTGCTGTATGAAGCTTCCGCCTCCGGCGAATCCCGAGTTGGACTGCTCGGCTGGAACGGCGTTCCTGCTTCGAACTACACCGTGGCCGAAGACGTCGAAGACAACTCATTTGTCCTGCAGCCGGATGGTTCGGCGATCCTGCTGCACGGCACCATGGACTCGGTGGTCAGCCAGCATGAATATGATCTCGAGCGCCTGACGCCCTCGGGCCAGATCGATCCGAACTACGGAGGGAAACTGGTCGGCGATCCGGAAGGTGCCGGCGGCGGCCCGCTTTCCCAATTGGCGGTCCAACCGAATGGGCAACTGATCATTGGCGGCGAGTTCCGCCAGGTAAATCTGTTTGCGACGCCCTTTCTCGCGCGAATCTCGCCGGACACATCGTTTGCGATGACGCATTTGGTCAATGCGTCCGCCCGCGGGCTCGTGAGCCAAATGAACCCGATGACGCTCGGCGGCTACCTCGCCGGCGGAGCGATCACCGGTCCGCCGTCGGCGCCCTTTCTCTTTCGTGGCGTGGGACCCGCGTTGGCGGCCTATGATGTGCCCGACGCGCTCGTTGCGCCCGAGTTGAGCGTGACGTTGGGGAAAACCCCGTCGGGTACAAATCAGGGTTGGTCAACGGGGTCGTCCGCGGCCGAAGTGATGGATTTAACCAGCCAAGTGGGCGCGTTTGACCTTCCGCAGGGTTCGGCCGACTGCGCGCTCGTTGGGCAGGCGGCCGCAGGGCCGTTTTATGTGGAAATAAATGCTCTCTCGGGTGCGGGGGTGGCTCTGGCTGAAGCCTACAATGCCGGCCGGGCGCCGGAGACAGCGGCGGATTTACGTGTCGTCAACTTTTCCTGCCTCGACGAGACCGTTCCGGGATCTGGTCAGTTGACGCTTGGTTTCGTCGTCGCCGGACCGGATGTGCGCAAATACCTCATTCGTGCGGTGGGGCCAGGGCTGAAAAGTTTTCTGCCGAATGCAAGCTTGCTGGCTCAACCGGTGCTTACGCTCTTTCAAGGTAGCAGCGCGCTGGCATCGAATCAGAACATCGCGGTCAACGGAGATTCGCGCAGCGTTTACCTGGCCGGGAATCAAGTGGGGGCGTTCGCCTTGCCGTCCGGCAGCGCCGATTCCGCCCTGCTGGTTGATTTGCCGGCCGGCGCCTACACAGCGCTGGCAACCGGAGCGAATGGCACGAGCGGCACCGTATTGCTCGAAGTCTATGAGGTGCCATGAGTCGGCGGGTTCGTCGGTTTTAGGGTGAAGCGCATTGTCCCAGGCGCTTCACCTGCAAAGTTGCAGCCAAGTACGCTCAGTGCGAATCGCCAAAGCGATCGCGCAATGCCGTCGCGCGCCGCTCGAAGACCTCGTACCAGAAGCCCGATAAGACGATCGTTCCCAATATCAGCCCCGCGAACCCGAGCCATCCTTGCATTTCAGACGTCTGCGACGCGGGCACCAGCTTCCGCGTGAGCAGCAAGAGAACAGGCAGGTTGATGAAGTACATCGCGTACGACCATCGCGCCAATAGTTCGACTGGCTTGGCCGCCCAACCGGCGTAGTTGCCCCAGCGGACCGCGTAGGGGAAGAGCAGCACCAGCCCGAGAGAGAACAAGTTGAATCGGAACGTGCGGGCGAAAAAGGTCTCGTTGTTCGCGCCGTACCAATAGAGCGTGCAGTAGCAGAACCCGAAGAGGGCGATTCCCGCCAGGGCCTTGAGGCGCGGAATGCTCTGGAACCAAGTGGGCCGGCGGTCCGCCAGCCACGCGGCGAAGATGCCCGTCATCAACGCGTCGAAGCGCAGGACGACTACTTCGCGCATCACGTTGGCCCAATCGTTGGCCGGGTGGACGGCGTAGACCAAACGCAGGACCGTCGACAGCACGTACAGCGCCGCGCCCGCCGTTAGAAACGCCCGGTCGAACGACCAGCGAAGTTGCAGGAGAATCCACGTCGCGAAGGGGAACAGCAGATAAAACCATTCCTCGATCGAGAGGCTCCACGATTCGGGAAAGAAGACGACGTGGTTGCCGGTCAGATTCTGCAAAAAAACCAGGAAGGGGGGAAGCGTCGCCAAGGCCCCAAAGAACACCACGTTAAGCCCGAGAAACACGTAGTAGTTGGGCAAGGTGCGGAACCACCGGCGCACATAAAACCGGCCTAACTCCCGGCCTCGAGTCAGCCGGTCTCCGATGCGCAGCAGCAGTCCGCCAATGAGAAAACCGCTCAAGACGAAGAACAGCTCGACGCCCATCGACCCGGCATGCCCCAGGTGATACAAGTGCAGCGTGAATCCGCCCAGCGGCAGCGCCGGCGTCCACGGGTAGATAAAGTAGAACCCGTGCGCGAGGACGACGCCCGCGATGGCCAGGCAACGCAGAGCGTCCAACCCGAAATTGCGGCGAGACTTCACGCCGCCGCCGATATACACACTTGCGTTTCTTGCGCTAGCACCCGTTCGATTCTGAATGCATCCGTCGTACTACGTCAAAACCTATGCCGCTCATCTGGAGGCTTTGCGGCAGCGGCACGGCGAGGCGGAGGCCATGGAGCAGCTGGTCGGAGGCGCCGACCACTGGGTGGGGATGCTGGAATACGGCACCCTCCTGAATTTGGGACTGCAACCGGACGCGACGATTGTGGATGTGGGCTGCGGCACGGGTCGGTTCGCGCACCGGCTGTCGGAAGCCGCCTTTGCTGGCCGCTACGTCGGGACGGATATCCTGCCGGACATTGTCAATTATGCGCGCCAGCGCATCGCCCGTGCGGACTGGACCTTCGCCGTCGCAGTGGCGCCGCCTTTGCCGATCGAGGTGGGCTCGGCCGATTGGGTGACCTTTTTCAGCGTCTTTACCCACATCGCCGATGCCGACATCTACCTGTATTTGCAGGAGGCCAAGCGCCTGCTGAAACCCGGCGGCCGGGTGGTCTTTTCGTTCCTCGATTTCGGATTGGCGGACCATTGGCCAGTGTTCGAGCAATCGCTGGCCAATCGCAGCGAGGACGGGCCGCTCAATAGGTTTCTGGGCAAGGACACCATCCGCCATTGGTCCGACCGGCTCGGCCTTCGGATCGAGGCGTGGCATGACGGCAATGAACCCTGGATCAAGCTGTCGCCCCCGAATGTCCTCCACGATCTGAGCGCGCCGTTTTGGCAGTCGATCGCCGTCTTGAGGGCGAGTTGACGGGCGTTCCTCGATCCGCTTCTCTGTCGCGCTTGGAATTGGACGCTGCAACCATCGCCGGAGAAGTGGACCGCCTCGGTCCCTGGATCACCGGATTCACCGCCGCCGGGCAAAACTATGGCGGCCAATATTACGCGGAGTACGACACCCGCATCCAGGCGTTCCTAGGCTGGCTGGGCGATCGGCGCGGCAAGATTGGCCGCGTGCTGGAATGCGGCTGCCTGGAAGGCGGACATACTTCGGCATTGGCGAAGGCGATGCCGCAGGCCCAAGTCGTCGCGACCGATGCGCGGCAGTCGAATCTGGAGAAGGCCGCCTTGCTCACGCGAATTCGCAATTACCAGAACGTCCGGTTTTTCCCGGACGATTTGGAGGAGCCGGCCGCGAGCCTGCGCGACAACTACGATGCCATCGTCTGCATCGGGCTTCTTTACCACCTGCGTCATCCGGAAGTCTTTTTGGCGCGCGCGGCCAAGAGCGCGCCCGTCCTGTGGCTGTGGACGATCTATTGCGCGGAATCCGCCGTCGCCGTGTCGGAAAACGATTACCGTGGACGCATGCACGGCGAACCCACCGCCCACCCGCTCAGCGGCATGCGTGAGCAGTCATTTTTCCCGACGCTCGGCAGCCTGGTCGAAATGACCCTGGCCGCCGGTTATCAGCGGGTGGAGATCGTTGACCGCGAGATCACGAAGAACGGCAACGGGCCGGCCGTGATGTTTTGTGCGTCGCGAGGCTGAATTGTCTCAGCCGAAAGGGGCCGAGAGCTCGCGCAGTGACGCCTCGACCTGGTCCGCATAGCGGGCGGCGATCCAGTCTTCGACCTCGTTCCATCGATCGGCCTCCAACTGCCGCCATTGGGTGATTGGCAGCGCGGACACCTTGCCCGTGTCCACGGTGATCTTTCGGCCGCGGCGCTCCTCCATCTCCTCGATCGATTTGGTCAGGTAATGGTTGATGCGGAGAATCTTGGCCTGAGGGTAGGGGTGCAGCGCCTCGTTGAGAGGCTTCTCGTTTTCGTCCACCACGCATTCACCCGGCACGCAATGAAACAGGTGCGCGGACGCGATCGGATGGATGACCTTGGCCGGATTGACGATGCACTTCACGTGCCGGTCGGGATAGCTCATTCGGCGCACATAGTTGCGGACCACCAGCCCGGGCGGCCGCGTCTGATGCCCGGACGATCCGTACAGCATCCACGGCACCGCCACTCCGGCGTAGCGTTCGTAGCGCGCCAGCACCTGGCTGAGGGGCACTTCTTCGACCGGAAAGAGAAACTCGTCGTCATCGTTGAACGTCAGCCAGCGCGTCCGCGGTCCATAGTTGCGCAAGCAATGCTGATACATCGGCAGTTGCACGGCCTTGCCCGGGAAATCAATCACGGTCGCCAAGCCGCGGCGGACGTACGGCTCGACGATGGGCTGCCAGTGGTCGCTCGACTCGTTATTGTAGAGGTAGAAGTGCTCGACCCCCTGGATCGAATGGAAAGCCAGCCACTCGGCCAGGTACAGGGCCGAGTCCTTGAAGGTGAGGCAGGCGCTCAGATAAGCACGGTTGGGCACTGCGCCCACCGAACCGGCCTGGACCATATACGTCAAGCGATCAGGGGCTGGGACGAAATTGTCAGAAAGTCATTCTGACGTTGCGGGGCAAGCCTCCCGCAGCAAAGTGCCGGACATGTCCCCGTGCCAAAAGACAACTCGGCCGGTTCTTCTGATGGCCGTTGTGTTCGCGACGCTCGCTGCCGTAGGGAGGGCGCAATCGCCACAAGCCCAGCCAAAATCCTCAATTTACGCGGGCACCAGGCCTGGGTTGGTTGACACCGGATTTCAACCGCCGCTGGCTGCCGACTACTATTTCGAGGATATGAGCGAGCAGGCTCTGTTGCCTTCGGGGGATATCGTCGTGGGATCGACCTGGTTTCACGACGACGGGTCGATCAACTCCTCGTTCAATCCAAATATCCAGCCGTTCTACGACTTGGTTCAACCCGATGGCCGTCTCGTTCTGGTCGGGATCAGCACGGTGAATGGATGGCTACAGGGGGAGTTTCCAGCGGCCTCGTTGCGATTCAATACCGATGGTTCGCCGGATGTCTCCTGGGTCCCGGATGCCGGCGTCCAAGGAAACCTGTTTGGAGAGGACGCCGAGCCGTCGATTGCCCTGTCGTCGGGCGGTTTTCTGTCCATTTCACCGACGGGAGTGGTGGTACGATTGGTATCCAGCGGACAACGAGACGACGTTTACGGCGCCCAACAATTGATGAGCACGGGAGAAGCGCCGGTGAACTTCATTCCGAATTTTTCCTACTTTTGGCAGCCAATTATTTCGGCGGCGGACCCGGGGACCGGCTGTATCTGGGCGGCGGTCAGCCTGCCCAGTGGGCACTTCATCTTCCGGTTTCTGGCGGATGGAGATCTGGACCCTTCGATCGCGCCCGTAGCGGTGCCGCTTAATATCGAAGGCATGAGGGCGGAGGACGGTCGGCTCGCGTATTTTGGGACAACCTTGGATGATGGCAACTTCACGGCGGGCCGCCTGAATGCCGATGGCCCCTCGGACCCGAACTACCGCACGTTCTCCCTGCCCGCGTATTATGTTCGCGCCGCGGCCTACGATGCCGTCGGGGCCCTTTATCTCGACTTTTCCGAGGGGGCGCCGCTCGAGCTGATCGTGCCGGATTCCTTGCCGTCCGCTCCCAACGACGTGCCCTGGCCGGGGCTCGCACCGTATCCGGCGTTGGCCGCCTTCAATCAGACGTACCGAGAAGGCATTGTACGGTTCGATTCGCAGGGTCGGTTCGATCCGGCCTTCTCCTTGAATCTGGATGGGACCTGGCCGCCGACCGAAGCGACGGCGGATGTGGACATCCACTGGATGGGCTTCGCGCCCAGCGGGCAGTTGTATGTGGCTGGGCTGTTTTCGGCCGTGGCGGGAGTGCCGAGCCCGGGAGTCGCCCGCCTGAATTTGTCCGCCGCGAGCCAGACGGCGATCCTCGCGAACTTTTCCGCCCGCGGGGCCGCCGGTCCGGGCGCGGCCGCGCTGACCGGGGGCCTCGTGATCGGCAACCATGGCTCGAAATCGGTGCTCTGGCGGGGCGTGGGACCCACTCTTTCAGGCTACGGCGTAGCCGGCCCGCTTCCGGATCCGAAACTCAATCTCTATGGCGCCAACGGGCAACTCGTCGGTTCCGATGTGAATTGGTCGCTGTCGCCGAACGCCGCCGCCATCGCCGCGGCCGCGACCGCGGTGGGAGCATTTGCCTTGCCCGGGGGATCGGGCGATGCGGCCCTCCTCCTGACCACGAATCCGGGCACGAGCACGTTCTCCGTCACGGGCGCCTCGGGCGACGGCGGCACGGCCTTGCTGGAGGTGTACGATGCCGATACGCCACCGCTGACGACGACCGCGGCTCAATTCATTAACCTGTCTGCCCGCGGGATCGTCTCTTCAGGTCGACCGTTGGTGGGCGGGTTTGTCGTCACACAGGGCAATACCAAGCGAATTCTGATTCGGGCCGTGGGACCGACCTTGTCGCAATTTGGGATCGGCAACGCATTATCCGATCCGGTGCTGTCGCTCTATCAGGGCCAAGAGCTGATCGCCACCGAGCAGGGGTGGGGGACCTGGCAGTCGCTTCTGCAGCCGACCTTTGCCGCAGTCGGGGCGTTTTCTCTGCCCGCCAACAGCGCGGATTCGGCTTTGGTGCTTGCCTTGCCTCCGGGTGCCTACACCGCGCAGGTGACCAGCGCCAGCGGGGCGACGGGCGAGACGATGGTGGAGCTGTATGCGGTGCCGTAATCGGAGCGGCCGGGATGGTCGCGCTGTAGCCGGGGCGGTGACCCGGGCAGTTCCGCTTTCGACGTCCAAACAGCGCGTGGGGACCACGCGCTCCACCTCGGGTAAGCCCCCGGCTTGTCGCTTGCGCTGACGGGCTGAGTGCCGCAGCGTGGGCTTCCTTAGCTTTGGGGCCTGGCTGTCGCTCCAAGTTCTTTGATCCCAAGCAGCGGGCTAAAGCCGCTGCGGCCAGACTTGGAGAGGAAAGTCCGGACACCACAGGGCAGGATGCTGCACGAGCTTCACGGCAAGTGCAGGCGCCGCGGTTCAAGCCGCGTGCGACGGATAGTGTCACAGAAAACAAACTACCCGCCATCGCCCCTTGGGCGCGGCGGGAAAAGGTGAAAAGGTGGAGTAAAAGCCCACCGCGCCGGCCGTGAGGCCGGCGGCAGGAAAAACCCCGTCCGGTGCAAGACTAAATAAGAGACTGGACGGCCCGTCCGATAGTCTCGGGTAAGTCGCATCCGATGGCGCAGCGCGCAAGCGCCGCAGCCTCGTGACGGGGCCGCAAGGCCCCGAGAGAAATGCCAGCCGAATCTGCCGCGCCCGCAAGGGTGATGGTGGAGGAACAGAATCCGGCTTAACGGCCCCAAAGCTAAGAGCGGGCCTAAGCGCATGGGGACCATGCGCTCCACCCGCTTCAGGTTTGCCTATTAGGTTTGGTATTACATCCCGACTAGGGCGTGCCGCCATCGTTGCAACTCTGTGACAACAATGTGCCGTTTGCAGATTCGTAACCGGCTCGTCGCGAAGGCGTCACGCGAGCTCGGCACGATGGCTTCGAATGAACCTGAACCTAACCCATCTGAGAATTTGCCTGCTCGGTGCATCGCTCGCCGTCGGCATGACCGGTCCCATGTACGGGGGGACCGACGCGGTGGATTCCGTCGCCGCCGCGGCCAACGACGAACCGGTGCGCCTCGACGAAGTCGAGGTGTTCGCCGCCAAGACCGACGCCACCACCCAGGCGATCACGGATAGCAAACTCGACGTGGTCGAACCGGACACGTTCATCAGCGCCCAGACGATCAACAACCTGATCGCGCCAACCGCGGACTACGCGACCATCGCGAATCTCGCGCCCAGCACGGTGAACGTCGAAACCGAAGGCCCGGGCCTGAGCGAGTCCAAGATGCTGCAGATGCGCGGCTTCACGGACGGCCAGTATAACGTCACCTACGACGGAATTCCCTTTGGCGACGCCAACGGCGCCACGCACCACACCACGAGCTACTTCCCGGCCAAGGTGCTCGGCGGGGTCGATATCGACCGGGGACCAGGCACGGCCGCCACCATTGGTGAGAACACCTTCGGCGGCACGATCGGCCTGCTTTCCAAGGATCCTCGTCCCGATCAGGCGGTGGTCCTGACGCTTTCCGACGGCAGCTACGACACGTTCCTGGGCAACCTGGAAGTGAACACGGGCGACATGCCTGCCCTGAACAACGGCTCGCTGGTGCTCACCTACCAATACCTGAGCAGCGACGGCTATCGCACGGACTCCTACGAGAACCGCAATACCTACTACGCGAAGTACGTCCAGCCGCTTGGCCCCAACACGACGCTCACGATCGTCGGCAACTACAACAACATCAAGTTCAACAACCCGGGCACGGTGACCTGGGCGCAAATCAACACCTACGGACGCAACTTCGGCCTGGATGCGAATCCCTTCGATCCGAACAACGATTACTATGCGTACAACTGGCAGCAGAAGCAGGCGGATATGGAGTACATCGGCCTCGACACGAAGTTCGACGGCGGCATCCAGCTGCACGACAAGGTCTATACCTACGCCTACAACAACGACAGCCACGAAAATTCCGCGGATCCGGTCGCGGGCGCGTCGGTGACCAAGTATCCGGGCGCATCCTACACGGGGCCCGCCTACACCAACAGTTCGCCGAACACGCTGCCGGGCACCGGCGAAGGCCTGGCCAAGCCGGGCATCAACGACGACGATCCGGGCGGCCGCATCAAGGTCAACTCCTACCGCGCGGTGGGCGACTACCTGGCCCTCACCCACGGCGAAGACACGTCGCTGGAAGAGCAGGTCGGCGTCTGGACGGAATATGAGCGCGCCGTCCGTTATGCGTATCTCCTGGACTACAGCCCGCAGTACCTGGCCGCCAATCCCCAGGACAGCACCTATTTTGGCGCGTTCGATCCCTGGAGTTCCAAGGGCTCCCCGCAGATGCCCGGCTATCAGTGGTTCATGCACCTCTACAACAAGACGTTTCAGCCGTATGTGGATCTGATCTGGAAGCCGCTGCCGAACCTCTCCATCGAGGGCGGCGTCAAGGATTCGAACTTCACGATCGATCTCGAAGCGCCGGTCAATCAGGGCACGCTCGGCGTCGACTTCACGAACAACACGTATTCGAAGGTCCAGCCGTACCTGGACGCGACGTATTATTTCACCCCGTACTGGACCGCGTACGCGCAGGTCGCCGAGGGCATCGCGTATCCGATCGTCACGGACGAGGAAAATGTCCCGAGCGACGCCAAGGACTCGACCCGCACGTACAACCCGGGCAATCTGAAGGAAGAGGAAACGGTCAACTTCCAGGTCGGCTCGGTCTACAAGACGGCCCGCTTCAACGGCGACATCGATGTCTACCTGATCAACATCAACAATATCGTCTCCTCGGTCGTCGATCCGAACGATTCCACGAACACGCTGTACTTCCAGTCGAAGGGCGCGTGGCTCTCCGGCGTTGAAGCCGAGGGCACCTATTATCTGGGGGCGGGCGTGAGCGCCTACGCGAATGGTTCGCTGGAAGAAGCGACCTACAAGACCAACCCGGGCGTTCCGTCATTCGCGGTGGGAGTGCTCGGCGCGTTCGGCGGCGGCGGCGTTCCGAAGCAGACGGCGGCGCTGGGCGTGGTCTACAACCACGAGGGCTGGTTTGCTTCGCTCGAGGGAAAATATGTGGGCGACTGGGTGGTTTACTCCTCCGCGCTGGTCAATCCCGACCTCGGCCTCAACGGCCAGACGTCGACCGGCCTCGCCGGCGGCACACCGACGCCGGTGCGCGCCGAGGACCAGGGCGGCTGGGGCACGGTGAACTTCTCCGGCGGCTATGCCTGGAAGCTGCCTTCCGGTGGATTCCTGCACTCCATCAAGGTGAAGCTCGAAATCGACAACCTCACGGACCGCAAAGTCCAGGTGTTGAATTCGGTCGGCGCATCCGCCGCGTCGGACACTTTCAACGTGCTTCCGACGACGAGTTACTTCATCACGGTTTCGACTGAGTTCTAAGCTCCAGCTTTGCGCGATCGCCTCGCTGGCGATCGGATTGTGCGGTACGGTCCTTCACGCCGAAGGGCCGTACCTCGGAAAGTTCGATGCCGTGGCTTTGCTGCCTCCGCCTCCCGTATTGGGCTGCGCCGAGGACAAGGCCGATCGCGATGAAACCTTCGCGGTTTATTCGGCCCGGACCCAGGCGGATGTCGCGCGGGCCCACGCCGAACACCGCTTTGACGTGTTTGTGTTCGAACCGGAGATTGGGGCTTTTTTCACGAAAGCCCGCTTGCCGCGGACGGCGGCGCTCTTTGCGGAAGTCGGAGTCGAAAAGGAAGTTCCGATCCGGGAGAGCAAGGCATTCTGGAATCGGCCTCGGCCGTACGTCTACGATCCGGCTCGCTTCACCCATCCGGCGGACCACGAGACGAATTCGAGCTATCCGAGCGGCCATTCCGCGGGGGGCACTGTTTACGCCGAACTTCTCGCGCAGCTATTCCCGCAGAAGAGGGACGCGATTCTTGCCAAGGGACGGCTGATCGGTTGGACCCGGATCGAGGCAGGCGTCCATACGCCGGCCGATATTTTCGCCGGACGCGTGCTTGGTCAGGCGCTGGCGCGGGAATTTCTGCGCAACCCCGCGTTTCAAGCGGACTTGGCTGCTGCCCGAGTGGAAATTGAGGCCGCGAAGGCGAAATAGGACAAGATCGCTGTAGCCGGGGGCGCTGACCCCGGCAGTCCCGCTTTTGACGTCAAACCTGCCGGGGTCAGCGCCCCCGGCTACAGCGGGATGAGCCCCCGGCTACAGCGCAAGCGCGAGTACTGTCAGGCCGCCACGCTGCGGCGGGCGCTGCGCCCAATCAGACAAAGCCCGCCGAGCGCGGCGGCGACCCAGGCCAGATTCAATCCGCTGTCCGGGACGCCGAATTCAACGCGCAGTCCGGTCGGCCCGGCCGAGTTCGAAACGACGAATTGGAGCGTGTTGGTGCCCGTCTGAAAAAACGGATCCTTTGCGGAAAGGATATCGAGGTTAAACCAGAACGGCCAATTGCCGACGGTCGTGCTTGAGATGCCGGTCGAGTGCCCGTTGACGAGGACATCCTCCAACACGTCGTCGCTCGAATAGCGCCCCACCAGATTGATCGGGGATGCGAGGGAGGAAATATTGAACGTGGTCGTCCAAAGGTAATCGCCCGCCGGGCCGCTGGTGCTGTCACTGACGGTGTCCCAATCGGACCTGGCATCGTCGCTCAGCCAAGTGACGCCGACCGGATCTCCTTCGGCGTCCGTGACGGCGATGCCGGCCGTTTGGGGGCCATTGGCAAACGAGAAGTTGTAGTGGGTGTCGGTCGAAAGATTGGAAAGAACGGTCCCGGAATTATCCACGCCTGTGTTGTAGAGCCCCGAGACTTGGCCAAAAGCGGAGGCGGACAGGATGGTGCCGATGAAGGCGATCGTGGTGAAACGCATAGGCTTGATTTGCAGCACAGTGCGTTCCGATTTCCGCCAGCCTCGCGGAAATAGCTGAACAGAAGCAGATAACAATATGTTTGCCGGAGTGGGGAACCAGACGTTCATGAAAATGCGTAAAGCGTTCCGACAATGACACTCTCCTAATCGTTACAACTGCACGAGTTGCCGTGGGGAGTTCGGTGTTGCCCACGATCCTAGGTCAGCGACGCTTTTCGTCATGAAGGTCTCCGGTTCCTGGCGCCGTCGAGGGTTGGTCCTGGTCGGACTGATCTTGGCTTATGCGGTCGTCGGTTTTTGGGTGCTTCCGCCCATCGTCAAATCGCAGCTCGAGCGGCGGGCAACCGAGCAAACGGGCCGGAAAACGACCGTGGAAACGGTGCACGTCAACCCGTTTGCCTTTTCGGTCACGCTCAACCATTTCGCGATTTACGAAAAGGACGGCACGACGCCCTTCGTTGGCTGGCGTCATTTGTATGTGCGGGCCGCTCCGCTGGCGTCGATTTGGAGCGCGTGGGAGCTGCACGAAGTCGACCTGGATGGATTTCATGCCCAGGTCGCGGTCAATGCGGACAAGACGTTCAACTTCTCCGATATCCTCGCGAAGCTGGCGCAGGAAAGCGCGAAGGAGCCCAAAACGGTTGCTGCGTCCAAGGCCGGGCGGCCTTTCAAGGTGGGACGAGTGGAGGTGGCCGATGCGCGCGTCAATTTTTCGGATAAATCCAATCCGGCGCCTTTCGCCACGATGCTCGGCCCCATGACCTTTACGGTAACCGGCTTTGCCACGGTGCCGGACAAGAACGCTCCGTATTCATTCCAAGCCGCTACGGAATCTGGAGAAGGGCTGGCTTGGTCGGGTTCATTGCAGGCCGTGCCGCCGCGATCGGCGGGAGTCTTCCGGATCTCGAATCTCGAACTGAAGAAATACTCGCCCTACTACGCGAACCTGATCGAGGCCGACCTGGACTCCGGCAAATTGACGGTAGCGGGCACGTATACGCTCGATCTCACTCCCGGCGCTCCCGTAATAAAGCTCCAAAATGGGAGCGTTCGACTGCGCGATTTCAGGCTGGTGGAGCGTGCGAGCCGGTTGCCCGCCATCGAATTGCCCAGCGTCGACTTTGCCGGCATCGACGCTGACGCGCTCACGCACCAAGCATCGGTTCAGTCAGTGACGGTGGCGGGCGGAGCGGTTCACGTGCGACGGGCGAAGGACGGCACGATCAATTTATTGGCGCTGCTGCCGCGTTCCGATCCCTCCACTGGAGTGGCTGGACCGAAACCGGATGTGGCCGTCGCCAACGTGGCGGTCCATAAATTTGCAGTGGACGTGAGCGATGCGAACGGCCCGACGCCGGCCCAATTGGCCTTAAACCCGTTGGAGCTTTCGCTCAAGAACCTGAGCCTGGCGCCGCATTCCTCGATGCCCTTGTCGCTCGCGTTTGGTTGGGCCCCCCAGGGGGCGGTCAAAGTGGACGGCACGATTGGCATTCAACCGATCGCCGCGGACTTGAAGGTGAACGTCGATGGCCTGAGTTTCCTGCCCTTGAGCGCCTATCTGGAGCAATTCGCGAACGCGCGAATCGCGCAGGGCTCGCTGACTGCGGCGCTCACGGTTCAGGCGAGCATGGCAGAAAATAATCCGCCGGCGGCCAGCACGGCGGGCGACGTGCAGTTTGACCAATTGAGCCTGGTTGATGGCGTGCACAGCAACGATTTGGCCGGCTACCAATCGATCAAGATCAAGGGGTTGAAGGCCGGAACGTCACCGCAGCCCCATGCGTCGATTTCCGAAATCGACATCGACGGGCCCTATGTCCGGGCGCGCGTGAATCCGGATCGGTCGATCAACCTTCTGGCAGTTCTGCCGAAGGCCGCGGCCGGGGCGGGCAAGTCCACGGCGGCAAAAGTGACGCCGACCGCGGCCAGCGCGATTCCCCAAATCGCCATTGGCAAGGTGGTGATCGCCGGCGGAAATTTTCACTTCGTCGACCAATCCCTGGAGCCCAATGCCGCCATGGACGTCGCCCAGTTTGGCGGCACCATTTCCGGGCTTTCGTCCGATAACTTCGCCAAGGCCGATGTTGATTTGAAGACCGACGTGGGCGGAATCGGCCGGGTCGCGATCACCGGAAAACTCGATCCGTTCGGGAAGGATCGCCTCGTCGATCTGAATATCGATGCGCGCAACATCGACTTGGTGCCGCTCAGTCCGTACAGCGGAAAATACGCGGGCTACGAGCTGGCGCGGGGAAAACTGAAACTGGATATCCACGCGAAAGTGAAGGGCGATGCGCTCAACAGCACGGACGTGATCACGCTCAATGGGTTCACCTTCGGAAGTAGTGTGACGAGCACGGACGCCACGACGCTGCCCGTTCGCCTCGGAGTGGCGCTGCTCAAGGACCGTGAAGGAAATATCGTGATCGACGTTCCGATCCAAGGCACGGTGGGCGATCCCAATTTCAAGATTGGCCGCGTCGTTCAACGGGTCATCGGCAATCTGCTGGTCAAGGCGGCCACCTCGCCGTTTTCGCTTCTGGGCTCGATGTTTGGCGGTGGCGGCGACGAATTGGCCTACCAGGAGTTTGCGCCTGGGTCGGCGGCGCTCGAGACCGGCCAGGTGAAAAAACTCGAAACGATGACCCAGGCTTTGACGAATCGTCCGGCGCTCGGGCTGGCGATCGAGGGCGATTACGATTCCGCCGCCGATGCCTATGCGCTCAAGCGTTTGAAATTGGGAAAACAGGTCCGTCGAGCCGTCTGGGCCGATGAGCACGCCTCCAATCCCAATATCGCGCCGCCCGATCAGCTCACGATCACTCCCGAACAATCCGCCGCTAAAATCAAACAGCTCTTCGACGCCCAGTTTCCGCCCGGAACCCAATTTGGCACGCCGCTGCCGCCACCCCCTGCCGTGGCCGAACCGCCGCCTCTTCCGCGGAATTTTTTTCAGCGCGTGGTGGCGATCATCACCTTCCAGGGCTTGCGCAACCGCCACCAGGCGCACCAGGAAAACGAGCGACGGCAGGCGGCTTATCAGGGGGCGGTATCGTCCGCCAGGGCCGCAGGCCTGCCGCTCGACGAGATGAGCGGCCACCTGGCCGAGACCGTGGAGATTTCGCCCGACGACTTGCTGGAACTGGCCAACCAGCGAGCGCAAACAGTGCGCGATTACCTGGTGAACACCGGGCATATCAGTCCCGATCGCCTCTTTCTGGCCAAGCTCTCGACCGCCGCCAAGGCCGATAAAGGGCCGCGGGTGTTCTTGAGTCTGCAGTGAGTGCGCTTGGCGGGTGGAGCGCGTGGTCCCCACGCGCTGTTTGACGTCGAAAGCGGAACTGCCGGGGGCATCGCCCCCGGCCACGGGCCTCATCCAAACGTTCGAGACGATCGCCGCATCATCTCGCGCCGAACAAAGCCGAACTTCTCGTAGAGCCCGTGCGCGTCGCGCGTGCCGAGGAGATTGGTCGTGGATTTCACGTTCGGATGCTCCAGGACCGCCGCCATTAGCCCCTTGCCGACGCCCTGGCCTCGATGAGCCTCATCGACAATCACATCGCAGATCCAGGAGAAGGTCACTTGATCGGTGACGACGCGTGCGAATCCGATTTGCCGCCGATCTTCCGTGCGTAGACCCCGAAACAGAGCGAATGGGCGATGCTCTCACGCACGATCTCCTTCGAGCGATTTTCCGCCCAATAGCTGCCCTGGAGGAGACGGTGCACGGTATCTAAATCGATGGACGCCGGGTCGGTGGAGATGAACCATGACATTATGTGGAAGGGTAGTGTTTCCCTGATGATCGACGAAAAAATCGTCAGGCCGACTTCGCCGCGATTCCCACCGCCGCTTTGATGATCTTGGCTGCGACGGAAAGTGGCAGCTCGGCGGGCTTCTTGAAACGGATGCAGCTCTTACCGCAATCCAGGCGGCCCAGTTCCTTTCGGTATGGATCGACCGCCGAGGGATGGGCGTAGAGGCACAGGTAATTCTTCTGCCGGTTGAACGCGCCGACGTTGGTCTCGCCGAGCATATAAGTCGGCATGCGGTAGAGCATCGACTCGACGATCCGCTTGTCGGCCTTAAAGAGCTTGCGCAGTTTACCAAATACCACGCGCTCCTCGGGCGAAACCGTGTCCAGGAACGATTCGACGGTTGCGGCCTTTGAAATCATGCCAGGCCGCAGGCTGGCGCCGAGCGCGATGGAAGTAAAGTTGGCCGAATTTAGTAAGGCTATATAACATTATCCATAAATGAATAACGTCACTTCGCAGAGGACTGCTTCTGGAGTGTTTTCCGGATGTCCTAAGCCCCTTCCGGCTCATTGGCCTGCGGAAGCGCAAAAACGCCGAAGCTTGACCCCGCGACCCGGTTTTGAGTGATTGACCGGCTAGAATTTAGACATCGATCATGGCCAACACCAAATCTGCCATCAAAGCCGCCCGGAAAGCTGTTCGTTTGAGCACGCGCAACCGGGGCGTGAAGACTTCCATCAAGTCCCTGCACAAGAAGCTGGAAACGGCGATTGCGGCCAAGGATGACAAGGCGGCCCGCGAAGCGGGCATCGCTTATGTCAGTGCAATGGATCGCGCGGTGAAGTCGGGGGTGGTCCACCGCAATGCGGCGGCCCGCGCCAAGGCGCACGCGGCGAAGCACGTCCTCAAAAAGTAAGGGGCTCGAAAAAGGGATTTGCTCACGGCTCGCGGCGAGCTGTTGATCGGCCCTGCTTTGTCCGTCTTCGACGATCGCCGCGTATTTTTGCCGTGGGACCAGCCGTTCCTGGGACGGGTGGTTGACTGGCTGCTTGAGGATCGGTCCCAGGATTTGTCGCGCACGGTGGCGGTGGTGGCCACGGCGCAGGCGGGCCGGCGCCTTCGTGAGGCCCTCGCCGTGCGAGCCGCGCGGGATGGCCGGGCGATTTTTCCGCCCAAGGTGGTTGAACCGGAAGGATTGCTGCGCCTGCTCGCCGCCGATCAGTCGGCGCCGCTGACACCGGCCACGCGTCTTGAGTCGCTGGTGGCCTGGGCCAGGGTTCTCTCGACGGCGAATCTGGAGGAGTACCGCGGCGTGTTTCCGATCGATCCTCCGGCGGCGAATTTTGCATGGGCGGTGCGAATCGGACAGCAATTGCTCAATTTGCAGTCGGAGATCGCGGAACAGGGATTGCGTTGCGGCGATGTGGCACGCCAAGCGGCTGAAGTCGAAGATTTCCCCGAGCGGGTTCGCTGGCGGCACCTGGCGGACCTGGAAGGGCTCTACGATGCGCAGCTGGCCGAGGACGGCCGCATTGACCCCCAAAGCGCGAAGATCCGGGTGGCCGCAAGGCCGGCGGTGCCATCCGGCACCGAACGGATTGTGCTGCTCGCGTTGCCGGATCCGGTGCCGCTGGCGCTCAACGCGCTGACCGTGATCGCAGGAGCGTCGACCGGTCCTGACGTGAAGGTGGTCGTGGCCGCGCCCGAATCCGAACGGGAGAACTTCGACGCCTGGGGACGCCCGATTGCCGACCGCTGGAACCGGCGGCCGCTGCCTTGGGCGGATTTTGCCCAGCAGGTGCGCCTCTTGGCGAATCCGGCCGCGCAGGCGGAAGCCGTCGCGTCGGCCGCAAAACTTTACGGCGAAAACCGCGCCGCGCTGGCCGTGGGCTGCCCCGATGCGGAGATCGTTCCGCCGCTCGAGCATGCTCTGGCCGGGGCCGGAATTCCGTCCTTCAACCCGGAGGGGCGCCTGCGCCGAACCGAAAGCTTCTATCATCTGGTCGGCTGTCTGGCGGATTTCGTGCGGGAAGGGACCTTCGATTCGGTTGAGGCCACCGGGCGCTGTGTGGACATACTCGAATATCTCCGGCGACGCATCGGTCCCAGCCAGTTCGTTGCCGCCCAATGGATGGCGGGGCTCGACGAACTGCGGGCGAAACATCTGCCGTCGGATTTGGACGCCGCCCGGCGGCACGCCCCGGATGTGCCGATGCGTTCGATGCTCGTGCCCGGGCTGGCTGCGCTCGGCGATCTGCGCGAGTTGGCGCGCAACGCGGGATTTGCCGAAGGAGTCTCGCGGCTGCTCGCCGAAATCTTCAGCGGGCGCCGTGACGCCGCCATCGCGGAGTCGGCGTCCGTCTGGATGGAGTGGGTGCGGGCTTGCGGGGAGGGGGAGCGGCGAACGGATTTTCGGCCCGCCGATTGGTGGGATTTGGCGCTGCGGCTATTCGGCGAATCGCGCCGCCCGCTGGACAAGCCGCCGGGTGCGGTGGAAATCCAAGGCTGGATCGAATTGTTGTGGGAAAACGCGCCCCACCTCGTGATCGCCGGCCTCAACGAGGGGGCGGTCCCGTCGCGGATTGGCGGGGACTCCTTTCTCCCCCAGGCCCTTCGAATTCGGCTGGGCCTCAAGACGGACGCCGATCGACTGGCCCGCGATGCCTATTTGCTGCGCGCGTTCGCACAGAGCCGGTCGAGCGTGGGCCGCCTCGATATTCTGGTGGGGCGATCCTCCGCGCAGGGGGATCCGATCAAGCCGTCGCGTCTGCTGTTCCTCTGCGAGGACCGCGAACTGCCTGCGCGCGTGCGGGAATTATTTCGGGCGCTGCCGCCGGCCGGCGATCCGCGTCCCTGGACGCGGGCGTGGCAGTTGGAGCCCGGCCGGCCGATGGAGGGGTTCCCGTCGCGGCTCAGCGTCACCGCGCTGAAGGATTGGCTCGACTGCCCCTTCCGATTTTATCTGCGGCGGGGCTTGGGGATGGAAGCGGTCGACGCAGGAAAGAGCGAACTGAACGCGATGGATTTCGGCACGTTGTGCCACGCCGCGCTGCAATCGATGGGGGAGGAGGCCGGGCTGCGCGAATGCACCGATCCGAAGATTTTTGAGAATTTCCTGCTCACGCGGCTGGACGAGGAAATGCGCGCGACTTATGGCGGAGAGCTTTCGCTGCCGCTCATCGTCCAGGTGGAGTCCGCGCGGCAAAGGCTGCGCCGGGTGGCGCAAATCCACGCGCTGGAGCAGGCGAGCGGCTGGCGGATCGAGGCGGTCGAACGAAAGTTCGAATTCCAAATCGCTGACATCACGATCGTCGCGAAAATCGACCGCATTGACCGCCATCGCGAAAGCGGCGCGGTGCGGGTGCTCGACTACAAGACTTCCGACGATCCGTTGGCTCCAGCCGATGCCCACTTGCGGGGAGTCCGGCGCAACGAAACGCCGCGATCGTTCGCCGTCTGGACCGACAATGGGAAAACCAAGGTGTGGAAGGATCTGCAGCTGCCGCTTTATCGGCACGCGCTCGCCGCCGAATTTCCCGACCTGCAAGCCTGCGGCTACATCAATCTGCCGAAGGCGGTAAGCGCCTCGTCGATTGAACTGTGGGAGCCGTATTCCCTCGATCTGCAGTCCTCGGCGATGGCGTGCGCCGTCGCGGTCTGCGAGGCGATCCGATCCGGTGAGTTTTGGCCTCCGAACGAGGAATCGGATTCGGATCGCGATCCCTTTGCCGCCCTCTTTCACCATGGCGCAGCGGATAGCGTGCGCTGGAGAGGAGTGCCTTGATCCCGACTCGCCACTTGATGATTCGCGCCTCAGCGGGGTCGGGAAAAACCTACCGGCTCACCGAGCGCGTGGTGAAACTCCTGGAGGCAGGCGCCGAACCGGAGCGGATCGTCGCGCTGACCTTCACCCGGAAGGCCGCGGGGGAATTCTTTGACCAGATCGTGGACCGGCTTGCGGAGCTCGCCGACGAGCGGCCGGCCACACATTTGCCCTTGTTGCGGCGAATGATCGACTCGATGCCGAAGCTCCGGCTGAGCACCGTCGACGCCTTCTTCGGGCAGATTGTGAGAGGGTTCCCGTTTGAGCTCGGATTGACGGGCGACTTCGAACTGTTGCAGGAGCACGCCGCGATCCTCGAGCGGCGACGGGTGCTGCGGCGGATGTATAGCCGGGCGCACGGAGGGCTGCAGGCGGCGCAAATCGAATTCATCGAGGCGTTCAAGCAGGCGACCATGGGCGCCGAGGAAAAGAAGCTCGCAGTCCGCTTGGATAAATACCTCAACGAGCATCACCAGATTTTCCTGTCCGCGTCCGCGCAGGGCCTGTGGGGCGATCCCCGGCGAATTTGGCCGGACGGCCCCCTCTGGGGCCGCGCGCCGAAGGACATTTCAACCGCGCTGCAGACCTTGCGGGACTGGGCGAAGAATTCCTCGCGCGATCCCAAACTCCAAAAACGCTGGCTGGATTTCTGCGATGCGATTCAGGAATGGACGGCAGGGGTTCCGATCTCCGGACCCTTGGAGTACGTGCTTAAGAAAACCCTGTATGTGGCGGACGGCCTGCGGCACGGAACCGCCGAGCTGAAATTTGAGCGCACGGTGCAGGCATTGGATCAGGAGGCCTCGCAGGCGGTCGCGGACCTGTCGTTGAATGTGGCCGCACAGGAATATCAGCGGCGGATCACAATCACGCAGGGGATCCAGAAGATCCTGCTAAACTACGAATCGTTCTATCACGAGGCCGTGCGCCGGGGCGGGCGGTTGACGTTTTCGGACATCCAGCGGCTGCTCGAACCCACGACCCTGCTGGCGGCGGGAGAATCGATTCCGGAGGACGGCCGCCTCGCGATCGACTATCGGCTCGACGGAGGCATCGACCATTGGCTGCTGGATGAATTTCAGGACACGAGTTTCGGCCAATGGTCCGTGCTTGAGAATCTGATCGACGAGGCGATTACGGATCCCACCGGCGCGCGGACTTTTTTTTGCGTAGGCGACGTGAAGCAGGCGATCTATGGCTGGCGCCAGGGTGATCATCGGCTCTTCGGGGAGATTCTGGCCAAGTACAACGGGGCGCAGCCCGGAACGATCGCCGAGGAGCCGCTGCTGCAATCGTGGCGTTCGGCTCCGCCGATCATCGATTTCGTCAATGCCGTTTTCGGGCGCGACGATGTGATGACCGAATTGTTCAAAGGGCCGGCGAGCGAGGGGTGGAATGCGGAATGGCGCGACCATTCGAGCGCGCGCCCCGAGCTGTCGGGCCAGGCCGTTCTGCTGCTGGCCGACGATCAGCCGGCACGAATGAAATGCACCTTGGACCTGCTGTTGGAGATCGATCCCGTGGAGCGGGGCTTGTCGTGCGCGGTGTTGGTTCTAAGCAACAACCACGCCAAGGAACTCGCGGAATACCTGCGGCAGGAAGGCGGCCTGCCCGCGGTCGAGGACGCCGATCTCCACGTTTGCACCGACAATCCGGTGGGATCGGCGCTGCTCGCGCTCGTCCAGGCGGCTGAGCATCCGGGGGATCAGATGGCCTGGCAGCACGCGCGCATGAGTCCGCCGCTCGCGGCCTGGATGGATGCCCGCGGCTGGTCAACGCCGGATGGTTTGGCGACGGGTCTGCTGGGGCAATTGCAGCGGGAAGGTTATGCTCGGGCGCTGGCCGCGCTGCTGGCGGAACTTGCGCCCAGTTTTCCGGCGGGTGACCGGTTTAACGCCGAGCGCGCCCGCCAATTTGTGGGAGCGGCGGCCCAGTTCGACGAGAGCGGGGGCCGCAGCGCCTCCGAGTTCGTTGAATTCATGGAGCAATACTCCCTGCGGGAACCGGAAAGCGCCGCGGTGATTCGAGTGATGACGGTGCACAAATCCAAGGGCCTCGGTTTCGACATGGTGGTGGTGCCCGATCTCAAGAGAAACAGCCTGCTGGAAGCCGGCGACGGGCTCGGGGTGAAGCGGGATCCGTCGCGCCAGGTGGAGTGGATCCTGGATATGCCGAACAGGCTGTTCTCGGAAACGGATCCGGTGATGCGGGACTTGGTCGAGGGGCAAAAGGCCGCGAAATGCTATGAGCTTCTGGCCGTGCTCTATGTCGCCCTAACCCGGGCCAAGCGCGGTTTGTATGTGATCGCCGAACCCGTGAAGGCGAATTCGGTATCCAACAACTATCATCGGCTGCTCGCTGATACGCTGGGATCGAATCCGGTTGCGGTGCAGGTCGGCGGGCAGGCGTTCAATGGAGTCTGGCAGGCTGGAGACCCACAATGGTTTCAAACGGTCGCGAAAGAGGAGGCGGAGCCTCCCGCGCCGGCCCTGCAACCCGTCGCGGGAGTGTTCGGCGCGCCCCGATTGGTCGCCCACCGGCCTTCGGGCGAAGCCGGCGGGAGCTTCGCGCTGGACGGAGCGTTTGCTTTGGCGGGTCCCACCGCCGCGGATTTTGGGAGCGCGGTTCACTCCCTGCTGGCAGACGTGGAATGGGCGGATCGAGAACAGCGCGAAGCGCTCGCCGCCCGCTGGCGTCGCGAAGAGCTCGCCTGGCCGGAGGCCCTGGCCGCCGCGGAAGGGTGCCTGCGGGACGAGACCAACCGGGCGATTTGGGAGAAGCCAGACGGGGCGGTGGAAGTCTGGCGCGAGCGCTCCTTTGAAATGACGGAAGGCTCGGCCTGGTACAGCGGCACGTTCGACCGGGTGATCGTACGGCGCACGGCGGACGGGCAGATCGTGTCGGTCGAGGTGGTGGACTTCAAAACGGTCCGAGGCGAACCGGACTCCCGTCGCTATGATGCCCAATTGGATATTTACCGGAAAGCGGCCGCACGTTTGACCGGAGCTCCCGCCAGCTCCGTTCGATCTCGTTTAGTCTGGATGCGGGTCTGACTTCGCGTTCGGCGCCAATATAGTTGGAAAGGAGAACACCCGCTCGAGCGTTTTTCATGACGCCCAGCCAGGGGCCGCCGACTGGCGGCAGTTCGGGCTTTACAGCGGATGCCGGGCGCCGCAAGCTGACCAGCTACACTCATGGGTAATCTCAAGAAGAAGCGTCGGCTGAAGATGAACAAGCACAAGCGCCGGAAGCGCTTGAAGGCGAATCGCCACAAGAAGCGCACGTGGCAGAAGTGACGCTTCCGAATCGGAAGCGTCATCCGCCGAAGCCACCGGCGAAGGCGGATCGATCAACGATATGCCTCCGCAACGCAGACCGAGCCCGCCGAAATCCGGTGGGCTTTCTTTTTCCCCCAGTCGCATCCGCCACCTGCTCTGCGACTTGGGCATCCATCTTCGCCAGACCCTGATCAAGGCCCGGCGCCGCGGCGAAGCCCGCCTCACCCAGGTCGCTGCCGTTACGGCCGCGGACACGATCTATCAAATCGACCGCATCAGCGAGGAGGCCATCGTCGAATGGTTCGAAGCCCATTGGCCGGCGGCTTGGCCGGTGCAGGTGGTGATGGAAGGAGTGGAGGAGGATGAGCCGTTGACCTTTCCTCTGGGGACTCCGGTCGGGAGCACGCGCCTCAAGTGCATTTTGGACCCCATCGATGGGACTCGGAATCTGATGTATGACAAGCGGCCGGCCTGGGGGCTGGCGGGAATTGCGGTGCAGAGAGGGGAGAAGACGAATCTGCAGAATGTGTTTGTTGCCGTGATGACGGAGCTTCCCACCAGCAACCAGGGGACGGTCGAACAATGGTCCGGTATTTTGGATCGCTCGGAGCGGCGGGGCGCCGCTTCCACGTTTGGAACGGCCGTTGAGCTTCACTCGGGGCAGACTTGGAAAATCGCCCCGCGCCCTTCGCAGGCCGATCACTGCCGGCACGGGTTCGCTTCGCTCGTAAAATTTTTCCCCGAGGGCAAGGAGCTCACGGCCCGAATCGAAGAACGCCTATGGCGCGAGCTATATGGAGACGATAAAGGGCAGGGGCCGCTCGTATTCGAGGATCAATACACGACGACGGGCGGGCAGATTCACGAGTTGCTCGTCGGCCATGACCGCTTCATCGGCGACCTCCGTCCCCTCGTGAATCGCAAGCTGGGCGTCACTTCGGCGCTCGTCTGCCATCCCTACGACATCTGCACCGAGCTCATTCTGCGGGCCGCCGGCGGGGTGGTGGAGCATCCGCTGGGCGGGCCCGTCAGGGTGCCGCTCGACACGATTTCCCCCGTGGCGTGGGTGGGATATGCGAACCAGCGCCTGGCGCGTAAGATCCGGCCGGTGCTGCGGCGAATTTTGGCGGCGGAAGATATCGTCTAAGTTATTAGACCACAGGCCATACCGCAAATCGTCACGAAATATCCAAAAAAGGCTTGAGCGGTGGGGCATGTGGTCCATGTTCCCCCTCCCTTCGCAAGTATACCCGCCGAAATTGATCGGTGCGCGGTACCCGAAAAGGGAGGCAAAACCTGTTCTTTCCGCGTCAGATTGTTTTCGAAGATTCCGTCGAAAGATTTTTCGAAAAGCTATTGACGAGCACGGCAGAAAAGTTCTTGCTGAACATCTTTCCCCCAAAGGGAAGCTCTTTGAAATTTACTTTGTGCGATTGATTGGGACCCCCAATCAAAATTCTATAAAATGTCCGGCGGATCTTCTTCGGAAGTGAAGTCGGAATAGTTCAGTAGTTCAAAGAATCACTAGGTTCTTATTTCTCTGAATTCTTTTCGGAGAGTTTGATCCTGGCTCAGAATGAACGCTGGCGGCGTGGTTAAGACATGCAAGTCGAACGGGACTTTATGAAGCGCAAGCGGATTGAAGTTCAGTGGCGAACGGGTGCGTAACACGTGAACAATCTACCTTTTAGTGTGGAATAGCTCGTCGAAAGGCGAATTAATACCGCATGTGGTTGCTGCTCGCATGAGCGGCATACTAAAGTCAGGGACCGCAAGGCCTGACGCTAATCGAGGAGTTCGCGGCCTATCAGCTAGTTGGCGAGGTAACGGCTCACCAAGGCTAAGACGGGTAGCTGGTCTGAGAGGACGACCAGTCACACTGGAACTGAGACACGGTCCAGACACCTACGGGTGGCAGCAGTCGAGAATTTTTCTCAATGGGCGAAAGCCTGAAGGAGCGACGCCGCGTGGGGGATGAAGGGCTTCGGCTCGTAAACCCCTGTCATTTGCGAACAAACCTTACGATCTAACATGTCGTGAGCTGATTGTAGCGAAAGAGGAAGGGACGGCTAACTCTGTGCCAGCAGCCGCGGTAATACAGAGGTCCCAAGCGTTGTTCGGATTCACTGGGCGTAAAGGGTGCGTAGGCGGTCGGGTAAGTCTGACGTGAAATCTCCGGGCCTAACCCGGAAACTGCGTCGGATACTATCCGGCTAGAGGATTGGAAGGGAGACTGGAATACTTGGTGTAGCAGTGAAATGCGTAGATATCAAGTGGAACACCAGTGGCGAAGGCGAGTCTCTGGACAATTCCTGACGCTGAGGCACGAAAGCCAGGGGAGCAAACGGGATTAGATACCCCGGTAGTCCTGGCCCTAAACGGTGCGCATTTGCTGTGAGAGGAATCGACCCCTTTCGTGGCGAAGCTAACGCGTTAAATGCGCCGCCTGGGAAGTACGGCCGCAAGGTTAAAACTCAAAGAAATTGACGGGGGCCTGCACAAGCGGTGGAGTATGTGGCTTAATTCGATGCAACGCGAAGAACCTTACCTGGCCTTGACATGCAAGTAGTAGAAGCCTGAAAGGGTGACGAATCCGCAAGGATAGCTTGCACAGGTGCTGCATGGCTGTCGTCAGCTCGTGTCGTGAGATGTTGGGTTAAGTCCCGCAACGAGCGCAACCCCTGTGTCCTGTTGCCACCCCTTAACTGGGAGCACTCTGGACAGACTGCCTCGCTTCAACGAGGAGGAAGGTGGGGATGACGTCAAGTCAGCATGGCCCTTACGGCCAGGGCTGCACACGTACTACAATGCCCGGCACAAAGGGAAGCAAGAGCGCAAGCTGGAGCAAATCCCCCAAAACCGGGCCCAGTTCAGATTGTCGTCTGCAACTCGACGACATGAAGCTGGAATCGCTAGTAATGGCGCATCAGCTACGGCGCCGTGAATACGTTCCCAGGCCTTGTACACACCGCCCGTCACATCATGAAAGCCGGTTG
>DASXYY010000004.1:0-49996 GCA_036502225.1 Opitutaceae bacterium
GCTCAGCCTGGAGCAACTCTGGCGCGCGTCACTTCCAGTCCCTTAACGGGCACTCTTCAACCGGAGAGCCGGATGCGGTAGTTCCGCACGTCCGGTTCGGAGGGAGGGGCAGGTTCCATTCCTGTCCCTACCCCTATCCCAACTGCTGCTTCTACTTGACAGGGGGCTCGGGAATCTGTGCATTAACCGGCTTTTCTCTTTCCATGGCACTCAAGATTCGTCTCACCCGCATCGGGACCACCCATCAGCCGCATTATCGTGTGGTCGTCGCCGAGGCGCGCTCGCGCCGCGATGGCGCCCCGGTGGAAGTGCTGGGAACCTATGATCCGCGCTCGAAGGGCAATCCCGTCAAGGTCGATCTGGCCCGGGTGGATTACTGGGTGAGCAAGGGCGCGAAGCCGACTGACACGCTGCACGCGATGATCAAGCGCGCGCGCCGTGCGGCCGCCGCCCCTGGCGAAGCGACCGCGAGCTGATCGCTCGCGTCGGCTCGTTCGTTTTCGAGGGAATGAAGCGGGTATGCGCATTGACGTCCTTACCCTGTTCCCTCGCATGCTCGACGGCTTTCTGGCCGAGAGCATCCTAGGCAAGGCGATTTCCGTGGGACTGGTGGACGTGCGCGTCCACGATTTGCGCCGTTGGGCGACGGACAAGCATCGGACGGCGGATGACCGCCCATTCGGGGGCGGGGCGGGAATGGTGCTCAAGCCGGAACCCGTGTTTGCGGCAATCGAGGAGGTGCAGAGCCCGGGGTGCCGGCGCATTTACCTGACTCCGGATGGCACGCCGCTTTCGCCGGCGATCGCCGAGGAACTCTCCCAACAAACGCACCTGGTGCTGCTGAGCGGGCATTATGAAGGCATCGACCAGCGGATCCGCGATTCGGTCGTCGATCAGGAGATCAGCATTGGTGACTATGTCCTTACCAACGGGACGCTTCCAGCCGCAGTCGTCATCGACGCGTTGAGCCGATATATCCCGGGGGTTTTGGGGGAGGAAAAGTCGTTGACGCACGAATCCTTCAACCGCAAGCTGCTCGACTTTCCTCAATACACACGTCCCGCCGAATTCCGGGGCATGTCCGTGCCGGAAGTTCTGCTTTCCGGCAACCATGCCGAGATCGAGAAGTGGCGGCTCGCGAAATCGAGGGAAAAGACTCAGCAGGTCCGTCCCGATTTACTCACATAAAGCCATCGCCATGAATCCGATCATCAAAGAAATCACCTCCGCGCAGGTGAAAACCGACACTCCGCCGTTCAAAGTCGGCGACGGCGTCCGCGTGCACACCAAGGTGCGCGAGGGCGACAAGGAGCGTATTCAGATTTTCTCGGGCATCGTGATCGCGCTCAAGGGCCATGGGATTCACGAGACCTTCACCGTCCGCCGCATCAGCTACGGCGAGGGCGTCGAGCGCGTGTTTCCGGTGAATTCGCCGAACATCGACAAGATTGAGATCGATCGCGAGTCGGAGCCGATGAAGGCCCGCCTGTACTATTTGCGCAACCGCACCGGCAAGGCCGCGGTGGCGATCAAGGAACGCGAAAAGCGGACGGAAGTAGCCACGGCGTAAGTCATGCCTCTCCCCACCGACGTTCTGTCCCAGGCCGCAACCCAGGCGAGGGGCCTGGCGATCGATGCGGTACATGCGTGCAATTCCGGCCATTTGGGATTGCCGCTCGGATGCGCCGAAGTGGGCGCGGTTCTCTTTGGCTATGCGCTGGTCCACAATCCGGACGAGCCGCGCTGGCTGAACCGCGACCGTTTTGTCCTATCGGCCGGACACGGCAGCATGTTTCTTTATTCGTGGCTGCATTTGAGCGGCTACGATTTGCCCCTGGACGAGCTGAAGCGCTTCCGCCAGCTGCGGAGCAAGACTCCCGGTCATCCGGAATTCCGCGACACTCCCGGGGTCGAGGCGACCACCGGCCCCCTCGGCCAGGGCGTGGGCAACGCGGTCGGCATGGCGGTGGCGGGCCAGATGGCGGCCGCGCGGTTCAATACGCCGGAGCACGCGATTTTTGATTATCACGTCGTCGCGCTGGCGGGCGACGGCTGCATGCAGGAAGGCGTCGCCAACGAGGCGATCGCCTTCGCCGGGCACCAGAAGCTCGACAACCTGATCCTGATTTACGACTCGAACGACGTCACGCTCGACGCGATGGCGGACAAGACGCAGAGCGAAAACACGGCGCTGCGCTTCAAGGCGCTCGAGTGGGACGTGCAGAAGATCGACGGTCACGACATGGCCGCGTTCCTCAAGGCGTTCAACAAGGCCAAGCGATCGGAGTCGGGCCGCCCGCAGTTGATCATCATCAAGACGATCATCGGCAAGGGCATCGCCGAAGTGCAGGGCACCCAGAAGGCCCACGGCGAAGGCGGCGCGAAGTTCGCCGACGAGGCCCGCAAGAACCTGGGCCTGCCGGCCGATCAGCATTTCTTCGTGAGCCCCGAGGTTCGCGAGTATTTCGCCGCGCACAAGAAGAAGCTCCTCCGCGGGGGCAAGAAGTGGCACGCCACCTTCACCGCTTGGCGCGGCGCGAATCCCGAAAAGGCCTCGCTGCTCGATTCCGCGGACAAGCCGGTCACGGCGGCTTCGCTGCTCGAAAAGATTCCGGCCTTTCCGCCGAACGCGAAGATGAGCGGCACCCGTGCGGCGGGCCGCGATATCCTGCAGCCAGTGGCCTCGGCCGTTCCGCTGCTCGTATCGGGCAGCGCCGATCTGCACGGTTCGACGTACAACTACATTGCGGCGGACAAGGACTTCGATCCGAGCAACCGCGCGGGCCGCAATATTCGCTATGGCATTCGCGAGCACGCGATGGCCGCGATCAACAATGGCATCGCCTATGACGGGCTCTTCCGCACCTCGTGCGCGACGTTTCTCGTTTTCGCGGACTACTCGCGCCCGCCGATGCGTCTGGCCGCGCTCTCCCACCTTCCGGTCATCTATATTTACACGCACGATTCCATCGGCGTGGGCGAGGATGGACCGACCCACCAACCGGTGGAAACGGTTTCGGCCCTGCGGCTGATTCCAGGCTTCGATGTGATTCGCCCGGCCGATGCCGAGGAGACAGCGGGAGCGTTCGCTGCCGCGATCGAAAACACGCACGGGCCCACCCTGCTGGCGCTGACGCGCCAATCGGTGCCGGACCTCGTGGACATTCCGGTCAACGAGCGCCGTCTGGGCGTTCTCAAGGGGGCTTACATTGCGGTGCAGGAAACGGCGCCGCTCGAGCGCATTCTCTTGGCGGCCGGCAGCGAAGTACAATTGGCGGTGGCAGCCGCAAAACAATTGGGCGCGGGCACGCGCGTCGTGTCGGTTCCCAGTTTCCTGCGGTTCGACCAGCAGTCCGATGAGTATCGCGAGGGCATTTTGCCGTCGTCATGCCGCAAGCGCGTCGCGATCGAAGCCGGCGTTCCGGACCTGTGGCGCAAATACGTGGGGCTGGAAGGCAAAATTGTTGGAATCAATCGTTTTGGGATGAGTGCGCCCGCGCCGGAAGTTTTCCGCGAGTTGGGAATCACCGCCGAAAATCTGGTTGCCGTCGCCAAGACGCTGTAAAATTCCAGCGTCCGGACGTTTTTGGGGGCTTGATTTTTCGGTTAGTTGCCTAATAGTTAGGAGCCTTATCTGCTGATGCCATACCTGATGCTCAAGAAATTGCCGCGGTACGAGTGCCTCGAGGCGCTCGCGCGGCAGTATCCTGACCTGGATCCGTCAGCCACCGACGCTTTCCTCCATTTGCTTCGCGCCGCCGACGAATTGTTTTCGGCGCGCGAACAGTCGCTGGGAGCGCATGGCATCTCCTGCGGCCGCTTCTACGTGCTCATGCAGCTGTGGGACAAGGAGCACAATGTCCCGATTTCGCGAACACCCGCCGAACTCGCCGAGGTTTCGGGCGTCACGCGCGCCACGATGACCGGATTGGTGGACACATTGGAGCGCGACGGATTCGTCCGCCGCGATCCCGCGCCAACGGATCGGCGCATGATGTCCGTACGGGTGACGGAAAAGGGCCAGGAGCTCCTGATCCGCATTTTGCCGGGCCATTTTCGGATGGCGGCCAGCCTGATGGCGCCGCTCAGCGAACCGGAACGCAAAACGCTGGTCAGCCTGCTCGCTAAAATTTTGCCTCCTCATTCCACTTCCACCGAACCGTGTGGCGGCGGTTCACCTCGACTTGACGCGTCCGAGTCCTCAATAACGCCAGCTTCCTCCCAGCCATGATCAAAAGGTTATTTGTCACTTTGGTGACAATCGTCGTCCTCGTGGGCGGCATCGGTTTCGTGTTCGCCTCGATGATTCATACGCTCATCGCGGACATGTCGCACCAGGCGATGCCGCCGACCCCGGTTACGGCGATGACGTTGCACTCCGAAACGTGGCAGCCGACCCTCACCTCGGTCGGGTCGCTGACGGCGGTGCAGGGTGTGATCGTTTCGGCGCAGCTCGACGGCACGGTCGTCGGGATCAATTTCCAGCCCGGTACTTCGGTGAAGGCGGGCGACCTCCTCGTGCAGATGGATGTGGGCCCGGAACAGGCGCAGCTCGCCGCCGCGAAGGCCGCGCTCAATCTGGCGCAGGTGAATTTGCGCCGTTCGCATCAATTGCTGGAAAATAACACGATTTCCCAGTCGCAACTGGATACGGACCAGGCGACCGAGCAGCAGGATGTGGCGCAGGTGGCCAACATCCAGGCCGTGATCGACAAGAAGACGATCCGCGCGCCGTTTGCCGGCAAGCTCGGTATTCGCCAGGTCGACTTGGGGCAGACGCTCAAGGCCGGCGATCCGATCGTTTCCCTTCAGGCGCTGAACCCGATTTACGCCGACTTCTTTCTGCCGCAGGACCAATTGAGCCAAGTGGCTTCGGGCCTTCCGGTGGACCTGACGTGCGATGCGTTCCCCGGCCAGAAATTCGAGGGCAAGATCACGACCATCAATCCCGACATCGACGCCGCCACTCGCAACATTCACGTCCAGGCGACGCTCGAAAATGCGGACGGCAAGCTTCGGCCCGGTCTGTTCGTGGACCTGAGCGTGGTGCTGCCGGAAAAGGACACGGTCATCGCGATTCCGCAGACGGCCGTGCTCTACGCTCCCTATGGCGATTCCGTTTTTGTGATCGAGGGCGGCAAGGCGGTCCAGAAGTTCGTCCGCCTCGGCACCACCAAGGGCGACTTTGTTGCCGTGACCAAGGGCCTGGAGGAAGGCGATCAGGTGATCACGTCCGGAGCGTTCAAGCTGCAGCCCGGCATCTCCGTCGTGGTCAACAACGCGCTGGCCCCCGACGCCCAGCTCGCCCCGAAACCCAACGACACCTAAGCCGTAGCCGGCCATGAATATCACCGACCTCTTTGTACGCCGGCCGGTGCTGGCGCTTGTCGTCAGCTTCCTGATCATCATCGCGGGCGTGCAGGCGTATTTCACGCTGAACGTCCGCCAATGGCCGAAGAGCGACAACGCCTCGATCACGATCACGACCGTGTACGTCGGCGCGAGCCCCGAGCTCGTGCGCGGATTCATCACCACGCCGCTCGAACAGGCGGTCGCCGCCGCCGACGGCATTGATTATCTGCAATCGCAGAGCTCGCAGGGCATCTCGACGATCACGGCCCGGCTCAAGCTCAACTACGATTCCAACCGGGCGCTTGCCGAGATCACCTCCAAGGTCGACCAAGTGCGCAATCTGCTCCCAGCCGAGGCACAGATTCCGGTCATCGACATCGAATCGGCCGACAGCCAGTTCGCGGCGGCCTATCTGAGCTTCACCTCGAAGGTGCTTCAGCAGAACGAAATCACCGACTACCTGGTCCGCGCCGTTCAGCCGCGGCTGTCGGCGATTCCGGGCGTGCAGCAGGCCGAGCTTCTGGGCGCGCGGACGTTCGCGATGCGCATCTGGCTGAAGCCCGACCGCATGGCGGCGCTCAACATCAGCCCGTCGCAGGTCGCGACCGCGCTGTCCGCCAACAATCACCTGACCGCGCTCGGCCAGACCAAGGGCAATCTGATGTCGGTCAATCTGACGGCGGATACCGACCTGCGGTCGGCGGACGATTTCAAGCAGCTCGTGGTCCGCCAGCAAGGCGGAGCCATCGTGCGCCTGGAGGACATCGCCGACGTGGTGCTGGGCGCCGAGGACTACGACACCGAAGTGCATTTCTCCGGCGAGACCGCCGTGTTCATGGGCATCTTCCCGCTGCCCAACGCCAACACGCTGGACGTCATCGACCGCGTGAACGCGGAGATGAAATCCATCGTGCACGATCTGCCGGTCGGCATGGAGGGCAAGGTGGCGTATGACGGCACCGCCTACATCCACGCCGCGATCGGCGACGTGTTCCACACCCTGGAGGTGACCCTGCTGATCGTCGTCTGCGTGATCTTCCTTTTCCTCGGTTCGCTGCGTTCGGTCATCGTGCCGGTGGTGGCGATCCCGATTTCGCTGATCGGCGGTGTCTTTCTGATGCAGATCTTCGGCTTCACGCTGAATCTGATGACGCTGCTGGCCATCGTGCTTTCGGTGGGACTCGTCGTCGACGACGCAATCGTCGTCGTCGAAAACGTCGAGCGGCACATTGCCTTGGGCGAAACGCGTCTGATGGCGGCGCTTCACGGCGCCCGCGAGCTGGTGGGGCCGATCATCGCCATGACGATCACGCTGGCCGCGGTCTATGCGCCCATCGGTCTTCAGGGCGGTCTGACCGGCTCGCTCTTCCGCGAATTTGCGTTCACGCTGGCCGGCACGGTGTGCATCTCGGGCATCGTCGCGCTGACCTTGTCGCCGATGATGTGCGGACAGTTGCTGCGAGCGGGCGACGACGAGCGGGGTTTTGCCGGCGTCGTCAATCACGCATTTGCCCGCATACGGACCACCTACGGCAACGTGCTGGCGATCATTTTGGACTGCCGCCGCTATGTCTATGTCGTGTGGATCATTCTGGGCGTGGTTGGCCTGTTCATGATTTCCCACGCGCCCACCGAGTTGGCGCCCACGGAGGACCAAGGCGTCATCTTCGGCTTCGGCCTGACGCCGGCCGCCTCGACCTTGGATCAGCTGCGGCCGTCGGCGGCGCAGATCGATCACGTTTTCCGTTCCATTCCGGAGACGGACTTCACCTTCCAGATCACAAGCCCCACCTTCTTCATCGCCGGCATGGTCGTGAAGCCGTGGAGCGAGCGGCATCGGAATATTTTTCAGATCAATCAGCAGGTCGCGCCGCAGATCATGGCCATTCCGGACGTGCAACTCTTCGCGACGCCTCCGCCGGCGATTCCGGGCGCCGACAACTATCCGGTTGAATTTGTGATCTCCTCGACCGGGGACTACGACGAGCTTCTGCCGCTCGCCAAGAAGCTGTCCGCGGACGCGATGAAGGCCCGGCAGTTTTACTTCCCGCCGATCGTGGACGTGCACATCGACCAGCCGCAGTCCGAAGTGGTGATCGACCGCAACAAGGCCGCCATGCTGGGAGTCAACCTGCAGCAGGTCGGCAACGACCTGGCGACCGCCATGGGCGGCAACTACATCAACTTCTTCGATATTTCGGGACGGAGCTACAAGGTGATCCCGCAGGTCAAGCGCGACCAGCGCCTGAACCCCGACCAACTCAAGCACATCTATGTCACGGGTCCGAACGGCACCTTGGTGTCGCTGGATACGATTGCGACCGTCAAGGACTCGGTCGTGGCGCGATCGCTGAACCGCTTCCAGCAGCTCAACTCAGTGGTCCTGCAGGGCATTCCGAGCCAGGGCGTCGGCGCCGCCCTCGACTTCCTGGACAAGGACGCCGCGCAGATTCTGCCGAAGGGCGTTCGCGTCGATTACATGGGCGAATCCCGCCAATTGCGGCGTGAGGGTGGCTCGGGCCAGTTCTGGCAGATGATGGGCCTGGCGCTCATCCTGATCTTCCTCGTTCTGGCGGCGCAGTTCAACAGCTTCACCGATCCGTTCATCATCATCATGGGTTCGGTGCCGCTTGCGCTGTTCGGCGCCGGCATCTTCATGTTCCTGCGGATGCCGAATCCGAACATCCCCTATTGGACCAACGCGTTCACGACGACCTTCAACATCTTCTCCAAGGTGGGGCTGGTGACGCTGGTCGGACTGATTGCCAAGAACGGCATCCTGATCGTCGAATTCGCGAACAAGCTCCAATTGACGGGCAAGAACAAGCTGGAAGCCATTCACGAAGCTTCGATGACCCGGCTGCGTCCGGTGCTCATGACCAGCCTGGCCACGATCTGCGGACACTTGCCGCTGACCTGGGTCACCGGGCCGGGCGCCGCCGCCCGTAATTCGATCGGCCGCGTGCTGGTCGGAGGCATGACGATCGGAACCGTCTTCACTTTGTTTGTCGTGCCCTGCGTCTATATGCTGGTGGCACGCGATCACTCGAAGGACAAGGCTCGCGAGGCCGCGTTCGAAGAGCCCCGCCAGGACTCCCTCCAACCCGCCGAAGCATGATGCGAACACTGCTGCTTGCCCTGACGGCCACGGCCACGGCTGTTGCCGGCACCAACGATCTGCCTTCGCCCCTGGATATCAACGGGGCGATTCGCTACTCGCTGGACCACAATTATTCCATCCTGCAGGCGCGCCAGCAGGTGCAAGTGCAGGACGGACTGGTCACCCAGGTGACCGGGCAGGCGCTGCCCAACGTGGCGGCCAATGGCCAATACGCGCGCAATGCATCGGAAATCTCCCAGAGCTTTCCGCAGTCCACCAACTCCTGGGTTGCCCAGGTGAAAGTGACTCAGCTGGTCTTCGCCGGTGGGAGCGTGCGCGCGGGCGTGGAGGCGGCGCACCTGAACCGGTCCGCCGCGGTGGCCGACCTGCAGTCCGCGATCAACCTGGCGCTGCTCGATGTTCGCACCAAGTTTTACAATGTCATTCTCACCAAGGAGCAGGTGCAGGTGCAGGAAGACAATGTGAAGCTCTTTACGCGCGAGCTCAACGACACGCGCAACCAGTTCCAGGCGGGATCGGTGTCGAACTTCGAGGTGCTGCGCGCCCGGGTTTCGCTGGCCAACGCGCAGCCCGATCTGATCACGGCCCGGAATAATTATCGCGTGGCGATTGAGCAGTTGCGGCAATCACTGGGCGCTCCTTCGGGCATCGCGGGAGTGACGTCCGATCCGGACGTCGAGGGCACGCTCGACTTCACGCCCAGCCAATTCGATTTGGACCAGGCGCTGTCGCAAGCGCGGACGAGCCGCCCCGAGTTGAGCAGCCTCCAGAAGCATTCCGAAGCCGGGGAGCAGGGGGTCAAGCAGGCCCGCGGCGGCTACCTCCCGACGTTGTCGGTCTTTGGCGAATATGAATGGGAAGGCGAGGGTGGGTTCACCGAAAGCCCGTCGCAGTTCGAGAGCTTCGGTTTTCCGGTCAACGCGAGCGTGCACGGCTGGATGTACGGCGTGCAGGGCAATTGGTCGATTTTCGACGGCGGCACGACCCGAGGCAAAGTGCACCAGGCCCAGGCGCAACGGGAGATCGACCGGCTTTCCCAGTCCAGCGAGGAGCTTTCCATCGACGTCGAAGTTCGCCAGGCGTTTTCGACTTTCGAGCAGGCCCGCGAACTCGTCGCCGCCTCCAAGGAGACGGTCGATCAGGCCACCGAGGCATTGCGGCTCGCCAACGAGCGTTTTCATGTCGGATCGGCCACCCAGCTCGACGTGCTGACCAGCCAGGTCGCCTTGACCCAGGCCAAGACCAATCAGGTTCAGGCCAACTACAATTATATCGTAGCCGTCGCTGCCCTTCGCAAGGCGATGGGACTCTCTGACGTTGCCGTGGGGACTTGATCCGCCAACATCGGCGGATCTTCGGGGGCATGAAATTCCTCCGCTATTTGTTCCTGGCAGCCGGCCTCTTGGTTGTCGTGGCCGGCCTTCTGCTGGGCGCGATGCTTTCGCCGCGCCTGCAAACCTGGGCCCTTCGGCGCGAATTGCAGCGGAAGGCGGCGGGGTCCGCCGTGGCGCGATTGACCGTTGGCTTCAGCGACGCCGATGTGTCGCAGCTGATTCTCCGGCGTCCGGGCGTGGTCCTGACCGTGCCGAGCCTGCACGCGGAATTTCCTACGCTGGCGGCGGTGCTCGACGACCGATTTCTGGTCAGCCGCCTGGTCGCGAAGGGCTGGACGTTGGATTTGAGCCAGATGACCCGGGGCGGGGCCCTGGCTTGGCTGAGCGAGACGGGAATTCGGCCGAGAGGAGAGCGGGCGCGGGCGTTCTCGCTCATCTCCACGGCCCGCGCATCCGAGCTGGCGGTGGAACCGGCGGCATTTCGGGGGATTTTCGAGCGGCTCCGCCTGCCGTTCGATCTGGCTTTGGGCAACGCGGATTTGGAGGGAGACTTGATCCTGCCGCCCGGCATGGGCGCGGGACCGGCCCGGATCCATGTGGTGGCCAACGGGGGAGGATTGGGGGCGGGACAGGAGGGGCGGTTTATCTTCCGACTGAGCGCCACGCCGCCGGTGCCGGGGCCCGTCAGCCTGGTGACGGCGGAAGGCGCCCTGTCGGCCGCGATGGATACGCCGCGCTCCTTCACCCGGCTGGGCATCCGCCTGAACGCGGCGGCGCAGGGGTCGAATTTTCCCTCGGAAGTCCGGATCGTATCGGATTTGGGGGCACAGCGGAGCGTGGACGGCGAAAGCTACTCGGTGGTGATTTCCAGCGCGACCAAGCCGCTGATCGCGATTTTGGCGGACGTTCCCTACGCCGGCCAGCGGCCCTCGGGTACCTGGCGGCTGGATTTGGCCGACGAGGATGTCTCGCCCTTTCTGCTCGGGCGCCAGCTGCCCGATTTCGATCTGTCGGGCCAGGGGCAGGCGGACGCGGATCCGCGCGGCTTCGATTTGCACATCCTCGGCGCCTTGCGGGGCACCGGCGACCACCTGGAGATCGCCCGGCCGGAGCTGGCTCCGATCGGAGCGATCGGCCTGTCGGCGGACTTTGACGTGACGAGGCGGGGGAGCCTGTGGCGGGTCGATCGCCTTTCGGCCGCGGTCCGGTCGACCGGCCCCATCTTCAACCTGCGCAGCCTTCAGCCTTTCGCCTTCGATCCGGAGAGCGGCGCCTTTCAGGTCGCGGACGCCGCCGGCAGCCTGTTCAACGTCAATCTGCAGGAAATACCCGCGTCGTGGATACAGATCTTCGCGCCGAAGCTGGAGCTGACCGGCGGGCCCCTGCGGGGGAGCTTCGTGGGATCCGCGGGCGCCGGCGGCCTGACGCTGCGCTCGGTCGGCGCGCTGCGCTTTGACGACGCGGCGCTCGCGATCGAGGGCACCTCGCTGGGCGCGGGCCTGAGCCTGGAGAGCGCGGTGCGCGCCAGCTTTGCTCCCGCCGGCTGGGAGATGGAACTGACCGGTTTGCACGTGCGCCTGGTCCGCGGGGAGGTGGCGAACGGATCCCTGCGCCTGGGAAGCCGCCGCGGCCCCGACGAGCCGATCAAGGCGGAGAGCACGCTGCATTTCGATCTGCCGGTACTGGCGGCGCGGGCGGGCCAACCGGCCGTCCTGACGGGCGGTTCCGCCGATCTGGGCGTTTCCGGGAGCTGGGGAACCAAACGGTCCGTGCAGCTCAAGTTGAGCGTGTCCGGACTGGCGGCGACCACGGCGGGCAAATTTGCGCCGCCGGCCGTGACCACGCAGATTCGCGCCGACTGGGAGCCGGACGCCCCGATCGAGCTGCATGTGCCGCTGACGCTGACCGGGCCTAATCGAGCGCCGACTGTCATCGCCTTTGACGGCGCCGTCGGCGCCGGGCTGACCGGCCCGGTGGTCCAGGGAACGATTTCCGGCGCCGGGCTGAATTCCGACGATATTGCCGCGCTCGGCGCGCTTTTCGGCGGGACGCACGGCCATCCCGGCCTGGCGACCGAACTGAAAGCGGGGAAAAAAGGGTGGCCCTGGACCGGGGACTTCAAGCTGGCGCTCAACTCGGGGCAGTGGCGAAAACTGACCGCGGCGAACCTGAAGGGGGAAATGCGCGTGAATGCGGACGGCGTTTCGCTCGACCGCCTGTCGGGCCGGCTTCTCGGTGTCGCTCCGTTCACCGCCACGGCGGCGATCACGCAGGCGGACGACGGCACCCCCTCGGCGAGCTGGCATGCGCATGTGGAGGCGCAAAACGTGGAAGGGCAGGATTTCCTGGGGGCGATCGGCGTCGCCCATGCCGACATTCTCGAGGGAAAATTCAACGTGACGGCGAATTGCTCCGGCACCGGGGAAAATGCCCGGGCGGCGATCGCCAACACGGACGCGGGCTGCGATCTGACCAGCGCCGGAGGGCATTTCAAGCTCCTGGCGACGGTCGTCACCCCGAAAGCCGTCGCGGGAAATCTCGCCCTCGACGCCTTGCGCACCGTGGCCAACACGTTCGAGAGCGTGATCAAGCGCCACAAATCGGAGTTTGCGAACACGGTCGATGCCACCATGTACGCCGCCAAATTCGTCGGGGACATCGGCTACGATCAGCTGAGTTTCCGGCTGACCCGGAGCCCCAATGGCGACGTGTGGTGCCGGGACTTCGCGTTGATTTCTCCGGACCTTCGCCTGCAGGGCCAGGCGATCGTGACCCACCTGCCGGGCACGAAGTTTTCCGACGCGCCGCTGGATGCCGCCCTGGAATTGAAGGCCCGGGGCAAGCTGGCCGACGCGCTCAAATATCTCGACGTCCTGGAGTCCAAGCCGGACGATCTGGGCTATCGGCTCTGCCCCCTGCCGATTGCCGTCAAAGGCACCCTCCATCACCCCGACACCTCGGATTTGCAAGCCACCCTGCTCAAACTCCTGGAAGGCAAAGGCGCCGATCTGCTGCACGGTGTGAGCGTCAAGTGAAGTGGCGGATCTCGTATTGCCCACTCCTGTGGGAGTGGATCGCCCGCTCGGTCGCGGCCGGGCTCTATCGCGTCAAGCGCCTGCATCCGGAGCGGCTCCCGGCCCAAGGGGGGGCGCTGCTCGTGGCCAACCATCTTTCCTACGTGGACGTGGTCGCCCTGCAGCTGGCCTGCGATCGGCCCCTCCGGTTTGTCGCCTATCGCGGCGCGGAGCCGAATGCTTTCTTCGAATGGGCATTTGGTGTGGCGGGCGCGATCGTGCTGCCGCGAGGCCAGGCGGGCCGCGCCTTGCGGGAGGCGATCGCGGCGACGAAGCGCGGCGACGTGGTCTGCATCTTTCCGGAAGGGGGCATTTCACGGACGGGCCAATTGATGGGGCTGCAACGCGGGTTCGAATTGATTGCGGCCAAGGCGGGCGTCCCGGTCGTGCCGGTCGGGGTGGACGGCCTTTGGGGATCGATTTTCTCGTTTTCCGGCCGACGCTACCTGTGGAAGCGGCCGCGGCTCATGCCCACCCCCGTGGTGGTCGCGTTTGGCGATCCAATCCCGCCGAAGTCGGCGACCGTCGACCGGGTGCGGAAGGAATTGCTGGCCTTGACGGCGGAAGCGTTCGGCCGCCGGCCGGAGCTCGAACGCCATCTCGGCTGGGAGGTGGCGACCGCCCTGGCTGGCCGGCCGGGAATGGTTTCGATCGTCGATCGCGGCGATACGCGCCGGGAGATTTCGGCCGGGGCACTCTTCGCCGCGGCCGCCGTTCTCGCTCAGCGCCTGCGCGCCGAGGTGCCCCAAGGGCGGGTCGGCATCGTGCTGCCGCCCGGGATCGGCGCGGCGGTGGCGAACATTGCCGTCCTGCTGGCGGGCAAGACTCCGGTGAACCTCAACTTCACCGCCGGCCGCGCGGCCACGCTGCATTGCCTGGAGGTGGCCGAAATCGACACCGTCATTTCGGCCGCGGCCGTGCGGAGCCGGTTTCCCGAATTCCCCTTTCCCGAGCATACGCTGGATATTCGCGGCGAATTGGAAGCGGCCGGCGGGAAAAAGGCGCTGCTGCCCTGGCTCGCGGCCGCCTGGCTGCTGCCCCGCGGTGTCGCGGCCCGGCGGGCCGGGGCGTCGAAATGGGGCGGGGACCAGGAAGCCGCGGTGATGTTCACCAGCGGCAGTTCGGGGCTGCCGAAGGGGGTCGTGCTGACCCATCGGAACGTCCTTTCCAACTGCGCCCAGTTCAACTCGATGATCGTGCTGGCGGACAACGCCGTGATGCTGGGCTGTCTGCCGATTTTCCATAGTTTCGGCTTTTCGGTGACGCAGTGGTGCTGCCTTTTGCGCGGCCGCCGGCTGGTGACCATTCCCAGCCCGCTCGATGCGCGAAAAATCATCGAGGCGGTGCGCGAGGAAGGGGTGACGGTTTTTGTCGGCGCTCCCACGTTCCTGCGGCCGCTTCTGAAAAAGGCGGAGCCGGCGGATTTTCGCACGTTGGAGCTGGTGGTGGCGGGAGCGGAAAAGCTCCCGGAGGACGTGCGCCTGGGCTTTCGCGAGCGCTTCCAGATCCCGATCAAGGAGGGTTACGGCCTGACGGAAATGTCGCCGGTCACGAATGTGAATCAGCCGGATCCGCCCGTCACCACCGCGACCGCCGGCTACCAGCCGGGCGGCCGGATCGGATCCGTGGGACGATTGCTGCCGGGAGTCGCGGCGCGCATCGTCGATCCGGATACGGGCGAGGAGCGCAAGCTGACGGAGCCCGGCATGCTCTGGCTCAAGGGGCCGAACCGCTTTCGCGAATATCTGCACGAGCCCGAGCGCACCGCGGCGGCGATTCGCGATGGTTGGTTTGTGACCGGGGACCTGGCGGTTTTCGACGAGGAAGGATTCCTGACCATCGTGGGGAGAAGGTCGCGCTTTTCGAAGCTGGCCGGCGAGATGGTGCCGCATGCGTCGGTGGAAGCGGCGCTCGCGGCGGCGCTGGGGCTCGATCCCGCGGATGCGCCGGTTTTCGCGGTGGTCGGCGTGCCCGACGAAATCAAGGGCGAGTCGCTGGTGCTCGTGTCGGCGATGGATCTGACGCCGGAGTTCGTGCGGCAGAAGCTCAGCGCGGCGGGGCTGCCCAATTTGTGGATCCCGAAAGTGGTCCGGCGGGTGGAAGCGATTCCGCTGCTGGGGACGGGGAAACTGGATTTGGCGGGGTGCGTGGCGCTGGCGAAGGCGCTGTAGCCGGGGCCTTTGGACGCGTATCTTTTTCTTGCGCGCGACCTAGGCCGCGGCGGCGTTGATCTGCGCGACCGGAAGCGTGAGCGTGAAGGCGGCGCCTTGGCTGGCGCCAGGGCTCGTGACCGTCAGGCAGCCGCCCATCTCCTTGGCGGCGAGGACGCTGGAATGCAGGCCGAAGCCGTGGCCCTGCTTGCGCGTCGTAAAGCCGTGATTGAAGATTTTCGCCAGGTTCTCCGCGGGGATGCCGACGCCGTTGTCGCTCACGGTGAGGCTCACCGTGGCGTCGCTGGCGCGCGCGATCTTCAACGTGATCGTCTTGGGCGCCAGGCCGGACTTGCGGTCATCGAGCGCATACTTCGCGTTGCGGATGAGATTGATCAGGATCTGGAGGACCTTGCCGCGTTCGGCCCACACCGGAGGAACATGCGAATAGTCTTTCGTGACGACGACCTCATGACGGGCCAGCGCCGACGAATTCATGCGAATCGAGGCTTCCATCAGCTCGGCCGGTGCCAGGGGCTCGGTGACGCCGGCCATGGTCGCATAGGCCTGCTGGGTGGAGACGATGTCCTTGATGTGATCGATGTGGGTCCGCAGGGCCTCGACCTCGTCGAGCAGCTTGGCGCGTTCCTCGACCATGTGCTGCGCCAGGGAGGCGAGGAAGCCGGGAACCAGCTTGCCCTTGGCATCCGAGGTCAAAAAGTCGCCGATGCTGTCCGCGTTGGCCTTCATCAGGTCGGACACCCGGCTCAGGCTCGTCGCCTTGGACGTGCGCAGGGCGGTGCCGATGACGGCGGCGCCGACGTTCAGGCTGTTGAGGACGTTGCCGACGTTGTGCAGGACTCCGGTCGCGACTTCCGCCATTCCGGCCTGGCGGGAGGCGTCGGCCAGTTCCTTGCGGGCTTCCTCCAGGGAGGCCTGGACATCGCGTTCGGCGGTGACGTCTTTGCTCAGGCCGAACGTGCCGACGATATCGCCGCCCGCGTCGCGCAGGGGGAATTTGTCGGTCACCACCCAGGTGATGCGGCCGTCGGCCCATTCCTCGCGCTCGAGCTTGCCCAGGATCGGCTCGCCGGTGCGCATGATCTGCAGCTCGTCCGCCAGCGCGATGCCCGCGTGGTCGCTGGTGAAGAGGTCGAAGTCGGTCTTGCCGATGATCTGGTCCGGGCTTGCCAGGCGATTGTGGCGCAGCATCGAGGCGCTGACGGCCAGAAAGCGGGATTCCTTGTCCTTGAAATAGACGTTGGCGGGCACGCTGCCCAGGAAGGCGGCGACCAGCGTGCGCTCGATTTGCGTGCCCGGAGCGCTCATGCGGCGAGATTGTCCGCGACCGGCAGGTCGAGGTGGAAGATGGCGCCCTTGCCCGGACCGTCGCTGCCGCCGTTCAGGGCCCCGCCCATCTCCCGGGCCGCCAGGGCGCTGGAATGCAGGCCGAAGCCGTGGCCGCCGCGGCGGGTGGTGAAGCCGTGCGAGAAGATGCGCGTCAGGTTTTCCGGCGGGATGCCGACGCCCGTATCACGAACGGAAATACGCACGGTCGCCTCGTCCTGGCGGAGGATGCGCAGCGTCATCCGGCGCTCGGCGTTCGCCCCGTCGTCGATCGCGTACTTGGCGTTGCGGATGAGATTGATGAGGATCTGGAGGACTTTGCCGCGCTCGACTGCGACCAGGGGCGCCGGGCCGAATTCGCGCACGACGCTGACATCGTGGCGGACCAGGGCGGCGGAGTTCATGCGCAGGGCGTCCTCGACCAGCGACGCCGGCGAAAGCGGCTCGGTGACGCCGGCCATCGTGGCGTAGGCCTGCTGCATGCTCACGATCTCCTTGATGTGATCGATGTTCTTCTGGAGCGAATCGAGCTCCCGCAGCAGTTCGGTGCGTTCCTCCATCAGGTGGCCCGCGAGCGCCTGCAAATAGCCGGGAATCAGCTTGCCCTTGGCGTCGCCGGTCACGAAGGCGCGGAGGTCGCCCGAATGCTCCTGCAGGAGAGCGACCACCTTCACCAGGTTGTCGATCTTGGATTGGCGCAGGGTGGTGCCGATCACCGACGCGGAAACGTTGAGGCTGTTGAGGACGTTGCCGACGTTGTGCAGGACGCCGGTGGCGACTTCCGCCATGCCCGCGAAACGGGAGGCGTCGATGAGTTCGCGCTGGGTTTTCTCCAGCGACTCCTCCATGTCGCGCGCGTGCGTGATGTCCTCGCTGATGCCGAAGGTGCCGACGACTTCGCCCCGCTCGTTACGCAAGGGAAGCTTGCTGCAGCGCACCCAGGCGGCGTTGCCGTTGGCCCAGACCAGGCGCTCGAGCTTGTTCAGCACGGGAACACCCGTCTCCATGATCCGAAGTTCATCGGCGCGGGCGGCCTGGGCGTGGTCGCCGACGAAGAGGTCGGCGTCGGTCTTGCCGATCAGATCCTGCACGGCGAGTCCGTCCGACTTCGCCTTGGAGAGGCTGACCGCGATGATGCGGGAGTCCCGATCCTTGAAATAGACGTGGTCGTTGACGTGCTCGAGAAAAGTCTGGACGAGCGCCCGTTCCAGGGCGACCTGGGCCTCGTGGTCCGAAGCGAGCGCCCAGCAGGGCGCGGCGGCGAGAGTGTAGTCGGAGGCCCGCATGGTGCGAATCAGGCGGCCGCCGCCCGCGCGCCCATGTGGTGGCGGAGCACGGCGCGGAGCTTCTCGATCTTCACCGGCTTGGTGAGAAAGTCGTCCATGCCGGCGTCGATGCACAAAGCGCGGTCGCTCTCCTGCACGCTGGCGGTCATTGCGATGATCCGCAGGCGGGAGCCCTGCGGCAGGCTGCGGATGCGGCGGCTGGCCTCGAGTCCGTCCATCTTGGGCATCTGCGTGTCCATCAGGACCAGGTCATAGGCCCGGCGGGTCACGGCCTCGAGGGCGTCGACTCCGCTGCCGACGATTTCGGCCTCATAGCCGAGTTCGCGGAGCTGCAGGGCGGTGACCTTCTGGCTGACGATGTCGTCCTCGGCGACGAGGATCACGCCTTGGCACGCCGCGGCCGGCGCAGGGGCGGCGGGAGCCGGGTGGGCGGGCGCCCCGCTGGCGGCCCGCGATTGGAGCAGGCGGCCCAGCGTCAGGCGGAGCTTGTCGGCGTGAACGGGCTTGAGCTCGCAGGACGACAGACCGTGGCGGCGCATCTCGTCCGGTGCGAGTCGGTCGCCGCCGGAGGTCAGCAAAATCAGGATCGGACCACCGGACGGGAATTCCTTGCGGATCGCGGCCGCCAGGCCGAGTCCGTCGGTGTCCGGCATGTGGTAGTCGAGGATGACCAAGTCGTAGGGCGCGCCCTGCTCCGAGCCGCGGCGCAGTTCCGACAGGGCGGGGATGGCGCCGTCGGTCAGGGCATGGGCGATTTCCCAGCGCGTCAAAAGGTGGTCCAGCAGCATCCGATTGGCGGCGTTGTCGTCGACGACGAGCACGCGTCGGCCCGCAAACGAGGCCGGCAGCGCCGGGGTCTCGGGGACGGCGCTGATCGAGCGGCCGCAGGAGATCGTGAACCAGAAAGTCGAGCCCGCTCCGCATTCGCTATCGACGCCGATCGCGCCGCCCATCAGGCCCACGAGGCGTTTGCAGATCGCGAGGCCGAGGCCGGTGCCGCCATATTTGCGGGTCGTGGAATTATCCGCCTGGACGAAGGGCTGGAAGAGGGTGGAAAGGGTCTCGGTCGGAATGCCGATGCCGGTGTCGCGGATCGCGAAGCGAAGCTGGATGTCCTCGGTTTCCGGGGTCTCGCGGGTCTCCACGGTCACGACCACTTCGCCGGCGGCGGTGAACTTGATGGCGTTGCCGACCAGATTCAGGATCACCTGGCGCAGACGCGTCGGATCGCCGCGCACGAAGCGGGGCACCGACTTTTCGATGTCCATCACCAGTTCGAGTTTCTTTTGAGAAGCGACTTCGGCGTAGAGGTCCATCGCCAGTTCGAGCGTCTCCGTCAGATCGAAATCGATCGTCTCGAGGCACAGGCTGCCGGCTTCGATTTTCGAAAAATCGAGGATATCGTTGATGATGGTCAGTAGCGACTCGCAGCTGCGCGAGAGGGTGGCGGCGAAATCGCGCTGCTCTTCGCTCAGCGGACTGTTGAGGAGCAGGTTCGCCATTCCGATCACGCCGTTCATGGGCGTGCGGACTTCGTGGCTGACGTTGGCCAGGAACGCGCTCTTGGCGACGTTGGCGCTTTCGGCGGCTTCCTTGGCGCGGGTCAGCGCGGTGTTGGCTTCGGCCAAGTCCGCCGTGCGGGCGCGCACGCGCTCTTCGAGTTCATCGGCGTGGGCCCGGGCCTGGCGCTGCAAATGCCATTTTTCGGTCAGGGCGTTCGCCAGTTGGAGCACCTCGACCGTATCGAAGGGCTTCTTCAGAATCAGGAGGCGATCCGAACCGCCGATTTTCGTGAGCATTTCGTCCCACGAGTAGTCCGAATAGGCGGTGCAGATGACGACCTGCAGATCGGGAGCGACGTGCCAAAGGTGTTGGGTCGTCTCCACGCCGTCCCAGCCGGGAGGCATGCGCACGTCGACGAATGCCATGGCATAGGGGCGTCCCTCGGCGACCGCCTTTTGGACCATGGCCAGGCCCTCCTGTCCCTGGTGGGCGGAATCGACCTCGAACGAAATCGACGGGCGGGCCGGAGCCGGGCTATCTCCCAGGAGCTCGGCTTCCAGAGCGGCAACGGAAGCGGCGGCGGCGCTGACATTTGGACAAAGGATTTTCCGAATGTCGGCGTGAATCGCCGGATTGTCGTCGACGACGAGGACGCGGCGGTTGCGGTCGAGGGTGGGCATGGCGGGGCATAGCCTTTATCGGCGCAAACTGAATGAACTGAAGAGAACCGGGCGGCGAAAACCGCGAATTCTGAGGTGCTAACGGGTAGCGTTAACGTGCTTGACGGCTGGTGGTTGAGCGTCGCGTCTGTGGGTGGAGCGCGTTGTCCTAACGCGCTGTTCGACGTCGAAAGCGGACAAGCGCGTGGGGACCACGCGCTCCACCCGCTACAGAGTATGAGGCCCAAAGGCCACAATTGCCAGGGCCAGGACCACGCAGTAGATGCCGAAGTAGTGCCAGCGGCCGGCTTCGAGCCAGCTCGATAGCCACCGCAGGGCGCCGAGACCGGCCAGAAAGCTGAACACGAGGCCGAGCAGGCCGGGCATCATCAGATGACCATAGGTGCCGTTGTGCCAGTCGTCGGGAAAGGCTTGCTTCAAACGCAGGACTTCGCGGCCGATGATGGCGGGGGTGAGGACGATCACGAGGGCGAAGCTGAATTCTTCCGCGGCTCGCCGGCGGGCGCCCATCAGCAGCCCGGTGGAAATGGTCGTGCCCGAACGGGAAAGCCCGCGAAATGGCAGGCAGATCGCCTGGGCCAATCCCATCCAGGCGGCCGTGGGAGCGCTGACTTGGAGCTCGCTCGAGGAATCCTCCGACGAGGAGCGGCGGGAAAGGCCGGCCACGATGATCAGCAGTCCGGCCACGCCGAGGGCGCCGGCGAGCAGCGGAGTATTTCGCGCCAGTTCTTCGATGTCCCCATGGGTGGCACCGGGGGCGGCCGCGAGGCAGTGGTGCTCGATATAGTGAACGAGGCCGAGGTAGCCGACGATTCCGGTGATGGCCGTCGCGACGATGACGTTGAGGGCCATCGAACGGAAACGCTCGCCCGATGAGAAATAGCTGCGCTTCCAAGCCGTCCAGAAGTAGATCAGCACGGCGAACATCGTGCCGGTGTGCAGCATGGCCAGGACGAACATCGCCTGCGGCGAGGCCGGGTCGAGGTGCATCAGTTTTTCCGCAAGAATGACGTGGGCGGAGCTGGAGACCGGCAGGAGTTCCGCGGCGCCTTGCAGGATGGCAAGGATGAGGACGGCTAGGAGGGACACGGTGGGAGTGGAAGCGAGGGGGGGACGGGCCAGCAAGGTTATATGGGAAGAAACGCGCCTCGTTGAGGGTGGAGCGCATGGTCCCCCTGCGCTTTGGCGGTGCCTGCGTTTTGGCACCAAACGCGGTTGGACGTTGAAGCGCGTGGGGACCACGCGCTCCACCCGCTACAGCTTGCCTGCGGCATCGCGTGCAGGTTGGATGGGAGGCTGCATGCCGAATTCGCACCAAGCCGCCACGCGCCAGTTGGTCCGCCTGCTCGGACGGCAGGCGGTCCGGACCGACGCGGACGCGTGCGCGGCGGCGGCGTTCGACAGCCTGAAGATTCCGTTCACGCCGGCGGCCGTCGTTCGGCCGCGGCGGCGCGAGGACATTGGCGCCGTGCTGGAACTGGCCAACCGTCACCGGGTGCCGGTTACGCCGCGTGGGCGCGGAACGTCGCTCACCGGATCGGCGGCGCCGCGGCGGGGCGGCTGGGTCATCGATTTGCTGGGCCTCCACCGTATCGAGATTGATGAGACCGCGGGCCTGGCGGCCGTGCAGGCGGGAGCCAAGGTGGCGGACATTCACCGGGCGGCCGAAGCGCGGGGCTGGTTTTATCCGCCGGATCCCTCGTCGCGCGAATACTGCACCATCGGCGGAAATATCGCGTGCAATGCCGGCGGAATGCACGGCGGCGCCTATGGCGTGACGCGCGATTTTGTCCTGGCGCTGAAGGGCTTTTTGCCGACCGGCGAATGGGTGGAGTGGGGCACGTCGACCCGGAAATTTTCCGCGGGCTTCAATCTGCGCGATCTTTGGATCGGAAGCGAAGGAATGCTGGGCGTGGTGACCGACGCCGTGCTCCGGCTGATTCCCCAGCCGGCTTTCCGCTGGACCCTCCTCGTTTCCTTCGACACCGAAGCGCGCGCCTTCGCCGCCGTGTCGCGGCTTTTCCGCCAGCGCGTTCGGCCGGCGATCTGCGAGTTCCTCGACCGCTATTCAGTCGCCTGCGCCGAGGCGGCGACCGGCCAGGCCGTATTTGCCGGGCAGGCGGGACGGCCGGTGGTGCTGTTGGAAATCGCTGGTTCGGCCGCCGAAGTGCGGGCCGATCGCAAAATCCTGTCGGCGTGGGCGAAAAAGGAGGGAACCGCGCACCGGGCGGCTCCCAGCCGGGCCGAGGCGGAACGACTTTGGGCGGTTCGGCGCAAATGTTCTGGAGCCATGTTCGAATTGGGCGATTCCAAGCTGAACGAGGATGTCGTGGTGCCGCTCAAGGCCTATGGGGCCTTTGCGAAGTATCTGGACGGGTTGCGGCGGAAATCCCGGCTGCCGATCCCGACGTTCGGTCACTTGGGCGACGGCAACCTGCACGTGAACATCATGTATCATCGGGCCAACGACCGGGAGGCCCGGGCGGCCGAGAAGGCGGTCGACGGCTTGATGCGCGAGGTGGTCCGTTTGGGCGGCGCCATTTCCGGCGAGCACGGCATTGGCCTGGCCAAGTCGCCGTTCCTGCGTTTGCAGCACTCGCCGGCCCAGATTCGGGCCATGCTGGCCGTGAAGAAGGCCTTGGACCCCCGGGGGATTCTCAATCCGGGAAAGATGTTTGAAGTGTTTCCGGTCTGGGAGCATCCGCGCCTGTCGGTGGCGTTGCCGTGGGATCATAAGTGACCGGGTTGCGGGGATTTCCGAAGGGGGGCGGGGGGCTTGACAACTTTTCCCCTCGGCGGATAGAATTTCCGACTCACTAAAACCACTTTTGCAGAAAAGGTGGGCCCTTCGGCCCGCTTTTTTTTTCCACACATCGACCCGTCTATGAGCAGCGAAATTCTATCCGTCCTCGAATACATGGAGAAGGAGAAGGGTATTCCGCGCGCCGACATGATCGCCACGATCGTCAACGCGCTGAAGACCGCGGCTCAAAAGGGCGTGGGAGCCGGCCAGGAGCTCAAAATCGAAATCAACCCCAAGAACGGACAATTGAAGGCCTGGGCGGTCTTCAAGGTGGTCGATTCGGTGAGCAACCCCAAGGCGGAGATCCATGTGGAAAAGGCCCAGGCCGTGCAGCCGGGCATCCAGCTGGGAGACTTTTTGGAGCGCGAGACCGATCCGTCGTCCTTGGGCCGCATCGCGGCGCAGACGGCGCGCCAGGCGGTCATGCAGCGTCTGCGGCAATTTGAAAAGGACCGCATTTACGACGATTTCAAGGACCAGGTCGGCAACATCGTCACGGGCACGGTTCGCCGCCGCGAGCGCAGCGACATCGTGGTGGATCTGGGCAAGGCCGAGGCGCTCATGCCCGCCAAGGAGCAGATGCCGGGCGAGGAATACCAACCGGGCGACCGGATCCGCTCCCTGCTGCTGGAAATCGAAAACACGCCCCGCGGCCCCGAAATCATTCTGACGCGCGCGAGCGCCAAGTTTGTGCGCCGGCTATTTGAGCTGGAAGTCACCGAAATTGCCGACGGAACGGTGAAGATCGAGGCGTTTGCCCGCGAGCCGGGCTATCGCACGAAGATCGCGGTCACCAGCGGCGACCCCAAGGTGGATCCGGTCGGCGCCTGCGTCGGCGCGCGGGGCGCCCGGGTGAAAACGATCGTCCGCGAATTGGGCGGCGAAAAGATCGACATCATCAAATATTATGCCGATCCGCGCGACATGGTGATCGAGGCGCTGAAGCCGGCCGTGCCGCGCGACATCCTGCTGGACGACAAGAATCGCCGGATCGTGCTCAAGGTGGCGACGGATGACCTCGCGGTCGCCATCGGGCGCAAAGGCCAGAACGCGCGGCTCACCTCGCGTCTGATTGGCTGGCGTCTCGACATCGAAGAATTCAAGGCCGCCGGAGACGATCCGCGCGGCAAGGCGGTGGCATCGCTCATCAAGGCGTTCAAGCTGGAACCGACGATCGCCGGACGGCTCGTCGACATGGGCATCAACTCGCCGGCGGCATTTGAAGGAGTAGCGGCGGAGGATCTAGTGGGGGGTGGCTTCACCGATGACGAAGCCCGTGAAATCATCACGCGCGTATCGACATGAGCATTCGTATCCACGAGCTGGCCAAGCGTTATAACATGGAGGGCAAGGATCTTCTCGCCCTGCTCAAGGAGCGCGGCTACGTGGCGGCGGATACCAAGTCGGTTTCGAGCACCGTCAGCAAGATTTACGTCGAGGAGATCGAAAAGGAGCTGGGTTCGCGGGTCGCGTCCAAGCCCGAAGTGGCGGTTGAAGCCGCCGCTGCCGCGCCGGCGGCAGTCGCCGAGCCGCTGGTGACCGCCGGAGTTGCTCCCGAGTCGGCCCAGGTGCGAATTCCGTCGAACGTCCGCGTCAAGACGGCGGCGGATGTCGTCCTCGAGCGCGAACAGGCCGCGGCCGCCAAGGCCGCCGCCGCTGCGGCTGCCGCCCCGGCGCCAGCGCCAGCTCCCGCGCCCGTCGCTGCGCGCCATCCTGCGCCCGTTTCCCGCCCGCCCATGCTGCCCCCGCGCGGCCCCGCGCCCACGTCGACCCCGATGGTCAGTGCGCCCAAGGCGCCGCCGGCCCCGGCCTTCACTCCCCGACAGATCAATCCCGGTATCCGCGCTCCCGGATCTGCTCCCGCCCCGGTCCCGCAGACCGCTCCGCGCATCTCCAGCGCTCCCGCGCCGGTCCGTCCCGAAGTGGCCGCCCGCGCGCCCGCTCCGGTGGAAACGCCGGCCCCCGCTCTCGCGGCCGCTCCGGCGGCTCCGGCCGCGGCCCAGCCGAAAGCCCCGGCGGCGCTGCCGCCCCTCCCGGTATCCGCGCCCCGTCCGCCGCCCGCGCGGCCCCCGGCGCCCCCGGCCATTCCGGTGTCGACGGTCACGATCGAGGGAAACGTCAAAATCATCCATTTCAAGCCGCCGGTCATTGTGCGCGATTTCGCGACGGCGCTCGGCCTGCGCCCCTTCCAGCTCATTTCCGAGCTGATGCAGATGGGCATCTTCGCCTCGATCACCCAGTCGCTCGAAGAGGCCGTGGCGGCCAAGGTCGCCGAAAAGCACGGTTTCCTGCTCGAAGTGAAGCACCGCGGCGACGCGCAGACGCAGCAGCAGGCGCAAAAGGATCGCGAGGCCAAGAAGACCAAGCCCGAGGAAGCCCAGGTGGAGAACCTCGTCACCCGTCCGCCGGTCGTCTGCATCCTGGGGCACGTCGACCACGGCAAAACCTCCCTGTTGGACACGATCCGCAAGGCCGATGTGGCGGCGGGCGAAGCCGGAGGCATCACCCAGCACATCGGCGCGTACCAGATCGAGTACAACAACCGGAAGATCACTTTCCTGGATACGCCGGGTCACGCGGCGTTCAACAAGATGCGCGCGCGCGGCGCTTCGGTGACCGACATCGCCGTGCTGGTGGTGGCGGCCGACGACGGCTTCATGCCGCAGACCGACGAGGCGCTGTCCCATGCGCAGAACGCGAAGGTCGCCCTGATCGTCGCGATCAACAAGATCGATGTGAAGGGCGCCAACCTCGACCAGGTCAAGGCGCAGATGCAGCAGCGGAACATCGCCCCGGAAGATTGGGGCGGTGAGACGATCACCGTGCCGGTGTCGGCCCTCAAGGGCACAGGCATCAACGAACTGCTCGAAATGATTCTCCTCCAGGCGGACGTCCTGGAGCTCAAGGCCAATCCCAAGGCCGACGCGGCCGGGATCGTGATCGAATCGCAGGTCGACGTGGGCCGCGGCCCGCTCGCCACGGTCATCGTTCAGCGCGGCACGCTCCGCGTCGGGGATGCGCTCGTTTCCGGAGCCTATTGGGCCAAGGTGCGCGCGATGTTCGACGATCAGGGCCGGCCGATCAAGGAAGCCCCGCCGGCCACCCCGGTGCGGGTCATCGGCTGGTCGGGCACGCCCGAGAGCGGCGCCACGGTGCGCGCGGTCAAGAACGCCCGCGACGCGGAAAATCTGGCTGAAGAGGAACAGCAGCGCCAGCGGCAGGTGGCCGGCTCCACCGGCCCCAAGGAGGTGTCGGTCGAGCAGTTGTTCGCCAACATCGCCGCCACCCAGGCGCGCGTGCTCAAGGTCATCGTCAAGACCGACGTGTTCGGTTCGTCCGAGGCGGTCCGCAACGTGCTGGAAGGCATCAAGAGCACCAAGGTGCAGCTGGAAATCGTTTCAACGGACGTGGGACTGGTGACCAAGAACGACGTGCTGATGGCCAGCGCCGCCGGAGCGACGATTCTCGGATTCAGCACCAAGCTGGAAAACGGCGTGACGCCGCTGGCCAAGCACCACGGCGTTCGCATCGAGACCTTCGGCATCATCTACGAGCTGGGCGACCGCGTGCGCGAGATGCTGGCCGACCTGCTCGAACCGGATCTCAAGGAGATCAAGCTGGGCGCCGCCGAAGTGCGCGCGGTGTTCCCGCTGGCCAAGGGCTTCGTCGCCGGCTGCCTGGTGACCGAAGGCAAGATCACGCGCGGCGCGACTTCGCGCCTGCGCCGCGGCCGCGAGAGTGTCCACGAGGGCAAGATCGCCACGCTCAAGCGCTTCAAGGACGACGCCAACGAAGTCCGCGCCGGATTGGAATGCGGCATCAAACTCGACGATTTCAACGGCTACCAGGTCGGCGATGTCATCGAGTGCTTCGAGGTGCAAAAGGTTCGCGCCTCTCTCTGACCGTGTCCCATCGCACGGTGCGCATCAACGAGCTCGTTCAGCGCGAGCTGAGCGACATTCTGCGTCGCCATTACCAGAGCGAGGCGGTGGCCATGACGATCACGGAGGTGCGCGTGGCGCCCGACCTGCGGGATGGGCGGGTCTTCGTGTCGATTGTCGGCACCGACGACCAGATTGAGGACCGCTTGCGCTGGATCAAACGTCAGGCGCCCGCGATGCGCGAGGAGCTCGGGCGCCGGATCGTCCTGAAATATCTTCCCAAGTTCGAGTACCTGCTGGACCGCTCGGCCGTACGCAGCGTAAAGCTCAACCTGCTGCTCGATCAACTCGACCAAGCTGATCGCGATCGCGAGAGCCCCAAGGACGCCTGAATCATGCCGAGCTATTTTCCTGAACTGGCCGCCCCGTTTCAACGCCTGCTCGCCTCGATCGGTGGACGGCGGGTCGCGGTGATCGGCCATGCCCGGCCGGATGGAGACTGCATCGGCAGCCAGGCGGCGCTGGCCCGTCTGCTCAAGGCCGCGGGCCACGACGCGATCTGCGTCAACGCCGATTCGGTGCCACGGCGGATGACGTTCCTCGTGCCGGATCTCGCCTTTCAGCGCACCGACGCGGTCCTGGCCCAGTCGGCCGACCTGGCCGCGGTCTTCGTGGATTGCGCCGATCATGCGCGCGCCGGCGAGCGCCTGAAGGCCCGGTTTCCGAAACCGGTCGGCTGCATCGACCATCATTTGTCGAACGTCGGATTCGCCGAGGTCAACCTGCTCGACAGCGCTTCCGCCGCCACTTGCGAGATCATCGCCGGCCTGGCCCTGGATCACGGCCTGCCGATCGATCCGCTGACGGCCCAGGCGCTCTATGTCGGCATCCTCACGGATACGGGCCAATTCCGGTTCAATTCCACGTCGCAGCGCTGCTTCGCCCTCGCGGGCGAGCTCGTTTTGCGCGGAGCGAATCCGGCCGACGCCGGCTACGAATTGTACGAGCGCGAATCCATGGGGAAGCTTCAGCTGCTGGAGCGCTTCCTGGCCTCGCTGCGCCGCGAATGCGGCGGCCGCGTGTGCGTTGGCGTCCTCTCCGAGGGCGTCTTTGCCGCGACGGGCACCGGTCCGGAGGATACCGAGGGGCTGGTCGACTACGCGCGCAGCGTGGATGGGGTTGATATCGGGGTGCTCATCGAGGAGCGGCCGGGCGGCGCGATCAAGGCCAGCTTGCGCGCCAAGGATCCGAAGTACCGCGTCGATTCGATCGCGGCGCAATTTGGCGGCGGCGGGCATGCGTGCGCCGCCGGCCTCAATCTGACCGCGGGAGCGGGCGATTTTCGCGCCCGGCTGATCGCGGCTCTGGCGCCGCGTCTCGCCGAAGTCGACCGCGCCGCCGCGACTGCCTGATTCATGCTGCAGCCTGCCAAGGAGCTCGAGGGCATCCTGCTGGTCGACAAGCCCACCGACCACACCTCTCACGACGTCGTTGCGCGGTTGCGCGGCAAGCTGCGCATGAAGCGCATCGGCCACGCCGGCACGCTGGATCCGATGGCCACCGGCCTGCTCGTCATCCTGCTCGGCAAGGCGACCCGCCTTTCGCAGTACCTGATGAGCGTCGACAAGGAGTATGAGGGCACCGTCGAATTCGGCAAAGTCACCGATACGCAGGACGCCGACGGCCAAGTGATGGAGACCCGGCCCGTGCCGCCGCTGACGGAGGCCGAACTGGCGGCCGGCCTCAAGGGCTTCCTGGGCGACCAATACCAGACGCCGCCGATGTATTCCGCGATCAAGATCGACGGGGTGCCGCTCTACAAGCACGCGCGCAAGGGCGACGAGGTCGAACGCGAGCCGCGCTTCATCCGCGTGATGTCCTGGGATCTGCTCAAGTTCGAGCTGCCGCGCTTCGATTTTCGCCTGCGCTGCACTAAGGGGACCTACGTCCGCACCCTGGCTCACGACCTGGGCCAGAAGCTCGGCTGCGGCGCGCACTTGGCGACGCTCCGCCGCGCGGCCAGCGGCACGCTGCGCGTGGAATCGGCGCTGACGTTGGACGCCATTGAGGCGCTCACGCTGCCGGAGATCGAAAAGCGGCTCGTCCCGCCCCACGAGGCGGCGCCCGCGCATTTTCGCTGAGCCCGTGTCTCCGCCGCTCACGTTTGCCTCGGTCGAATCGGCGGACCTGGACGGCCGGCCGCTGCACCTGGCGATCGGCATGTTCGACGGGGTGCACCTGGGGCACCAGTCCGTCATCGAGGCGGCGGTGCACGCGGCCGCGGCGGACGAGGGACGGGCGGCGGTGCTCACGTTCCGGCCCCATCCGAGCCGCCTGTTCCGCCCGGACCAGCCGACGCGGCTGATGTTCGATGACCGGGAGCAGGCCGCGCGGCTGGGGCGGCTCGGCATCGATGCCGTCATCACGCATCCTTTCACCCGGGAATTCGCGTCGATCCCGGCGGACGGATTCCTGCCTTGGCTGCGGAGCCGGCGGCCCACGCTGGCCGCCGTCTATGTGGGGGAGAACTGGCGGTTCGGCGCGGGGCGCAAGGGCGACGTGGCCCTGCTCGTCGCCGCGGGGCGCGGCGCGGGAATCTCGGTGGTCAGCGCCCCGCCCGTCAATTTCGACGGGGAGCCTGTCACCAGCACGCGGATACGCGCGCTCCTGGAGCGGGGGGAGGTGGCCGCGGCGAACGCGCTCCTGGGCAGCCCGTATGCGTCGGCCGGCGCGGTTCAAGACGGGCGCCGGCTGGGCCGCACCATCGGATTTCCCACGCTCAATGTCGCCTGGGATCCCGAGCTGCGGCCGCGCTTTGGCGTTTATCAGGTGCGGGTGGGGGAGAAACGGCTGCCGGGCATCGCCAATTACGGGACCCGGCCCACGGTCGCGAACGACGGACCGCCGGTATTTGAGGTGCACCTGCTGACGGAATGCCCGTTTGGCCCAGGGGATTTTCTGAGGGCGGAATGGACGCGATTTCTGCGTGCAGAACGCAAGTTCGAGTCCCTTGATGAGCTAAAGGCGCAGATCGCCAAAGACATAGTCTTAGTAAGCGGGTCAGGCCCGGCCTGACGACTATTTTGGTCAAAGGCTGAAAAAGCCGGTCCAATAGCCTAAAGAAGCGGTCAAAACGCCGTTACTCATGTTTGGATTAGGCGTCTTGCATGGGAGTGATCGATCATACCCGCCGCTGCATTTTCGTTCATATCCCCAAGACGGCCGGCAACAGCGTCAATCGGGTGTTTGGAATATCATGGCAGGATCACAAGGATCTGGCCCGATACGCGCAGGAAGAACCGGCTGCCTTTTCGAGCTACTTCAAGTTCGCGATCGTTCGCAACCCGTGGGACCGCCTGCTTTCGGATTATAATTATCAGCGAAAGAAAAGCCGGCCCGAGGCCAGCAAACTTTTTCTGCGCAAGGACAATGGGGAAAAGCGGAGCTTTCGGGAATGGCTCGAGGCGGCGCTGGCCGAACCCGCTCGCTACCCGGGATCGCAATGGGGCGGCGACCCGAGCCCTGGCATTCACCGCTGGAGCCCGCAGATCGATTGGCTGCGGGTGGGAGGCGTCATCGGCGTGGACGAGATTCTTCGGCTCGAAGATTTGCGCGAGAATCTGCCCCGCATCTGGGAGCGACTGGGCATCGAGACCCGTTCGCTGCCCCACCGCAATCGGCGCTTCCACTGGCACTACTCGTGGTATTACGACGACGCCTCGCGGCAGATCGTCACCGACTACTACGCCGAGGACATCGAAACTTTCGGCTACCGCTTCGCGGGGCCGAGGAGCATCTTCAGCTGGTCGCGGAAGGAACGGCCCACCCGAATCTTGACGCCGTCGCTCATCAGCAGTTCGTGCTCTCCGTAGAGAAGCGGCGTGACGCGGCGCACTCGGGCCGGATTGACCAGAAACGAGCGGTGCATTCGCATGAAGAGTCCGGATTCGAGCCGTCGCTCGACGCTTTGGAGCGTTTCCCGGACCGAATGAATTTCGTGGCCTTCGCCGACCCGGACGCCGTCGCCGGCGGCTTCGACCCATACGATGTCGCGTTGATCGACGATCACGTGGCCGCGCGCCACTTTAAAGGCCAGGCGGCCGGACATCGCAGGATGCCCGGCCGACGCAGCTAGGCGGCGTCCCGTGGCGGCGACCTTGGCCCGCTCGACGGCCGTGCGCAGGCGGGGTTCCTGAAGCGGCTTGAGCAGAAAATCGATGGCCGACACGTCGAAGGCGGCGGCCGCATGGACATCGCGATGCGAGACCAGGACCGACACGGGCCGCTTGGCGGCGGGAATCGCGCGCAGCAGGGCCAGCGTGTCGCAACCGGGCATGGCCATTTCGAGAAAGGCGATTTCGGGAGCCAGGAGCGTCAGGCCTTCCTGGACTGCGGCGCCGTCGGAGCACGCGGCCACCACCTCAACCTCGGGATCGGCCTTGAGGGCGGCCAGGAGGCCGTCGCGGCCGGAGGATTCATGGTCGGCAATGAGGGCGCGATAGCGGGAATCTTTCATCAACAAGGTGGGCAGGATGCTGGCCTGACGCATGCCGCCGGGAAGGGTTGCGGTCGAACGTCCATTGACGCGCGAGTCCGGCCCCGGTTAGCTCCCGGCATGAACTCGACCATCTCCGGGACTACGATGCAGACGGTGCTGATGGAGCTCGCGCCGGGCGAAAGCGTCTATTGTCAAACCCACGCCATGGCGTGGATGAGCGATAACGTCCGCATGGAAACGAACACCGGTGGCGGGTTGTTTGCCGGACTCAAGCGTTCGCTGACCGGCGGCAGCTTCTTCATCACCTCGTACACCGCGAGCGGACCGGGCTCGAGCCGCATCGCGTTCGCCCCCCGGTTTCCAGGTCACGTCCTGCCGTTCAAATTGGCGGCGGGCGAATCGCTGATTTGCCGCAAGGAGACGTTTCTGGTGGCGGAGACCGGAGTGACGCTCGAATTGGCCTTTCAACAGCGCCTGGGCGCGTCGTTCTTCGGCGGCGAGGGATTTATCCTGCAGAAGGTGACCGGCCCTGGAACGGTCTGGCTCGACCTCTCGGGCGAGGTGGTCACCGAGGAATTTGCGGCCGGCCAGCGTCTGCTCGTGCACGCGGGCCACGTCGGCATCATCACCGTGGGCGTGGGCTTCGACATTCAGCGGGTGCGAGGTTTCCGCAACATGATCTTTGGCGGCGAGGGAATCTTCCTCGCGTCGCTCGTCGGGCCGGGCAAGGCCTGGCTGCAGAGCATGCCGATCATGAATTTGGCGGAGTCGATCGCCCACTACCTGCCGCAGCAGACGCAGGTGGTGGAGGACACGACCGCCGGCGGGATCGTCGGCGGGATCGTCGGCGATCTCCTGCGGGGCCGCTGAGCCCGGTGCTGCGAGTTTGCGGCATCGCAGTCACGCTGGCGATCGGCGCGGCGTGCATCAACGAGCTGGCGTTGCGGCCCGCGGGTTCGGCGACGCTGGCGCTCCTGCTGATGGCGGCCTGGGTGACGGGAGCGATCGCGTGGGTGGATCTGCGCCGGCGGGACGCGGCGGGGATCGCGGAGCGCGACGGCACGGCCTATCTGCTCCGGCGGGCGCATGTGCGTTCGGGCTTTTTTGCCATCGGCTGGGCCGCGATCTACGCGGTGATGGGCTGGGTCCAGTTCACCCTGCTGGGGCGGTCGTATGGCGATGTGGGGGCGGGATTCGTGGCCGGCATCGAGGTGGGGATCTGCGTGCTGGTGCCGACGGCGCTCTTCACCGTGGGCGCGACGCATTCGGCCGTGCGGCGGCTCAAGGCGCGCGCGTCGCCCGCCCACCCGGAATCGTCCCGGGAAGATTCCGCGGGCGGCAATATGCTCCTGCGCCACTGGCGCGGGGAGTACAATCTGCCGCGGGCGTTCTGGCTGCACGGTGTCGGCCTCAATGTCGCCTACGATGTCTTGTCCGCCGCGCTGGGCCTGATCGCCGAGCGCATTGATGTGCGCCTGAGCGCGATCGTCTGCCTGGTTCTCCTCATCCTCTATCCGCCCATTCTGATCTGGCAGTGGGTCGGGATCTGGCGCTCGTCGATGAGATACCGCGCGTTCTATGGCACGGGGGTCGCTCCGGTGGCGGCGTGCGCGTTTGTCGCGCTGTCCGCCGTGCTGGCGCTGCGATTCTACGTGGTGTCGGCCCCGATCCAACTGCGAGCGCTCGACGAGATCTTGCGCGGCGATCCCCAGTGGGATCGATTTTCAACGCGGCTGACCTTGGACGGCAAGGGGCTGCTGATCCAAGGCAACCTGCAGGCGGGCTGCCACGACGTATTTCGGCGCGCGCTCGAAGACGCGCCCGGAGTGAGGACCATCCTGATCGACAGTCCCGGCGGCCGGCTGGCGGAGGGTGAGCGGATGGCGATTTGGATTCGCGAACGCCACCTCGATACGCGGGCGGTCGGCCAATGCGCCAGCGCGGCGACGGTGGTGTTTCTGGCCGGGCGGCATCGATCGATCGGGCCGCTGGCGGTCATGGGATTTCATGCGCCCACCGCACCCGAGGCTTCGCTGCTCCTGCAGCTCGCGATGCGTTTTCAGCTCGACGAGGACATGCGCGCCGCCGGCGTGTCGGAGCCGTTCGTTCGCCACACGCTGCGCACGCCGCCCGACTCGATCTGGAATCCGGCGCCGGGGGAGCTGGTGGCGGCGGGGGTGGTCACGAATTGATCATCATCGCGGGTGGAGCGCGTGGTCCCCACGCGCTCTAATCTCCGCCTGCGTTTGGCGTCGTTCAGCGCATGGGGACCATGCGCTCCACCCTCGCAACTTCGCTTTGCGGAATTAGGGAATCTTTACGCTGATCGGCAGGCCGCGGTACATGACCTCCGTCGCCGCGACGGCATCGGCATCGAACGGCCGCGGATGATCCACCGAAACCACGATCACCCGGAACTTCCGGTTCTCCAACATGCCCGGAAACCTCCCCGCCCGCCCGCCGATCGCGAGTTCGTTCCGTCCGTCGTTCCACTGGAGCGGAATCCGCGAATATTGGCCCCGTTCGCATCCGTAGCTCGTGCCGTCGTCCTCGTACAGGCTGAAATACCCGTTGGCGCCGGCGTAAATCCACACGGTGAGCGGGTCGGCCGGCTTTTCGCCGATATACTGGACGTCCGGTCCCACCGGAACGATGGATCCGGCGCGCACCAGGATGGGAATATGGTCGTAGGGCGCGTCGATCGTCACCGTCTGATCGCTGCCGTGGGTGCGGCCCGTCCAGAAGTCGTACCAGCCGCCCTCGCAGAGCGGCAGGTAGACGGAGCGCGAGCGGGCGCGGTATTCGGTGACCGGGTTCACGAGGAACGAGGGGCCGAACAAAAATTGGTCGGAAAGCTCGCGCGCGACGGCGTCATTCGGAAAGTCCATCACCAGCGGCCGCAGGATGACGCCGCCCTCCTGCGCAACGTCCCCGGCCAGCGAATAAATGTAGGGGAATAGACGATACCGCAGGCGGTCGGATTCCAGCATCGCGTCGTAGGCCGGCGAGCCGGCGTCCCCGAACTGCCACATCTCCCGGAAGGGGGTCTGGCCATGCACCCGCAGGAGCGGCCCGAAGGCCGCGAATTCGAACCAGCGGGAGTTCAGCTCATTCCATTCGGCCCGGTTTTCGGGATTCAGGTTGTCCGGCTCGAAGCGCGGCGGCACCGAAAAGCCGCCGCTGTCCATCGTCCAGTACGGCAGGCCCGAGATCGAATAGCCCAGGCCGGCGGCGATCTGGGTTTTCATCGCGCGCCAATCCGACGTGGTGTCCCCGGACCAGGAGGCGGCCCCGTAGCGCTGCAGCCCCAGGAAGCCGGAGCGGGTCAGGTTGAAGAAGCGCCGGTCCGGATCGACGGACCGCTGGCCGTCGTAGACCGCCTCGGCTTCCATCAGCGGATAGGCGAGCAGGTGCCGGGCGCCGCTGCCGAGGTAATTCGGGTTTTCATACTCGCGGAGCTGATCGAGCAGGGGCCGGCTCAGGGGATCCGGTTCCGACGCGTCCATCCACCAGGCGTCGACGCCGGTGGTATAGATCTTGGCGTCCATCTGGTCCCAGAACATCCGCCGCGCCGCCGGATTGAAGACGTCGAGGAAGAGGTTGGGGAAGCCGAGAAAATCCGGGGTGTGCAGGCTGGCCGGAGGATTGAACAGGAAGCCGTGCGACTGCAGTTCCTTGAAATTGGCGGTCGAATCGTAAAATTTGGCCCACACGGAAATCATCGCGTGAGCATGCCGGTCATGGATGCCCTGCACCCAGGCCTTGGGATCCGGGAAGCGGGAGGAGTCGAAATCGTGCGAGCCCCACGCGTCCAGTTTCCAGTACTGCCAATCCTGAACGATGTTGTCGAAGGGGATGTGACGGCGGCGGAATTCGTCGATGACGTCCAGGCTCTCCTGGGCGGTCTTGTAGCGTTCGCGCGATTGCCAGAGGCCGAAGGCCCACTGCGGAATCATGGGCGCCGGTCCGGTGATTTGCCGATCGCCCGCGATCACCTGCGCGATCGAGGGGCCGTAGATGAAGTAGTAGTCGACACCGTCGCCGACCTCCGACCAAAGCGAAGTCGCGCCCGTGTCTTCCGCGGGCGCCTTCCAGCGCAACTGGCAGGACGTGTCATCGGGTTCGCGGAGCCACTCCATTTTAATCGCATGCCGCCCGATCGGCAGGCGGACCGTCACGCGGTCTTCCTCGGCGAGCCAGTTTTGGCGATAGCGGTCGACCAGCAACCGGCCGTCGATCCACAACTTCACTTCGCCGTCCGCGTATGTTTTGAACTCGTAGCCGCCCGCCGTGCGGGCGTCCACGAAACCCGTCCAGCGGAGATGGGCCTCGCCCTTGGGCAGCGCGGCGTTGACCCCGCGGTTTTCCCCGTGGTTCGAATCCGGAATGCGGATATTGATGTCGGCGTCCTGGCGCACTGACACGACGTGGTCGTGCGTTCGGCCGGCCGAGTACGATGCGGTGAGGCCGCCCGCCTTGCCATCGTCGTCGATCAGTTGGCCGGCGGGGATGGCCGTCCACGGGGCCAGGCTGCCCCAGCGGGTGAACGAGGCATTGTCCCAGAGGACGCCATAGCCGCGATTGGAAAGCAGCAGCGGAATGGCAATGGTCGTGTTGTGCTGCCACAGGTCGAGATCGTGACCCTTGATGTCGACCCAGCCGTACTGGTACTCGCCGAGGCCGTAGAACGATTCACCGGCCTTTGAATTGAAACGCTCCCGCACGTGAAAGGTGTTTTCGCCCTGGACGACGGCCGGAATGAGCCGCCGGGTGCCCTCGGTTTCGCCCAGGAGTTCATGACCGTGCACATCGAAATATTGCACGCGGCCGGTGTGGAGATTCAGGCGCACGTCCAGTTTCGAGGTCAGCAGCGAGCCGACATCGCCCGAGACGTTCCAGGACCAGGTGACGTGTCCGTGGCAGGGCAGGGCGTCGAGGCTGGGCCGCACCGACGCGTCGGGGGCGGGCGAAACCGTAACCCGCACGATGTCGGGGGCATACGGGGTCAGCTTGAGGGAGGTATCGCCGAGATCGACCAGCACGCCATCGGGAAGAACCCGGACGGGGGTGGCGCCCAGCAGCGGGGCGGAAAGGAGTGCCAGAGCGAAAACGTACGCCGGTAGTTTCATGCGGTCCGCGCCAGTCTGCCCTCGGCGATGGGCCGCACGAGGCGATTCTCGTCGGCCCGTCAGATTCCAATCGATTGCCAAAAGAAATTTCCCGGCCTAGAGTGGGAGCATGTCGAGTTTGGGCCAGGATACCACCCCGCATCCGGTCAGCGCGCAGTTCCCCGCCAAGCTGCGCCCGATCCGCCTGACCGAACCCGAGCACTACGCGGCCGGGATCCCCGCCGTCGTCCGGTCGTTTGAACATCTGGCGATGAATCGGGCCGCGAGCCGCGGCGCGAAATCGCTGCTCAAGCTCAATCATTCCCACGGCGTCGATTGCATGAGCTGCGCGTGGCCGGAGCCGGACGGGCATCGGCGGCTTTTCGAATTCTGCGAAAACGGCGCCAAGGCGGTCGCCTGGGAGGCCGATTCGCGCCAGTGCGGCGCGGAATTCTTCGCGCAGCACTCGGTCGAGGAATTGTCCCAGCAAGATGAATACTGGCTGGGGCAGCAGGGGCGTCTGACCCAGCCCCTGGTGCTGCGCGCCGGCCGCCGTCACTATGAGCCGATCGGCTGGGACGAGGCGTTTCAGATGATCGCCGACGAGCTTCACGGGCTGGGCAATCCCGACGAGGCGGTCTTCTACACGTCGGGACGGGCGAGCAACGAATCGGCCTTTCTGTACGGCGTTTTTGCCCGCCATTTTGGCACGAACAACATGCCCGACTGCTCGAACATGTGCCACGAGAGCTCGGGCTCGGCGCTGAGCGAGTCGATCGGCATCGGCAAGGGCACCGTCAAGATCGACGATTTCGAGAAGGCGCAGGTCATTTTCCTGATCGGACACAATCCGGCGACCAATCATCCGCGGATGATGAGCACGCTGGCCGCCGCCAAGCGCGCGGGAGCGAAGATCATCGCCATCAATCCGCTCATCGAGGCGGGGCTGCTCCGCTTCAAGGATCCGCAGGAGGTCAAGGGCATTGTCGGGCGCGGAGAGAAGATAGCCGACGTCTATCTGCACATCCGGATCGGGGGCGATATCGCCTGCTTCAAAGGCATCCTGAAGGAGCTGCTGGCGTTGGAGGATGCGTCGCCCGGCAAGGTCTTCGATTGGGAGTTCATCCGGTCCAAGACCGCCGGCATTGATCAATTCATCGCGGATTTGCGCCAGCAGGACATCCAGGCGCTGGTGGAGGAGTCCGGCGTGTCGCGCGAGATCCTGCGCGAGGTGGCGGAGTTGCTCGCGAAATCCGAGCGTATCGTCACGGCCTGGTGTCTGGGGCTGACGCAGCATCGAACGGGCGTGCCGGGCATTCAGGAGCTGGTGCACATCAATTTGCTGCGGGGCGCGATCGGCAAGCCCGGGGCCGGGGTATGCCCCGTGCGCGGGCATTCCAATGTCCAGGGCGACCGCACGATGGGCGTCTGGGAGCGGCCCAAGCCGGCTTATCTCGATCAGCTGAAGAAGGTTTTTGGGTTCGAACCACCCCGGCATCATGGCACCGACGTGGTCGATTCGATTCGGGCGATGCACACGGGGCAGGTGAAGGTGTTCGTCAGCTTGTGCGGCAACTTTCTGTCGGCGGCGCCGGACACCGAGTACACGGCGGACGCGCTGCGCAACACCCGCCTCACCGTTCAGATCAGCACGAAATTGAACCGCGCCCACCTGGTCACGGGCAAACAGGCGCTGATCCTGCCGGCCCTGGGAAGGACCGAGCGCGACGTGCGGCAGGGAAGCGCGCAGTTCCAGAGCACGGAAAACTCGATGGGCGTGATCGAAATGAGCCACGGCAATCTGGAGCCGGCATCGGAGCAGCTGATGTCGGAGCCGGCGATCATCTGTGAAATCGCCGCGCGGACGCTCAACGGACGCTCGAAGGTCGATTGGCTGCCACTGGCGGACGACTACGACCGTATTCGCGATCTGATTGCGAAAGTCATCCCCGGTTGCGACGGATACAATGAGAAGGTTCGGGGCCCCTATGGATTCTACCTCCCCAACAAGCCGCGCGAGGGGAATTTCGAAAATACCCCCACGGGAAAGGCGAACTTCATGGTGATTGCGCTGCCGCGGCGGCGGTTGGAGCCGGGCCAGATGGTGGCCACGACGGTGCGCAGTCATGATCAATTCAATACCACCGTCTACGCCTGGAATGACGTTTATCGCGGCATCCACAACGAGCGGCGTGTCTTGATGATGAACCCGGACGATATGGCCGAGCGCGGTCTGGCGGCGGGCGACGTCATCGACATCACCAGCCATTTCCAAGGCGAAAAGCGGCTCGCGGAGCGGTTCGTGGTGGTGCCATACCGCCTTCACCGGGGCGATTGCGCGGGGTATTTTCCTGAGCTGAACGTCCTGCTGCCGATCGGCAGCGTGGCCGAAAAAAGCAATCAGCCGGCGGCCAAGAGCATCGTGATTTCCGTGGTGAAGACCGATGAGCCGCGGCGGAATGTCCGCACGCCGTGGCTGGAGCGGCTGGTGCCGGGGTCGTTCAGGCCGTAGCGGAGCGACGGCGCCGACGGCGGATCAGCCACCGGACGAAAAGTCCGAGTGCCAGGATCAGCGCAGCCAGGATGTACGGAAGCCGGGAGGCGATCCAAAGCAGCCCGGTGACCCCGTGGTGCATCTGATTCGCGAGTTTGATCTGGGCCGGCGGGATCGTGACCGTTTGGTTCCAATCGAAGGTCTTGAGCTTGGAGAGATACCCGCGCTGCACGCAGCCTTCGAGGCAATACACGCCGACCAGGTGGCTGTAGTGGCTGGCGGCGACCAGGTCGCTGGAGAAGCGCGTCCAATCGAGCGGGATGTCGCTCGGATCGGGATGATCGAGAACCTGGGTCGACCCGATCGCCACGGTTTGTGATACCGGACCGAACTTCCAGATCAGCGCCGAACCGAGGGTCGGGGTGAAGCTGCTGTAGAGCATCAGAATTTCATCGTCGCCCCGCACATCGACAATGCCGAGTTCGCGCTCCAACAGGGTCGTGTGGACGGCGCGTTCGGTTGCGATAAACATGAGCTGGTAGGTCTGGGAGACGTAACCGTCCGAATGAATGCGCCGAAGGAGCTCCGTGTAGTCGGCGTGCGCACGTTTGACGCGGTCAAAATCGAAGTAGCGCCGGACAAAGGTCGCGACCCGGCTGGAATGAGCTTTCGCCGCCGGCGCGCTCGGGTCGTCGAGGGTGGGTTCGATATCGAGGCCGACAGCGCTCCACTTGAGGTGATACTGCTTGGTCCACGCCTCAAACTCGCCATAGCGATCGAGCGCCGCCGGGCCGTTGCTGGCGTTGAGATAGTATCCCTGACTCTTGGGCAGCACGAGCCAGGCGGTGGTGGGAATGCCTTCCTGGTTGAGTCGCTGCACGACGGCGGCGCGCGCCGCGGTCAGATCGCTGGCCACAAGACACACCCCCGCCGAGAGCTGCTTCAGGTCGGCGGCCACCGTTCCGTCGGCGAACAAGGCTTGCAGGGGCGTATCATCTGAATCGCAGGCAAACACCAATTCGGCACGCTTGCCTTGCAAAGTGACCGGCGCGGGTTCGCCGGCTATTGCAGGTGAAATGAAAAGGCCGCCCACGCCTATCGCGACGACGGACATGAACCCGATGGATCGCTTCATGAAAGTAAGTGATTTGCTGATGCGGTTTCTTTCGGAAAAAAACAAGCGTAGAAATACGTAAACAGCTTGAAACCTTGGCGAAAGATGTTTGGTTTCAAACATACCCCCCTGTATGGGCCATCCCCTGTCGGCGAAAACCGAACTCGGCCAGGACAACGTAGGGAAGCTTTCCTGCGATGGGCATTCTCTCCGCTACAATTGCGGTGAGGACTCCTGGCAAATCCCCGTCAAGCATGTGCGCCTGATCGGCGAGCACGCGACCCAATCGGGAGCTGCGCTCGATGACTATGTCATCGTGATTTTTCCGCAGGGCTCGAACGATTGGTACGAAGTGCCTTGCTCGGCGTTTTCCGCCAGCGCGATCTGGCTGCTGCTCCGCAAGGCCTTTCCCGGCCTCGCCGCGGCGGGCTTCGCGAACGCGGAGTTCAACAGCCGCGCGCTCTGGCCGCCGGAGGTGGCGGGGCACCGCCTCTTCGACTGCCAGCGGATGATGCGCGGCGAGCGCTTCATCGACCGAGTGCTGGATGCAATCTGCCCGACCTACATTCTGACGCGGGAGCTGGTGCCGGAATTCCGCGTGGACGAGCACCACGGGCACGAAGGCGCTGGGCGATAGCCGCCAAGAGGGTGGAGCGCATCGTCCCGATGCGCTGAGCGATATCGCAGGTCAGGCGACGCCGAAGCGCGTGAGGACCCGGCTACAGGATCTTCGACCTCTGGAAATCGTCTTGCCCGCATCCCAATGAACCTGCGCTTTTTCTCCCTTCCCCTCGGTTTACTTTTTGGCTTCCCGGTGGTCGCCGAAACGCCGGCTCCGACAGCAAAGGTGATCGAACTCTGGTCCGGCGCTCCACCCGGGTTGATGACCGCAGTCGGCGCGGAGGTCGATTTCCCGGTCAAAAAAGGCGCGGTCTTGCCACATCAGATCAAGAATGTCTCCCATCCTACGCTCACGCTGTTTTCGCCTGCCCCGGCGAAAGCGAACGGCGTGGCCGTGGTGGTGGCGCCCGGGGGCGGCTTCCGCGAGCTGGAGTCCGACAAAGAGGGCGAAAAGGCCGCGGTCTGGCTCAATCAGCTCGGCATCACCGCCCTCGTCCTGAAATACCGCATTCCCGCGGACCCGGCGCGACCGGAGTTTTCCGTGGCGCTGCCGGACGCTCAACGCGCGATTCGACTGATTCGGAGCCAAGCCACGGCGCTTTCAATCCGGGCGGACCGCGTCGGGTTCCTGGGATTTTCCGCGGGCGCTCAACTGGGGGTGGCGTTGGCCACCCATTTTGCGGACGCAGCCTACCGCGCGGTCGATCCGGCCGATCAGCTTTCGGCGCGTCCCGATTTCGAGATCGTGATCTATCCCGGGGGATTGCTGACGAAGGGAACGGAAAATCTAAGCCCGAATTTTCCGGTCACTGCGGACACCCCGCAAATGTTCATCGTGGACGCGGAGACGGATCGCGTCGACTCCGAGAATTGCACCGCCCTGTTTGTCGCCCTCAAGCGGGCAAAAGTGCCGGCCGAGCTGCATATCTACAGCCTGGGCGCCCACGGTTTCGCTCTCACTCCAAGCGTCGAACCCCATTCGGGCTGGCCAGCGCGTTGCGCGGAATGGATGGCGGGCCAGGGAATACTGCCCTAGGGGGACCATGCGCTCCACCGAGCCATATCTGAGACATTGGATATAAGCGGCGCGGATTACAGGATGCGCGCGGTTCGCTTCCAATGCGTGTGAGCAATACCGTAAAGCATGACCAAGCCGATGCCCAGGACGACCCAGCGGTTGGGCGGGGTTGCGCGAGGTAGAACCGAAAAGGCGACTGCGGTTGCGATCGCCGTGACGAGAGTAAGCGCCATCAGGATCAGATGTTCGAGGTTCGGCGTCGGGTTGTCGCCTCGGCGCGGTAGCACCATGATCGTCCGAGCCTGGATCCGGGAGTAAATCTCCTGCCATTTGGGTGACGCGCCGAAAAAATAAGGGACGAACCAGGTCGCGAGTTCGCAGGCGAAGAGGATCGAGTAGTAAGGCGCCCCGTAGCGAAGCAGAACGTTCCAACCGAAGAGGTAGCTGGCCGGGACAAAGCCCATGAGGAGTCCGTTGAAGGCGGCTTCGCCAATTCGCTCCGTCGGCTTGGAGAAGCGGGCGCCGTTGAACGGGAAAAAGTCGAACCGGGTGAATATCTGATGATACGCCAGCAGCGTAAGTTGGAGGGCGAGGGCGAGTTTCATGGTTTGGAAGGGGAGAGCTTGGCGACGATGGCGATGCTTTCTTCCGCCCAACGCAGGCTCGCTTGCGATCGGGCGAGGCCGGCGCGGAGCGTGAGATCGACGTAGGGTCGATGGGGGCCGGAATCGGAGGCGGCGTTCTTCGACCAATCGCGGCAACGGTTGAGCACGGCCTGGGACCGCATGCGGTGCGCTTCCAAATGGCGGATCAGGTCGGCCGGTTCGGCTTCGCTGCCAAAGAACAGCTTGAGGATCAATTCGTCGCGCGGTTTGGTCAGCTCGACCGGAGCTGCGAGCCAGGTGCGCAGGTGAGCGCGGCCCTGGCCGGTGATGCCGTAGCGTTTGGTTCGGCGGCCCTTCTTCGTGTCCGAACGGATGTCGATCAGTCCGGCGGCCTCGAGCCGGCGCAACGTGGGGTAGAGCTGGCCGTTGCTCTCGTACCAGACCGACGAGATCACGGTATCGATGACTTTCTTGATCTCGTAGCCCGACCGCGGCTGCTTCCCGGAAATCGCCAGAAGGCCGAGGATAACAAAGGAGGTGCGGGAGGAACGTGCCATATGTCTATCAGATAGGTCTAAAAGAGAAATGCGACATGAATTTACGCCCGCGGCCTGGGTTCGATTTAGAGATTGACTACTGCCTTACATCAGTAATGCACATACCCGCAGCCTATTTTCCGCCATGCCGTCGCTTTTCGTCATCAACTACCAAAACGGAGTCCCCGCTTACCGTCAGTTGATCGACCAGATCAAGTTCCTGATCTCCGCCGGCATCTTGCCGGCCGGCGCCGAAATGACTTCCACCCGCACGCTGTCGGCCGAGCTGTCGCTCAATCCCATGACGATCGGCAAGGCCTACAGCATCCTGGAGCGGGAGGGCGTCCTCGAGCGGCGGCGCGGACAGACCCTGGTGGTCCGCGCCGTCGCCCCGGCAGAACAGGAGAGCAATAAACTCGACCCTCTTCGCCAGCACTTTGCCGCCGCCGTGGTGATGGCCCGCCAGCTGAAAATCTCCCGCGAGCAGGCGCTCAAACTCTTCCGCGAAACCTTCGACCTCTTCTCGTTATGACAAGCCTGGCTTCTCTCCCGTCCCCCTTCTTCGCCGAAAAGGCCACCAAGGCGTATCCGGGCCATGTGGCGCTCGACTCAATCGATCTGGATATCCCGGCGGGCCGTGTCGTCGGTCTCCTGGGCCGCAATGGCGCGGGCAAGACCTCGCTGCTCCATCTCGCGTCGGGCCTGGCTCTGCCCACGTCGGGGGCCTGCCGGACGTTCGGCCGGCCGACCGATCAGCTGGACAGTCGCGAACTTAACCGCCTCGGTCTCGTGCAGCAGGAAGGAAAGTTCATCGAGTGGATGACCGTGTCGCAGCACCTGGACTTCAACGCTTCGTTTTACTCCGCCTGGGACCGAGATTTGCAGCAACGCTTGATCAAGGAGCTGGAGGTGCCGCTCGATCGCAAGATCGCCGTCTTGAGCACGGGCGATCGGCAGAAGGTCGGCATTCTGCTCGGCGTCTGTCATCGCCCGGCCTTGCTGCTGCTCGACGAACCCATGAGCTCGCTCGATCCCCTCGCCAGGGCGGCCATGCTTGGCTTTCTGATCGAACTGCTGCGCGACGGCGGTTCCACCCTGCTGATTTCCTCTCACATTCTCAGCGACGTGGAGAAGATCGTGGATTGGGTGGTTTGTTTGGAGTCCGGCCGCCTGCTCGAAAACATCTCCTTCGACACGCTCCAGGAGAGTTTCGCGGAGTGGACCGTCACCGCGCCGCAGGGCGGATTGCCCGCGGCGTTCGATGAACCGTTCGTGCTGGGAAGCAAGGGGAACGGCAGCTTCGCCCATCTGAGCGTGCGAACCGGCGACCCCGAGGCGATCACCCGCTTTGGCCAGATTCACCGGGCCGAGGTGCAGGCGCGACCGTTGAGCCTCGAGGAGATGTTCCCCTTGCTGACTGCGAGCCGGAGGAACGCGCGATGAAGCTGCGCAGTTATTTGCGGATGCTGCGGCCAATCGCCTCAGGTCTGCTTGTCTTCCAGTGGGGACTTGCGCCTTTGATTAGTCTCGGCGTGGCCACCCACTATTCCCGGTCGGACCGCCCTGGCTATCATATCTGCCTGGTCCTGATCGTGTGGCTGCCCATGACTCTCAGCGGTTGCCTCGTGGGGGCGGCCCGCGAGCTGATGCACCATCCGCTCATTCTGCTCCTGCCAGACGGCCTGCGGCGTTTTCGCAACTATACGGTGATCAGCGTGGCGTTGGTTTCCGGCGCCTTCGCCGGCGTGTTCGCCTTGGCCGGGGCGCCGATTTCCCCCTGGGCCGCTTTCGGGTTGGTCGCGGGCATGCTGGCCGTTCCCTGCGTGATTCGCCGCAGCGGCTTTCTATGGCAGGGCACGATATTTTTGGGTTGGGCGTTTCTCCTCTACCTTGCCGGTGCCGGCATTCTTGGCCCGTCTTTGGCCGAATACCCTCTTGAGTTTTTCTTCGGAGGGGTGGCGGTGGCGGCCCTCAGCATCATGGACGGTTTCTCTCCTCGGCTTCTCCGGACCCGGATTGAAACGCCCTTTCGAGCCCCGCAGTCTGTCTTTTGGGGCGCACCCGCTCGCGGGGCTTTGCAGAAGTTTTACGGTCGAGGGCCGCGCGGTCGCGATTGGGCGCCCCTTGCCATCGCGGGCTCAACCTGGTCTTGGATGTGCGCGTTGAAACACTGCACCGCGGGTCGGCGCAGGCATGGCAGCCTGTTCTATTGGGTGACGTGGGTTGTCCTCCCGACGGGGGTGTGTGCGCTGGTCCTGCCGACGTTCTCCCGCCTCAACGGAGATTTGTCGGTCGGCAAATACTGGGCGACGCTCGCCCATTTGGCGTCTCTCTCGCCCGCCCCGAAGCCGCCGGGAATGGACGATGGCGTCAACGATTTGGTTTGGGCCGTTTTTCCGCTTTTTGCCGGCATTCTCTCATTCGTGGCCACGCCTCGGCCAGCCATCGTCGTGCCGATCTCCCGCGAGCGACTCGCGCGCGCTCTTTTTGGGCTGGGACTGGTGAAGTCGGCGAACACTTGGCTTGCGACCACAATTCCAATTTTTGCGATCTCTTTGTTCGGTCAGTGCATGTCCGGCCGGTTTTTGCCCGGTTTGGGTCTGCCGATGCTGGCGGCTTTTGCCGGATCGGTGATCGTGCTTATGCAGGTGCTGCTGAACTTCGTTTTCTTGGCTCGTCGCATTGCCGGTCCGATTGTCCAGTCGTTTCCGGGGATATTCGTTGTCATGTTCTTCATCGTACTCCTTGCCCCGATCGTCTGGCTTGGGATTCAACGGGACCGATGGCTGCCGTACGTTCTTACCCCGTTGGGCGTCGCCGCGTTGGTAGTGGTGGGTGCCGCCAGCGTCGCCTTGCTCTGGAGAAACCTGAGACGCCATTACCTCACCTGCGATTTGGTCGTCGCCGGCCAAACGTGAAATGCGCGCAATTCGAGACGTTTGCCCGAGCGGCGCCCCTCACTGCCTTACGCGGATACTGGGAAGTCTTCGGTGAGAGCATCTGGCAGTATTCCTGATTCGCGTTTGGCGTTGGTGGTCCACAATCCTTGCGAAGTTACGACATTCAACTGCTCGGAGCCGCCGTCCGGCTGAGGCTGAGAACAATCCCCGCCCTGTCCTGCGTGGCTCCGCGCGCCCATAGAAAGCTTACCATGACAAATTCGACTGACTCCCATGCTTCCAGTGCCGGTTCGCGCCGCCGCGAAGTCGCCGGCTCCGACCACCTTCCCATCCCCGGCGCCACGCCGACTGGAAAATTGGACAACGACCAGACGGTCACGGTCACGATTCAGCTGCGGAGGCGGGCGGCGATGCCTTTGCCCTCGCAGGTGAAGCGCCGTATGGCGCGGGAGGAACTCACTCGGCAGTATGGCGCCCACCCCGATGACATCGCGCTCGTGGAGCGATTTGCGGCGGAGCACAATCTTCGGGTCGTCGCGGAAGAACCCGAGAAGCGAAATGTATTGCTGCGCGGCACGGCCGGCGACTGCGTGCGCGCATTCGAGGCCCGCCTGGAGGACGTCGTATTGGAGGGGAAAACCGTTCGCCAGCGCACGGGAGTCGTCACGGTTCCGGAGTATCTGGCCCCGGCGGTCGTCGATGTGCGCGGTCTGGACAATCGGCCGATCGCCCGTCCGCACTTTCGCATGGCGGGTCTAAAGGGCACGGAGGCGCGCAAGTCCGCGACGGCCGTTTCGCCGGTTTCACCGGTGGATGTCGCCCAACGTTACAATTTTCCCGCTGGCGATGGGGCCGGATCAACGATCGCCATCATCGAACTCGGCGGCGGATTCTCGAGCGCCGACCTTCAGGCCTATTTCCAATCGCTGAATCTTCCGCCGCCCAGTGTAACGGCGGTGCCGTCGGGAGCGCAGAATGTCCCCGGCGGATCGGCCGATGGCGAAGTGATGCTCGATATCGAGGTCGCCGGCGCGATCGCCCCGAAGGCGTCCATTCTGGTGTATTTCGCGCCGAACACGAATCAGGGATTTATCGGGGCGGTGCAGAGCGCGCTGCACGACGCGCCCAAACCGCCTACCGTGATCAGCATCAGTTGGGGCGGTCCGGAAAATAGCTGGCCGGCCAGCAGCATGAGCGCATTCGACGAAGTATTCAAGGAGGCGGCCAATCTGGGCACCCCGGTTTTCGTCGCGGCCGGAGACAGCGGTTCGTCGGACGGCGAGACGGGACTGCACGTGGACTTCCCGGCTTCTGCGCCGCATGCGATCGGATGCGGGGGCACGGATCTGCTCGCCAGTTCGGAAGTGGTGTGGAACGGCGGCAAGTCGGCGGGAGCGGGTGGGGGCGGCGTCAGCTCGGTCTTCACGAAGCCGACCTACCAAAGTTCGGTCAATGTGCCTGCCGCTCCCACCAGTGTCGGAGGGCGTGGCGTACCGGACGTCACGGGTTGCGGCGGTGACCTGAGTCCCTACAAGGTCCGAGTCGATGGCAAGAACACGGAGGTGTGGGGGACGAGCGCGGTCGCCCCGCTCTGGAGCGGTTTGCTGGCGCGCACGGCTTCGCAAATCGGCCCCTTTACCTGGCTGACGCCGTTGCTTTATGCGGCGGCCAGCGAGGGCTTCAACGACATCACGAGCGGCAACAACAACCTGACCGGCCACGGCCAATACCAGGCGGCGGCCGGCTGGGACTGTTGCGGCGGCCTGGGCAGCCCGAAGGGAGTCGCCCTCATCCACGCGCTGCACGCCGCCACCGCTCAAGTGATGCAAGCCCCCGGCGGCATGGTGCCGGCGGTGACGTAACGGTTGCGCTGACGGGGCCAGGTGTCGGCACGCGGCATGCCGCATGCCGACTTCGGATGATCACCTCAAAATGTGCTGCTGATTTAGATATCGAAAGCGGGACTGCCGGGGTCGGCGCCCCCGGCTACAGCGCAGGCGTGGCGCGTTGATTTGGCGATCGGGCGCGGATCCAATAGTGCGTTGAGGACAACGTGCTCCACCTTGGGCGCGCCCATTGTTCGGCCCAATTTAGCCTCAAAGCGAATTGCCACTTGATCTTTCATTAGCCAAATGGCTAATTATAGTAACACCTAAATATGCGTGACGTTTATCGAGCTTTGAGCGATCCGACCCGACGGGCGATTATCAGCCTGCTGCGCAAAGGGGATTTGTCGGCGGGCGATCTCGCCGGACATTTTCCCTTTTCCAAGCCTACGATGTCGCAGCATTTCACGGTGCTGAAGGAAGCCCGGCTGATTGAAGGGCGCCGCGATGGAACCACCATCATCTATACGTTGAACGTCTCGGTGCTCGAGGACGCTCTTTCGCACCTGCTGGATGCGTTCAATCTTAACCCTAAGGTTAAGAACTCGAAGAAAGGCGCCCATGCATCCAATGTCTCCCCCTGACCGGCCCGTGATCAGAACCTGGACGGCGCCGGCTCGATTTATCTTTGTAAGCTGCCTCCTTTTCGTCGGCTTGCTTTTGGCCGGTTCGTGGTGGGCTTGGCGCCACCTGCCGGTGGGCCATGATTTTTATTTCGGCCGAGGATTCCTTCTGGTCGTGCCGGCCATCGTGGCTTTCATTTCTTTGACGGCTTTGCCCAAAAGCGAATGCGTTCGGTCGCGCTGGAAATTTTCTTCCCGCGGCCTTCTGCCCGTCTGCTCGTGCTTTTTTCTTCTGTATGCGGCCGGATCCCACGTCCTGCTCATTCTGGCTGCAATCGGTCGGCCGGTTCACGCCACGGTGCAGTGGATGCTGGTTCCGGTCGGGCTATTTAACATCGGGTTGGGGAACAGCCTGGGCAAATGTCGCGACGATTTCTTCTTTCGTATTCGAACGCCTTGGACGGTGAGGAGCGTATTGGCCTGGAATCGAACCAATCGCCTCGAGGCCTGGCTTTATGTCGGTTCCGGATTGATCATCGTCGGTGGCGCTCACCGGCGCGTCCGCGCTTCGGCTGGCCATCGTCATCTCGGTGCTGGCAGTCGGTCAGATGGCGACGTTCTGGGGCTATTCCTATTTGCTGTGGCGCGGAGATCCGGATCGGGTGGATTTCAGCGGGTCCGGACGGGGGTTGCTGCGATGAAAGATCAGATTCGTCGATGGTGCCGGGCGGCTGGACTCGCGTCAGTTGTGATGTGGTTTGTGTCGCCCGCGGGGCGGTCCGTTGCGGTGGCTGCCTCGGTCGGGGCCACTCCGCCTTGGCCCCGAATCGAACCGACCTACCGGGATGTGGCCTATGCGCAAAAGTCGCCCGCCGAGAAGCTCGATCTTTACCTTCCGGAAACGCGCAGTCATCCGGTGCCGCTCGTGATTTGGATTCACGGCGGGGCATTCATGGTGGGCGACAAACGCTCCATGCCCCGGCGAGATTTCGGGCCGCCGCCGCCTCCGCGAGGACCGTACGGAATTTCGCGGGTGTAGGTTCCGAATGCCGCGGCGCTCGTGGCCAAGGGCTACGCGGTGGCCAGTTTGAATTATCGATTGGCCGGTTCGTTCATGGAAGGGGCGCTGGCGGGAACCCAGGACGGGAAGGCCGCCGTGCGCTTTCTCCGGGCCAATGCGGAAAAGTATGGGCTCGATCCTCGTCGGTTTGCCCTTTGGGGGAATTCCGCCGGCGGCTACATGGCCGCGATCATCGGAGTGACGGGCGACCAGCCCAGTCCGTTTGATGATCCCACGCTTGGAAACGCGGAGGTCTCCAGTGCTGTCCAGGCCTGCGTGGTGTGGTTTGGCGCTGAGGATCGGCTGCCACCCGAGATGAATATCGCCAGCTACTTCGCGCACGCCAAAGTGCTTCCGCCCTTTCGGATCGTTAACGGCGATCGCGATCCGATCATCTCCGTGAATCAAGCCACGCATCTCAACGAGGCTCTGCTTAAGGCGGGGGCCCAATCGACGCTGGAGATCTTGCCGGGCGCCGGGCATGAGGATCCGATTTTCATGGCGACGCAGATGGCGCCGGCGATTGAGTTTGTGGAGCGAAGCTTGGGGCGGTGAATCCCTACGAGCTTGCGGGGTCAGAAGCGGGATTGCCGGGGTCGGCGCCCCCGGCCACAGCCTGCAAGCGGAGGGGGCTACGGTGGAGCCCTAACCCGCGCCCCATTTTGGCGACGTCGCTCAGCGCATGGGGACCACGCGCTCCAGTGCGTCATCAAATACATGAACTCAGGATGTGAAAGTCAGACCCCGATATCGGCATGGATATCGGCAGCGGACGGAAACTGCGCCGCCGCGAGGCGGGGTGGGAAGCAACCGGAAGCGGACCTGTCGGCCTGAACGCAAGTGAACCCGATTCGGTGTCAACCAGGGGCGAGTCTGCTGGAGCAAGACGAAGCCTGCGGAGAAGGCCGCGAACGAGCGACGGCAAACATGTCAAAAGACTGGACGCTCGTCCTGGGAGGCATGGTTGGGGCAAGCAGGCAGGGAAGGGCTCATGTGGACGATGAGAGAGCTGCCGGAAACAGGACGGTGTACAGGGCCGAGGGGCCCGAAGAGCCGGCCGGC
>DASXYY010000005.1:0-39408 GCA_036502225.1 Opitutaceae bacterium
GGATTTCCTTCACGATCACGCCGCCGTCCACGCCCGCATTGGCGCAGAGCTGCTTGAGCGGGTGCTCGATCGCGCGCCGCACGATCTGCGAGCCGATCTTCTCGTCGCCCTCGAGGGTGAGGGCGTCGATCGACTTGGCGCAGCGCAGGAGGGCGACGCCGCCGCCGGCGACGATGCCTTCCTCGACCGCCGCGCGGGTGGCATGAAGGGCGTCTTCGACGCGGGCCTTCTTTTCCTTCATTTCGACTTCGGTCGCGGCGCCGACATTGATGACGGCGACACCGCCGGCCAGCTTGGCGAGACGCTCCTGGAGCTTCTCGCGGTCGTAGTCGGAAGTCGTCTCGTCGATCTGGCGACGAATCTGCTTCACGCGGCCCTGGATGTCGGAGGACTTGCCCGAACCCTCGACGATGGTCGTGTTTTCCTTGTCGACCGTGATGCGCTTGGCCCGGCCGAGGTCGCTGATCGCGATGTTCTCGAGCTTGATGCCCAAGTCTTCCGTGAAGCAGCGGCCGCCGGTGAGGACGGCGATGTCCTCGAGCATGGCCTTGCGGCGATCGCCAAAGCCCGGGGCCTTGACGGCGCACACATTGAGGGTGCCGCGAATCTTGTTCACCACGAGGGCGGCGAGGGCTTCACCCTCGACTTCCTCGGCGATGACCAGGAGGGGCTTGCCGCTCTTGGCGACGGTCTGGAGCAGCGGGAGCAGGTCCTGCAGGCTCGAGATCTTCTTCTCGTGGATCAGCACATAGGCATCCTCGAGGATGGCCTCCATGCTTTCCGCGTTGGTCGTGAAGTAGGGCGAGAGGTAGCCCTTGTCGAACTGCATGCCCTCGACGACATCGAGGGTGGTTTCGATCGACTTGGCTTCCTCGACCGTGATGGTCCCGTCCTTGCCGACCTTGTCCATGGCATCGGCGATGATGTCGCCGATCGTCTCGTCCCAGTTGGCGGAGACGGTGGCGACCTGGCGAATTTCCTCGCGGTCATTGACCTTCTTGGAAACCCGGGCCAGCTCGGCGACCGCGACCTCGACGGCCTTGTCGATGCCGCGCTTGAGGAAGATCGGGTTGGAACCCGCGGTCACGTTCTTGAGGCCTTCGCGATAGATGCCCTCGGCGAGCACGGTCGCCGTGGTGGTGCCGTCGCCGGCCGCGTCGGAGGTCTTGGAAGCGACTTCCTTGACCATCTGGGCGCCCATGTTCTCGTAGGGATCGGGAAGTTCGACTTCCTTGGCCACGGTGACGCCGTCCTTGGTGACGGTCGGCGAGCCGAATTTCTTGTCGATGACGACATTCCGGCCCTTGGGCCCCAGGGTCACCTTGACGGCGCGAGACAGGAGCTCGACGCCCTTCAAGATCTTCTGGCGGGCCGCTTCTTCAAAGAGGAGTTGTTTGGCGGACATAGTGTGATTTTAAAAATTAAGGATTGAGGTGGGTTCAGCCGATGACGCCGAGAATGTCGTCTTCGCGAACGAGGGTGTACTTCTCGTCATCGAGCTTCACCTCGGTGCCGCCGTACTTGCTGATGAGGACGCGGTCGCCGACCTTCACTTCGAAGGCGCTGACCTTGCCGTTCTCATCCTTTTTGCCCGTGCCGAGGGCGATTACTTCGGCCTCCTGGGGCTTTTCCTTTGCGCTGTCCGGGATGATGATTCCGCCGCGGACCTGTTCTTTTTCCTCGATGTGCTTCACTAGGACGCGATCACCGATGGGCTTGATTTTCACTTTTGCCATAGTTGTGGGTATCTGGGTTGAAGTCGTTCTTTTCAACAAAAAGCCGGATTATTTCTTTTTGCCCTTTTCGTCGTCGACGACTTCAAAGTCGGCGTCGACCACGTCAGCGGGCTTTTCCTTGCGGGGCGTATCGGACGAACCCGAGTCGGCAGAGCCGGGGGCTCCCTCTGAAGCGGCGGGGTCGCCGCTTCCACCTTGGGCGGCCGCTTGCGCAGCCGCATAGAGTTCCCCACCAGCTGCCTGGAGCTTTTCCAGGGCCGCCTTCATCCGATCGCCGTCGTTGCTCTCGAGGTCCTTCTTGGCGTCCGCGAGCACGGTCTCAATCGTGGACTTCTTGTCCGCGGGAAGCTTGTCGCCCGCTTCCTTGAGCGTCTTTTCGAGCTGGTAAATCGTCGAATCGAGCTGATTGCGCGCCTCGACCGAATCGCGCCGCTTCTTGTCCTCGGTCGCGTTGAGTTCGGCCTCCTTGGTCATCCGCTCGACCTCGTCCTTGGACAGGCCCGAAGAACCCTGGATGGTGATCTTCTGGTCCTTGCCGGTGCCGAGATCCTTGGCGGATACGTGCAGGATGCCGTTGGCGTCGATGTCGAAGGTGACTTCGATCTGCGGCGTGCCGCGCGGGGCCGGCGGGATGCCGTCCAGGCGGAACGTGCCGAGAGTCTTGTTGTCGCGCGCCATCGGGCGTTCGCCCTGCAGCACGACGATTTCCACGGCCGGCTGGCTGTCGGCGTAAGTCGAGAACGTCTGCGTCTTCTTGGACGGGATCGTGGTGTTGCGCGGGATCATCGGCGTCGCCACGTCGCCCGCGGTCATGATGCCGAGGGTCAGCGGGGTCACGTCGAGCAGCAGCACGTCGCGGACTTCGCCCTTGAGGACGCCGCCCTGGATGGCCGCGCCGACGGCGACGACTTCATCGGGGTTGACGCCCTGGTGCGGCGGCTTGCCGCCGAGGGTCTTCGCGATGTCGACCACCTTGGGCATGCGGGTCATGCCGCCGACGAGCACGAGCTCGTCGATCTGGGCAGACGTCAAATCGGCGTCCTTCAGGCAGCTCTTGAACGGCTGGATGCAGCGCTCGAAGAGGCTGTCGCAGATCTGCTCCATCTTGGCACGCGTGAGCTGCACGTTGAGGTGCTTCGGGCCCGAGGCGTCCGCCGTGATGAAGGGCAGGTTGATGTCGACCGTCTGCGCGGCGGAGAGGGCGATCTTCGCCTTTTCGGACTCTTCCTTCAAACGCTGGAGCGCCATCGGGTCCTTGCGCAGGTCGATGCCGTTTTCCTTTTTGAAAGTGTCGACGAGCCAGCCGATGATGGACTCGTCCCAGTTGTCACCGCCGAGGTGAGTGTCGCCGTTGGTGGCCTTCACCTCGAACACGCCGTCGCCGATCTCGAGGACGGACACGTCGAACGTGCCGCCGCCCAAGTCGAACACGGCGATCTTTTCGTCCTTCTTCTTGTCGAGGCCGTACGCCAGCGACGCCGCGGTCGGTTCGTTGATGATGCGCAGGACTTCGAGGCCCGCGATCTTGCCGGCGTCCTTGGTCGCCTGGCGTTGGGAGTCGTTGAAGTACGCGGGGACGGTGATGACCGCCTGCGTGATCTTCTCGCCGAGGTAGGCCTCGGCGTCGGCCTTCAGCTTGCCGAGGACGAAGGCGGCGATTTGTTGCGGAGCAAACTGCTCCGCCTTGTCACCCACCTGGACCTCAATGTAGGCGTCGCTGTTTTTGCCTTCGACGACCTTGAAGGGCATGTTTTTTGCCTCTTCGCGGACTTCGGAGAGTTTGCGCCCGATGAGGCGCTTGGCGGAGAAGATGGTGTTGCGCGGATTGGTGATGGCCTGCCGTTTGGCAGCTTGGCCGACGAGGCGCTCTCCACTCTTCGTGAAGGCAACGACCGAAGGGGTCGTGCGGGCGCCTTCCGCGTTCGGAATCACCACGGGCTCGCCACCCTCCATGATCGCCATACACGAGTTCGTGGTGCCTAAATCGATACCTAGAATACGGCTCATGCCTCTTTGTTTAGCAGGCGGTGTGCCTTGGCGGTGGTACAGAAGCTAAGATAGTGAAGGACAGTGGCTTGAAATGTGCACGAAGGCTCGTTGCCAATGAGGTGCGTGGCTAGGAGCGAGGGTTTTGGGACAGGGTGGCGCAGACGGATCGCCGGTGGCACACAAGGTGGCGCAGCTGTAGCCTGGGGCGCTGACCCCGGCAGTTCCGCTTTCGACATCGCAAGTGCCGGCGTCGCGTCACCCATATCCATTGGACATCTTCAATTCGCATTCTACGTTGCGATCGCCATGGGCACCGAGCTTGAGATCACGCTGCCGGACGAAGTCCCGGTCATGACTTTGCCCAATATCGCGTTTTTTCCGCAGGCGCTGCTGCCGCTGCATGTCTTTGAGCCGCGGTATCGCACGATGCTGGTGGAGGTGCTGGCTTCCAACCGGCTCATGGCGGTTGCCGGGATCGATCCCCGCGGCATCGTCGCCGACGAGCCGATTTGCAAGGTGGCCGGAGTCGGCATCGTTCGGGCCTGTCAAGGCAAGGAAGACGGCACGTCGGATCTGCTGATCCAAGGCCTGTGCCGGGTGGAAGTGGTCGGCGTGGCGGCCGAAAAGCCGTTTCGGCGCATTCAGATCAGGGCCCTGGCCAGCGAACCGGGCGCCGGGAAGGCGGAAAATCAACGTTTGCGCGAGGAGCTTGCGCGGCTACTCCGCTTAAAGGCCAAGCTTTCGACCTCCAACGGTGAGGAGCTGAATCGATTTCTCAAGACCATCGACGATCCCGAGACCTTCGTGGACATTGCGGCGTTCAGCCTGTGCGAAAACCCGCAGCTGAAGCAGAAGCTCCTGGAGACGCTCGACGTGCATCGTCGGATGGGCCTCTTCAGCCAGCAGCTCCGATCGGAAATTTCGAGCTTGCGGCTGCAGAAGCAGCTGCAGGGGGAGATTTCGGACGAGAAGATCGGCGAGAACTAAGGTCTTGAGACGATCGGCCTAAGCAGGAAGGGTAGGCTTGGTGTCGACGTCGTCCTCCAACTACGTGTGCGTGCTCGCTGGCGGCAGCGGCGAGCGTTTCTGGCCCATGAGCCGGGCCCGCACTCCCAAGCATCTGCTGGCCCTGGTTTCCGACCGCACGCTGATTGAGGAGACGGTCCGCCGCCTGGAGCAGGCGGTGCCGCGCGAAAATATCTTCATTCTGACGGCGGAAGCGCAGCTGGAGGGCGTGCGGGCGGCGGTGCCCTTTCTTCCACCGGAACAGGTCGTCGCCGAGCCGGCGCGCCGCGACACCGCCCCGGCGGCGGCGCTGGCCACGGCGCTGATTCGCAGCCGCGACCCCCAGGCCGTCGTCGGGCTATTTCCAGCCGACGCCTTTATTCGGGACGCCGACGGTTTCGCCGCCCAGCTCAAGCGCGCGTTCACCCTGTTTGGCGCCGGGGGCGTCGCGCCGGAGACTTTGCTCACCTTCGGCATTCGGCCGACCTTTCCCTCGACCGGTTTTGGCTATCTCGAACTGGGCGATCCGATTCCGTTCGAAGGCCTCAACGTTCGCCGGGTGAACCGCTTCGTGGAGAAGCCGAATGCCGAGACGGCGCAAGCGTACGTGAGCGGCGGAAACCACGCGTGGAACGCGGGCATGTTCCTGTGGCGCGCCGATGGATTCCTGGCGGAAGCGGAGCGCAACGCGCCGGAGCTCGCGCAATTCATCCGCGACTTTCCTTCGCGGGACTCCTCGGGCTACATCCGCGAGAAGTTTCCCTCGCTCCCCAAGATATCCGTCGACTTCGCGATCATGGAAAAGGCCCGCTCCGTGGCCACCGTCCTGGCGGAATTCGATTGGGACGACGTCGGCGCGTGGTCGGCGCTCCCGAGCCATCTGCCGTCGGATGCGGCCGGCAACTCGATTCGCGGCCGCGTCGCCGCGGTCGACGCCAAGGACAACATCGCCGTGAGCAATGGGCGCCTCATCGCCTTGTGCGGCGTGCAGGATCTGGTCGTCGTGGAAACGCCGGACGCGATTCTGGTGTGCCATCGGGACCGCGTTCAGGACATCAAGAAGCTCCAGCCGCTGCTCCCCAAGGAGCTGCAGTGACCAAGGTGATGGGGATTCTGAACGTCACCCCGGACTCCTTTTTCGACGGGGGCTGGTGGTCGACGCCGGAGTCGGCGCAGTGGCAGGCGAAACGATTGCAGGATGAAGGGGCCGACCTGCTGGATGTGGGCGGACAGTCGACGCGGCCCGGCTTCGACGAGATTTCGGCGGAGGAAGAAAGCTCGCGGGTGGTGCCGGTATTGCGGGCGCTGGCGCCGCACGTGCGCGTGCCGATCTCGATCGACACCTACAAGCCGGCGGTCGCGCGCGCGGCGTTGGAAGCCGGCGCTTCGTGGCTGAACGACATTCACGGGTTTCAAGGCGATCCGGACATGGCCCGTGTCGCGGCGGAGCGGGACTGCGAAACCGTGGTCATGCACCATGATCGCGGGTTCATTGCCGCGCCGGGCGACACCATGGACAAGATGAAGCGGTTCTTTGAGCGGACCCTGGTCATCGCCGCAGCGGCGGGAGTCAAGCTGGAGCGGCTGGTCCTGGATCCGGGCATTGGATTTCATAAGACGCCTTCGCACAGCCTCGAAGTTTTGCGGCGCATCCCCGAACTGCGGATCTTTGGCCGTCCGCTCCTGATCGGCGTTTCGCGAAAATCCGTGATCGGGCACGTCCTTGGCGAGACCGCGCCGGGGCGGTTGGAAGGCACGCTGGCCTGCACGGCGCTGGCGGTGCAGCAGGGGGTGGAGTACGTGCGGGTCCACGATGTGCAGTCCAACGTGCGCGTGGTGCGGATGACGGAGGCGATCTTGAAGTCGGCGTGACGTCGAAATGGAAATGACCGGCCGGATCACACTGAAGAACATGTCGTTTTATGGCTTCCATGGGCATTTGCCGCGGGAAGCGAAAACGGGGCAGACGTTCTTGGTCGACGTGATTTTGGATGCGGAGATCGGGACCGCGGCCGAGAGCGATGCGTTGCCTCACACCGCGGACTTTGCGGAGGTGCACCGGCTTTGCCACGACGTCATGGAAGGTTCGCGGGTCAATTTGGTTGAGACCTTGTGCGCTCGTTTGCTCGACATGCTGCTGGCGCGGTTCCCGACGGTGCGACGCGCGGAAGTGGCGATCCGGAAACCCTCCGCGCCCATGCCGGGGGCGTTGGATTACGTCGAGGTGCGGGCCGCGGCGGATCGCGGAGGATCGTGACGGAGGTACTCATCGCGCTGGGCAGCAATTTGGGCGATCGGCGGCAATGGCTGCGCCAAGCGGTGGCCGGCTTGAGTAGCGGAGGTTTGGAAATCACCGGGGGATCCGCGCTATTCGAGACCGAGGCGGTGGGCATTGATGGAGGCGCGCGATTCCTGAACGCGGTGATCTCGGCGAAAACCGAGTTGTCCCCGCGGCGGGTGCTGCAGGCCTGCCTGGCGACCGAACGCGTGGCGGGGCGTGAACGTAGCGGCGGGGACGCCGCTTCCACGGAACGGCAGAGTTGGTCTTCCCGAACGCTCGATCTCGATTTGCTGAAATACGGCGAACTCGCGATTGCCGAATCCGACCTCGTCGTGCCGCATCCGCGCATCACCGAGCGGGCGTTCGTTCTGGCTCCGCTCCGGGAGGTCGCGCCGCAGTGGCTCCTTCAGGGGATTTCGGTCTCATGTTGGTACGACAGAGTCGCCCAATCGGATGTGAATCGCCTCGACGGCACCGAGAACTGGTTTTGGCATTGAGGCATGTCGCTTTTCATCGGCATCGATTCCGGCACGCAGAGTACCAAAGCTGTCCTGGTCGACGTGGATGCCGGTGCGGTCGTCGCCCAGGCCCGCGCCCCCCATACCCTGATCGAAGGGCTACCGCCCGGCGCGGCCGAGCAGCACCCCGGCGAATGGACGGCCGCGATGGACCAGACGATCCGCGAGGTGCTGGCCCACGTCGATCGCACGCGCGTGCGGGGGATCGGCATTTCAGGTCAGCAGCACGGCTTCGTGCCGTTGGACGCGGAGGGTCAGGTGATCCGTCCGGCCAAGCTGTGGTGCGACACCGGCACCGCGGAGGAGTGTGCGCTGCTCACCCGCAAGCTGGGCGGCGAAAAGGCGATTGTCCGCAAGATCGGCCTGCCGTTTTTGCCGGGATACACCGCCCCGAAAATCCTTTGGCTGAAGCGGCACGAGCCCAAGAACTACCAACGCCTGCGCCATGTGCTGCTGCCGCACGACTATCTCAATTTTCATCTGACGGGCCACTATCGGATGGAGCCCGGCGACGCCTCCGGCACGGCGCTGCTCGACATCCGGAGGCGCACGTGGAGTTCCGCGGCGATCAACGCGATCGACCCAAAGCTGGCGGAGTGGCTTCCGCCGCTGTTTGGCTCGGATATGCCGCATGGCAGCCTTCGTCCGGATCGCGCGCGTGATTATGGCCTGAGCGAAACGGTCGTGGTCAGCGCGGGCGGCGGCGACAACATGATGGGCGCGATCGGCACGGGCAACGTGCGGCCCGGCGTCGTGACGGCGAGCCTCGGCACGAGCGGCACGATCTACGCGCATTCGACCAAGCCCGTGGTGGATCCGGCCGGCGAAATTGCCGCCTTTTGCGGTTCGACGGGGGGCTGGATGCCGCTGCTGTGCACGATGAATGTGACGACGATCACGGAAAGTTTTCGCGGACTGTTCGGTTTCGACCACGCCGCCCTCGATCAGGCGGTGTCGAGCGTTCCGCCCGGCGCGGAAGGGCTGTTGCTCCTGCCGTTTTTCGCGGGCGAGCGCACGCCGAATCTCCCGCAAGGTTCAGGCGTCGCCTTTGGGCTCACCGCCTCGAACACGACTCCGGCTCACTGGGCGCGCGCCGCGATGGAAGGCGTCACGTTTGGGCTCAATTTCGGGCTCGAGCGTTTGCGCCGCCTCGGGCTTCGCCCCAAGGAGATTCGGGTGACCGGCGGCGGAGCGCGTTCCCCCGTGTGGCGCCAGCTCATGGCAGACATGTTCGGCGTGCCGGTAGTGGGCATGCGCGACGAGGAGGGGGCCGCCCTCGGCGCCGCGCTACAGGCGGCCTGGTGCGAGGAGCGGGCGCTCCGCGATCGCCGCGCTCCGATCGCCCGCTTCACCGATCGCCTGGTGGCGCTCAACGAGTCGACCCGCTGCGAGCCGAACAAATCGGTGGGCAAGCACTATCGCGAGTGGCAGAAATTTCAGGAGTCGCTGGTCGCGGCGGCGAGGCCGATGTTCAGCGAACATCGGCGACTGCTGTAGCCCGGGGGCGCTGACCCCGGCCGTCCCGCTTTCGACGTCAAACGTGCCGGGGTCAGCGCCCCCGGCTACAGCGGGTGGAGCGCGTGGTCCCCACGCGCTTCGGCGCCAAACGCGGATGGAAGTCAAAGCGCATGGGGACCATGCGCTCCACCCGCCTACTGGCTGGCGGGCGTCAGAAAGTGGATCGTGTTCGCAAACGCCGTCAGGCGATCGCGCAGCAGGATGTCTTCTTCTTCGCTCGAGAGATTGTAGTGGTTGGCGTGCGTCATGCGCTCCGCCAGTTCCATGCTGATCACGTAGATGATGTCGCCATGGATGAACATCAGGTTGCCGCGCTTGGCCACCGGCGGCGGGGTGTCGAACGATAGCCGGTATTCGGGCGGATAGAATTCCGATCCGCCGGGCAAGTCGATGTAGGTGAAAAAAGCGCCGTCGAAAAGATGCGGCTGAAAGCGGGCGTCCGTCTCGTATCTCGCGCCGGGATAGCTCGAGAAGGACCGCCAGACGTAATTGTAAAAATATTCCTGCAGATACTGCTTCGGCCCCTGGACGTCCAGCTTGCCCCGTTCCGCCGCGTCAAACGGATAGCAAACGATGGTGATGTAGGTGGAAATTGGATCCGCGAATATCACCTGATTGGGAGTGTCCCCCACGGTGCCGTTCAAGGCCGCCAGCACGGGAATATGGACACTGAATTCACCGGTGGCGGAGTAGTACGTGCGCCCCTCGATGTGCCCATTCAGCCCTTCGCCGGGAAATTCCATTTGTGCGAACAAAGGCGTTGCGGCGAGCACCGCCGACACAACCGCAAGCAGCGTGATACGACGAATCATGAGAACGAAACGATGATCAATACAAGACCGGGCCCGGGTTTCAAGCCGCCGATGACGTTGCGGCTGCCAGGCTTACCCAAGCCGATGTCGCAATGTCTTCGGGCCGGCTGATGGGTGAGAGGCCCTGCGCGCGAAGTTGTTCCAGCCAGACCGGTCCGTCCGGCCGGTCTTTCAGGATGGCCCCCAGCTGTTTCCGCCGTTGGCGAAAGCAGGCCCGGATCAGTTCCTTGGCCGCTGCTGGAAAACGGTACGGCTCGGTCAGGCGATGCAGCGGCAGCAGCCAGGAATCCACCTCTGGGCGCGGGTGAAAACACGCCCCTGAGACCGGGTGGCCCTTGTCGACCCGGTAGGCCGCTTGCAGCGTGATCGAGATCGCGCCGAAGGATTTGCTGCCGGGGCCCGCCAGGTAGCGCTGAGCCGCCTCCTTTTGCAGCATGAGTACCATGCTATCGGGCAGGGGTCCGGCAAGGACGGCGTCGAGCCAGGGAGTCGCGATGGCGTAGGGAAGGTTGGCAACGATCTTGAAGGGACGGTCGGAGGCGTTCGGGAATGCGGCCAAGGGGTGATCGACCGCATCGCCGAGCATCAGGTGGAACCGTTCGGCCGGCCCCGGCGGCTCGGCGGTCAGGTGGGCATGGAGCGCGGAATCCCGCTCGACCGCCCAAAGTTCGGCGCCCGCGTCCAGCAGGGCGCCGCTGAGGGTGCCCAGGCCGGGCCCGATTTCTACGACGGCGTCGCCGGGTTTGATCGCCGCGTATTCGAGCGATTTGCGGACGATGTTGCCGTCGACGAGAAAATTCTGTCCGAGCGCGCGCCGGGGGAGATGCCCCAGCCGCTCAAGAACGGCCCGGGTCGCGGACGGAGAGAGCGGCATCGCGAAATTCCTGGATCAAGCGCCCGGGTTCCGGGGCCCTCATCAGCGCCTCGCCGACGAGCAGCGCCCGGGCGCCCGAACGCACGGCGCGGGCGGCGTCCGTTCCGACAAAGATGCCGCTCTCGCTTACGCCGATGGCGTCGGATGGCAGCAGCGGGATCAGACGCTCGCTGAGTGCCAGATCCGTGCGAAAGATCGCGAGGTCGCGGTTGTTGACGCCAATGATGCGGGCGCCATGGCGGACCGCCCGCTCCAATTCCGGCTCGGAGTGGATTTCATACAGGGCGTCGAGCCCGGCGGCGCGAGCGGCGCCCTGCAGGGTCTTGATTTCGTCATCCGTAAGCGCGCGAACGATGATCAGGATGGCGGACGCGCCGGCTTCGCGGGCCTGGCGGATTTGGACGGGGTGAATGAAGAAGTCTTTCCGCAGGCAGGGGATGGGGGGCGACCCGAGGTGGAGCGCGTGGTCCCCACGCGCTTTTCCGCTTTCGACGTCAAACAGCGCGTGGGGACCACGCGCTCCACCTTGGGATAGGCCCCCGGCGACAGCTCGGAGCGCCGCCACGACGTCGCTCAGGTCAGTCAGCGTCCCGCCGAAGAATTGATGATCGGTCAAAACCGACAGCGCATCTGCTCCCGCCGCTTGGTAGCGCAGCGCCTGTTCGACGGACGACGCCCCGGGCGCGATCGCCCCCGCGGAGGGCGACTTGCGCTTGATCTCGGCGATGACGGCCGGGGCCCCGTCGGCGCGAGTCAAGGCCTGGGCAAAGGACGGCGGCCGCGGCAGCGCCGCGTCGATCCGGGCCAGATCGCCCTCCGTGGCGGAGAGCGACGCGACCAGGCCGGCGATCTCGCGCCGTTTCCATGCCATGATTTCGTCCAACTTGTCGGCCATTGGACCAGTAAAGGGGCTTCACATATAAGCGCGAGCGCAGTTTGCTCGGTCAATGAGTGCGATCGACGACCTGCGCGCCACGATGGCGCGGCTGCGGGGCAAGGGCGGCTGTCCCTGGGACCAGGAACAGACTCACCAGACGCTGGCCCGGTGCCTGGTCGACGAATGCAGCGAGCTGCTGGAAACGATCGACCGGCTCGACCTGCCGCACATGCGCGAGGAACTCGGTGACGTGCTGATCCAAGTGGTGTTCCACGCGTTGATTGCGGAGGAGGGCGGGCATTTCAACTTCGACGATGTGGCGGCGGAAATTAACGAGAAACTGATCCGCCGGCATCCCCATGTGTTTGGCACCGCCAAAGCCGACACCGCCGAGCAGGTCATTGTCGAATGGGAGAAGATCAAGGCGGGAGAGCGGGCGGCCAAGGGCGAGTCGGGGCCGCCGCCCGTTTTCAAGCATCTGCCGCCGCGCCTGCCGGCGTTGATGTTCGCCGAGGCCGTGTGGAAGCAAATCCGAAAAAATCGGCTGGCAGTGGAGGGAGTGGTGGACGTCCAAGAAGTCGAGCGGACGGCGGCCGCGGCGGGTGGCTTGACGGACGAGGAGCTCGGCCGGCGCCTGTTTGAACTGACGGCCGCCGCTCGCGAGCGCGGGCTCGATCCGGAAGGGGCGTTGCGCCGGTATGCGGACGGAGTGCAGCTCGCGGTGGAGGGGAAGGTTCGATCGGAAACTCAAGTGCCGAGCGAACCTCCACCTTAGCAACCATCGTTCGTGCAACTGTGGCGCCAATGGGGGTCCGCTGTAGCCGGGGGCGCTGACCCCGGCAGTTCCGCTTTCGATATCGCAAGTGCCGGGATCAACGCCCCCGGCTACAACGATCGCAGGTGGAAAGGATCGCAGGTGGAGCGCGTGGTCCCCACGCCCGGTTGGACCCAAGATCAGCCATGAACCGCCGCGTGGACAATTCGAGCAGGACGACTCAGTCAGATCCGGCGCGCGCGGTGCTGAGGCGCTGGTGGACCCCATTCCAGGAGCATCTTCGGCATGAACGCCGGGCCTCGGCCCACACGGTGCGGAACTACGGGCAGGCCGTGCGTGAATTGGTGGCTTGGATGGGCCCAGGATCCCTTGAAACCCTGACCGGCCGCCAAGCCAGGGATTTCGTCATCGAGGCGCAGCGGCGCGTCGATCGCCGGACCGTGCACAACTGGGCATCCGGAATTCGCTCCTTTTGGAATTATTGGGAGAAGCGCGGCCAGCTGGGTGGCAATCCGTTTCGCGGCCTGCCGCTGCCGAAACTGGAGAAGCGGCTGCCGCAGTTCTTGACCGAGTCGCAGATGCGGGCGCTCTTGGACGCGCCGAAGCTGGCCGAGGAGAATGACCTCTTCGGCGCGGCGCGCGACCGGCTGACGATGGAGGTGATCTACGGAGGCGGACTGCGGGTCAGCGAGGCCGTCGGATTGAATTTCGGGAGCATCGACCCGGCCGACGGCGTGGCGCGCGTGAAGGGCAAGGGGGGCAAGGAGCGGCTGTGCCCCCTCGGCAAAGTGGCGATGGAGACGCTCTCCGCATTTCGGCGGCGGTTCGATCCGCCCGCGGGTCCCTCCGATCCGGTTTTGCCGGCGACGCCGAAAGGCGGGCGCATGGTCGCCCGCACAGTGCAGCGCCGGTTGAAGCGCTATTTGGCGCTGGCGGGCCTGCCGATCGATCTGACGCCGCACAAGCTGCGGCACGCGTACGCGACGCATCTGTTGAACGCCGGCGCGGATTTGCGGCTGGTGCAGGAGCTGCTGGGGCATGCGCAGCTCGCGACGACGCAGGTGTACACGCACGTCAGCGTGGCGCGGCTGAAGGACGTGTATGCGAAGGCGCATCCGAGGGCATAGGAAATTCCCAAACGGGGTGGAGCGCGTGGTCCCCACGCGCTGAGTGATGTCGCCGGTGTGAAGAGTGCCAACGGCGGAAAGTTGTACTCGGGGCCGCCGACCCCGGCTACAATTTTCGGCCGTTGGATGTTGGTTCAAATGCCGAAAGCTGAGGTCAAATTCGCGCTTCTCGATTGACCTTCGCGACCGTTCCCTTTCGTTCATCCCCATGCGCGTCGCCATCATTGACGATCATCTGGCAATCGGTGAAATGATGCTCGAGGTGGTGGCGGACGCGGGATATTCGGCCGTCGGCTGCGCCTCCTCGCTGGCCTCGGGTCTTGAGCTTTGCGCCCGCGAAAGGCCGGATCTGGTCGTGCTCGACCTGGGCCTGGGCGACGACTCGGGCCTGGCCCTGCTGCCGCGGCTGCGCCGCTGCTGTCCGGCGGCCAGGGTGATCATTTTTTCGGGCCGATTGAAGCCCAGCGCCGTTCGGCGCGCGCTGGCGGCGGGAGCGAACGGCGTCGTGGACAAGCAAGCTTCGCTGGATGAGGTGCAGACCGCCCTGCGCACCGTCGCCGCCGGCGGCACCTATTACAGCCGGCAGGCGGAGGATTCACTCCACGCTCCGCGCCCGCGCGTCGTCCGTCTGAGCGAGCGCGATCGCGCGGTGCTCGCGGCCCTCGCCGAGGGCCTGAGCTCCAAGGAGATCTCGGATCGCCTGGGACTTACCTCGCATGTGGTGAACAATCTGCGCCGGCGGCTCATGCAGCGCGTTCAACTGCGCGGAACGGCCCAATTGGTTCGATTTGCCGTCGGAGCCGGGCTCGTCTCGGACGAGGTGCCCGGCGCGGCCGAGATCACTGCGCCGGAATCGGCAGATACCTGACCGCAGCGTTGCCGGCGGCGTCGTAAAGCGTGACTTCCACGCCGGTCGCACCGGCGATCTTGTCCAGCGGTTCTTCGAGGGTGAAGATCTCCTCGCGCCCATCGCGGATGCCGTCTGTGGGCTGCTCCGTCGAATCTTTCACGCCGTTGTTGAAGTCGGCCTCGACGCTGTCGAGCAGGGAGATGGCGTCGCGGCCGTGCACGGAAACAACCAGCTTGCGCCCTTGGCGCTGCACCGAGGCATCGAGAATATCCGGCGGCGTGTGGTCGACCACCAGGTCGTCGGTCTGGAAAATGCCGGACAGCCGGTCGCCGTCCGGCCGGGGAGCGATTTCGCGCGCGATCAGGCGCGTTTCGTAGGTGCCTTCCGTGAGATGGGAAATGTCGAACGACACGTAGCCGTCCCGGTCGTCCACCGCCACGTCGGTCCACGGGCCCTCCCCGTCGTGACGAATGGAAAACGTGCAGGCGACATTGTCGCCCGATGGCGCCACGACGTTCCAGAATGCGATCTGGGTGCCGGGGGACGGCACGATCTGCGAGGACATCAGACGCTCCCGGTGCTTGTCCTTTTCTTCCTCATGTCCCTGGACGATCTGGTTGAGCGTCTCAATCACCGCCGGAGCGGTTTCTCCGGCGAGCACCACGCCATAGTTCGGCGTGAGGAAATGGAATTCCTGGAGCTGGGGCCGGCGGTTTTGGGGCAGATAGTAGATGGCGGCCCGGCCCAGTTCCGCGCCGGCCGTGGCGGGGCCGGCATCGAGGGTGATCCGCAGCTTGAAATAGCGGCCATTGAGCCGCGCCGTCGAACGCCAGCCGTCGCCTTGCGAGGTGAGTGGAAACCAGGGGCTCCAGCCTTCGCGTTCGTCGTTCGTGTTGCTGACGCGGAGGTCAAGCTTGAGTCCCGCGTCGGGCGCCGCCCGGACGCGGTCGAATCGCACGGCTCCAATCTGCCCCGGCTGGCCCAGATCGAGCGAACTGGTTTCGGCGGTGCGCGGCGTGGGCGCGGAAAAATCGAGCAGTGCGAAGCCCGGCGCGTTGTTGTGCAGGACGACGTAGCGTCCCGGCGCCGAGGGATCGGGGGCGATGCCGGTGAGGCGTTCGGAGGTGCTCCCGGCAAAGATCGCGCTGGTTTGGCTCGCGGGGTCATAGCCGGTCAATTGGCCCTGCTCGCCGCCGGCGATCAGAACGAGCGGACCGTTCCGGGCCAGGCCGTAGAACGCCTCGCCGCTGCGGGCGGCCTCGATCTCGGGAAATCCTTGGGCGGTGAAATGCACCAGGACGGATCGTCCCAGGAAGCGATCCGGCTGCACGATGCCGGTGGCGGCGGTCGTGGCGGACGGGGACTGAGCCTCGTGCGCCCGCCCATGCAGGTCCGTGCCGTTGAAGACCAGCGCGGCGTCGAAGCCCTGCTGGGAGTCCGGCAGGATCGAGGTCACCTCGGCGTCGCGATTCTCCTCGAGTATCCGGGGATCGCCGCCCGCCGCCGGAAACAGATAGAGATTGCCCGCGGGAAAGGAGCCGACGATCCAGGCCCCGTCGGAGCGCCGGGCGACCGTGCGCACATTGCGGTCGGCGATGTGCCCGAACAGCGTGATGCCGTGGCGGGCCAGTTCCGCCGCGTCGGCGGTCGGGCTGCCGTCCGAGCCGGCGGCGGCGAAGCGGGCAGTATCAATTCGGTAAATACGACCGGGATCGCCGGTGCCGGCCAGGACGGAGCCGTCGTCCGCCTGGTTGAGATTGAGGACCGAGGCGACGGGCAGGCGCACGGAAGCGGCCGCCTTGCCCGCGTGAATCAGCACCAGCAGGCCCTTGGGCGAAGTGCCGGCGAGCAGGTCCCCGTTGGCCAGGCGCAGGACGGCGAACACCTGCGCATCGTCCACGCGGCCGACTTCACGACTCGAGTACCGATGGCGCGCCGCCTCGCAGCGCACCTCGAAAATGCGGCCTTCGGGACCGGAGCCGACCAGCCAGGCGCCGGCCGCGCCCGGCGTCAGCGTCCACAGCAATGAAGCCGGCGAGTCGCCCGCCAATTCCGTCAGGACTGGCCCGCCGATCAACGAGCCGTCCGAGCGCGCGGCGAGGCCCGACAGGTTGCGGCTGGCGGTGTCGCGGAAGAAATCGATGTCGGCCTTTTTGGAAAGCGGGTCGGCCAAGCCTGGCGTTCCGCCCCAGGCCAGGGCGGCGAGCGCGCATCCCGCGGCGAGACGCTTCATCACTCAGTGACCTTGAGCGGGCGGCGCACCATCACGTTCGTGAGCTTGCCGGCTAGGATATGTTTCTGCCAAAGCGGGAGAAGGGCAGGGTGCGAGGAGAATCGGGCCTCGTCGGCGGACGCGGCCACTCGGGCAAAGGAGCTGGGAAGTTCGACGGTCGTCGCGGTTTGGTCGCTGAAAACCGCGCCGGATTCGACGACCGCGATGAACAGGCCGTCGGTCGGACGATCTTGGCGCATCGCGTCCAAATAGGCGTCGAAGCTGCGCAACTGCGCCGGGGCGACTTGCCGGGGGTGGCCGGCCAATTCGTCCAGCGCGGCGCCCGAGGCGAGCACGACCTCGATGTTCCGGCTCACCCAATCCGGCGAGATCGGGATCCGGACTTCCTCGGAGTGCTCGTCACCCTGGTAGTCGCGCCAGCCGATGGTCGCGGCGACGCTGTCGCCGGCCGTGGCGGTGCTTTCCGAGAGCTGGAAACTGTCGATGGTCACGTCCGGGTTTTCCGACAGCGGCTCGACCGTAAAGGTGACGGAACGCGGAAACGTCTTTTCGTAGGGATTCTGCAGGTCCTGGCTCAACCCTTTGACGAAGTCGCTGACGCCCAGCGCGAACGCCTGTGGGCCGGCGTAGAGGGCATGCGTCGAAAGGTTTTGAGCCGGCGCAAAGTCGATGCTGCTCGCGATGCGAAAGCCGTTGTTCAGGCCGGCGTCATTGGAGCCCAGGATCGCCTGGCTGAGACCGGCGGCGATAATGACGGGGCTCAGCTGCTGCTGGCGCGCGACGCGAAAGTGCAACTGGCGCGGCTTGGTGCCTTTGACCTGCACGGTCACGTCGATCAGCGGCGGCGCCTGCCCGATCAGGCCGGAGATCGCGGAGAGACGGTCCTGCGTGACCGTGCCGATGATCCGGCCGGTGTTGGCCACCTTGATCGACTCGAGCTGCGAAGGAATGATTGTGACGATGTCGGCCGTGCACATCGGCAACTGCACGTTGCCGAGGCTCATCATCGGATGCCCGAATGCCACGATGCGGTTGCCGGAAACCGTGGACACGGTGCCGGTGCCGGCCAGCGTCACGTCACCGGTGGCGAGCGCCGCCGAAACGGCGTCGCCGGGCTGCAGACGAGTGGAATTGCCGGCCGGCTGATCGGTCGTGTCACCGGAACCGCCGACAGCGACCGAATCGAGCCCCACCGCGCGAAATTCCGGCTGAAGCAGCGCGGCAACCGTGGGCGAAAGGCCGCTGAGGGTGAAGGCCGGGCGCAGCGGAACACAGCCGCCGGTCAAGGGAGTGGACTCCGCCTCGCGCGAAGGCGTTGCCGAGTCGAACCCGGCGTTGACGGGCGCCGTGTCGGCGAGACTTCCGACCTCGGCCATGTCGGCGGCGGGCGTGAAGCCGGCGAAATGCTCCGTTTCAAATGAAGTGATCTGGTAGCTGAGCGCGCCGGCGAACTTGCCGTCGATGTAGAGCGGGCTGCCGCTCATGCCGGCGACCGCGCCCATCTTCTGCACCCGTGGATCGGTCATGCGGCAAAGGATCAGCGACTTTCCCGGGCCCAGCGCATTCAGCACGACGCCGGCGACGGTGACGTGGAACGGCTCCGGCTTGGTGCCCTGAAACACCGTCCAAACCGTGCCGTCTTGCCCGGCGTGAAGATCGCTCAGCGGATAGAGCGGGGCGTTTTCCGGCTGCTCATCGGCCAGCAGCGAAACGGCGACTCCCGAAAGGGCGGCCAACAGCAAAACACGGCGCATTGCAGTCATCATGATCGATCTGTCTCTCTCTCCTAAATCGGGGAGTATGTCGTTAACCTGAGTTTAAAGTTCCGATATTGCCTTGGCAAGCACCTCGCTGGCCCGATCGATGGCGGGACCGGCATGGGCGGTGCTCAGGAAGGCCGCTTCATAAGCGCTCGGAGCAAGATAGACGCCGGATTTCAGGCAGGAATGAAAAAAACGTGCGTACATCTTCGCATCCGCCGCGAGCGCCGTCGCCAAGTCGACCACCGGGCTGGAAGTGAAGTACACCGAAAACATCGATCCGAGCTGCGGCACCTGCACCGGCAATCCCTTCGCCCGCGCGGCGTTCAGCACGCTGCCCTGAATCTGGCGTCCCATCGTATCCAGCCGTTCGTACGGCTTTTGCTCCTCGAGCATCTGGAGCGAGGCAATGCCCGCTGCCAGCGCGAGAGGATTCCCGCTCAGCGTTCCCGCCTGATATACCGGACCCAGCGGCGCCAAGAGGTCCATGATTTCTGCACGACCGCCGAAAGCCCCCACGGGCAGGCCGCCCCCGATGATTTTGCCCAACGCCGTCAGGTCAGGCCTGATGCCTTCCCGTTCCTGCACACCGCCGAGCGCGAGCCGAAATCCCGTCATGACTTCGTCGAAAATCAGCACAGCGCCGGCGGCGGTGCAAAGTTCGCGCACGCGCGGCAGGTATCCCGGCTTTGCGCGGACGAAGCCGACGTTGCCGAGGTAAGGTTCGAGGATTACGCCCGCGATCTGTCCGGGACTGGCCGCGAACGCCGCGGCCAAAGCATCGGCGTCGTTGAATGGCAGCACGATCGTTTCGCGTGCGAACGCTTCGGGAATTCCGGCGCTGTCGGGATGGCCGTGCGTCAACGCGCCGGACCCCGCCTTGATCAGCAGGGAATCCGAATGCCCGTGATAGCAGCCGGAAAACTTGACGATCTTGCTCCGTCCGGTGAATCCGCGCGCCAGGCGGACGGCGGACATGGTCGCCTCGGTGCCGCTGCTGCACAGGCGGACTTTCTCGATGCTGGGAAAAAAGCGGATGATTCGCTCGGCCATCTCGACTTCGGCGGCGTGAGGCGCGCCAAAGCTCGTGCCGCGCTGGAGCGCGTCCGAAATGGCGGCGCGGACCGCCGGGGGGTTATGCCCGTGGATGGCCGGGCCCCACGTGCACACAAAGTCGATCAGTTCGGCGCCGTCCGCCGTGGTCAAGGTCGCTCCCTGGGCCGAGCGCACAAAGAACGGCGCGCCCCCGACGGAACGAAACGCGCGCACGGGCGAATTGACGCCGCCGGGAATGATCTGCCGGGCGCGGGCGAACAGCTCTTCCGACGCGCTCATCAATTGACGTAGCGTTGAACGATTGGAATGCGCCGGCCGACCCCGAACGCGAGCGGCGTGATCTTGAGCCCGGGCGCGGCCTGTTTCCGCTTGTATTCGTTCAGGTCGACCTTGCGGACGACGTCGTTCACGACCGCCTCGGCGAATCCCTGTTCGACCAGATCCTTTCTCGAAAGGCCCTCCTCCACGTAGGCGCGCAGGATTGCATCGAGCGCGTCGTAGGGCGGCAGTGTGTCCTGATCGGTTTGGTTCGGCCGCAGTTCCGCGCTCGGCGGTTTTTCCAGCGTCGACCGCGGAATCGGGCCGGGGAGGCCGCGCTTTTCCGCATCGGCGTTGATCCACCGGGCCAGGTCGTAGACCTGGGTCTTGAAGACGTCGGAAATCACCGCCAGACCGCCGCACATGTCGCCATAGAGCGTGCAATAGCCGACCGCCATTTCGCTCTTGTTGCCGGTCGTCAGGAGCAGCGAGCCGAACTTGTTCGACAGCGCCATCATCAGGACGCCGCGCACGCGCGCCTGAATGTTCTCTTCGGTCACGTCGCGGGGCCGGCCCGTGAATACGGGCACCAGCGTTTGCTCGCAGGCTGCGACGACTTCGGCGATCGAGATCGTTTGGAATTTAACCCCCAGGCGATTCGCGAGTTCGATCGCATCGTCCTTCGAATGCTGGGACGAGATCGCCGACGGAAGCGCCACGCCCAGCACATTCTGGGGGCCAAAGGCGGCCGCCGCGATGGCCGCGACCACGGCGGAGTCGATGCCTCCGGAAAGGGCGATGAGCCCCTGCGTGAAGCCGCTCTTGTTCGCGTAGTCGCGCAATCCCAGGGTGAGGCCGTGAAAGATGTCGCCCATGCCCGCCTGCTCGAACGAAGGCGCGATCTGCCGGGCCTGTGCGGCGCCCTCTTCGGGCACCAGCGAGGTATCGACCACCTGCAAATCCTCCTCGAATGCCGGCAGGCCGGCGAGCACGTGGCCCGAGGCGTCGCTGACCAGCGAACGGCCGTCGAAGATCAGCTCGTCATTGCCGCCCACGGCGTTGACGTAGGCGACCGGGCAATCGAGTTCGAAGGCCGCGTCCGTGACCAGCGTCTGACGCACCGCGCCCTTTTCGTTGTGCCAGGGGCTGGCCGAAACATTGACCATCAGATCGCAGCCCAGCTTGGCGAGCTGTTTGACCGGATTGAGCCCATGATAGAGCCGCCGGGTGCTGATCATCGGGTGGGTCCAAATGTCCTCGCAGATGGTCAACCCGATCCGCTTGCCCGCAAAAGTGATGATGGTCGGCTGTTCGACCGGCTCGAAGTACCGGTCCTCGTCAAACACGTCATAGGTCGGCAGCAGGCATTTGCGGCCGGTGGCCTGGACTTTGCCTTCGTGGCAGAAGGCGACGGAATTGTAAAACGGTCGGCCTTGTCCGGAGTCGTTTCGCTCCACGGTGCCGATCAGTGCCGGGACCGGTCCCACCTTGGACGCGATGTCGGCGAGCGATTGTTCGATGTCCGGTACGAAACGCCGCTTGAACAGGAGGTCCCGGGGCGGGTAGCCGCACGTGATGAGCTCGGGAAAGATGACCAATTCGGCTCCCCGAGATACCAGTGTGGCATAGGCTTCCGAGATTTTGCGGGCGTTGCCCGCAAGATCGCCCACCGTCGAGTTGATTTGCGCCAGACCTAAACGCATGAAGAACTGAGCATGTTAGAAGTGCCTTCCACCGTGACAATGCCCTTTCCGCTCATTTTGGCGTCCGCCTCCCCGCGCCGCCGCGAAATCCTCGGCCAACTGGGGCTTCCGTTTCAAGTCGTCGTGGCGCAAGTGACGGAGCACGAGGATCCCGATAGCGAGCCCCGTGCCATGGTCGCGCACAACGCGGCGCTCAAGGCCGATTGGGTGGCCGAACGCCATCCGAACGCCCTGGTCCTCGGGGCGGACACGACCGTGTTCCTGGACGCCAAGGTGATCAACAAGCCGGTCGATTTGGCGGATGCCCGGTCGATGCTGCGCCGCCTGGCCGGCCGCACTCACACGGTGTTCACCGGCTTGGCGGTTCGACGGCATTCGACGGGCGTTTGTGATCAGGCCGGCGTCGCCAGCGAGGTCAGGTTTCGCCCGATGTCCGATGCCGACATCGAGGCCTATGTACGGAAAGTGAATACGCTGGATAAGGCGGGTGCGTACTCGATCCAGGAGCATCGGGAGCTCATCGTCGCCGGCTATGTCGGCTCGTTCACAAATATCATGGGATTGCCCATCGATGAAACGAAACAAATTTTGACCCGCTGCGGTCTCCCGCTGTAGATTGCCGCTTCATCACCACGAATGAGTCCACTTGCCGAGCCGCCGCCTCCTCCGGTTGAAACCGCCCGGCGGAAGCCCCGTGGATTGGGTTTCAGTTCCTGGCTCTCCGAAAAGCCGGAGACGCGGTCCATCCAGATCGGTGTTGCCGCGACGATCCTGGTTCACCTGATCCTGCTGATCTCCGCTCCCTACTGGTTCAAGGCGGAGCCGATCGTCCATCATCCCAAGAACCAGAATAAAACGTTTCGCATTCATCTGCTGCCGCCGCAGAAGAAGCTGGTGACGAAGCACAAGATTCCGCCGAAGTTCGTGGAGACCAATCCGAACGCGCCGGAAAACAAGCCGGACCACACGATCAATGTCAGCAACCGCGATCAGCAGTCCGCGCAGGAGAAAGCGAGCAAGATCCGCAATACGGACATGCCGGCGCAGGAAGGTAAGAAGGACTTCAAGAACGACCAGATCGTGAACGGCAGTTTGGCCAAGCAGCAGCCGCCGAGCCCGCCCGTGGTCCAGCCCAACAAGGTCCAACCCAAGGTTCGGCTGCCCCCGCATCGGCGGGAGGATCCGCTGGCGGGCCACGTCAAAAACCTGGGCGCCGATCCGAAAAATATCGGCTCGTACTTGGCGCCCCCGACGCCGAATGAGCGTCCGATCTCCCACCCGGTTGCCGGCGACGAAACCGGTCCGCAGCTCGATATCCCCACTTTTGCTCCGCCCGTGATCGATCCGTCTCATCCGCAATCGCGGCCGATGCTCGACGTGCATTCCCGGCCGGCGGTCATTGCCGATAATGCCAACGGCACCCCCCGCGTCGGCATCATCGGCCGCGACGCCCATTGGGACCCCTACGGCGATTATCTCGAGCGCTTGGAGGAGGCGGTCCAAATGGAGTGGGACCGCATCATGGACCGGGTCCCTTTCCCGCCGCCCGGCAGCACGGTGACGATTACCTTTGTCCTCAACTCGAGCGGGGAGATTTCGAAGATCGTGCATGTCGAAACGTCCCAAAGCTGCACCGAGATCGGCGAACACGCCTGCGCGGACGCGTTGAAGAATCCCGCGCCCTACGGCAAATGGACCGAGGGCATGATCGCGGTGCTGGGCAACGAACAGACGCTCACGTTCTCGTTCCTTTACGAGTGAGCTTCTGGGACGCGCTGCCCCTGGGACCAGGAGTGGCGGTCATCAGCCGCGACGAAAATGGATTGGCGGCGCTCAACAAGCCGGCGGGAGTCCTGTCGATTCCCAACGGTCCGTCGGATGAGGCGCGGTCCCTGATTCGCGGCCGCTATGTCGAGCGCGGCGAATATTTCGAGTGGGAAGGGGGAAAGCTTTGGCTGCTCAACCGGCTGGATTCCGTGACGTCGGGGGTGATCCTGGCGGCCGCCAGCGCGGAGCTCGCCGAAGTCATTCGGACGCAGTTCAAGAAGCGGGAAGTGGAAAAGACCTACCAGGCGCTCGTGTTTGGCCGGCCTGCCAACCGCAACGAAGTGTGGAAGGACCGGATCGCGGTCAACAAGGGGGGCGGAAAGATCCGGGCGGGCGAGGGAAATATTCCAGCTGAGAGCGCGATGAAACTGGTGCGCACCTGGAGCCAAAATCGAGGCTTGCCGAACCTGGCGCTGCTGCAACTGGAGCCCCATACCGGGCGAAGCCACCAGCTTCGGGTGCAATGCGCCCGCCGGCGGCTGCCGATTGTCGGCGATCAGACCTACGGCGACTTCGCAATGAACCGCCTTTTCGCGAAGACCACGAAGACCAAACGGCTCATGCTGCATTCGCTGAGCACGCGGGTGGAGTATGAATTTGCGGGCAAGACATGGCAGTTTCGGGCGGAGGCGGCGCTGCCCGCCGAGTTTGAACTAGCCATTCCATAGGTGGAGCGCGTGGTCCCCACGCGCTTTGATCGTCGCCCGCGATTGGCGCCGAAGCGCACGGGGATCCCATGGGCATTTCCGCTTTCGACGTCGCTCAGCGCGTGGGGACCACGCGCTCCACCTTTGGATAGGCCCCCGGCTACAGCAAGCCCTTCACCGCGTCGCGACCGGGGCCCGCTTTCTCAACGCCCAAATCTGCTTCGCCTGCGCAATCGTCTCCGCCAGGACATCCGGCGTCAGCGCCTGCTTCGGGTCATCGCCGATGCCGTGGCTTGGGCTCACGTGCGCCTCGATGCAAAGCCCGTCGGCGCCGTAGGCCACCGCGGCGAGGGCGCAGGCCGGCACGTAGGCCGCCTTGCCGACCGAATGCGATGGGTCGACCACCACGGGGGCCCAGGTCTTCTCCTTCAGCAGGGGCGTGATGCTCTCGTCGGGATGGTTGCGGTATCCGTCCAGCGCCGGAGCGGTTCCCCGCGGGCAAAGAATGATGTTCGGATTGCCGAAGGCCGCGATGTACTCGGCCGCCGAGATGAATTCCGACAGCGGCCCCATGTGCATGCCGCGTTTGAGCAGCACGACCGTGTCCCGCTCCGCCACCGCCCGGCCGATCGCCCGGAGCAGCGAATAGTTCAGCGCGTTGCGCGCCCCCACCTGGAGCATGTGCACGCCGGCATCGAGAGCGAGTTTCAGCTGATCTTCATCCATCACTTCGGCGTCGACCGGCAGGCCGGAACGGCGCGAGCCCTCCATCAGGATGTCGAGCGACTTCACGTCGCCCTGAAAGGTGTACGGATTGGTCCGCGGCTTCCACACGCCGCCGCGCAGGGAGTGGGCGCCGGCTTCCTTCACGGCGGCGGCCGTCTCGTAGAAGTAGTTGGGATTCTTCGGATCGATCGTGCACTGCCCGGCAATCACAAACAGCTCTTCCCCCAATGTGACTCCGCCGTGGGTGATGCGGTGGGTCGCCAAATCCGATCGCCGATCCAGCAGCTTGAAGGGCGATTGAATGCGATCGATCCGCTCGACGTAGCTCAGGCCTTCGAGGCGGTTGATCATCAATTCATCGCGCTCATCCCCGACGATCGCATAGATCGTTCGCACCGCGCCCACGATCGGCTGAATCTTGCACCCAAACTCGCCGACGATCGCGGCGATTTCGGCGAGCTGCTCGGGGGTGAGGCGATTGGTTTTGGGCAGGATCATGGGAGGGGGCAGCTTGCCGGAGGGGAGGGCGGGAGTCGAGTGCGTGAACTTCCAGGCCCCGGCAGCACCGTCCGCACGAAATCTTCCCGGGCGTCAAAATGCGGGTTGTGCCCGGAATTGGCCATCACCGTCAGTCTGGCCTGCGGGAAATGCGCCAGGATGTCCGGCAAATCGGCCTGGGGCTGAACGTAGTTCGACTTGCCGCCGACGATAAATAGCGTCGGCCCGGCGTACCGATCGGCGGGCCCCAACGGATTCTTTTCCAGAAACGGCAGCGCCGCCGTCACGGCCGGCAGATTCACGATCCATCTCCAGCCGGTGTCCGTCCGTTCGAGATTGGTCGTCAAAAATTTTCGCAGGCCCCAATCCGGCACGCGCGACTCCATGCGCATTTCGGCCTCGGCCCGGGATTGCAGGTTCGCCAAATCGAGGTCGTTCATCGCCGCGAATTCGTGGCGATGTCCCACCCAGCGATAGTTCTTGGGGGCGATATCGACGACGATCAGCCGCGAAACGCGCCCCGGGTGACGGCAGGCCAGCAGCATGGCCGTCTTCCCTCCCATGCTGTGCCCGATCGCCGTCGCACGCTCGATCTTGAGACGGTCAAGGAGCTCCACCACATCCCCGGCCAGGTCGGCGTAGTCCATTTCCGGCGCGTGTGGCGATCCTCCATGATTGCGCGCGTCCGGCACCACCACCCGCCGCCCAGCGTCCGCGAGGTCCTTGGCGACCGTCGCCCAGTTCCGGGACGAACCGAGCATGCCGTGCAGCACGACGAGGGGTTCGCCGGCGCCGGGCCATTCGCGATACGATAATTCCACGTCTGCGATCATAGGCGGTCGCCCGCAATCTGTCACCTTCGAGGTTGCGTTCCCCTCCGCTCGTTCACGTGAATGTTCGCTTCATGCCCGAGACGGAGAAGCTCAGCCCGATGATGCAGCAGTACTTTGAGGTCAGACGGGGACTCGCCGCGGACACCCTGCTCATGTTTCGGCTGGGAGACTTTTACGAACTGTTCTTCGACGACGCGGTGGCGGCGTCGCGCCTGCTCGGATTGACGCTGACGCGGCGCCAGGAGCACCCCATGGCGGGAATTCCTTTTCACGCCGCGGAAACCTACGTGGGCAAGTTGCTGGCCGCCGGACGGAAGGTGGCCATCTGCGACCAGGCGGAAGCGGCCAAACCCGGAAAGTTGGTCAAGCGCCAGCTGACCCGCATCCTCAGCCCCGGCACGACTCTGGCCGCGAGCCAGCTTCAGGAGGATCGCAACCATTATCTGGCCGCGGTGGAATTGGCCAGGGACGGCTTGCGCGCCGCGTGGCTGGACCTGTCGACCGGCGAATTCAAATTGGCGGCGGATCCGCGGCCGGAGAACCTGCTGCCGATCCTGACCGCGATCGCCCCGGCGGAGTTGCTGGTCGTGGAAGGGGAGCCGGATCGGTGGAAACACCTGCCTCATGAGGCCGTGGCGGAGCACGCGCTCCAGGCGTTCGCGTCGCGCCGGCTGGTGACCGGCCTGCCGGAATTTCATTTTGGCCGCGAGGCCGGCGCGCAGGCGGTGAGCGCCGCGCTGGGAGTGCACAACCTGGATGGTTTCGGCATCGATGCGCTGCATCCGGCGCTTGGCGCCGCGGGCGCGCTCGTTCGCTATGCGACCGAGAACCTGTGCGCAAAACCGGAAAATCTGCGCACGCTGAATGAATATCGCAGCGGCGCCTCGCTGCTGCTCGATCCGGCGACGCTGCGCAATCTGGAGATTTTCACGTCGAGCCGCGGGGCGCGCGAAGGCTCCCTGATTGCCGCCGTGGGGCGAACGGTGACTCCGGCCGGCGCCCGATTGCTGGAACGCTGGCTCGCCGCCCCGCTCCTGGAAAGGCCGGCCATCGAGCGGCGTCTGCGTCTGGTGGGTGAACTGGTGCAGTCGGGCCCCCGTCTGGCGAACCTGCGGGATGCGCTGCGCGCGGTCAGGGACATTCCCCGGATTCTCGGACGGCTGCAGAATCGGCTTCGCAATCCACGGGAACTCGGCGGCATCCGCGATACGCTGCGGGAATTGCCCACGCTCAAAGCGCTGCTGGCGGACATCGCGGCGCTCCCTCGCCCGTCGAGCGGGCTGAAAGGGCTGACGGTCCCGGACCGGCGGGAAATCTCCGCGGTCGACGGCGAACTCGATCCCTTGCCCGGGCTCAAACGGCATTTGGAGGCCGCGCTTGCCGATGAACTTCCGGCGGACGTCGAGGACGGCGGCATCTTTCGCGAGGGCCATGACGCGAAGCTCGACCGGTTGCGCGCTTTGACCAGCGGAAATCGCACCTGGCTCTCCGATCTGGAAAAGGCCGAGCAGGAGCGCACGGGGATTCGCAGCCTCAAGGTGAGATTCACCGCGCACTTCGGCTACTACATCGAAATCACCAAGGCCAATCTCCACCTGGTGCCGGCCGACTATATCCGGCGGCAGACGACCGTGGGCGGCGAACGCTACGTCACGGAGAGCCTGCGCCTAAAGGAAAAGGAGATCTTCCATGCGGAGGAGAATGCGCTCGCCCGCGAAAAGGATCTGTTCGCCGGGCTCATTGCGGACGTGCTGGCGCACGCCGAGGCTTTGACCCGCACCGCGAATGCCTTGGCCGAGCTGGACGTCGTGGCCGGGTGGGCCGACCTGGCCCGCGAATGGGACTACTGCCAGCCGGAGCTTTCGGAATTCGACGAGCTCGCCATCGAGGGAGGGCGCCATCCGGTGGTGGAACAGATGCTGCGCGGCTCCGACTCGGGCTTTGTTCCGAATGACACCGCCCTGGCGGCGGACGGGACGCAGATCGCCTTGATCACGGGGCCCAACATGGCGGGCAAATCGACTTACATCCGCCAGGTGGCGTTGATCGCTCTGCTCGCCCACATCGGCTGCTGGGTTCCCGCGAAACGCTGCCGAGTCGGGCTGGTGGATCGAATCTTCTCGCGCATCGGCGCCAGCGACGACCTGGCCCACGGCAACTCGACCTTCATGGTCGAGATGAACGAGACGGCGAACATCCTGCATCACGCGACCGCCCGCTCGCTCATCGTGCTGGATGAAATTGGACGAGGGACCTCCACGTACGACGGTCTCAGCATCGCCTGGGCGGTGGCCGAACATCTGCACCAGGATCCCTCGCGGGGCCCCCGCACCCTGTTCGCGACGCACTACCAGGAATTGACCAAGCTCGAAAAGCGGCTTCCGCGGCTGAAAAACTATTCCGTCGCCGTCAAAGAGTGGAACGAGGACATCGTGTTTCTGCGCCAGGTGGTGCCGGGAGCGGCGGACCGCAGTTACGGCATTCAGGTGGCGCGATTGGCGGGTTTGCCGGCGTCGGTCATCGAACGGGCGCGGGCCATTCTCACCAAACTGGAGGCGGACGGGGCCGCGACGCCGAGTCCGAAAGGGAAGGCGGTTTCCGGTACTGGGGATCCCCAGCTGACATTACTGTAGAGGGTGGAGCGCGTGGTCCCCACGCGCTTCGGCGCCAAACGCGGTTAACGGTCAAAGCGCATGGGGACCATGCGCTCCACCCATTGGCAGCTCGCTCAGCCCTGCGACCAAACCCTTAGCGACTGCAGCAGAAACGCTTCCAGCGCGGCGGACTCGTTCAAGTTCAGCCGGAACAGCCGGGTCATATGCTCCAGGTCCTCGATCGCGGCGGCGAAGGGGCGGCGCACTTTCGCCTGCCCCTGCTCAAGCTGCGACCGGGCGTAGGTGCGCGTGGCGGTTTCAATTTCCGCGAAGAGGCGGGCGCGCAGGCTCGTCGACAAGCCGGTCTCGATCGCCACCTGTTCATCCTCCTCGAGATCCTCGGGCAGGGTGGGCTTGAGCGCCTCCCAACTCTTGCCGGTCGCGGTTTCCAGCACATGGCCGAACCGCGCGACCAACCCGTACAGCGTGAAAATATGGTCCGCGATCTCCTGCTTTCCTTCGGGCGCGCCCTCGCCCAGGCGCGTCAGCCAGGCCCGGTAGTCCTGCTGCCATTCCGCCCAGCCTTCGGCGGGCGCTTTGTCGGTCCCGGCGCGGCTGGGAAATCGAAAATGCAGACAGCGGCTCCGAATGGTGGGGAGAAGTGCGTACGGATGCGTCGAGAGCAGCAACAGCGTCGTCCCGCGGGGCGGTTCTTCCAGCGTCTTGAGGAAGATGTTGGCGGCCGTATGGTTCATCCGATCCGCCTCGAAGACGATCGTCACCTTTTGATCGGCGACCGTGGGAGACACCTGAACCCGGGCGATCAGTTCGCGCGTCGATTCGGCGGTGATCTGGCGCAATTTTCCCACCGGCCGCAGCGTGAACAGGTCGGGGTGCACGCTTCCCGCATAGCGCCCGTCGGGATTGAGCAGGCGATCGGCGATCGCCATCGCCGCCTGCCCGAGCAGATCCATGTCGTCGCCGTGCAGCAGCAGGCTGTGACCCAATCGGCCGCGCCCGATTGCGCGGTCGATCACGGCAACAGCGGGCGCGCCCGCCAGTTCGGCAGGCCACGGTTTCACCATCGGTGTCAGTCCAGCCGGGCCTTGACCGCAGCCCAGACCTTCTTTTCGACCTGGTCTTCGCCTTTGGTGCCATCGATGACGGCAAAGCGATCCGGCATGCTCTTGGCGAGCACCAGGTAGCCCTCGCGGACCTTGTGATAGAACTCGATGTTCTCGCGCTCCATGCGGTCGGGCACATCCGAAGCGCGCTGCTGCAGCCGGGCCAGGCTCACTTCGGTCGGAACGTCGATCGTGATGGTGAGATCGGGCATCACGTTGCCCACCGCGAACCGGTTGATCTGCTGCACCGGATCGGGCGCCAGATTGCGGCCGATGCCCTGATAGACGGTCGATGAATCGAGAAAACGGTCGCTGAGCACGATCGCACCGCGCGTGAGCGCCGGAACCATCACTTCGCGCACGAGCTGGGCGCGAGCCGCCGCAAAGAGCAGCAGCTCCGTTTCGGGGCACATTTCGTCGCCGCGCGAATTATGCACGATGATGTTGCGAATCTGCTCGCCGATCTCCGTGCCGCCCGGTTCGCGAACGGTCACGACGTCCCGGCCGAGCTTTTGCAGATGCGCCGCCAGGCGGGTGATCTGCGTGGACTTGCCGCTCCCTTCCGAGCCTTCAAACGAGATCAACTTGCCCGAGGTTTTGGTTTTCAAAGGCATGTCTACCAGTGTGGCGCGGAAGGCCTTGGGGCTTCAACAAAATTGACGGGCGACGAATTGTTCTCCGTGTTCGTCATCGTGCTCGCGACGGTCAATCCCATCACGGTTTTCGAAAATTGCGACCTGGTCGGCCAGTGCATCACGGTCGGGCTGGCGATTTTCAGCATCATTGCCTGGGCGGTGATGCTTGGCAAGAACGCCGACCTCAAGAACCTGCGTCGGTTGAACCATGTGTTCGACCAGCGGCTCAAGGAGGAGCGGCGGGTCCTGGATCTGCCGGAGGGGTTCCGCAATAAGCGGGTGATTCCCTACGCCGATCTGGTCAGCGAGGCGGTCGAGGCCTATTGGCGGGCGGCCGCGATCGGCAAGGAGAAGGGCACCGACACGGGCCGGTTTCGGCTGGAACATGCCGAAAATGCGCTTCAACGCGCGCTGGCCCGGCAGACCCTGCGCTATGAATCGAGCATGATTTTTCTGGCCAGCATCGTCTCAGGAGCCCCGTTCCTAGGCCTGCTGGGCACGGTTTGGGGTGTCATGGTGGCCTTCAGCGCCGTCTCGCTGCAGCAAACGGCCAGCATCCAAACGCTGGCTCCCGGCGTTTCCGCCGCCCTTTTGACGACGATTTCGGGCCTGGTGGTCGCGATCCCGTCGGTCTTTGGCTACAATTGGCTCCTGGCCAAGACCAAGACCATGGTGACGGAACTGGAAAATTTCGCGAGTTCGCTCGCGGATCGCATCGAGCTGGAGAGCTGATGGCGCGCACGTTCAGACGCCAGCGGCAGTCGCACCCGATTGCCGAGATGAATGTGACGAACCTCGTCGATCTGGGGTTCACGCTTCTCATCATTTTCATGATCGCGACCTCCTACAGCAAACAGGAGCAGACGATCCCGCTGAAACTGCCGCAAGAGTCCCAGAGCACGCAGGTGAAGCCGGCGGCCAATCAGCATTTCATCGCGCTCTCCATCGACGCGTCCGGACAATTTTACGTCGAAAACGACCAGGTCGATCTGGCTGAGCTGCGGCAGCGGCTGGCCCATTTTGCCGCCGAGAGCCAGAAGCCGGTGATGCGCATTCGCGGCGACGCCCAAGTCCCGTACCAGAAGGTGATCCAGCTCATGGACGAGTTGAAAAAGGCCGGACTGTCAGAAATCACTTTCGATACGCAGACGGAAGGCAAGTAAGTGAACTCGGCTCTCGGAGAGTATCGCACGCATCCGGCCTACGGGCCGTCGATTCTGCTGCATGGCTCGATCGTGTTGGCGATTGTGCTCGGAGGGTGGTTCTTCGCCGCCGACCATCCGCCGGCGCCGCAGGTGTTTCAGTTGGTCGCGGGGGCGGGCGACAACTACCTGGCCACGCAGGCCACCGCCCTGGGGACCGAGGACGCGCCGAAGTTCGACGTCCCCAAGATGCCGTCAATACCGAAACCCGTGACGCCGCAGCCGCTGGAGCAAGCGCAGCCCGATGTGCAGGCGACGCCGGTTCAGCCGGCTCCGCTGGTGCAGGAAACGGCGCCGGCGAAGCCTTCGGCGTCGAAGAGCAGCGCGACCGGCAACACGACGCCCAATTTCGTAAAGTCAGTGCGACACGCGCAGATCGTGGCCGAGAGCCGCATCAAGATGCACGAGTTGCGCGTCAAGCGGGAGCAGGAGCGCGAACGGCGCATCGCGGAACGAAAAGCGGCGGCGGCGGCGGCCAGGAAGTCGGGCGTTTCCTACGAGCAATTCGAACGTCAGCAGGCTTCGCGAGGCAAGGCCACGGGCGTCATCCACGGCGCTTCGATGGAGGCGGGCGCGGGAGGAAAGGCGCTCACCGCCGACCAGCAGGACGCGATGATTGCGTGGACTGAATTGATCCGCGAGCGCTGGCGGGACAACTACGAATCGCTCGCCACTTTCCCGGGAAACCTGAAGGCGCACGTGACCTTTTTTGTAGGCGCCGACGGTGCGATCTCAAGCATCCGAGTGACCAGCAGCTCGGGCAACGCGGAGTTCGACCACACGATCGTCGAGGCGCTGCGCTATGTGAAGGTGCCCGCGCCGCCGGTGCACAAGGGTGATACGTACGATATCGATTTTTCGTCCAAAGGGGACGACGACGAGTAGATGGGTGGAGCGCGTGGTCCCCACGCGTTTTGACGTCCGCCCGCGTTTGGCGCCCTAGCGCAGGGGGACCATGCGCTCCACCCGCCGAGGGCTACGGCGATATTACTGCACCCGGCGCCACAGCGCCGTGTAGGCCGGCAGCAATTCCTCGAACGTCTTTGCGTCCGTATCCAATTCGCACTGCAGGCGGCCGAGCAGAGTGGGGTGCGTCAGCGCTTCGGGCTCCCAGAGGAGCAAGGCGAGTGACCGGATGGCGCGTTCGCGCGGGTGGCGCCAGCGCCGGCGCACGTTCCTCAGAAGCCTCGGCCCGGCGAAGCGCAAATTGAGAGCCGCGTTTCGCAGGGCCGAGGTCTGGGGGAAATAGCTGATCGCGTCGCCGGCGTACGCCCGCGCGGAATTGTAGGGGCGGCCCAGCCGGCGGCTTTCGACCCACAGCCACACGCGCTGCGCCAGCGCCGTCACTTCCTCGTGGCGACGCTCCAGCTCCGTGCGCGATTCGGCGCCCAAGTGCGGATGCAGTTTGAACTGCACGCCGGCCTCATGGTGGACGCGGATGGCCTCGAGCTCGGGCACGGCCAGGCCGGTCAGGCGGCTCAGACGGCGATGGCGTTCGCGGCAGCTCCAATGATACCGGCCGGCGACCGTGAGAACGGCATCGCCCAACGCCAGCTGCGCCTTGGCCACGTTGCGCCCGATAAAATCGGCCGCGGTGTCGGTGATGAAGGGTCCCGCCAGGCGCGCGCGAGCGAGCAGCAGCCCCGAGCATCGATTCATGAGCAACCGCGTGGCCTCCTCGATGGGAATGAGCTCCCCCCGGCGGTGCCTGGAACAGGGCGCCAGGCAGCGAGGGTCGCCCCACACTTGCCGATGTCCCGCCATCAGGTCGTAGCTGAACATGCTGACGGGACGGCGGCCCATTTCCGCCAGGGAGGTGATCTTGAATTCGACTTCGGCGTCCGCGAGCTGCGTCAGAATCTGCGCCAGCACGTCCAAGGGCCGGCCGAAGCGAAATTCGTTGACGTGCCGGTTGCCGCTGAGCGCGACGTAGAATTCAATGTCATTGTACGGCCGGTCGCCGGTGGATGAGCGCAGGACGCCGCCCTCGCCGCGGCCGTAACCGCCGCCCAACAGGACCGCTTCGAGCCGGTGTTCGGGAATCAGCCCGCGCAGGCCGCTGACCACCCGCGCGCAGGTGTGGGCCAGCTGCATTTCCAGGCCGTCGTCCCCGTCGATGGTGAAACGGGCGGAGGCGGATGGCCGCAGCGGCGCTGAGCCGGGTTCGGTGATGGATTCGACCGAGACCATGGTCTTTTCAGCTCAACACGGCGTCGACGCGGTGCATCCGCCATCCCGCCCGAAATCCATGCAGGCGCCCAAGCCGCTGTTCCCAGCGTATGCGGCAGGCGCGCGGCCATTCCGCCAGCCGGCCGGCCCGCGCGCACCAGCGCAAATCCGACAGGGCGTCCCGCACCCAGCCGGCGGCCACGGTCCGCAGCGGGCCGAACGACCGTTCGCTGCCGGACCAGACGTCCGCCAGCGCCCAGGCTTCGCCGAAGCTGCGCTTGTACGCCTGGCGCGGCGAGTAGTTGTGGGAATGCATCACCACCGATTCGCTGAGGTACCGGATGGTGTATCCATTGGCCCGACACCACCGGGTGTATTCGTCGTCTTCGGAGTATTGCATGGTCTCCCGGAATCCGCGGCGGGACCAGGGTTCGCGGTTCAGTCCGCTGCTCACCATGCTGAAAAAGTGATCCCAGGCGGCGGATTCCCGGAGCGGTCCGAAGCAGCGATCGTAATCGCGCGCGAACGGCGCCACGCAATCGGGACGCGGAATCTGCCGGCCAAAACAGGCGGCGACTTTGGGATCGCCCAGCCCGGCCGCCAAGGGCGCCAGCCAGTCCGGTCCCTGCGGCGTGGCGTCGGCGTTCAGAAAAATGACCCGGTCGTTGCGCGCCAGGCGCATGCCGTGATTCAAGACGCGCCCCGGCCGGTACTCGTGGGGATGAAGCTGGATCAGCTCGCGAGGTTGGGCGGCCCGCAGCAGATCGATGGAGCCGTCGGTCGACCCCGAATCGAACACGATCAGCTCCCAATCGCGGTGCGACTGGGCAGCCAGCGCCGGCAGGGTTTCGCGCAGCGCCCAACCTTCGTTGAACGAACGAAGTACGATGCTAACGGTGGGAAGCTCGGACATGGAATAATGCGGTCGATCGGTACGGCTCGACTCTACCGGCCATTGAGCCGGGGGGGAATGGGGTCGTTCCCTCCAACCATGGGGGTCCTCACCTACCGCACCGAGGGGCCCGTCGCGGTCTAAGCTAACCGTCCATGAGCAACTCCAGCGGAGCTTTTCCCATTGCCCTATCCATCGGCATCATGGCCTGGAACGAGGAAACCTCGCTCCCGGTGATGCTCGATTCGCTCTTTCGGCAGACCCTCTTCGCCCGCCTCGCGGAACGGGGCGAGCGCTGCGAAATCGTTTGCCTGGCCAACGGTTGCACGGATCGCACCGTGCCGGTTGCCGAGCAGTTTTTCCGCCGGCAATCCGAGGAGCATCCGGATGCCGCCGGTTTTCACGCGTGGGTGGCGGACATCCCGGAACCGGGCCGCAACAACGCCTGGAATCTCTTCGTCCACCGGTATTCCGCTTCGGAAACCCGGCTGATCTGCCTGATGGATGCCGACATCGTGTTTCACCAGGCCGACACCCTCGAACAGGTGTTCAACGCGCTGGAGCGCAATCGGAAGCTGCTGGCCGCCTCCGACTGGCCGGTGAAGGACATCGCGTTCAAGGAACACAAGAGTCTGCGCGATCGCCTGTCCCTGGCGACCTCGGACCTGACCGGCTCCATCCCGGGCCGGCTCAACGGGCAGCTCTATTGCATCCGGACGACGGTGGCCCGAAACCTGTATCTGGCCCGCGACATGGTCGCCAACGACGATGGATTTTTCAAAGCCATCATCACCACCAACTTTCTCACGGCGCCCGCGGATCCGGCCAAGACCGTCTCGATTGCTTCGGCCCAGCACCTTTTCGAGCCCTACCTGGCGATTTCGGACGTCCTGAACAATCAGAAGCGCCAGATGATCGGCCAGACGACGGTGCATGTCCTCGTCGAATATCTGAAGACGCTGCCCGAGGACCAGCGGCTGGATCTGGCGGAAACGTTGCGGCGCCATGAAGTTCGGGATCCGGATTGGCTCAAGAAGCTGATTGCCGCTCACGTGGGGCGGGCGGGGCATTTCTGGAAGATCTTTCCCGATGCGCTGACCTTCCGCTGGCGCCGGTGGTCCCAGCTGCCGCTCGGCCGCCGCATCACCCACTTTCCCGCGACCGTTGCGGGTTTCGCGGTCACCCTGATCGCCTGTTATCGGGCGGAACGTTTCCTGCGCGGCGGCATTGCCAACTTCTGGCCCAAGGCCTCCCGGCAGTCGATTCTCGCGGTCCCGGGCGTCGGCGCGAAATGAGCCCCACGCATGCGCTGGCTTTGGTGATCATTCCGGTGGTCACCGTCGGAAGCGTCGCGTTTTCGCTGCTGTTTCGGCCCATCCGAGACCTGTTCTTCGCGGCCATGGCGTTCGGCTGCATCCTGACCGAGCATTTCGACGTGCATTTCGACAGCGAAGCCTGGTACCGCGGCAGCACGCGTGGCGTCGAGATATCGCTGGTTGCCATCCTGGCGCTGGCCGTGCTCATGGGCTGCACCATCGGGCGCGGCGCTTCGCGCCCGCGCTGGTTCTGGCCGGCGAGCTTGGGCCTGCTGCTCATTTATACCGCCTACGCGACCCTCTCGGTGTGCGTGTTTTCGCCGCGGCAATTCGGCGCGTTCGAACTGATCAAGATGTACGAGACGGTCATCGTGTTTCTCGCCTCGGCGGCCTATCTGCGCACGCGCCGAGAGTGGACGATACTCCTGGCGGCGCTCTCCTGCGCGGTGGCGATCGAGGGCGCCTGGGCGATCGAGCAGAAAGTGTTCAAGCATGTCGATCGGACGCCGGGATCGCTTGATCACGAGAACAGCCTGTCCATGTACCTTTGCCTGGTCTGTCCGCTCCTCGTGGCGGGAGCGTTCCGGGCTTGGAACGCGAGACTCGGCCTGCTTTGCGGCGCCGCCGTGCTTTTCGGCACGGTGGGGCTGATCCTGACCTTTTCCCGCACGGGTTTGCCGGTATTTGCGGTGACCGCCCTGGGCGCGACGCTGGCCTGCACTTCCTTTCGTCCGACTCCCCGCCGGCTGGCCTTGGCGGCGACGGTGGGCGTGATCGTGGTCGGTGTCGTGGCGGTTTCCTGGAGCCACATCGTTGAGCGCTACGACAGTTCGTCGCTGGAGGAGGAATACGCCGATCAGCAGGAGGAAGGGCGCGGAGTCTATCTCCGCTATGCGATGGAAATTGTGCATGATCGGCCGCTCGGCGTGGGTCTCAACAACTGGTCCTACTACGTCAGCCGGATCTATGGACCGCGGTCGGGCTTCAACTATGCCGACTACGATTACCTGAGGCGGATCTACGGCACGAATCTGGAGAAGGCCTCCGTTTTCGACGACGCTTACCTGCCGGCCCCGGCGCACAATCTGTGCGCTCTGACGCTCGGCGAGCTGGGTTTTCCCGGGCTGGTGCTGTTTTTGGGACTGTGGATGCGCTGGGGGCTGATGGGCTTGCCGTTCGTCTTTCGCGCCCGAAAATCCGCCGGAGCCCTCATGGGCGCTGGCATCCTTTTCGGCTTGGCCGGAATTTTCGGCCAGAGCCAGACCGAATGGGTCTACCGTCAGACCCCGATTCTCTTCACGTTTTACATCCTGATGGGCGGACTGGCCGCCATCGTCCATGCGCGTCGCACACATCCTGAGGAAGTATGATCCGGCCGAGTGGGGCGGGACGGAGACAGCGATCCTTCAATTGACGAACGGGCTCGCCTCCCACGGCGTCGACTCGGTGGTGTATGCGCCCCGCCTCGCCCGTCCGAACATCGCTCCGGACGCCCTGGCCGACAACGGCTGCGAAGTGCGCCGATTCCGCGCGTGTCTGCCCGTGTGGGGAATGGATCGGGCGCGGCGAAGCCAGCTGGTCGCCGTTTCGGGCAATCTCGTGTCCTTCGATCTCATGGGCGCCCTGTGGCGGGATCAGAACGCCGCCGTGATCCATTCGCATGTGCTGGGAAGGATCGGGGCGGTGGGACTGCGGGTCGCCCGCCGCCGCCGGATTCCCTTTGTCGTCTCGATCCACGGCGGCCTCTATGACCTGCCGGCCGAGGTTCGCCAAGGCATGGCCCCGGGCCCAGGAAACAACGGGGTGGATTGGGGTAAGATTGTGGGAATGCTGCTGCGCTCGCGCGGCATGGTCGACGAGACCGATGCGATCGTCACCTGCAACCCGCGGGAGGCGAAACTGATCTCGGAACGGCACCCTCGGCTCCGCGTGATGGTTCAGCCCCACGGAGTGCCGGCGGCCCGCTTTGCCGCCGACCAGCAGGATCAGGCGCGGCGCGCGTTTCCCCAACTGCAGGGACGGCCCATGCTGCTCGTTCCGGGGCGCGTGGATCCGGTCAAGAATCAGGATTGGGTGGCGGGCCAGATGAAGGAATTGCTGCGCCGTCATCCGGATCTGGTCGTGGTCAGCGTCGGCCCTTGCACGCATGCGGCGTATGGCCAGACGCTGGAGCGCCGGCTGCGCGACGAGGGGTTGGAAAACCATTTCATCCTCGCGGGCAAGCTGCCGCCCGGGGATCCGCGTTTGATCGGACTCATGCAGATGGCCTCCGCGGTGCTGCTGCCGTCCCTTTCGGAAACATTTGGCCTGGTCATCCTGGAGGCGTGGGCGGCGGGAACGCCGGTCATTTCCAGCCGGACGTCGGGCGCGCTTTCGCTGGTTGAACCCGGCGTCAACGGCTGGCTGTTCGACCTTTCCTCGCCGGAGCAATTCCATGGGGCGGTCGACGCGCTGCTCTCCGATTCGTCGCGCTCCCGCGCGATGGGCGGGACCGGCCGCGCGCTCGTCCGGCGGGAGTACGACTCCGTTGTATTGGCCCGACGGATGCAAAGGCTTTACCAGGAACTCAGCGCCGAGGCCGCCGGCCCGAGCGTCGGCACCCCTTCGCCATGCGTTACGTGATCATTCGTGACGACGACACCAGCGCGGTCACCCCGTCCGCGTGCCTGGAACAGCTTTACCGGCCGTTTCTCGACCGCGGCTTGCCGGTGAATTTGGCCGTGATCCCGGAGGTGCGAACGGACGTGCGCTTGCCGGATGGGAAGCTGGAAGGGTTTCTGACCGCGGGCGGACGGCGCAACGGCCGCCGGGCGAATCTGCTGCCGCTCAGCCAGAGTCCAGATATCGTCTCCTATCTGCGCAGCGAACCCGGCTATCATGTGCTGCAGCACGGCTGCCACCACGATTACCTGGAGTTCGGCAGCACGGACCGGTCGGAATTGGCGAAACGCCTGGATCGCGGCCGGCAGCGTCTGCGTGAAGCCGGCTTCGGAGCGCCGGAAACCTTTGTCGCGCCCTATGATCGCATTTCCCGCGGCGCCTATGCGGAACTGGCGAAACGCTTCAAGGTGATTTCGACCGGCTGGTTTGAATTGGGCCGCCTTCCGCGGCGCTGGTGGCCGGCTTATGCGTCAAAAAAACTGCGGCACCGGCCCCATTGGCGGGCCGGCGGGACGGCGCTTCTCAGCCACCCCGGCTGTCTGCTTTCCTATCATCGGCCCTATCGCGGGATGCTCGAGTCGGTGAAACGCTCGGTGGATTCGCGCCAGTTGACGGTTCTCGTCACCCATTGGTGGGAATATTTCCGCGACGGCCGAGTCGACGAGCCATTCGTGGGGGCGCTTCATTCGGTGGCCGACTGGCTGGCTGAACGGTCCGATATTCGGGTGGTTCCGTTCACGGCCGTGGCGTCGGGTAAAGTGCCGCTCTCCTAGCTGTAGATCCAATCTTGTTTAAGATTCGCTGAAGGACCAATTCGGATCAAAATCCTGCTGGTTCTTGAGCAGACCTACCATGATGCGGAGCATCTTGTGCGCGATAGCGCCGAGGATGGCGCCGTTGGATTTGCCGCTA
>DASXYY010000006.1:0-21549 GCA_036502225.1 Opitutaceae bacterium
CTACTTCGACACCATCCCCCACGCGGCTTTGCTCGCGCGGGTGAAGGCGAAGGTGGTGGACGGTCGCATCCTCAAACTGGTGGAAGGCTTCCTGAAGCAGGGAGTGATGGAGGAAACCAAAGGCTGGAGTCCGACCAAGGTGGGCACGCCGCAAGGCGGGGTCATCAGTCCGCTCCTGGCCAATGTCTACCTGGATGCGCTCGACTGGAAGCTGCACTTCGGCGGCTGGGAGCTGGTGCGGTATGCCGATGACTGTGCGCCACGAGCAAAGGACGGTTTGATGTCTGCGGTCCTTTGCGCAACTACACAACTGATGAGGGAATCCAAGGCCCCTCGGGACCGGCTGACAGGAGCAGGTTTCAAATCGCTTCTGGCGGCTGTGGTCAAAAGCCATGGTCGTGAGCGCAGAAGGAAAAGGCCCGGTCAAGAATCGGGTCAGATGAGCGGCAGGGAGATGAACGCAAGTGAACCACTGAGGACGTGTCGAAAGCGTAGGAACGAGGTCGAAACCGGGGGGAAGTCGTTAACCCGGGATCAGCACGGACGGGACCTGTTTCGGGCCGTGCGGCCTCCGGCATTTAGGTGGCATGACCCTGTTGCGCGGCGGTGGTGTGGAACGTGGGAACCTCCGAGGCTGATGCCAACCGAGCGGCCCAAGCAGAAGACCTGCGAGGGCCTGAGTAGGGAAGCGGCACGGAGGGGCGGATCGGCCCGTAGTAGCGACGAAGTCCCCGATAAAGGGATGGAGCGAAGGGGCCGTGTTCAGGAAGGTTGGTTCGTCACGTCAACCGGCAACGGGAGGAACTGATGGACCAGCCAGGATCAAAACCGTACTGTATCTCCAAGCACCTGGTGCTGGAGGCATGGCAGCGGGTAAAAGCGAATCAGGGCGCCGCCGGCGTCGATGAAGAAACGATCCAGGACTTTGAGAGCAATCTCAGGGACAACCTGTATTGCATCTGGAATCGAATGTCCTCCGGCAGCTACCGGCCTGCGCCCGTGCGCACGGTGGAAATACCGAAGGCGAGCGGGTCGGGGAAAAGAAAGTTGGGCATACCAACCGTAAGGGATCGCGTCGCCCAAATGGTGGTGAAAATGCAATTGGAGCCGGTGCTGGAACCGCTCTTTCACAACGACAGCTATGGCTATCGACCGTTCAAATCCGCGCATGACGCGGTGGGACAATGTCGGTGGCGGTGCTGGCGGTATGACTGGGCGCTCGACCTGGATATCAAGGGCTTTTTCGACAACCTCCCGTGGGACCTCATGATGAGGGCGGTGCGCAAGCATGCCAAGGACCCGTGGGTTGTGCTGTATGCGTTCAACTCCCGCATGGTGACGTGATCTGCGTGACCTGATATTGTGGTCGGCATGATGCCGACATTTCGGAATGGAACAGGAAGATCACACCGAGCCAGGGCGCAGCGACGCGATGACTTGCTCGCGCTCTTCGAACGCAGCGAACAGTCCGCGGTGGCGTTCTGCCGCGAGCACGGGATCAGCAAGCAGACATTTTACAACTGGCGGCACCAGGCGCGACTGCGGCCGACCGGGTTTGCCCAAGTGGCGGTGGCGCCCAATCCGGCGATACGGGGCGAGGAGATTCGTATCGAACTGAGCGATGGCGTCACGATCGGCGCGGGGAGCGGCGTCGACGCCAGTTGGCTGGCGCAGGTGGTCCGAGCCCTCAAGGCATGATCACGATCGGCGGACGCACGCGCATCTTCCTGGCGACCGGCGTCACTGACCTGCGGCGCGGGTTCGGACTTCAGGCCGTGATCGAACACGATCTGGGCTGTCCGCCGCTCAATGGCGATGTCTACCTTTTCGCCAATCGCCGCCGGGACATGGTCAAAGCCTTTTTCTTTGATTCGGGCGGCACGTGGGTCTGCGCAAAACGGCTGACGGTTGGCTCCTTTCGCTGGCCGGCCCCGGGGCAGACGAGCCTCGAACTGACGGCCGCCGAACTGCAACTCTTGCTCAGCGGGCTGGACCTGACGAAGACGCGTCCGCGCCGGTGGTGGCAGCCGCCGGCTTCCATCGCCACGGCGACAACGCCCCGATCTCCTTCGCTGGGTGATCCGGCAGCCGGGCGATGACATCGATCAGGTACGCCTCCGGATCGATTCCCGCCTGCCGGCAGTTTTCGACCAGGGTAAAGAGCTTCGCCAGGCGCGGGCCCGCCGCCGGACTGCCCACGGCGAGCCAGTTCTTCAAACCCAGTTTGAGCGGGCGAATCGCGTTTTCAGCGCCGTTATTGGAGAGCTCCGCCTCGGGCTCGGTGAGGCAGCGCTCCAGGCTCGCGTGATGGGCGAGCAGGTAGTTGAGCCCGTCCGCGTATTCGGTCTTCGGAGTCGCCGTGACGACATCCTCCTTCGCCCATTCCACCATTTGCCGAAACAGCGGCAGGCTGCGCCTTTTCCGGAGGGTTTGGCGCTTGGACGAGTCGAGTTTGAAGCGCTGGGCCGCTCGTTCGATCCGAAACAGCCGGTTGATCGCCAGGAAGTAACGCTCCGCTTTCTTCTCCCGGCCCTGCGCGGCCTTGAAGAACGGCCTCCGAAGATGGGCATGGCAGCCCAGATGCAGGATCCGGCCCGGCGGGCCGATGCTGTTCAGGCCGGCCGCGGCGTCGGTTTGCAACAGTCCCTCGTAGTTCGCCTCGGTCAGCACTTGGTCCGGGCCCTTGACCGCCTTGGTTGGCCGGTAGTCGAACCACACCGCTCCGCTCTTAGCGCGGTACACCCACATGGCTGCCTCCCGCAGTGCGCCGCGGCGGTCCGGGTCCGCCACCGCGACCGGCGTCGCATCGAGTTGGACGTATTTTTCGGCGAGCACATCCTGGCAGATCCGGCGCACCAGCAGGTCCACCCGCTCGGAAAGCTGATCCATCAGCGAAACTTGGCTGTTGCGCGGCAAGTACACGCCGACCCGGGTCAGCTGCTGCTCGATTCTGTAGAACGGTTGATGGTCGGCAAAGTGCGCGCAGGCGATGTATCCCACCACGCTCGCGTGCATCCGGGCGCGCGGCAGGATGTCCGCCGGCCACGGCGAGTACACCGGCGCCGTCTTCGCCGCGCTCGTGAACACCACCCGCTCGTACACCTTCACATAATATTGCGCCGGTTGGCGCGCGAGCACCTCGACCTGCTCGATGAAACCGGGCTGGCGCGGCCGGCCCGTCTCCGGGCAGATGAGTTCCTTCAGTTCTGGATCGGGCACGCGGATCGTCTCCCGGGGCAAGGCCGGGTCCAAGGGCTGCGGGCCCTTCGGTTCCCCGCGCCGAGCCGGGGGACGCGGGCCGCTTTGCTTCGGCGCCGCTGGGGGCGTCGCGGCGGCCGGCTCTGCAAACAACTTGCCCTGGCGGCGATCTTCTCCAGGCGCGTACCGCTCCGACTTCGGGCTCCACAGTTGCCGTTGCAACTTCTCCACTTTCAGCTCGAGCATCCGTTTGTCCCGGCGCAACTCTTCGACCTCGCGACGAAGTCCCTCCACTTCTTCCGCTGAGTAGGTTGGCGCGGCCGGACTCACGGCGGCGATCATGGCCGGACGGCCCCATCGCCGGCAAGAACGGACCTATGTATCCGTATATCTAATACGTGTTCTAATCGACACGGATCGTCCGCGTAATCGAAACTTATTGCCCGCCAATCTCCGCCGTAGTTCGCGGCCCCGGGCATCGCAATTTCCAGCCCGCCATGAGGGCGGCGGCTACCCCGTCAGAGTTGAACGCTTACGCGGTAACTCTCGGAATTGAATCTGCATGGCTGGACCCGCATCCTGGCGAAACCTCCGACGGACGGCAACAAGGGACGGCAACTTGTAAACCATCCTGGCTCGCCCGGCGTTGGGCGCTCAAGCAAAGCTCTCTTGCTCGTCACGCTCTAACGTGTTCCGCTTCCCGACATTCATCTGCTCCCCGCTCGACACGCCGCGAGGCCTTGGGCGGGGTTATTGATTTGCGTCGGATTCCGTATTTGCCATTTCGAGGGCTGAGGGACACGCTACCGCCGATGAGTAACCGAGAACTCGTGATCGATCTTGTTTCCAAGCTGCCGGAAGACACGCCGCTTGAGGACATTGCGCATCGTATCGAGCTCCTTGCCGGAATTGAGGTCGCCCGAGACCAGGCCAAACGAGGCGAAGGAATCCCGGCGGAGGACGCGCGCAAGCTGATCGACTCATGGGTTGCCCGGTAATCCTCACGCCGCAATCGCAGACCGATTTGGAGGGAATCGTCCGGTACGCCGCGGCGGATAGCCCGGAGCGCGCCAAGGCATTCGGAAACCTCCTGATAGACAAGGCGCTTTCCATTGGCCAATTCCCGGGCATGGGGCGCATGGTGCCAGAGTACCGCGAGCCATCTGTCCGCGAAATCATCCACGGCGACTACCGGATCATCTACGAAGTTTGCGGCGATCCTTCGGCCGTGTTCGTACTCCGCTTTTGGCACGGCGCCCGAGGCGAGCCGCTAGTACCTAAATGATCGCGGAAAAGCCGGCTACTCTGCTCGGTACTTCAACCTGATCCGCGTCACAATGCCCATCCATTCCGCCCGCTCCGCATCAGTCAAGGGCCGCTCGATGGTCGCATGATCGTACCGGTTTGAATCATTGATCGGCTGGTACTCAAGTACGATCCGGCTCTCCAGTAGTTCAATGCCGTACGTGTCGCTGACAAACTGGGTATGTGCCGGGCTGAATCGCCTAGAGCTGAATGACCAACCGGTCTGATGCGCGTCGAACCACGCCAGGATGGCCCTTGATTCGGGCGACGAAGCAAAAAGCCGAATGCGGCTTTGCTCCGGAGCATCTGGAGGTGCCGGAAATGCCCAAATGCCGATGGACTTCGGCGGCGCCACATGCGGGCACACAAGACGCCTGTATGCCAGCGTTCGAACTGCGATGCGACCCCAACTCGCAGCATTCGCCGCGACCAGACATGCTATCGCGATCGTGACCGCTCTCATCGGGATCCCGTACCGTGCGCCATTTGCGAAATGGCTATCATGCTGGCAACGACGCTCCAGACCTCGTAGGCACAAGGGAGGACCAAAATCGGAACAACGCCGACGCTCCACCAAAGTTTCCGAATTGGTTGACGCAAGTAGGCGACGAATAGGCCGAGTGAGACAAAGGTGAGCACGGCCGCAGTCGCTATAGCTGGAAAGTAGAATCCCAGATTCCATGCAAAATTTGCCCCCGCAGATTGGTCGGGGTCGGCAGGGCGAATCAGGTAGGTCAGCGAAACCACGACCGACGATGCCAGGCCAAGCAAAATCGAATACTCCAAGCGTTTCATTGGTGGCCCTGGGGCGCGAATTGATCTCCGCGGTGACTCTGTAGCGTTTCGCTCCTTAGGCCACGAAATTAGGTTCGGATGGTTAAAAAGATCGCTCGTATTCCCGAGCGATGAAATGCCGCCAAGCGCGGTCAGATGCAGGCGTGAACAGCAGAGACCGCAAAATTCCTGAGCGGGCATCGGGGAGAAAATGGACCCTCCGCTCTGGCGCCAGGATGCTGACCCTATTTCCGGTTGACGGGATGGGCTAAGGTGCGAGCGGCAACAAAAGAGAACCCACGTGAACACGCTCTCCAGTCCCGATCGACCGTCCTGGCTCGCCTACCGCAAAAACCGTAGGCGGCCTACCCTATTTTCAGTAGAGACGCGCGATTGTCGGGGGGAGCCGACGGCGCATTGGTGAGCAGCAGCAATGAAAGGACCCACAATGAACTCAATCGAAGTTATCCCGAACGCCGCGCCGACGGCCCATCGCGTCGAATTCTTCCGGCTGCCGGCTCCGGGAAAGCGTGACCCGTACTTCGGGCTCTCCCGCGGGTGGTACTACAAGGCCGCCGCGGCGGGCGAGATTAAGACCGTCGCCATCCGCCAACGCGGTGCCGTGCGCGGAGTGCGGCTCGTGGTACTGGACTCCGTCCTGGCCTACATCAAGCGGTCAGCCGAACCCGCCGAGGCGAGCTCGTGAGAACGGCGCACCTTAACGGCGCACCTTAACGGCGCGCCCCGTAAAGGCCCAGATCGGAGCGCGGTCAAGGTGGAGGCGAGCGGCAGCGAGCACGACCTTGTCGGCGCCAGATACAATCGGGGCCGGGGCGGCAGTTTCAATGAATGGACCGGACTCGCGCACGTGCCCGTTCCGTTGCGTAAGCCGGAAAAGCGCCGAAATGGCCCGCGTGTTCCTAGTGTTCATGGATGTCGTATCCGAAAGCGTGATTCGTTGCCAGAAAGGCAAGGGGTAATGCGTCCTCGAAAACAATGGAACGCAAATGCGTTCCACGAGAAAGGCGCGGGTCGACAATTTGCGAGTAACTTACGCGATTCCAAGAAGGCATTTTCGATGCTTCGGCGCGTGCCGTCACGGTGATCGGAGGAACGCGATGTTGAGGCCAAAGGCTCAGGTGAATTTGCAGAATGCGCGGGAGTATTTCCGCGAGCATTTGTGCGTTGGCGACTACTACTCGGAGGGGCAGCAGGTCGAGGGCGAATGGATCGGGGTGGCAGCGGAGAAACTTGGTCTGCGCGGGAGGGTTGGGGAGAGAGAATTCCTCCTATTTTGCGAGGGATTGAACCCGGAGACGGGCGGGAAGCTAACCCAGCGGTTGAACACCGTTCGATTCGAGGATGGCAAAGAGACGGCCAACCGGCGGATTTTTCACGATTTCACGATCAGTCCGCCGAAGAGCGTTTCCATCGTGGCGCTGTATCAGGACGCGCGGATCGTCGATGTGCACGAGCGGGCGGTGCGGACGGCCATGAAGGAATTGGAGCAGATGGCGGAAACGAGGGTTAGGAAGGCAAAACAGAACGTGTCACGGGTGACGGGGAACATCGTGGCCGCGAGTTTCGGGCACGAGACGAGCCGCGAGATGGACCCGCATTTGCACACGCATTGCGTCGTCTTTAACGCGACCTTCGATCCGGCAGAGGGCAGGTGGAAGGCCCTGCAAACGGAGGGCACGTATCGGGCTCAGAAATTCGCCGAGAACCTATACTACCACGAGGTGGCGAAAGGGCTCCGGGCGCTCGGCTACGGGATCGAGAACAACGCGCGCGACTTCGAGATAAAGGGCGTACCGGCTGACCTGATAGCTCGTTTCTCGAAACGGCACGATCAAATCGAGGCCGAAGCACAGCGCCGGGTGGCGTTGGGATACAAAGGCGACATTGGTGAACTGCGAACGCGAATTGCACACGGGCACCGGCGTCCGAAGCAGCAGCATTCGACGGCCGATGAACTGCGGACCACTTGGCGCGCGGAAATGTCGCGCCAGGAACGTCGCGCATTGGAAAACCTCTGCGTTGGGTCTGAAAGTCAGAAAGTCGCCCCAGACGTGCAGGCGATGGTCGCTTGGGCCGATGAGCACGTCTTCGAGCGGCGAGCGGTAGTGAACGACTATGAACTGATGTCGGCGGCGCTCGCGCGTGGACGTGGCGACAACTTTGACCTGGAAGATTTGAAGCGCGCGGTAGCGGAACGGAACTACGTCCGCGAGGACGGAAGTCGGAAGCTTACCTGCCGAGAACTCCTCGGGTGCGAGTTGGACATCATCCTGGCGGTCCGCGACGGCAGGAACTGCCACGCTGAATTCAATCGGGATTACGAGCCGGATGCGAAGCTCTCGTCCGAGCAGGCGCGGGCCGCGCGCCGGATTCTAACGAGCCAGGATTTCGTGACCGTCTTTCGAGGCGTCGCGGGTGCGGGGAAGAGCCACACGTTGAAGGCGGTAGAGCGAGGGTTGACCGAGGCCAGGCATCCGGTCGGTGTCCTGACGCCGCAGCGCCAGCAGGCCCATGATTTGGAAAGCGATGGACTTCCGGCTCAAACCTTGGCCCAGGCGCTGACCGCAAAGCAATTGCCGGAACGGGCTACCGTGATCCTGGACGAAGCCGGCCAAGTCGGCGGCCGGGACCTCCGCAACCTGATCGGGCTGGTCCGGTCGCGGAATGGCCGGCTGATTCTGTCCGGCGACACACGTCAGCATGGGGCGGTGGCCTCCGACGCGCTGCGGGCCATCGAAAAGCACGCCTATCCGCGTGTGGCGGTCTTGCGGTCGATCCGCCGGCAGGACCCGGACCTTGCTCGCTCGATTGAGGAGCGGAGGTTTATTCGCCAGTACCGGCGGGCCGTAAAAGAGGCGGCCGGCGGCAAAATCGCCGACTCGTTCGACCGACTCGAAAAGATGGGCTGCATCCGCGAGTTGCCGGACGAGCCTCGGCGCCAAGCCATCGCCGGGGAATATTTGACCGCCATCGCTCGCGGCGAGCGGCCCCTGGTTGTCGCCCAAACCTGGAGCGAAGTGCACGCCGCGAACGAGGCCGTTCGCGCCTCGTTGGTTGAATCAGGAAGGCTGGCAGCAGGGGCGACGGTGACAACGTATCAACCCGTTGACCGGGATGAGGCTCGACGGCGGGACCAGCGGTTCTATGAGCACGGCCAATGCGCGATGTTTGTGAAGGGCTATGGCCGTTTCAAGAAGGGCGAATTGTGTGAGATCGACGGATCCGATGAGCACGGCGTCCGGCTCGTCAAAGACGGGCGCTGTTCGACGGTCAGTTACCGGTACGCCGGCCGATTTACGGTGGCAAAGGCAGTCGAAATGGAGATCTCTCCTGGCGACCGGTTGCAAGTTAAGGCGAATGGTCGATCCGCCGAAGGCGAGAGGGTTCGCAATGGCGAATTGGTAACGGTCGCTCGGGTGGATGAAACCGGAGCCTTGGTGGTGACGGATGAACGTGGCATGATGAAAACGCTCAACCATTCGCAGCGGCTCCTGGTGCGTGGGTATGCCGTCACCTCGTACTCATCGCAGGGCAAAACCGCGGACACGGTGATCGTCTCCGAGTCCGGCGTCCGCGCCGCGACGAGCGCGCAGCAATGGTATGTTGGCATCTCACGCGGCCGAAAGCGGGTCGTGGTGCTCACGCCGGACAAGGACCGCCTACGGCAGAACATCCAACGGACGGGCGAACGCGACCTGGCGGTGGATGTGCACCGGGCCGACATGGCCCAGGTCATGCGAGTACCCGGCCGCATGCGGCGGGTCGCGGAGGGAATCGACCTCAGCCAAGCACGTCGAATAGTCGAACAGCAGCGTCAACGCCAAGGGGAAAGGACGGGGATTCGGATATGAGCCTACAAAAGCAGGTCGAGGAAATGCGGGGCTTGGGTCTTCGCCACCGGTGCTATGAAAGCGGCAAGGGGGCCACGTTAACGGTCAAATTGGGCAACGGCGAATGCTGGGTGTTGCCATGGGGTCGATTTCTACGTGCCCACCTTCAAGGCGACCGGCTCGAATTGGTGTTCGCCGAGTACCGCGTCGAAATCCGTGGTCGGAACCTCGGCAAATTGGTCGATTGGGAAATCGCAAACCTCGAACTCGGATCGATTCGCGAGCTGCCGGCCGAGTACGCAGCCGTTGCGGAGCCACAGGAACCGTTCATAAGCGAAATCCGGGTGCAGCCGAGGGAAGAGTCATCGTGAGAGAGCGGACTCGTCGGTAGAGCTTGGGCGCGGGATAAACGGCAAGGTAGGATGGCCTTTCTTTCGCATTGACCGATGCCCGATCTCCATAATTCAATGGTTCCGGGTGGGTCGCTCACCTCCCGATTCCGCCGTTTTTACGGCATGGCAAAGAGCGACGCTTCGATGCGCTGACGTAAACCTAAAACAACTGGTTCACGGGCAAGGCGAATGGAATCACGTCCTGAACCCCCGCGAACCGGAAAGAGGTTATGTCGTCGATCGAATCATTGAAGGCCGAAGCCCGAGAGCTCCGGCAAAAAGAAAAAGCCGCCGGCCGCGAGTTGAAACACTGCGCGGCGCTCGAGTTCGTGGCGAAAAGACACGGCTATGAGAGCTGGCGTGCCTGCTGCGCGCTCCTGGCCGAGCAGAAGACGGGGCCGGCGCTGATGAAGCGCTATACCCACTCCGAGTGGAACTTCGCGCTGGACATTCCCGCCCGTTGGAACGCCTTCCCGCCCGTGCTGGGCCAGAACCGCTACGAGGTGATTCGCTTCGCCTCGCGCGAGGACGGCGGCCATTTGGTGAAGATCTTCCGCTTTCCCCACAATCCCGAAAAGTCGCTCACGGAAGTCTCCGAAGGCACCCAAAGGTATCTCGCCGAAAGAGGATTTGGAAACTTCGTTTCTGCCCTGACCACCCTGGGATCGAGGGCTGCGGCGACGCTGGATTTCGACAAGCCGGCGAAGGTCGGAACCTGGTCTTGCCGTAATTACATCTTTTTCGCGGGCACGCTGACCTTCGTCCTGGCCTTCGGCACAACTCGGAAGGATGCGGTCTTCGGTCTCTGTGATCGCATGGCGCGAAGCCTCGAGACCGGCGTCAACCCCAACCACCAAGCGGCCTGAGGCTCCCCATGATCCACTATCTTTTTCTAGGACTCTGGCTCTTTTGGCTCGTTTATTGGATCGCTCGGTCCGTCGGAAACAAGCGGACGACCACCGAAGTGAATCCCGCCTGGCGAATCGCCACGCTCCTTTGTGCGGTGGCGCTCATCTGGGGTTTAAGGAACTTTCCCGAATATTTCCGGCGGCGGCTCGTCCCGCCAAACGACACCCGCGCATGGATCGGCTTGGCCCTGACGGGTGCGGGCATCGCGTTCACTATCTGGGCGCGAAACGCCCTTGGCCGGAACTGGAGTTCGGCGCCCGTCATTAAGGAAGGGCAGGAACTCATCCAAAGCGGCCCCTACGCGCTCGTGCGGCATCCGATCTACACTGGGCTTCTCTTGGCCGTCTTCGGCAACGGCTTGGCCAGGGCGTCAATTTGGTGGGTCCATGCCTTCGTTGCGACCTTCTTGCTCTTTTTCTGGAAAATCCGGCTGGAGGAGGCGTTGATGCAGCGACAATTCCTGGAGGCTTATCCCGCCTACCGCGCCAAGACCAAGGCGCTCATTCCATTTCTATTCTAGCGCTTCGGGTCCTGCGGGCGCCAAGATGACAACGGCCCGACATTGCGGCCCTCGCATGTGTAGCCCGCCTTCCGCCTCACCCCCGAAGGATTCGATTTGATCGATGCTCTGTCAAAAATGCGGCCTCCAGGAGGCTACAGTCCATCTGTCCACCGTCCTCTTCAAAAAAAAGAAGGTGGAGGAGCATCTTTGCGCGGCATGCGCGGCCGCTCGAACTACACCGCCGCGCTCGCATAGCTCGAAGCATCTGGTCCGGGGAGCAATACCCCTGCTCCGGTTGCCGGGCCGTTCCAGTGGCAAACCAGCAAAAGAAATCGAATTCTCGGCCCGAATCGATGCGAGCGAATATCAGACTAAAATCCGGCGCGCCGGGAAGATTCTCGGCTGCGGAGAGAACGTGAAGCTCTTTTTTAAATTTCGGGGACGTGAGATGGCGCATACGGCAATCGGCTTCGAGGTGATCAAACGCGTGATCGCCGACCTCGCCGAGTTGGGCCAAGCGTCCAATGAGCCGAAGCTGATCGGGCGAAACGTGAGCGTCACCATCACCCCCGTGCTGCCTAAAGGGAGCTTTTAGAGATGCCAGGAACACCTGGAAATATCGGTGCTCACGTTGTCACCTACGTTGTCACCTTGGCGTTTTTCGGAAATGCAAAAGCCGCTTGTCCTTGCGGAGCAGCGGCTTTGAAAACTGGTGGACCCTACTGGACTCGAACCAGCGACCTTTTCCATGTCAAGGAAACGCTCTAACCAACTGAGCTAAGGGTCCGGGAATTGGCGAAGGGATAGCAGGCCACAGGGGGGCGGGTGGGGCAAGAAGATTTGGCGGCTGGGGCGGCTTGCGACAGTGGAAGCGGATTCCTCGCCGCTTTTTATAGACAGGGAAGCGGCGGGGACGCCGCTTCTACTTCAGCCAAACTTCCTGGTAGGGGTGGTGGTCCAGGAGGGTTGGATACCAGCCTTGGACGCTGGGGCGGATCAGGAAGACGTGGGTGTAGTAGTAGATGGGGATGATCGGAGCTTCCGTGAGGAGTTCGTGCTCGGCGTGGCGCCAGAGGGAGTGGCGGTCTTCGGGGGTGGTGGCTTTTTCGGCGGCCTTCAGGAGGGCGTCGTATTTGGCGTCAGACCAGCCGGTCAGGTTGTTGCCGCTGTCGCCCCGGAAGACGTTGAGGAAGCTCGTGGGGTCGGCGTAGTCGGCCACCCAATCGGAGCGGAGGATGTCGTAGTCGCCGGTTGAGCGGGCGGCGAGGAGGGTCTTGTTCTCCTGGGCCTCGATGCGGATTTCGACGCCCAGCTCGCGGCGCCAAACTTCCTGGACGGCTTCGGCGATCGCTTGATGGTTTTCGGACGTGTTGAGCGAGAGTTCGAAGACCGGCAGACCGACGCCGTGCGGGTGGCCGGCGGCGGCGAGCAGCGCGCGGGCCTCGGCGTAGTTCGTGGCGAGCACGGGCTCGGGGTTGTAGCCGCCGATTCCCGGAGGGGTGAAGGCGGGCGCGGGCTGTTGTCCGCCGCGCAGGACGCGCTTCACGATCCCCGTGCGGTCGACCGCCAAAGCCAATGCACGGCGGATGCGCGGGTCGTTCAAAAAGGGCCGGCGAACATTGATCCGGTAGAAGTAGGTGGCGAGGTAGGGATCGATTCGCAGCACCGGAGGCTTGGCGTTGCGATAGAGGTCGAGATGACCGGCCGTGAGCGCGTCGGTCAGGTGGAGCTGACCGGCGCGGAACGAACGCTCCTCGGTGTCGACGCTGTCGATCGGATAGAAGTGGATTGAGTTCAACCGGACGTGCGAATGATCCCAGTAAGTGTCGGACCGGGTCACGACGACGTCCTGGTCGGTTTGCCAGGAGGTCAGGACGAACGGGCCATTGCCGACGAGCGAACCGGGCTTCGCCCAATCGTTGCCCGGAGTATACAGAGCGCCGTGGGCGGCGATCACCTTGGTCGGCACGGGCAGCCACGCCATGTTCGAGAGCAGGGCGAGGAAATAGGGGGCCGGATGGGCCAGCTCGACGTCGAGGGTGCGGGCATCGGCGGCGTGGACGCCGACCGTGGCAAAATTGGTCGTCTCGCCCCGGTAGAACGCCTCGGCGCCGCGGAGGACGAAGAGCAGATTCGCGTTTTCGGCGGCAAAGCTGGGGGTCAGCACGCGCCGCCAGGACGCGACGAAGTCGTCGGCGGTGACGGGCGTGCCGTCGGACCAACGGGCGTCGGGGCGAAGATGAAAGGAATAGTGGAGCTGGTCGGAAGCGACCGTCCAGGTGTCTGCCACGCCGGGGACCGGATGGAGGTCGCGGCCGTCTTCACGGGTGAGGCCTTCGAAGAGGGCGGTGGCGATGGATTGCGCGGCAGTGCCCGTGGTGACTTGGGGGTCCAGTGTGACCAGCTCGTAGCCGACGCCTTCGTGGAGGGTTTGGGTTTGGTCGCCCTGCTCGACCCGGGTTTGATGGCGGCAGGAAGGGAGCAGGCAGCTCGCGAGCAGGCTGAGGAGTAGAGAAGCGGCGGGACGCCGCTTCCACGTTTGCCATCCAATCATTTCTCTCGGATCAGCACGACGGCGTGTGCCGCGATGGCTTCGCCCCGGCCGATGGCGTCGTTGCCCTCATTGGTCGTGGCCTTGAGGCCGATGCGGTCGACCGGGAGGCCGGTCGAGGCTGACAGGGCGGCCTTCATCGCTGCCAGCTGGGGCGCGATTTTGGGGCGCTCGGCGATCACGCTGGCATCGATATTGCCCAAGCTGAATCCGCGCTGGGCCAATTCGGCGACCACCTGCTTGAGGAGCACCTGGGAATCTACGTTTTTCCACCGGAGGTCCGAATTGGGAAAGAAGTGCCCGATATCGGGCAGCGCGGCGGCGCCGAGCAGGGCATCGCAGATGGCATGGGTCAGGCAATCCGCGTCGCTGTGGCCCTCCAGGCCGTAATCGACGGCAAAGCGCACGCCTCCCAGGACCATCGGACGGCCCCGCACCACCCGGTGAATGTCGTATCCATGGCCGATACGAAGCGAATCGCTCATGCTTTATTGGTGCCCTGCCCGGACGGAATGCCAATGCGAATGTGTTGACGCCCAGCGACTCGCTCGGGCAGGGTGGTAAGTCCACTCATGGGATGTGAATTGATTCTCGCGCTGGACGTGCCTGACCGGGCTGCCGCTTCGCGGATATTGGACCAAGTGACCGGCTCTTTGCCGTGGGTGAAGATCGGCTTGCAGATGTTCACGGCCTATGGGCCGGAATGGGTGCATGAAGTCTCCAATCGCGGTTTTCAGATCTTCCTGGATCTGAAACTGCACGATATTCCGAATACGGTCGCCCGGACCGTGGAGTCGCTGTCGCCGCTGCCGATCCGGATGCTGACCCTCCATGCGAGCGGCGGCCGGGAGATGATGGCGGCCGCTCAGTCGGCCTCGCGTCCGGATCTTTGGCTCTTGGGCGTGACGGTGCTGACCTCGATGGATGGCGCCGGCCTGAAGTCCATTGGCGTCGACGCCGAACCGGCGACGCAGGTCGAGCGCCTGGGCCGGCTGGCGATCGACGCGGGCGTTCCGGGCCTGGTCTGTTCGCCGCTGGAAATTGGCGCCCTGCGCAAGGTCAGCCAGACGGTGAAACTGGTCACGCCAGGAATTCGTCCGGCGCCCGCCGTGGGAGCCGGTGGCGCCAAACCGGACGACCAGAAACGCGTCCTGACCCCGGCCGACGCGGCCAAGGCCGGTGCGGATTTTATCGTGGTGGGCCGTCCCATCCTGGAGGCCCCGAATCCGGCCGAAGCGGCCAAAGAAATTGCCCGGCAATGTCGCGCACAGCCGTAATCCTTCTCGCCGCCGGAAGCGGCACACGCATGCAGGGCGCCGTCGCCGACAAGGTGCTCGCGCCGCTTTCGGGCCGGCCGGTGTTCGCCCATTCCGCGGCGGCCTTCATGGAAAGCGCCGTGGCCGACCTTTACGTGGTCGTCTACCGGGATCGGCCGCAGATGCTGGAGTTGGCCGCGCTGGCGCCGACGCCTTCGCTTCTCGTGCGCGGCGGCCGCGAGCGATCGGATTCCGTGCGGGCGGCCCTGGCGGCGCTGCCGACCGACATCGCGGTGGTCTTCATTCACGATTGCGCCCGCCCGCTGGTGCGCCCCGAGCAGCTGGTGGCGCTCCACAAGATCGTGCGCCGGGAGAGCGCCGTGGTCCTGGCTCACCGGGTCGTGGACACGATCAAGGAGCACAAGGCCGACGCTCGCGGCAGCAATCTGCGCACGCTTGACCGGTCGCGACTGTGGGCGATGGAAACGCCGCAGGTTTTTGAACGCGGTCTGATCGTGCGCGGGTACGACACGGCCGAACGGCGCAAGGTGCACGTCACCGATGACGCGGCGGCCGTGGAACTGCTCGGACACCCGGTCGCCTTGCTCGAAAACAATCATCCGAATCCCAAGCTGACGACGCCGGCGGATTTGGGCTACGTCGAACACCTGCTCGCTTGCTCTCGCCCGCCAAGCTAAACCTGTTTCTGGCGGTGACGGGCCGTCGCGCGGACGGTTTTCACGATTTGGTTTCGGTGGTCGCGCAGGTGGACTGGGGCGACGAGTTGACGGCCGAGCGCCGAGACGGCGGGCCTTCGTCCCTGACCTGCGATGTTCCGGAAGTGCCGACCGGCGACGACAATCTGATTCTGCGGGCGGCCCAGGCGGCGGGCGCGGCGGACGGCTGGAAGTTCAATTTGACGAAGCGCGTTCCGATGGGCGCCGGGCTGGGCGGGGGCAGCAGCAACGCGGCGGCCACTCTCAAGCTCATCGGCGCCCCATCCGCCGCTGAAATCGCCGCGACCTTGGGATCGGATTGCCCCCTTTTTCTCCGCTCGCAGCCCATCGTGATGCGAGGACGGGGCGAACGCGTGTCGGCGCTCCCGGCCTCGGCCATGGCGCGCATCGAGGGCAGGCGGGTCGTGATTTTTAAACCGCCGTTCGGCATCGCGACCCCATGGGCTTACAAACAATTGGCCGCCGGCGCGCCCGCGAGTTACTTGCCGCCGGAGAAAGCCGAGGCACAGTTGGGCGCATGGCTGGACGACGCATCGCGCCCCCTCGAGGAGCTTTTGTACAACAATCTCGAGGGCCCCGCCTTTTCCAAATACCCGGCGCTGCCGGCGCTTTTGGATGCGGTGCGCCGCCGTCACGGCGTGGCCGCCCGAATGACCGGGAGCGGCAGCGCCTGTTTTGCCCTGCTGCCGAAGGCGGACCATGCGCTCGAAAGTGGAATTGTTCAATCCGCCCGGGAGGCCTGGGGTTCGCAAACCTTCTGCGTCGCGTGCACGCTCTCCGCGTGAATTCAAATTCCCGTTTGACCCTTTACCGGCTCAGCAGGTTATCCTAAGGGCGTGGCCCCGCCCAACCGATCCGCCGGTGAAGTCGTGGTGCAAGGCATCTCCGCCTCGCACGGCATCGCCTATGGACAGATCTTCATCTACCTGCAGAGCGACGTCGAGGTGGTCAGCTACAACGTGGATTCCGAAAAGCGGCTCGACGAGATCGCCCGCTTTGAAAAGGCGTTGCTCGTTACCCGCCAGCAGATTGCGAAGATCCAGAGCGAGGTGGAAAAGAATCTGGGGCCGGACGAGGCGCGCATCTTTGACGCCCACCTGCTGGTCCTCGAGGACCAGGCGCTGATCGCCGAAACGATTCGCGAGTTCGAATCGTCGAATCGCAACATCGAGACCTGCTTTCAGAAGGTCTCCCAGCGGTACATCAAGGCCTTTGCGGAGATCGACGACGAATATCTGCGGGAGCGCGCGGGCGATATCCGCGACGTGGCGCAACGGGTTTTGCAAAATCTGCTGGGCCAGGCCGAAAACAGCCTGAGCCGGCTCGCGGAAAAGCGGATCGTGGTCGCCAACGACCTGTCGCCGTCGGACTCCGCCAGCATCGACCGCAGCGCCGCCCTGGCGATCGTGACCGAATCCGGCAGCCGGACGAGCCATGCAGTCATCGTGGCCCGCTCGATGAAGGTGCCGGCGGTGGTCGGCATCCGGGGACTGATCGGCCGGATCAAGACTGGCGATTGGATCCTGGTCGACGGTTACGACGGGCTGGTGATCCTGAATCCTTCCGAGCAGACGCTCTTCCGCTACGGCAAGATTCAGTCGCAAAAGAAGTCGTACGAGCAGCGGCTCTACGATGCCAATCGCCAGCCGGCGGTGACCCTGGACGGAGTGGAAATCAACCTGATGGCCAACGTCGAGAAGGTGGACGACACGGCCCAGGTAAAGGAATTCTTCGCCAAGGGGATCGGTCTTTTCCGCACGGAATATCTTTATCTCAACACCGCGCGGATTCCGACCGAGCAGGAACAGTTCCTGGCCTACAAGGCGGTGGCCGAGGCCGTCGCGCCCGATCCGGTGATCATCCGCACGCTCGATCTGGGCGGCGACAAGCCGATGACCCACATCCCGGAGTTGATGCAGCGGGAGTCCAACCCGTTCCTGGGATTCCGGGCAATCCGCTTCTGCCTGGAGACCCCCGGCGTTTTCAAGGACCAGCTCCGCGCGATCCTCAAGGCGAGCGTGCACGGCAACGTGCGGATGATGTACCCGATGATCAGCGGGGTGGAGGAGCTCGAACGCGCCAACGCCATGCTGGAGGAATGCAAAGTCGAGCTGCGCGGCCGCTCGATTCCCTTCGATGAGAAGCTCGAGGTGGGCGCGATGATCGAGATTCCGAGCGCAGCCGTGACCGCCGATCTGATCGCCCAGCGTTGCGACTTTTTCAGCATTGGGACCAACGACCTGATCCAGTACCTGCTGGCGATCGATCGGGGCAATGACCGCATCGCCCATCTGTATGAGCCGACGCATCCGGCGGTGCTGCGGACGCTGAAGCAGATCATCGATGGAGCGAAGTCGCGGAAGCTTTCGGTGGGGGTTTGCGGCGAGATGGCCGGAGACCCGGTCTTTACGCCGCTGCTTTTGGGGCTCGGCGTGGACAGCCTGAGCATGACGCCGAACTGGCTGCCGACCGTGAAGTTCCTCGTCCGGGCGATGAAGATGAGCGAGGCGCGCAGCCTGGCAAAGGAAGCGCTCGCCATGACCTCGGCCAAGGAGATTTACCGGATGTGCGACGAGTTCTACCGGGCCCATGTCCCGGCCGAGTAGCCGCGGACGGGAATTGACGGTGGTTTGCGCCGCGGCGGCGGCGCTCTGGGGACCGCTGCTGTGGCGGTGGGCGCGGGCCTGGGCCGCGTCGCCGGATCAGGCCTATGGCTGGGGAGTGCCGGTGTTGGCGGGCTATCTGCTCGCGCAGCGAATCAAACGCGGACCGGACGCCCAGGCGCCGGGAACGGGGGAACGGTGGACCGGCGCCGTGCTTTTCGCCGGTGGACTATTGGCGACGGCGGCGTGTTTGCCCGTCTTGGAAGCCAATACGCTTTGGCCCACCGCGCAGTTCTGGGGCGCGGGCGCCGCCATGGTCGCGACCGTCGGCGCCTTGATCGGAGCGGGCGGATGGGATTGGGCGAAGTGGTACGTGTTCCCCCTGCTGTTTCTGACGACGGCGCTGACCTGGCCGACCCCGGTGAAAGTATGGGTGGTGGGGACGCTGGCGGAATCCAACGCGCGGATGGCCGCGGAGGTGGTTTCGGCCGCGGGACATCCGGCCGTGGTGCAGGGGACGGTCATTGCGGTGAGGACCGGGCTGGTGGGCGTGGAGGAGGCGTGCAGCGGTTTGCGCTCGCTGCAGGCGGTCTGGATGGTCGCTTGGTTCGCCGGAGAGTTCTTCTTTTTGAATTGGCCGCGGCGGGTGTTTTTGGCCGCGGCTTCGATGGGCGCGGCGCTGGCGGCCAACGTGGCGCGGACGATTTTTCTGACCTGGATGGCCGCGGCGGCGGGGCTCACGGCGAGCGAGAGCTGGCATGACACGGCGGGGGATGTGGAGCTGGCGGTGGGGCTGGGGGCGGTTGCTTGGCTGGCGTGGAGGGGGTATCGGGGGCAGAGGACGCGGGTGGCTTCGCGGGCGGTGGCGGCCGGCGGAAGAGAGGGGGCCGGCGTCGGTGCCGCCGGCGGCCGGGGTCAGCGACCCCGGCTACAGCTTTGGGTTCTCGCCGCGACGGTCCTCGTAATGGCAGGGGCGGAGATCGGGACGCAGGGCTGGTATCGGTCGCGTGAATACGCGGCGAAGGCGGGGCTCGTGCATTGGCGGCTCGGCGCGGCCCCGGCGGGCTGGCGCGACGTGCCGGTGCCGCCCCGGGAGGTGAGCAGCCTGGGCAGCAGCGAGGCGGCGGGACGGTCGGTGCGGGCGCCGGCGGCGCCGTTTCCCTGCTGGGTGTTTCTGGTCAGCTGGGAGGGGGACGCCGCCCGCGGCGAAAATCCCGAGTGGCACGATCCGGCGATCTGTCTGCCGGCGTCCGGAGCCCGGCTGGTCGCGGAATTGGGCACGGTGCCGGTGACGGTCGGAGGCCGCTCGCTGCCGTTTGCCGCCTATCGGTTCGTCGCCGCCGGGGCGCCGGTGCTCGTTTATTTTTGTCATTGGGACGCGGAGACGGCGCAGGCGCGCGCGGAGCAGGGCGGTGCCGCCGAGGACTATCGCGCCCGCCGCTGGCAGCGGGTGCGCGAAGGCCGCCGACAGGGCGACGTGGCGCATATTGCGTTCGTGGTGCAAACGTCGGATTCGGCCGCGGCCGATGCGTGGGTGCGGCGGTGGGCGCCGGTTCTCTTGCATCCGGTGGCGGGCTGAACCATCCTCCGCCATGGCTCTCTCGCCCTTTCGCTCGGAGGCGCTCGAACGTTTGCGGGACAGCCTGACCGAAGCGCAATGGGATCTGGTCCGCATCGGCGCGATCACCGCGGGCATCGCCGTGGTGGCCGGTCTCAGCTACTGGATGGGCCGGCCGGCGTGGCGGCGCTGGCAGAATCACTCGGCGCTCGCGCAGGCGCGGAGCTTTGCGACGCAGGAAGATTACCGCAGCATGCTGCTCGCCCTGCGGCGCGCCACCGAGATGGCTCCGAACGATCGGGCCACCTGGGAGGAGGTCGCGCACGACCTGGAAATGATCGGTTCGGCCGATGAGCTGGGCGCGCAGGAACAGGTGATCCGCCTCTCGCCCGGCGCCGCGGAACCGAGGCTGGCCCTGGCCCAGGAGGCTCTGCGGTTCGGGCGCTACGACACGGCGCGCATCGCCCTCGACGGGCTCGATCCTTCGCAACGGGGCGACGCGGCGTATCATCGCATTTCGGCGGCCCTCGCGATGGCGGAAGGCCAGCCGGCCGAAATGAAACGCCAATTGCGGGCGCTGGTCGCGCTGACGCCAAACGACGGCAACGCCCAATTCACCTATGCGGCGCTCCGGTTGTGGAGCGCCGATGCGGCCGAGAGCCGGGCGGGCCTGGTCGAAATGCAGAAGCTGACCGCGGACCATGACGTCCGGGTTCGGGCCGCCTTGGAGCTCATCGGGTATGTGGCGCGTTCGCGCGACCCGGCCGCCATGGACCAATTGCTCAAGAAACTGCTGGCGGTGTTCGATCCCGCCGCCGTGGGACGCGCCGCGGGTTCCGATGTGCAGGCCTGGAATCTGCTCATCGAAGCGCTCAAGCAGGCCGCGGCGGATGCGCCGTCCGACGCAGCCCTGTTTTCCCGCTGGCTGGCCGATTTGGGCAAGCGGCCGGAGGCGTTGTCGTGGCTCGACCACTTGCCGGCCGCGGTCCGCGAGGGACCCGCGACCGCCGAGATGGAGGCGCAGCTCGCGGCGGAGGCCGATGACTTCGCGATCCTCAACCGCGAATTGAGCGACCGAGCCTGGGGCGATTGGCCGTTGCCGGTGTGGACGCGGGCGATTGCCGCCCACCGCGAAAAGGATGGTGCGGCCGCCGCCGATTGGCAGGCGGCGCAGACGGCCTGCGGCGACTCGATGGTGGCCTTCCGCAATTTGGCGCGGCTTGCGACCATCTGGCATGAACCCAAGGCCGCGGAAGCCGCGTGGTCGGCCGCATTGGATCGCGATCCCACGGCGCATTGGGCGTTCGAAGCCTTGAGTCAGAGCTATCAGCAGCGGCAGGACTTTGCCGATCTGCTCGCGGCCTATGCCCGGCAGGCCGATCGGCTGCCGGCCGACGAGGCCGTCGCGGCCAATTGGATACTGCTGGCGTCGCTGCTCGACCAGACCAGCGCCGCGGTCAATTCCCGGGCGGAAAGCCTCAGTTCAGCGACCCCGCTCAATCTCATCGCCAAGGCCGCCGACCTGTGGAGGCTGGAACGGCCTGAACAGGCGGCCGAAAAATTGGCCTTCTTATCGGCCGACGATCGCCGCGATGTGCAAGGTGCTTTTTGGACGGCAGTTATAGATGCGGATGCCGGGAAATTTCCGGATGCCAAGGCGGCCCTGGCCGACGCGGAACGAGCGCCCCGCGGGCCGCTGGAGACGCAGCTTTTGGATGCGGCGGCTTTGAAGATACGGGCGGCGCATCTTTAACTCACATATTGAGGAACATACCCTGGTGGAGCGCATGGTCCCCATGCGCTTCGGCGACAAACGCGGTTAGAGACTTTAGCGCATGGGGACCATGCGCTCCAGCAGGGTATTCTTTAATGCCAATTCTTGTGTGTTAGTACCCATGTTGGCCTCCTTGACG
>DASXYY010000007.1:0-31315 GCA_036502225.1 Opitutaceae bacterium
GCGCTGTTGGACGTCGAAAGCGGAAAAGCGCGTGGGGACCACGCGCTCCACCTCGGGATAAGGTCCCAGCAGTTCCAAGCCTGGCTGCCCTGGATCATCCTATCCGTAGTCATCGTGATCTGGGGCCTGCCCCCGATAAAATCCGCGCTCGACCATCTCCTATCCTTCACGCTGCCAATGCCCGGGTTGCATTTGGCGGTGCAGCGCGTGCCTCCGGTGGCACCCCCTAACGCCGCGCCGGAGAGCGCCCTGTTTTCCTTCAATCTGCTCTCCGCATCCGGAACCGGCATCCTCCTTGCCGCCTTGCTCGCAGGATTAGTCATGGGAATTTCTCCCGGGAAAATGGCACAAGTCTATGGACAAACGGTCTGGCGCATCCGCCATTCTCTGCTGACGATTGCCGCCATGCTCGCCTTGGGTAACCTGACCAAATACGCCGGCGCCGACGCCACCCTTGGGCTTGCCCTTGCCCGCACGGGCACCCTGTATCCATTTTTTGGTACTCTGCTCGGCTGGCTCGGCGTGGCGCTGACCGGTTCGGACACCGCGTCCAACGTGCTGTTCGGGAGCCTGCAGAAGATCACCGCGGGCCAGCTCGGGCTGAATCCGGTGCTGATGTGCGGCGCCAACAGCGCGGGCGGCGTCATGGGCAAGATGATTGACGCCCAGAGCATCGTGGTGGCGAGCACGGCCACCAATTCCTACGGCGAAGAGAGCAAGATCCTGCGTTTCGTTTTCTGGCACAGCGTGGCGCTGGCAGGGCTGATGAGCGCGCTGGTTTTCCTCCAGGCGCGGCTCGGAAGCTGACCCATGCGCGTCCTCATTGCGTTCGACAAGTTCAAGGAGGCCCTCACCGCTCTCGAGGCCTGCGAGGCCGCCGCGGCGGCGCTCAGGCTGAGATGCCCGGACGTGGAGATCGATCTTTGCCCGCTCGCCGATGGCGGCGATGGATTTGCGGAAGTGCTGACGCATTCGACCCGGGGCGAAACGACCGAATTGAGCGTGATCGGCCCGCGCGGCGAGCCGGTGCCCGCGTCGTTTGGATCGATTGCCTGGTCGGCCATTCCCGCCGCCGCCCGTGCCCGGCTGCAGCTCGACCAGATTCCCAATCGCATTGCCGTCCTCGAAATGGCGACGGCCAGCGGCTTGGCCCTGGTCAGGCCCGAAGAACGCGATCCCTGGCGCGCGACCAGCATCGGCACCGGTGAACTCATCCGCGCCGCCGAAGAAAACGGCGCGGAGTGCATCCTGCTTGGAGTCGGAGGCAGCGCCACCATCGATCTGGGCCTGGGCGCCCTCGCGGCGCTTGGCTGGCGTTTCCTCGGCACGGATGGCACTCCGGTCATGCCGCCGATTCCCGCCCGGTTCGACTCGATCAGCCGCGTGGTGGCGCCTCGGACCCATCGGCTGCCGCCCATTCGCATTGCCTGCGACGTCACCAATCCGCTGCTGGGGGAAAACGGAGCCACGACCATTTACGGACCGCAAAAGGGCCTGCGGCCCGAAGACCGCAACCGCCTCGAAGCCACGATCGCTCGCATGGCCTCTTCGCTCTGCGAACAAATGAACATGCCGCTCAGCCTGCTGGATCTTCCGGGCGCCGGCGCGGCCGGCGGAACGGGATTCGGCTTCATGATTGCGGCGGGAGCCAAATTGGTTTCCGGCTCCGACTTCATCGCCGAGTGGCTCGAATTGGACCGCCGCGTCGCGAAAGCCGATCTGATTCTCACCGGCGAAGGCCGCTTCGACGCCACTTCCCTGGCCGGCAAAGGTCCTGGGGCGGTGATCCGTCGCGCGGCCGCGGCCGGGAAGCCCGTGCGCGTGCTGGCCGGTAATCACGACTTGCTCGCGACGCTCGACCCTTTGGTCGAACTTCACCGCATTACTCCACCCAATACCAAAACCGCCGACGCGCTCGCCCACTGCCGCGAATTTCTGGTGGCGAAGGTGGACGAGATTTTCGCGTAGGTTCAGGTGGAGCGCATGGTCCCCATGCGCTTTGACCTCCATCCGCGTTTGGCGCCATAACGCGGGCAACGCTGAAACGCAGGGGTACCATGGGCTCCAACCACGAGTAGAGGGTTTTCGCAGCTCGCTTGTCACATAGAACAGGCGCGCCCGCCGCGCGCCTAACCCATGTTTCACGCCGAGTTGGAAGCCACGAGCCGCTGCAATATCCGGTGTTTGCATTGCCCGCACGAGGCCATCAGCCGCCCCAGCGGACGAATGACCTGGGAAACCTATTCGAAAATCATCGAGCAGATCCGCGGGCACGTCGGAGCCAATCGCTATTCGCTTTCCTTCTCCGGAATGGGCGAACCCTTGCTCAATCCGCTGCTTGAACGCTTCGTTCGGCATGTCGCCGCAGAAGCTCAAACCTCGTTTGCTTCAAACGGATCCGCACTCACGGGTGCAAACGTCCGGAGCCTGATCGACGCAGGTCTCGACCAGATTTATCTGAGCTTCAACGGCGATGAGCCCGAAGTCTATGCCCGCATGATGGGAGGCCTGTCGTTCGAACGGGTCCTGGGCAACGTTCGCCAAGCAGTCCAGCTCGCCCGTGGCACCCAGCTGAAGTTGCTGGCCAATGTCAGCATCACCAAGGCGAACCGCGATCGCGTCACGGCGATTAGGAAACTCCTGGAAGCGGAGGGCGTCGGCCCCGTGACTTTTTCCCTCTGCCACAATCGCGGCGGAAATCTCCAGGACCCGGCCGTTTGTGATACTCCCCCGATGAACGCCGAGCACTGGGAGTGCGATGTGATGAAGCGGACCCTATTTGTGGATTGGCAAGGCAAGGCCCATATTTGCGACCATGATCTTCACGGTGAGTACGTGCTGGGCGACTTGATGAGCGAACCCCTGAACGCCATCCTCGAACGGAGGAGCCATTTGGTTGCGGACAACTCAGGCCTGAAGATTTGCCGCCAATGCAACGATGTCATGAAAATGGGAGGCACCTTGCCGTTGGAAAGCGGCGCAGGAGGCGATTTTCGGAACTGGCTCCACTATTTGTTCGCCGATCTGTCCGATCCTCTGGGCGAGGCCAATCCAGCGATGAGATGGATTTTTCAAATCTACTCCCACGAGGGTCGCCTCGATCGCCTGGTCAATCGACTCATCAGATTGGAGCGCGCCGCGCACGCTGTCCAGAGCTCCACCGAAAAGCGCCGGATGCAGACCGCCCGAGAGTTGGAGCAACGCAACCGAGAGTTGGACGAGCGCAACCGGGAGTTGAATGAACGCGATCGGGAATTCGCAGAGCTTCATCGCGCCTATGTTCGGCTCCGGCGATCATTCGGATGGCGCATTCAAAATATGCTCGTCAACGACGTCCGCCGGGTGGTGGGTTTCGCGCGGAAACTTTGGCGCTTGGTCATGGGTGGAGCGCATGGTCCCCCTGCGCTTTGATGCCAAACGCGGTTACCGGTCAAGCGCGTGGGGACCACGCGCTCCACCCTCGTCAGCCAGCTCCGCGCGCTCGCGGGCGATCTGCCAGGCCTCGCGCGATTTGATCAGCAGCGCCCGCACTTTGCTTCCGGCGGAGGCGAAGTCGCCGTCCGGCTTGAGCTGTGTATTTTTCTCCGTGTCGACTTGGAGCCCGAGAAACTTGAAGGGACGGCAGGCCGCCTCACGCAATTCCGGATCAGACTCGGCGATCGCGTCGGAAAATACGATCGCGTGAGGACGATCCTCCAGCGCGGCGAGCATCTGCCCAATGGCGCATTGCCAGCGGTAGACGAACACGTCCAGCGCCAGGTTGGCGCCGTCGTGGCCGGTTTTTGCCAAAGGCAGCAAGTCCCGGGTGTCGCCCGATATTTCCGACAGGCCCTTCAGCCCGCTTTCCTTATTCAGCAGTCGTTCGATCTCGTCCGCGGACTTTCCCTTTTTCTGCAATAGAATCACGATTCCGGGGTCGATTGCGCCCGAGCGGGTGGCCATCGCCAAACCGTCCAGCGGAGTAAGTCCCATGGTCGTATCGATGCTCATTCCTCCGCGGACCGCGCAGACGGAGGCTCCGCCGCCGATATGGCAAAGAATCAGCCGGAGATCGGGGTCTCCCTCTCGCCGGAGCAGATGCGCCGCGCGGCCGGCCAGCCCGCGGTAGTTGGTGCCGTGGAAACCATACCGGCGAATGCCTTCCCTCTCCCACTCCCGCGGCCCGGCATAGACGGCGGCCCGGCGCGGCAGCGTGCGGTGAAAGGCCGTGTCGAATACGGCCACCTGCCGGGTCGAGCGGCCGCAGACGTCACGCGTGGCCCGAATAGCTGCCAGATTGTTGGGGTTGTGCAGCGGCGCGTAAGCGGAAAAGCGCTCGATGGCGGCCTCCATCTGGGCATCGACCTCCACGGCGCAGTCAAACCGATCTCCCCCATGGACGATCCGGTGTCCCGCCATTTCCACGTCCCCCGGTCCCTTCAGCGGCGCGCCCTCGCCTTCCCAGAAGAAACGCAAGAGCCGTTTCGTCCGTTCTCCGACCGGCAATTCCCGCGGGACTTGCGCCACGACCGCGGAGCGGCCCCCGGCGGTGCATTTGACGTTCAACTGTCCCAGCGGCTGCCCCGGCGCGGTTGAGTCTACGGCAATCTCCCGAACGGGATCGCGACACTCCCACGTCGGCGGCAGCGGGCCTTCGAGCTGAAAGAGCGAACAGCGCTGGCTGCCGCTTCCGGCGTTGATGGTGAGGATATTCATGGATCGAAGGCTGATCCTTAGTCCCGCGGGTGGAGCGCATGGTCCCCATGCGCTTGGGCGTCGCCCGCGCTTTGGTGCAAAACGCGGATGACGGTGTATCAGCGCGTGGGGACCACGCGTTCCACCGGCGGATCTTCAGGATAAATCCGGGGGCCTGAACGGTACACCCCCGGATGATCGCTTGTCCGCATTTGGCCTGTCCCTATCGCCGTGGATCCCGTGAGCCAGCCTGCCGTCACATCAGTCACGGCCGAAGTGTTCCGAGTACCGACCGACCGGCCGGAATCGGATGGAACGGCCGAATGGCGGCATACGGACTTCGTTGTGGTCCATGCCTCCGCTGGGGGACACGTCGGCCTGGGTTGGACCTATGCTTCCGAAGCCTCGGCAAAATTGGTCAGTTCGATCCTCGGCTCCAAAGTCACGGGAATATCCGCCTTCGCGACTGGCGAAGCCTGGAGCCGCATGAGCGCAGCCCTCCGCAACGTCGGACGCCCTGGGGCGGGGGCCATGGCTACATCCGCGGTGGACATGGCGCTGTGGGATTTGAAAGCGCGAATCATGAACCAGCCTTTGGTCGAATTGCTGGGGCGGTGCCGTTCAGCCGTCGCCCTCTACGGCAGCGGAGGCTTCACCAGCTACAGCGAGCAGGAATTGATGGACCAATTGAGCGGATGGAGCGAAGGCGGCCTCGCCAGCGTGAAGATGAAGGTCGGCCGGGACGCGGCGGCCGATCGCCGACGGGTCGTCGCCGCTCGCGGAGCGGTCGGCGCGGGAGTTCGGTTGATGGCGGATGCCAATGGCGCGTACACCCGCAAAGAAGCCCTTCACCAGGCGGAAGCTTTCGCCGATCAGGCCGGCGTCGCCTGGTTCGAGGAGCCGGTCTCGTCCGACGATCTCGAGGGGTTGCGGCTGATGCGCGACCGGGCGCCGGCCGGCCTGGAAATCGCCGCGGGGGAATACGGCGACTCGCCCTGGTACTTTCGCTCCATGCTGGAAGCGGGGGCCGTCGATTGTCTGCAAGCCGACGCCACCCGCTGCGGCGGCTTCACTGGATTTATCAAAGCCGCCGCGTTGGCCGAAAGCTGGCATCTGCCACTCTCCGCTCACTGCGCTCCCCAGTTGCATGCCCACGTCGGCTGCGCCGCCGCCACCCTGCGGGACGTGGAATGGTTTCACGACCATGTTCGCGCCGATGGGCTGCTTTTTGACGGAGTGTTGGCCCCCCGGGACGGGGCGTTGCATCCGGACGCCTCCCGCATCGGGCACGGCCTGACGCTCAAGGTGGCCGACGCGGAGCGCTTTCGGCTCTAGGCCGACAATCCAAAGTAATCGCCACCGAGGGTGGAGCGCATGGTCCCCCTGCGCTTAAGCCTCCATCTGCGTTTGGCACCCCACGCGGACTGAGTCCACCAGCGCGTGGGGACCACGCGCTCCACCCATCAACCACCGCAACTCCCGCCTCCCCGGCCGGTCAATTCATCCGATGGGTGCATGGCTGAAGCGCAATCCGCGCCGGGTGGAAATCATCGTCGGGATCATCGTGGTCGTTTTGATCGGCATTCGCCTGGCCCTTCCGGCGATCCTGCTGCGCGTGATCAATCACCGCCTGGCCGACATCGGCCCCTATTCGGGGCATGTGCAGGACGTGGGCATCCACGTGCTGCACGGCGGCTACAGCATGGGCCACCTGGTGATCCGGAAAGTGGGCGGCACCAGCAACGAGCCATTTGTCCTGGCGGACGACATCACCTTCACCGTTTCCTATCACGATCTTTTGCGCGGTCACTTTACGAGCAACATCGTCATCACCCGGGGAGGAATCAACTTTGAGAATTCGGCGGCGCCTCAGACCCAGCAGAATCTCGGCAGCGAAAAGACGGCGAAAGGCGCGCCCAAGCCGTCCCGCTCCTGGCAGGACGCCGTCACCGATCTGTTCCCGCTGAAAATCGGACACCTCGAAATGGTGCATTCGCAGATCCACTACCGCGACAAGACGGCCACTCCCCAGATCAACCTTTCGATCGACGATCTCAGCCTGACCGCCAACGGCCTCCAGAATCGCCCGGATCCCAAGGCCGGACCGCTCCCCGCGACCATCACGGCCAACGGCTCTACGATTGGCGGCGGACACTTCCACCTGGTGATCCACATCGCCCCGCTCGCGAGCGAGCCTCACTTCGACCTGCGCTTGGCGGTCGAACAAATTGACCTGACCCAGCTGAATCCTTTCCTGCTCAGCAGCGCCAACGTGGATGTCGGCAAGGGAACCCTGGCGCTCTACGCCGAAATCAATGCGGTGAACGGCAACTTCAAGGGGTACATTAAGCCGCTGCTGACCAATCTCGATTTCCACGACCACAACGACGAGAAGAAGTCTCCGGTCCAGCTGATCTGGAAGGATATGGTCGCCGCGGTCACGCGCCTCCTGCGAGATAGGACGCACAAACAGGTGGCGACCATCGTCCCGATTTCGGGGCAGTTCTCGCACACCGAAACCGTTGGCGTCGGCCCCACCATCCGCACGCTGTTCTACAACGGATTCATTCAGGCACTGGCGAAGGGGTTGGAGGCCAACCCCGCTGCGGCGGAAAAAGGCAAGTAGCCGGCTGACTCAGCCCTTGTGGGAGAGTCCGGGCAGAAGCCCCTTGATCGCCTGTTTCACGATGCCGGCCTCTTCGGGATCTCCGCGCAGGACGCTTTCGGTGAACTTCTTCGCCTGCTTCAAGGTGATGTGCGGCGGCAGCGTCGGAGTGTCCGGATCGGACAGGGCCTCAACGATGACCGGCCGGTCGCTCGCCAGAGCGCGGTCCCAGGCGTCGGCAATGTCGCCCGGTTCGGCGACCCGGATGCCCATCAATCCGATCGATTCGGCAAACTGCGCGTAGGGAAAATCGGGCAGATCCTGGCTGGCGGCGAATTTGACGTCGCCCTCCATGATGCGCTGTTCCCAGGTCACCTGATTCAGATCGCGATTGTTCAGCACGAGGGTAATCCAGCTCGGATTCGACCACTCCTTCCAATATTTGGCCACGGTGATGCAGGCGTTCAGCCCGTTCATCTGCATCGCGCCGTCGCCCGTGACGGCAATGCACACCCGCTCGGGATAGCAGAACTTGGCACCCACCGCATAGGGAACGGCGGCACCCATGGTTGCCAGATTGCCGCTCCCGCTGGCCATCATGCCAGACCGCAGCTTCAGATCGCGGGCGTACCAATTCGCGGCGGTGCCGCTATCGGCGGACAGGATGCAGCGGTCGGGCAACCGCGGGCTCAGCTCCCAGAAAACGCGCTCGGGATTGAGAAGGCCCTTGTTGCCGTCCGTGTGGGCCCGTTGGTCCAGAGTCTTCCACCAGCCGCTGACATTCTCACTGACCTTCTCCTGCCAGCCTCGATCGGCCTTCCGCTGGAGCAGAGGCTTCAGCGCCTCCAGCGTCTGCCGGGCATCGCCCTTCAGATTCACGTCCATGGGAAAGCGCAGGCTCAGCAGGCGCCCGTCCGTGTCGATTTGGACGCCCTTGGCCTGGCCGGGCTTCGGATAGAATTCCGCGTAAGGAAAACTGCTGCCGACCACGAGCAGCGTGTCGCATTCCTGCATCAGATCCCAGCTGGGCTTGCTGCCGAGCAGTCCCACGTGTCCGGTGCAGTAGGGTACATGCTCCGACATGACCGCCTTGCCCAGCCAGCTCTTGGCCACGCCTGCGCCCAGAATCTCGGCGATCTCCTGCACTTCGGACTGGGCGCCCAAGGCGCCGGCCCCCACGAGCATGGCGACGCGTTCGCCGGCATTGAGCACCTTGGCCGCCGCACGCAGGTCCGACTCATGAGGGACAATATAGGGCTTTGGGCAACCGATCCCGGAAAGCGCCATGTCGTGGCGCTGCTTGGGCTCGGGCACGGCGTTTTCCTCCTGAAGGTCCTTTGGAATGATCAGGCAGGTCACGCAGCGCTGGTCGATCGCGATGCGCAGCGCCCGATCGACGCAGTGCCGGATGGCGCCCGGACTCATGACCGTGATGCAATACTCACTCGCGACGTCCTTGAACAGACTCTGCAGGTCGACCTCCTGCTGGTACTGGCTGCCGATCGCCGTGGTCGCCGACTGGCCGACAATCGCCACCACCGGCTGGTGGTCCAACTTCGCGTCGTAAAGTCCGTTCAAAAGATGAATTGCCCCCGGCCCGCTGGTCGCCAGGCAAACGCCCACCTGCCCGGTGAACTTCGCGTGCGCGCAGGCCATGAAAGCGGCCAATTCCTCGTGGCGTGCCTGGATGAAGCGCGGTTTGTCCTCGTTCCGCCGCAATCCGGCGGTGAGCCCGTTGATGCCGTCTCCGGGGTAGCCGTAGATGCGTTCGACGCCCCAATCCGACAACCGCTGCATGACATATTGGCCGACTGTTTGTGACATGGTTTTATCTTTCGCTCAGGTTTTTCGTCAGAGGTAAACGGCCATCGTTCGGGCGCCGCGACTGAACTGGCCTCGTGCACCGAGGTCCCGATTGACTGGCTTCCAGAAATTGTCGCGACGACGGCTGCCGGTCCTTTGCGGCAGCAAGGCGCCGTCCCATCCGTCCTTGGCCAGCTTATGGTCCAGGAGACCAGGAATCACCTTCTCGCCCCAAGTCGCCTTAAGCGTCGACAGTCCCACCATCACCTCGCGGCGATCGTGTTCCGCCGCGAACACGATGGCTTCGGCCGCTGCCTCCGGCTGGAAGATCGTGCCGACCGGACGGCAAACCCGGCCCATCCGATTGCGGGTCCAGAGAAACTGGGTCGTATTGACCGCGGGCAGGTTGACCAGGCAGACCCGCACGGCGCTTTGCTCATGAATCAGCTCCGTGCGCAGCGACTCGGTGAAACCCCGAATCGCGTGCTTGCTGGCGCAGTACGCGCTCTGCAGCGGAATCGAACGGTACGCGAGCGCCGAACCCACTTGGATGATGACGCCGCGGTTCCGGCGGATCATTCGGCGCAGTGCCGCGCGCGTCCCGTGCACCGCACCCAGAAACGTGACGTCGACGATGTGCCCGAACTCCTTCGCCGTCATCTTGAGGAACGGGCTGTACATCGAAACCATCGCGTTGTTGATCCACAGATCGATTGGGCCGAAGGCGCGCTCCACCTTGGCGGCGGCGGACTCGACGGCCTTCGCGTCGCTGACATCGACGGGAATCACGATGGCTTTTCCGCCCAAGGTTTCGATCTCCCGGCGGGCCGCCTCCAATCCCCGCTTGCCTCGCGCCAGCAGCCCGACGTGCGCGCGTCGAGCACCCAGCAACCGAGCGGTTGCCCGCCCCACGCCCGCCGACGCGCCCGTCACCACCACCACCGTGCCTGGGTCGACAGAGATCATGCCCGGGGCCCTCCCTGGCCGGCGTCCCGCTCCTGGATGGCTAGGCGCAGCACTTCGGCGAAGTGGAGCGGATGTCGCCCCGTCTGCTGGCGGATTTGCTCCTGGCAACTGAAGCCGTCGGCAATCAGGAGGTCCGCTTCCGTCCGGGAACGAATGGCCGGCAGCAGCACCCGTTCGCCCGCGGCGACGCCCACCTCGTAGTGCTCGTGCTCCTTCTCGTAGCCGAACGCCCCGGCCATGCCGCAGCAGCCGGCGTTCGGGTCCTCGAATTTCACGCCCATCCGGCCGAGAATTTCCTTTTCGGCAAATAGCTTCCCGTATTCCCGGTCATTGAGCGTATCCAGGGCCTTTTGATGGCAATGGCCGTGCAGGAGCGCCTGGCGCTTCAGCGTAGGCACGGTGTAGTCCTTGGCCTTCTGGCGCAGAAACTGGCTCAGCGTGAAGGTCTGCTGGGAGAGCCGCTTCGCATCTTCGTTGCCGGGGAAAAGGTCCACCAGCTCGTCCTTGAACGATGACCAGCAACTGGGTTCGAGCACCACCAGCGGAATGCCGCCGCGATAGTACGGGCGGAGCGTCTCGAGCGACTGCAGCCAGCGGCGCTCGGCGAGCTTCAGGAATCCGTAGTCATAAAGCGGCCGGCCACAACAGACATCGCCGGCCGGCACCTCGACGTGAAATCCGGCGTCCTCCAGCACATCGGCGGCGGCCAGGGCGATCTCGGGGCGAAAGTAGTTGTTGAACGTATCCGGGAAGAGCGCCACGCGCGGGCCGCCGAGGTTGCGTGGCGTGCGGTTGCGGAATTGGCTGACAAAGGCGGAACGTGCGAAAGGCGGGATCTTCCTTTTCGGGTGCACTCCCGCGGCGAATTTCGCCAGCTCCCGGATTCCGGGCGTCTGCGTGAAGAAATTGGCCAGACCAGCCACCGGGGACGCCAGCCGCGACCAGCGGTGGATGAGCCCGAACGCATAAGCGTGGCGCGGCCGCAGCCGGCCCTCGTAGTAATGGCTCAGGAATTCCGCCTTGTACGTGGCCATGTCCACATTCACGGGACAGTCGCCCTTGCACCCCTTGCAGGAGAAGCAGAGGTCGAGCGCGTCCTTGACCTCCTCGCTCTTCCAGCCGTCGTCCACGATCTCGCCGTTCAGCATTTCGAACAGCATGCGGGATCGCCCCCGGGTGGAGTCCTTCTCCTCCCGCGTCACCATATACGACGGGCACATGGTGCCGCCCCCGGACCGGCGGCACGCTCCCACCCCCACGCAGCGGAGGGCCGCGCGGGCGAAGCTGCGCTGATCGCTCGAAAACGAAAAATGGGTGGCAGGCTGCGCGGGGCTGTAATCGGTGCCGACGCGAAGATGCGTGGTGATGCCTTTGGCCGGCCCATCCAAATCGACCACCTTGCCCGTGTTCATGCGATTGGCCGGATCCCAGATCCGCTTGAACTCCTTGAAGGCTTCAAAGATCACCGGGCCGAACATCTGGGGCAGGTATTGCCCGCGGGCCTGGCCGTCGCCGTGCTCCCCCGAGGCCACGCCGCCATAGCGGATGACCAGTTGCACCGCTTCATCCATAAAGCGCCGGTAGTTCTCGATTCCGGGCGCCGTATAGAGATCGAACGGCACCCGGCAGTGCACGCACCCCTGGCCGAGATGGCCGTAGATGGAGGGGTTGTAGTCGTGCTTTTTGAAAAGCGCGCGGAGATCGCGAAGGTATTCCGGCACCACCTCCGCCGGGACCGCGGAATCCTCCCAGCCGGGCCACGCATCCGGCATTCCCGGCACCCAGGCCGTGCTACCCAGTCCGCCCTCGCGGACGTGCCAAATCATCTGCTCCTGCTTCGGGTCATCGTAGAGCTTCATTTCGACCGGCCGGTTTGCGCCGAGCGTTTCGGCATGCGCCATCATGCGCCGGGCCTGCTCATCGCTATCCGCCTTGGAGTCGCCGCCAAATTCCACCAGCAGATAGGCCGGCCCCTCGGGCAGAATCGCCAGACTGGCGTTTTCGTCGCCCTTTTGCTTCACGTACTTGAACAGCAGCTCGTCCATTCCCTCGCAGGCAATCGGTTCAAACTGGAGCACCTCCAGGCCGCAGGCGGCGGCCGTCGGAATGTCCTTGAAGCCCAGCATCGTCACCGTCCGCGCCTTCGGCGTCGGCACCAGGTGGAGCGTGGCTTCCAGGATGGTCACGAGCGTCGATTCCGAACCCACCAGCGCGCGCGCGACGTGAAAGCCGTTTTCCGGCAGCAGGTCGTCCAGGTTGTAACCCGACACCCGGCGGCCCAGCTTCGGAAAACCCTGACGGATCGCGTCGCCGTATTTTTCCACCAGGGCCTTGAGCGCGGCGTAAATTTCGCCCCGCCGCCCGCCGCCGCGAATGATGGTTTCCAATTCCCCGGGCGGCGTCGCGCCCACGCGCATTCGCGTCCCGTCGTAAAGGAGCACATCGAGCGAATGCGTGTTGTCGCTGACCCGCAAACCCAGGCCGTGCTTTCTGCTCAGCAAGGAATGGCTGCCGCACGAATTGTTGCCCAGCATCCCGCCGAGAGTGCACCGACTGTGCGTTGAAGGGTCCGGCGCGAACATGATGCCCGCCTCCTGGTTCGCGGTGCCGCTCAGATGGTCGAGCACGCAACCGGGCTGGACGGTGCCGAGCCGCTGCCCGGCGTCCACCGACAGCACGTGGTGCATGTACTTGGAAAAATCCATCACGACGGCGACGTTGCAGCACTGGCCCGCCAGGCTCGTGCCGCCGCCTCGGCTGAGCAGCGGCACGCCGGCCTCGCGCACGAGGCGCACCGTCGTCTCCACGTCCTGAACATGGCGCGGAATCACGACGCCGACGGGCGCTTGCCGATAGTTGGACCCGTCCGTCGCATAAAGCGCCCGGGTCGCGGAATCGAATCGCACCTCTCCGTCCAGCTTATCCCGCAGGGCCTTTTCCAGCTCTCGAACCCGGCCGACCGACAGGGACTGCGGCCAGCGGTCATCCTTCGCCAGCCGATCGGCCCGTGGCCGATTGATCGTTTCGACACTGATCAGTCCGTCGTTGGCTCCCATGGGATTTCTTCCAGACCTTTCCGCTATGCTCAGACCGCGAAACCCGCCACCCGTTGCCGTCATCTCGCTGTAGCCGGGGGCGCTGACCCCGGCACCGGCGACATCGAAAGCGGGATTGCCGGGGTCAACGCCCCCGGCTCCAGCACGCCCCCGGCCGTAATGCTCCACTAGTTACGATATGTGACCGCGAAGCCCTCAGCGCCGCTGCCCCGCGTGCACCCCCTCGGCGAACTCCTCGATCATCTTCTCATTGAACGCCGGAATATCGGCCGGCTTGCGGCTCGTGACCAAACCCTGGTCGGTCACCACCGTTTCGTCTACCCACTCCGCTCCGGCATTGATCAGGTCGGTCTTGATCGACGGAAACGACGTCAGCTTCCGCCCTTCCACGACGCCCGCCTCAATCAGAATTTGCGGCCCATGGCAGATCGCCGCCACTGGTTTGCCCGCTTCGAAAAACTTGCGGACGAAGTTCACCGCCGCCGGTTCCAAGCGCAGCTTGTCGGGGTTCATCACCCCGCCCGGCAGCAGCAAGGCGTCGTAATTTTCCGGCTTGGCGCTCTTCAGCGGCACGTCGACCTTGAAGGTCTCGCCAAAGTCGTCCTCGTCCCACGCTTTGACCTTCCCGTCCTGGGGGGAAATGATCTCCGTCTGGGCGCCCGCCTTTTGCAAGGCTTGGCGCGGCTCGACCATCTCCACCTGTTCAAAGCCTTCTGTCAGCAGAATGGCCACGCGCTTGCCCGAAAGATTTGGTTCGTGATTCATGAGGCCAAAGACCGGTCCGGCTCGCGGCGGTGCCGGGATGCGGCACCGGCGCCGCCGCTGAGACATTTGCCGAATTGGCCCTGGGGCATTTTCGGTGCGAGCGAACTTTTCCGGACGCGGCGATACCAACGCCGGAGTGAAAAACATGAATGTCGCCGAACCGAGAGCCGTCTCGCCCAAGCAGGCCGGGCCGGTGCCCCCTTTTCCTCCGCAGCATCAAACCGCCCCCGGCAAGGAATCGGAGCTCGATTCGCGCCCCCGGTACCACGCGCCTGGATACAGAGGCGTCGGCCGGCTCGAGGGAAAATGCGCGTTGGTCACCGGGGGCGATTCGGGCATCGGCCGCGCGGTGGCGGTCCGGTTTGCCCGCGAGGGAGCGGACATTGCGATCTCGTATCTGCCGGAGGAGGACTCCGATGCCCAGGAAACGGAAGCCGCCGTCAAAAAGGAAGGGCGCAAATGCGTGCGCCTGCCGGGAGACCTTCGGAAACCCGCATTCTGCAAGCAGGTCGTGGAAGCGGCCATCAAGCAGCTCGGTCGGCTCGACGTTCTCGTCTCCAATGCCGCCCATCAGGCGACGAAGCATTCGATCGAGCAAGTGACCTATGAGGAGCTGGAGAACACCTACCGGACCAATTTTTTCGCCCTGGTGGAATTGGTGAAGACGTCGGTGCCTCATCTCAAGCCGGGCTCGGCCATCGTCGTGACGAGTTCCGAGACGGGCATCCTCGGGAAGGAGGGCCTTCCGGACTATTCTTCCACCAAGGGAGCGATCAACGCGCTCATCAAGACGCTATCCGGAGAGCTGCTGAAAAAGGGCATCCGAATCAACGCCGTGGCCCCCGGACCTGTCTGGACGCCGCTCAATCCTTCCGATTCCGGCCGGAGTTCAAAGGAAGTATCCGAATTCGGTTCGCAAACGCCGATGGGACGCCCCGCTCAGCCGGACGAGCTGTCTCCAGCCTATGTTTTCCTAGCTTCGCCCGTTGATTCGTCCTACATCACTGGCGTGGTCCTGCCGGTGATGGGCGGCGAGCCAATCGGCGGCTAGCCGACGCCGAAGCGCATGGGGACCATGCGCTCCACCCGTCTTGCGGCGAAGCCGCTTGCCGCCGGTTTCGCATCGCGAAAACCGCCTTCTGGGGTATGAATTTCAATCAATGAGCGGACGCGAGACTGCGGCGATTTTGCAACTCTTCCGAAACGCACCGGAGCCATTCGCCCTGGCCACACTGGTCGAGGTCCAAGGATCATCCTATCGGCGGGCGGGCGCGCGGATATTGCTCGCAAGCGACGGAAATTCAGTGGGATCCATCAGCGGGGGTTGTCTCGAGGAGGACGTCCGCCAACGCGCGCGCTCCGTTCTCGCCACCGGCGTCGCCGAGGCCTTCACCTACAATACCTTGGACGAGAACGACCTGATCTGGGGCGTCGGACTTGGCTGCCATGGGATGGTGCGAGTCTTCATCGAACGGCTCATCAAAATGCCGGATTGGGCTGCGTCGCTGGAGTCGAACCTCAATTCCTTTCAGCCGACTTTCCTCCGGGTCTCGTGGGACCATGCGGATCCCCAGGAACGGGGAACCCATCTGGCGGATTCCATGGCTCCCTCCCTGCTGCCAGGCGTGTTTAGCCAGGTAATTGAACCCCCGATCACCTTGGTCATCTGCGGCGGGGGCGACGACGCGATCCCCCTGGCGCAGCTCGCGGCCAGAATGGGCTGGGCCGTGGTCGTCGCCGATCCCCGTCCGACGTATGCAACCACGCGACGATTTCCAGAAGCGCGAAAATGCCTGGTCGCTCCGCCGGACCAAATCGCGCGCGAGATTCCCGTCGGCGACCGAACGGCCGTCGTCATCATGACCCACCACTACCATTTCGACGTGCCGCTGCTCCACGGGCTCGTGACAAAACCCCTCGGCTACCTTGGGCTGCTCGGGCCGATGAAACGCGCGGAGCGGATTCTGGCGGAAATCGAGGCCGACGGCGTGGCCGTGACCCCGGAAATGCGCGCGCGACTGCGGGCGCCGGTCGGCCTCGACTTGGGATCGGAAGCGCCGGAAGGGATCGCCCTCAGCATCGTCGCCGAAATCCACGCCGTCCTCTCGGGCCGCGATGGCCGGCCGCTGAAGGAGAGGGCACTGCCGATCCATGCCTGATTCGCTGCGCTTCGGCGTCGTGATTCTCGCGGCAGGGGCATCGACCCGGCTGGGATCTCCCAAACAGCTTCTGGCGATCGGAGGCCTTCCGCTGCTGCCTCGAACGATCGAGGCGGCGCTCGCATCGGGCGCCGAGACCGTCGTGGTCGTGTTGGGATTCGACGCCGGGCGCATTCGAACCGTCGTCGAAAGATACCCCGTCCTGATCGTTGAAAATCTCTTCTGGGCCGAGGGCATGGCCTCGTCGATCCGCGCAGGCGTAGCTCGAATCGATCAATGTTCGCCCCCGCTCGATGCGACCGCCCTCGCGGTGTGCGACCAGCCGGCCTTTTCCGCAGATTCGCTCCGCCGGCTCGCCGCGGCGCTGCAGGCCACCGGCCGCTCGATCGCGGCTGCTCGCTACGCCGGCCGAAATGGCGCCCCTGCCGTTTTTCGGCGCCGGCATTTTCCGGGTCTTGGCCGTCTGACCGGCGATCAGGGGGCGCGGGCTCTCCTGAATGCCGATCCGGATCAAGTGGCGTCAGTCGATATGCCCGAGCTCGAATTGGACATCGACACGCCGGACGATTTCGCACGGGCGGAACTCTCCTGAGTGGGTGGAGCGCATGGTCCCCATGCGCTTGAATCTCCATCCGCGTTTGGCGCTAAGCGCAGGCGACGCCGAAGCGCGTGGGGACCACGCGCTCCACCCATCCACATTAGACCTCCACCGGCGGCAGCCGGTCGATCAGCTTGTCCAACGTGACCGGATAATCCCGCACGCGGACACCGGTCGCGTTGTAGACCGCGTTCGCAACCGCCGCCGCCACCCCGCAGATTCCCAGCTCCGCCACTCCCTTGGCCTTCATCGGGGACGAGGTCGGGTCCGTTTCGTCGAGAAAATAGGCCTCCAAGTGCGGAATGTCCGCATGCACCGGCACCTCGTATCCGGCCAGATCGTGGTTCACGAAAAAGCCCAGCCGCTTGTCCACCGTCAGTTCCTCCATCAGCGCCGCGCCCGCGCCCATCGTCATTGCGCCGATCAGCTGGCTCCGCGCCGATTTCGGATTGATGATCCGCCCCGCCGCACACACGGCCAGCATGCGGCGCAGCCGGATTTCGCCGGTCGCGGCGTCGACCGCCGCCTCGACAAAGTGCGCCCCAAATGTCGACTGCTGAAACTTTTTGGTGAGATCCCCGTATTCGATCCTATCCTCCGCCTCGAGACTCTTCCCGTCAGCCGCTTGGGCCAGCGGCACACTGCGCGCGCCAAATTTGACCAGCTCGTCGGCAAATTCCGTTTGCTCCGGATCGAATCCCAGCCGCTGCGCCACCGCCTCGCGCAATTTGATGCAGGCGGCATAAACGCTGGAGGTCGAGTTGCTCGCGCCGAACTGGCCCCCGGAGCCGCACGAGACGGGAAAATCAGAATCCCCCAACGCGACCGACACCTTTTGGATCGGCAGGCCCATCATCTCGGCCGCAGTCTGGGCCAAGATCGTATAGGTGCCCGTGCCAATGTCGGTCATATCCGTCTCGACCGTCACCCGTCCATCCGCTTCGAGCCGAACCCGCGCGGCCGAGGGCATCTGGATATTGTTGCGGAACGCGGCCGCCATGCCGAGCCCGATCAACCACCGTCCGTCGCGCACCTTGGCGGGGATCGGATTTCTCCGCTCCCAGCCAAATCGCTCGGCCCCGGATCGCAGGCATTCGATCAGCTTCCGCTGCGAGAACGGCCGCTCCGGTTTTTCCGGGTCGACCTGTGTGTCGTTGCGGATCCGAAATTCCACCGGATCCAAGCCGAGCTTTTCGGCCATTTCGTCCATGGCGATTTCGAGCGCCATGAGGCCGGGAGCCTCGCCCGGGGCGCGCATCGCGTTGCCTTCGGGAAGGTCCAGCACGGCGAGACGCAAGGCCGTCTTTCGATTCGCGCCGGCGTAAAGGAGCCGGGTTTGCCCCGTTGCGGATTCGGGGCCCCCGCCCTTCAGGTTTCCCGACCAACTCTCGTGTCCGATTGCCGTGATTTTTCCGTCGGAGCCGGCGCCGAGGCGAATCCGCTGAATCGTCGCCGGCCGATGAGTCGTATTGTTGATCGACTGGGGCCGGGTCAGCGCCACCTTCACCGGCCGCCGCGCGGCGCGCGCGCCCAGGGCGGCAAGGAGCGCATCGCATCGCAGGAACAGCTTGCTGCCGAAACCGCCGCCGACGAAGGGCGAAAGCACGCGCACATTCTCCTTGGGGATTTTCAGGGTCGCCGACAGATCGGCGACGGTCCAAGCCACCATTTGGGTGGCCGTCCAGAGAGTGAGCCTTTCCCCGTCCCACTCGGCAATCGACGCCTGGGGCTCCATCATCGCGTGGGACTGGTCGGGCGTCGTGTAAGTGGCATCGAGCGTGACGGGCGCCGCCGCGAACGCCCCCTCGAAATCTCCCACGGCGCTGTCGGCGTGGCCGCCGGGTTTCGATTTTGGCTGGGCTGATCCCATGGCCGCCGCAAGGTCGAAAGCTCCATCTGATCGGACGTAGTCGACGCGCACGAGGTTTGCGGCCGCACGCGCTTGCTCGAATGTTTCCGCCACAACCACCGCGACCGCCTGGTGATAGTGTTCGATCTCGGGACCGCCCAGGAGCCTGGCGGTATTCAGCCGGCCTTTGCCCAATGGACCCGCATTCTGAGCCGTGACGATCGCCAGGACGCCTGGCGTCGCGTACGCCTCGCGCAAGTGGATCTGCGCGATCCGGCCTTTGGCGATTCCCGCTCCCACGACATAACCATACGCCGGCCAAGTTGAAAATTCCTTCCACTCATAGGCGTACGTTGCCCGGCCGGTGGTCTTCAGCGGCCCATCGATTCGATCGGTGGCCCGACCGACCACCTTGAGCTGGTCGATCGGATTGGTGGTGGCGGGAACGTCGAATCTCATGACGCGGCGCCCTTGCTCTGCGCGATCACGGAAGCCAGCGTGCGTTCGACGAGCGGAAGCTTGAAGGCGTTCTGTTCCGTCGGCCGGGCTCCTTCCATCAGCTTCGCCGCGACGGCCTTGGCCCCCTGCGGAAGATCGGCTTCAGCCGCTTCGACGCGCCACGGCTGGTGCGCCACTCCGCCGAGCGCAACGCGCCCGGTGCCGTCCGGCTGGATGATCGCGCCGACCGAAACCAGAGCAAAGGCATAGGAGGCCCGATCGCGCACCTTGTGATAAAGATGAATTCCCCCGATTGGGCGGGGCAGCGTCACCGCGGTGATCAATTCGCCGCGCTCAAGCACGGTTTCGAGGTGCGGTGTCGCGCCAGGCGCCCGGTAGAACGCAGCAATCGGGATTTCCCGCGACGTGCCGTCGGCCCGCACGGTCTCGACGGTGGCGTCCAGGGCCCGCAGCGCCACCGCCATGTCGCTCGGATGAGTCGCAATGCAGGCCTCGCTCGCTCCCACGACCGCCAGCTGCCGGCTGATGCCACCGATGGCGGCGCAACCGCTCCCCGGCTGCCGCTTGTTGCACGCCTGATTCGTATCGTAAAAATAGGGACACCGGGTGCGCTGCAGGAGATTGCCCGCCGTCGTCGCCTTGTTGCGAAGCTGGCCCGATGCGCCGGCGACGAGGGCGCGAGTCAACAGGGCATAGTCGCGGCGCACCCGCGCATCGGCCGCCAAATCCGTGTTCCGAACCAGCGCGCCAATGCGCAATCCGCCTTCGGGCGTCGATTCGATCCGATCGAGATTCAGGCCGTTGACATCGATCAGATGCGTGGGGGCTTCGATCTCGAGCTTCATGAGATCGAGCAGATTGGTGCCGCCCGCGATGAACTTGGCGCCGGGCTTGAAGGCTGCGGCGGCCGCCTGCGCCGGAGATTGCGCCCGCTCGTAGGAGAACGCTTTCACGCTGTCTTCCCTGCCACCTGGGTGATGGCTTCCACGATGTTCGAATAGGCGCCGCACCGGCAGATATTGCCGCTCATCCGCTCCCGAATTTCCGCTTCAGACAGCGGGACGGGCGCGGTCAGGTCCTGCGTGACGTGACTCGGAATTCCGGCGCGGATTTCCGCGAGCATGGCGATGGACGAGCAGATCTGCCCGGAGGTGCAGTACCCGCATTGATAGCCGTCGCAATGCACGAAGGCCGCCTGCAGAGGGTGAAGATGTTCCGGCGATCCCAAGCCCTCGATGGTGGTGATCCGATCGGCCTGATGCATCACGGCCAAGGTCAGGCAGGAATTGATGCGGCGTCCGTTGACCATCACGGTGCAGGCGCCGCATTGCCCATGGTCGCAGCCCTTTTTCGTGCCGGTCAAATGGAGATGCTCGCGAAGGGCGTCGAGGAGCGTGGTCCGCGGATCCAGCGTGAGGGAGTGCGCCTGGCCGTTCACTTCGAAGTCGACGTGGGACGCAATCGACGAGGGATCCACCTTCTCCTGGCCCTTCAGCGCGCTGGGCACCGCCGTCAGCACCATCGCGGTGCTGCCGGTCAGCAGAAACTCGCGCCGAGACAGTTCCGCTGGGTCATGGTGAGGCATGTTCGCGATCTCCGATCGTCCAATTCATGCGGCCTCCATCATTTCGCAACTCGTTTCCGCCCGCATCTCAGCCCTCCTTTGCCCGGTGGGCTTCGGCGGGCCACATTTCGCATCGCGAAATGTGGCTGCCCGGCATGGATTCGAACCATGACTAGGTGAGTCAAAGTCACCGGTGCTACCATTACACCACCAGGCAGTGAAACTGCGAATTGGTTAGCGTGCCCGGTCGTCGGCGCGGGTCAAGGGCGTGATTTTTGGGGTAGTCTCTCAGTTGATCCGATTTTAGGTTCTGATAAACGCATCGTGTGCGCAGTTGGCTTTGACGTTCAATTCACGTCACCCTTCGCCATGCCCTCCCACCCCATCGGCCGTCGTGATTTCTTTCGAACCTCGGTCGGGGCATTTGGCGCCCTGGCCGCCGGGGCCGGCCTGGCCCGCGCGGACGACAAACCGGAGACAGTCCCAACCGCCCGGGCCGCGCGCGGTCCGGATCGCATTTATCGCGGGGAAGAGTTGGAACAGGTCGCCTTTCCGATGGGCGGAATTGGCGCTGGGATGATCTGCCTGGGCGGGACCGGCGCGCTTACAAATGTATCGGTGCGCAATCACCCGCAGGTGCAGAATGAGCCGGGACTGCTCGCCGCGATCGGCATTCGGGGTCGGCCCGAATACGCGCGGGTACTGGAAGGGCCGGTGCCTCGGTGGAAGCTCTATGAGCGCGCCCACGCTTGCTCAGGCTCGGCGCCATTGGGAATGGGACTGCCTCGCTTCAAGCAGGCAATGTTTCACGCCCAATTTCCTTTCGCCCACCTCGAACTCGAAGACCGCGACTTGCCGATTTCGGCCCGAATCACGGGCTGGAGCCCGTTCGAGCCCGGCGATACCGAGAACTCCTGCCTGCCCGTGGCCGGCCTTGAGTACACCCTGTTGAATCGGGGCGGCGAACCGCTCGATGCCGTATTCTCTTTCAACGCGCGCAACTTTCTTCCGGCGCGGATGAACGAATGGGACCAAGGGCCCGAACCGGACCGAAGCGGAAAGCGCATCGCCGACGGATTTGTTCTTTACGGCGGGGCGTGGCCGGAGGTCGGCGACGAGCAGGCCTGGTTTTCCGCGTCGGTCGACGATCCGGACGCGAAGGTGAATCTCGCTTGGTTTCGGGGAGGATGGTTCGACGCCATCACCATGGCCTGGCGCGATGTGGAGCAGGCCGCGGCCTACGAAAAACCGGCGCCCACGGAAGGAAAGCCTCCGACCGGCGCCACGGTCTTCGTGCCTTTCCGCTTGGCGCCGGGCCAAAGCAAAACCATCCGCCTGCGCCTGGCGTGGTATTCGCCCCACACCACCCTGCGCAAGCTGCTGCCGCCGGTGGGCGCGGATGCCAAGCCCTCCGACTTCTACCAGCCGTGGTACGGAGGGCGTTTCGCGAACATCGAAGAACTTTCCGGATATTGGGGCGACCACTATGCCTCGTTGAAGGATCGAACCGAACGGTTCTCCCGGTGCTTTTTCGACAGCACGCTCCCGCCTGAGGCGGTGGAGGCGGCGGCCGCGAATCTCAGCATCCTCAAATCTCCCACCGTGCTGCGGCAAGCCGACGGACGGCTGTGGGGCTGGGAGGGATGCGAGGAGGATCACGCCCAAGGCGAAGGGACGTGCACGCACGTCTGGAACTACGCGCAGGCGATTGCGCACCTGTTTCCATCCCTCGAACGCACGCTCCGCGAAACGGAGTTCGGCCCGGGACAGGACGCGGAAGGCCATCAGAACTTCCGCGTCGCGCTTCCGATTGCTCCTTCGCCCCATCATTCGTTCGCCGCCGCCGATGGGCAGTTGGGCGGGATCATGAAGGTCTATCGAGAGTGGCGGATCAGCGGCGACACCGCCTGGTTGCGATCGATTTGGCCCAAGGTGCGGACGAGCCTCGAATATTGCATTCGGACGTGGGATCCGGACCGGCAGGGTCTGCCGGTCGAGCAGCAGCACAACACGTATGACATCGAATTCTGGGGTCCGAACGGCATGATTGCCTCGTTCTATGTCGGGGCGCTGCAGGCCGCCGTGGCGATGGGGCGCGCACTGGGAGACGACGTATCCGAATATGAAGCCTTGGGAGCCAAAGGAGCTTCGCGGTCCGAATCGGAACTCTTCAACGGCGAATATTACTACCAGCGCGTGGAGTGGAAAGGCTTGCGCGCCGACCCTCGCAAGGAAACCCGCTCCTTTGGCGGGGGCTATTCCCCCGAGGCCGCCGCGCTGCTGAATCAGGAAGGACCCAAGTACCAATACGGCACCGGCTGCCTTTCCGACGGGGTGCTCGGCTCGTGGCTGGCCCTGCAATGCGGCCTTGAACCGGTGCTCGATCCCAAACGGGTGCAGAGCCACCTGGAAGCGGTTCATCGCCATAATTTTCGGGCCGACCTTTCCGGTCACGCCAATCCGCAGCGGTCGACCTACGCCAACGGCAAGGAGGCGGGCCTGCTCCTTTGCTCCTGGCCTCGCGGCGGAATGCTTTCGCTGCCGTTCGTCTATTCCAACGAGGTCTGGACCGGAATCGAGTATCAGGCGGCGAGCCATCTGATCGCCCTGGGCCGTCATCGCCAGGGCCTCGATATCGTGCGGGGCTGCCGGGCGCGGTACGATGGCACCGCGCGCAATCCCTTCGACGAATACGAGTGGGGCCACTGGTACGCGCGCGCCATGGCGTCCTATGCCTTGCTCGGCGCGTTCAGCGGCGCCCGATACGACGCGGTCGAGCGGGTGCTGCACCTCCGCCCGTCGATCGCCGGGGATTTTCGCTGCTTTCTCTCCACCGCCACCGGCTACGGCACCGTGGGAGTCGCCGCCGGGCGGCCGTTCCTGCAGGTGGTCGCCGGGGCCATTCCGTATCGCAATATTCATTACGTGCCGGCCGGATGAAAGGTGGAGCGCGTGGTCCCCACGCGCTGTTTGACGTCGAAAGCGGGACTGCCGGGGTCAGCGCCCACGGCTACAGCACGCGCCCGATTCGGCTTTCCGTCCCGCCCATTCGTCTGCAAACAGGACCGAATGAAATCGGCGCTGCTTCATGAGGTCGCAAAGAACCGTCTCCTGGTGGGAGACGGCGCAATGGGCACCCAGTTAATGATGGCGGGGTTGGAACAAGGGGGCTGCGGCGAAATGTGGAATCTCAATCACCCGGATCGTGTGCTCGCGATCCAGCGGCGGTACGCGGAAGCCGGGGCCGACTGCATCATCACCAACACGTTCGGGGCGAGCCGCCTGATGCTGCGGCGGCATGGGAGCGAAGCGAGCGTGAGCGAAGTCAACCAGGCCGGCGCGCGCATTGCCCGCGAGGCATTCGGCGGGCGCCAGGGGTATGTGCTGGGCGACGTCGGCCCCTTGGGCGGCCTGCTCGAACCCTACGGCGACATCACGCTCGATCAGGCCCAGGCGGCGCTGGAGGAGCAGTGCGCGGCGCTGGTCGCCGGCGGCGTTGACGCCATCATCATCGAAACGCAAACCGGCCTGGAGGAATTGGGTTTGGCCATCGACGCCGCCAAAACGGCCGGCGCGCCCTCGATCATCGCTTCGCTGGCCTACGACCTTTCGATGGACCGCACGTTCTACAAAACGATGATGGGCATTTCGCCCGAACAGGCCGCGGAATTCGTCGAGGAGCGCGGCGCCCATTTCGCCGCGCTCAACTGCGGCACCGGCATGGACATGGCTGGCGCGGCGATGGTCGCCCGGCTCTACCGCGAACGCTGTTCGCTTCCGGTCATGGTGCAGCCGAACGCCGGCTTGCCGGTGCTTGAAAACCTAAAGGCCGTGTACAAGCAAACCCCGGACGACATGGCCAAGGACGTGCCGCAGGTCATCGCGGCCGGTGTCGCCATCATCGGTTCCTGCTGCGGAAGCACGCCGGATCACACGCGGGTCATCCGCCGCATCGTCGATTCCCAATGAAGCGATTCCCGATCACTTTCGTTGCCGCCTGGGTGCTGTCCACGCTGGTCTGCATCGAGTTCATCGACCGCGCGGCGTCGAGCTGGTCGTTCGCCCATTTGCATGCGGACCGACCCGTCTTTGATCCCCTGACCCATATCGTCGATAAGATCCCCCTGCTGGCGTTGATCACCCTGGCAATCGTGGCGGTCGCGGCCGTATGGAAGGGATGGAAACCCACGCCCGTGTGGCGGTTCGGCATGTGCACGGCCGCCTCGGTCGAACTCGCGATCGGATTCAAGGAGGAGCTGAAGTACATCTGTGGCCGCACTTGGCCGGAGACCTGGACGAACCACAATCCGTCCTGGATTGGAAATCACGTTTTCACGTTCTCTTTCTTCCATGGCGGCGAGGGCTGGTACTCGTTCCCCTCCGGGCACATGACCATCATCTGCGCCCTGGGAGCCAGCCTTTGGCTTTCCTCTCCGCAGCGGCGCTGGCTGGCCATTTTGGCCCGGAGCCTGGCCGTGCTGTTGCCGGCCTTGGTCGCCATCGGTCTTTTCGGTTGCGACTACCATTGGGTGGGCGACATGTGCGGCGGTACCTTCCTCGGGATCGCCACGGCCAATGTGGTCTGGAGGTTGTATGCGAAGGTTCAGGAGCGGGGTGGAGCGCGTGGGCCCCACGCGCTGAGCGACGCGGGCTAAGATTTTCGGCTGGCGGAGTCGTTCAGCGCATGGGGACCATGCGCTCCACCTTTCCCTGATTACAGCAATCCACCTGCGACATCAGTCCTAGCCCCACCCCTAGACAGGCTTCGATAATCCTGATCCGGGCCCATTCGGGCTTTTGGGGTTAAGGCCGGAACCCATTGCGCCGATGGGGCGAGAATGTCCCCTGACAGGATTAACGCCTCGCGTTGGCCCATCGCGATCGGCTTGGCGCTAGCCGTGTCCCTGCGCGTCTGCGCGCAGGCACCGGATTTCACGGATTTTTCGCTGGATGAGCTGGCCCACTACGACGTCACGTCGCTCGGCCGCAAGGACGCCAGCGTCTTCGACACGCCCGCGCCGGTGGACGTCATCACGGGGCAGGCCATCCACGACACGGGCGTTCTGACCCTGCCCGAAGCGCTGCGACTGGCGGCGGGCGTCCAGGTCAGCCAGATCGACGGCGAAAACTACAGCATTGCAATTCGCGGGTTCGACGACGCCACATCGAGCAAGGTGCTCGTCTTGATGGACGGCCGGTCGGTCTACGACCAGCTCTACTCGGGCACCGATTGGGGCCTCCTCGACCTGGTGATGGATGACGTCAGCCGCATCGAGGTGCAGCGTGGGCCGGCGGGTGCGCTGTGGGGCGCCAACGCGGTCAATGGCGTGATCAATATCGTGAGCAAGAACGCCCATGCTACGCAGGGGCAGCTGGTCTCGGTGGAGTCGGGCGACCAGGTGCGGGAAGCGGTCACGGTTCGCGACGGCTTTGAGTTCAGCCCGGCGCTGGCGGCGCGCGTGTATGCAAAATTTCAAGACCAGGGGAGCTACGGCGCCGACCAATACGGCTACGGCGTGCGCGACTGGAATTCCCGGCTGGCCGGCACCCGCATCGATTGGGACCGGCCGGGCGGCGGCGGGCTGACGGTCATCGGCGAATATCGCGAGGTCCGGGCGGACGACCTGACGATGCAGCCCACTCTGACCGCCCCCTACAGCACCCTCATCTCCCTGCAGAGCCGCGAGCGCAGCGCCGATCTTTCCGCGCATTGGACGCAACCGGTGACCGACGACGGGCAGCTTTCCATCCTAGCCGCGGTCGAGCGTGGCGACGAGCAGGGCGCCTTCGAGTCCGATCTCACGGGGGAGCACCACACGGTGGTCGATATCGACAGCCAGGTGACCCTTCATCCCCTGCCGGGCAACGAAGTGATCGCCGGCGCAACCTATCGGGACACGGCCGATTCGATCGTCAACACGCCGTGGCTGATCTACGATGTGCCGGTCGCCACCACGGATTTCTATGGCGCTTTCGTCCAGGACGAAATCTCAATCATTCCCGATGTTCTGCGCGTGACCGCCGGCAGCAAATTCGAGCGCAACACCTACACGGGCTGGGAGACGCAGCCGAGCGTGCGCGTCCTGTGGCATCCGACCAAGGCACAATCCGTCTGGTTCGCGGTGTCCAAGGCGGCCCGCACACCTTCGCGGGCCGAACGCGGCGTCCGCCTGTGGGCGGCGACGCTGCCGCCTTCGCTCCAGCTGCCGGTCCCGACCGAGCTGATCGCCGTTGGCGACCCCAATTTCACCTCGGAGCATGTCCTCTCCTATGAATTCGGACACCGCTACGACCTCGGCACGGCGTTCTCCATCGACACGTCGCTCTACTATTCGGACTACACCGATCTGCGCGGACTGGTGCCGTCCTTCTGGCCCCCGACCTACACCGCTCCGTTTGCCACCATCGAGTACGACGCAACCAACAATCTGACCGGGCACAGCTACGGCGGCGAAATCAGCCTGCAATGGCATCCCACCTCGTCGGTGCAGGTGAGCGCTTCCGCGGACACCCTGCACCTGTCCCTCAACGAAATCATGCCGACGCAAATGCCGGATCCGTCGATCCCGGGTCTGATCGGAAGTTCGCCGCACCAGGAATACAAGCTGCATCTCACCTGGCATCCCGTCGACGCCTGGACGTTCGATGTGGCTGCGCGTCACACCTCACCGCTCACCGAGTCCAAAGTGCCCGCCTACGATGGCCTGAACGCCCGCCTCTCGTGGAATATTCGGCCGGACCTCGAGCTTGAGATCGTCGGCCGGGATTTGCTCAAGCCCTTGCACTACGAAGGTGCGAGCGCGTTCATCGAAACGGTCGCGCTGCCGATTGCGCGCAGCTACTATTTCGGCATCACCTACCGCCACTAGATGACGATGAAGCCGAGCCTCCCTCGCTCCGCCGTTCGAATATTCGTCGCCGCGCTGCTGGCGCTGTCCGGCGAGGCCGGGACCTTGCGCGCCGCCTCCTCCGGGCACCAGCTCGACTATCAGATCAAGGCGGCGTATATCTACAACTTTGCCAAGTTCGTCCAATGGCCGCCTCCTCCGCTGGCCGGCGGCCGCGAGTTTCGGGTCGGCGTTCTGGGCGATCCGGATTCCTTTGCGATCATCGCCGATACCCTGCGCGGCAAGCAGGTCGGCGGTCACCCGCTCGAAGTCGTGCTGCTCGGCTCCGATGCCCAGGCGGCCTCGTGCCGCGTCGTGTTCATACTGCGCACCTCCTCCCTGACTCCCGCGCAATTCCACGCGCACCTGCGCTCGGCGCCCGTGCTCCTGGTCGGGGAAAAGGAAGGCTTCGCGGAAGCAGGCGGCGACATCGGCTTTGTTCCTCGCGGCGACAATCTGCGCTACCAAGTCAACCTGGCGGCGGCGCAACAGGCCGGCCTTCGCCTAAGCGGACAGTTGGCCAATCTGGCGGAGCTAGTTCGGGGTCCGGCGCAATGAAGCCGCCGTTCTATTCGTATCTGCGCCGGCGGCTGGGTCCCATGCCCCTGCGGCGCAAGCTGCAATTGAAGGCCTACCTGATCGCCGTCGTCGCCGCCCTGGTGGTGTCGGCGGTGTTTGCGGTGTATCGCCTGATCGCGCTGCGCGAAAACGACTTCGCCGACGCCGTGGCGATCACCCGCATGCTTTCGGAAAACGCGACTGGCCCGATTGCCTTTCAGGACGCGACGGCCACCACGGCGGTGCTCGCCTCGCTGCGGGCCAAGCCGGCGGTCCGCGGCGCCGTGGTCGATCTGCCGGACCATCCCAATTTCGCGACGTTCGGGGTGCCGCCGCCGCTCGCCGACCGACTGCCGGCCTCGGTATCCACGCGCTTTCACGGCTGGGTGCTTTCGACGACCGCGGAAATCGGCGACGAGGAAGGCCGCCGCGCGCGTCTGCAGATCGTTTTTGACCTCGGCCCGGAACTGTGGGCCACGCTCCGCGCCGTCGGCATTGCCTTCGCCACCGCGCTCACGCTGGCCCTCCTGATCAGCCATGCCGCGAGCGAACGGCTGCGCCGCTTCATTCTCGGCCCCATCGAATCGCTGCATGCCACCACGCAGAAAATCGGGGTGCAATTCGACTACTCGCACCGGGCGCCCATCGTCAGCTCCGACGAATTGGCCGAATTGACCATCGCGTTCAACCGCATGCTCGACCGGCTGCAGGCCGCCGATCAGGCGCTGCGCACAACCAACGACTCCCTCACCTCGGAAATTGCCGAACGCAAACGCTTGGAACGCGCCTTGGTCGACGCCTCCCGCCAGGCGGGCATGGCCGAGGTCGCCACGGGGATCCTGCACAATGTCGGCAATGTCCTGAACAGCGTGAACATTTCGCTGCAGGTCATGCGGGAAAACCTGGAACGGTCCCAGCTGGGCAACCTGCAGCGCGGCACCGACATGATCACCGCGCAAGGCGCCGAATTTGCCCGCTTCGTGGCGGACGATCCCAAGGGACGCCTGCTGCCCAGCTTCATCGTCAAGGTGGCGGCCGTGCTCCGCGACGAGCATGCCGCGGCGGCCGAAGAGCTTGCCCGGCTCGCAAAAAACATCGAGCACATCAAGGAAATCGTCGCCGCCCAACAGAGCTTCGCCAAGACGGTTGGCGTGGCTGAGCAGGTCAACCCCCGCGAGATGGTCGACGAAGCCGAACATATCGCGCAGGCCTCGGCGCAACGCCACGGCATCGAGATCGCGCACGACTTCTCGGACGCGCCGTCGGTCCTGACGGACCGCCACAAGGTGCTGCAGATCCTGGTCAATTTCATCACCAACGCGATCCACGCCGTGAAGCCCAACGCTCCGGGAAACCGCCGGATCACGCTTCGCCTGGCCTCCCAGGGTGAAGGGGTGGTCTTCACGATCGCCGACAACGGAGTCGGCATCGCCGCGGAGAACCTCAACCGCATTTTCACCCACGGCTTCACTACCCGCAGCAACGGCCATGGCTTCGGCCTGCATAGCGGCGCACTGGCCGCGCGGCAACTCGGCGGCCGAGTCGCGGTGACAAGCGACGGACCGGGCCGCGGAGCGGCGTTCGTCCTGGAACTGCCGGCGCAGCACACCCCCGCCGCCTCATCCCCGGCGCTGGAAACCGCCGCCGCATCATGAACCCGGACGGCCCTCATCGCGTGCTGGTGATCGACGACACGCCGGCCATCCACGACGATTTTCGCAAGGTCTTCCAGCGCACGGACGAGACGACGGATTCGCTCAACGACGAGGCGGCGGCCCTGTTCGGCACGCCGTCCGCCAAGCCCGCCCCATCGGTCCCCGACTTTGTGATCGAATCGGCGCAGCAGGGCCGCGAAGGCGCTGATCTGGTCCGGCGGTCGCTCGACGAGAACAATCCTTACGCGCTCGCCTTTGTCGACATGCGGATGCCGCCTGGATGGGACGGCCTCGAGACGGTGCAACATCTCTGGCGGATCGATCCGCGCCTGCAGATTGTCATTTGCACCGCGCACTCCGACCACAGCTGGCAGAAGATCAACCAGGTGCTGGGCGGGAGCGACAGCCTGATCATTCTCAAGAAGCCCTTCGACCACATCGAGGCGCGGCAATTGGCCCATGCCCTGGTTCAGAAGTGGAAGCTCGCGCGCTCGAACGAGCAGCGCCTGTCCCAATTGGACGCGCTGGTCCAGGAACGCACCCGCGAGCTTCATTTCGCGGAACTGCGTTTCACCCGTGCCTTCGAAGCCAATCCGCACGCGCAGATCCTGATCGCCCTCGATCGATTTGAGATTCTGGCGACCAACGCGACCTTTCGCCGGCAATTCAACCTGCCCGTGGAAGAGCTCAAAGGCACCTCCCCCGAAACCTTCGGCCGCGGCATGGATCCCCAGCGTTGGACGCGCCTGCGCGAGCAATTGATCGCCGGCCACGAAGTGGACGATCATCCGTTCGTCTTCGAGCCGCACCCGGGCGTTCGGCGCGACCTGCGCTGTTCGGCCCGCGCGGTGACGATGGGCGATCGGCTCTGCTCCATCTGGCTGCTGCGCGACGTCACCGACCAGCTGCGGATGGAACAGCAGTTGCGGCAGGCGCAAAAGATGGACGCCGTCGGCCAGCTCGCCGCCGGGATCGCCCACGACTTCAACAATCTGATCACCGTCATCAACGCCTACGTGGGGATGATGCTGGTTCGAAAGTCCCCAAATCCGGCCGACAACTCCGACCTCTTGCAAGTGCGCGGAGCCGCGGACCGCGCGGCGGCGCTGACCCGCCAATTGCTGCTTTTCAGCCGGCGCCAGGGCACGATCCTCGAACCGGCCGACGTGGGGGCGATTCTCCAGAATCTGCGCGAAATGCTCGCCCGCGTGCTGCCATCGCAAATCGCCCTCGCCTGGCAGGTGGCCCCCAACCTGCCGCGCGCCCTGGTCGATTGCACGAACCTGGAGCAGGCCGTGATGAACCTCATCATCAACGCGCGCGACGCCATCTCCGATCGCGGCGAAATTGCCGTGAGCATCGCCGCCCTGGAAATCAACGAGGATGAACTCAAACGCCACCAGAAGGCTCGCCTCGGCCGGTTTGTGCAGATCGCAGTGAAGGACTCGGGCCAGGGCATGAGCCCCGACGTGCTGGCCCACATCTTCGAGCCGTTCTTCACGACCAAGGAACCCGGCAAGGGCACCGGCCTGGGCCTTTCCACCGTCTACGGCATCATCGACCAGCACGGCGGCTGGGTCGAGGTGTCAAGCGCCGTCGGCGCCGGCACCACGTTCCAGCTTTTCCTGCCGGCCGAGGCCGCGGCCTAGGTGGAGCGCGTGGTCCCCACGCGCTGTGCGACGTCGAAAGCGGAACAGCGCGTGGGGACCACGCGCTC
>DASXYY010000008.1:0-22150 GCA_036502225.1 Opitutaceae bacterium
ACGCGCTTTTCCGCTTTCGACGTCCAACAGCGCGTGGGGACCACGCGCTCCACCCTCGGCTTTAGCGGAAGTTCGCCGATTCTTGATTCGCAAGTAGGTGACCGTCGCCCCCATCGACACCGCTCCGGCCAGGACCGATGCCAGCCAGGGGCCGTGATAGTTGGAAAAGAGAAACTGCGTGACCGCAAAGCTGCTTCCGGCGACGAGCGCTTCACGCCAGACGCCCGCCACCGCTTTGCGTCCTCCGTACGCGGCCACGATCCAAAACGGGATGATGAGCGAGAACGGGAAGAGCTGTTTTCCCACCATCGCGGAAAGCAGATGGGCGTCGATGCCGGTGATTTGTTCGAGCGTCGTGATCGGTATGCCAAGTGAGCCGAACGCGACGGGCGCCGTGTTGGCGATGAGCGCGAGCGCCGAGGCCTGGACGGGGCGAAAACCGAGTTGAATCAAGATCGCGGCGGTGATGGCGACCGGCGCGCCGAATCCGGCGACCCCCTCGAGAAACGCTCCGAACGAAAACGCGATCAGGATGAGCTGGATGCGCGGATCGGGAGCGATCCGGGCCAAGCCTTCACGCAAAACCTGAAACCGCCCGCGCTCGACCGTCAGTTGGTAGAGAAAGATGACGTTCAGAATGAGCCAGCCGATCGGGAATAGTCCGTAGCCCGCTCCAAAGATCATGGCGGCCCCGGCCTTTTCCGCCGGCATATGGAACACGCCGAGCGCGAGCGCCGCCGCGACGGTGAGCGCGCCCAAGGCGGCCCAATGAATGCGAATTCGCAGGAGCGCGATCGATCCCAGCAGCACGACGATGGGCACCGCCGCCGCCCCCGTCGAAAGCCAGAAGTTGCCGAGGGGGTTGTAGTTTTGCAGCCAGACCGGCACGCAGGGGACACTAGCATGGAAGGACGGACTTGTCGCGCATCCAAGCTGCGTCATCGTTGAATCAATGGGTCAAACCGCGCTGCTCGTCGGAATTCAAACGGAAGATATGCCGCCTGGCGAAGGGCAGGAGCTCCTTCTGGAACTGGAGGAGCTGGTGCAAAACCTCGGATTTCGAATCACGCGGCGGCAGCTGGCCCGGCTGCGTCGCGCGTCACCCGCTCTTCTGCTGGGCAAGGGCAAGTCGGAGGAAATCGCGGCATTCGCCAAGGAGGACGGCGCGGACGTGATCATCTTCGATGCGGCGCTTTCCCCCGGTCAGCAGCGCAATTGGGAGGAAATGGCCGGCCGCGCGGTGATCGACCGCCAGGAAGTGATCCTGGAGATTTTCAGCGATCGGGCCCGCACCCGCGAGGCGCGCCTGCAGGTCGCGCTCGCCCGGATGGAATACTCTCTGCCGCGGCTGACGCGCGCGTGGACGCACTTGTCGCGCCAACGCGGAAAAGGAGCCATGGGCGGCGAAGGCGAAACCCAGCTCGAGCAGGATCGGCGCGTGGTGCGCGACCGCATCGCGCATTTGAAACAGGAGCTGGCCAACGTCGTGAAACAGCGCGACGTGCAGCGGCGGCGACGGCTGCGCGTGCCGGTGCCGACCGCGGCGATTGTCGGCTACACCAATGCCGGGAAATCCTCCTTGCTGAACGCTCTGACCGGCGCCGACGTATTGGCGGAGAACAAGCTTTTCGCCACCCTGGACCCGACGACTCGCCAGGTGGTGCTTCCGGGCAACCAGAAATTACTGCTGACCGACACCGTCGGATTCATTCGGCGGCTGCCGCACGATCTGGTGGAAGCGTTCAAGGCCACGCTCGAAGAAGTCGTGGTCGCCGATTTCCTGATCCAGGTGCTCGACGTCACCAGTCCGCACTGGGAAAAGCATCGCGAAACGACCTTGGGGGTGCTGGAGGAATTGGGCGCCCGAAATCGGCCCATCCTGACCGTCTTCAACAAGGCGGATGCGGCCGATCCGGCTGCGATCGCCGCCGCCCATCGAGCGGTCCCCGGCAGCATTGCCATCAGCGCCCTGACCGGGGCCGGATTGCCTGAACTGAGCGAACGCTGCCGTGAATTGGCGGCGCCGGCCTCCGGTTGGGTCACGCTGCATGTGCCGGCCGAGCGGTACGATGTGATCGCCAAGCTTCATGCGCTTGGACGGGTGCACCGCGAGGAGCCGACCGACGACGGCTACGTGGTCGAAGCCACTTACCCTTCGGCGCAGGACGGATTCTTCGCTCCGTTCACTGTAGGTAAAGGTACTAAGCATAGTTAGCGGTGCACTTTTAGGGTCCGGTGCTACACTGGATTTTCATGGTGCAGCGCTCGATTTTGATCGTCGATGACGAGCCGGATGTTCGGGAAATCATGGAGATTACGCTCAAGCGGGCGGGTCACCGGGTTTCTGGCGTGGATGATGGCGAAAAGGCTAGCCGACGTTTGCGGGAAAGCCCGTTCGACGTCGTCATCACGGACCTGCTGATGCCGGAACGCGATGGCTTGGAGCTCATCCGGGAGTTGCGCTCGGCCTATCCGCACGTCCGCATCATTGCGACGTCCGGGGGCGGCCGCGTGAATGGGCAGCAGTACCTGCAGCTGGCGAAGGGCATGGGCGCCCACGGCCTGTTGGCCAAACCTTTTCTGCCTGGAGATTTATGCGAGGCGGTGCATCGTATTTGCGATTCACAGCTTTCGCATGAAACCCCTAAGTCTTAGCTTTCTACCTCGGAGCACCGATTGCGGGCTCCTGTTTTTGCGCCTGTGGTTGGGAATATCGATGGTGGTCGACCACGGCTGGGACAAGCTAGCGCATTTCTCGAACATGCAGGCGCAGTTCGGCGGACCGCTGCCCGGAGGCGGGACGGTGAATCTGGCCGTGGCCGTGATTTGCGAAGTCCTCTGCGCCGCGCTGCTTTGCGTCGGCTTTCTGACGCGGCTAGCCGCGCTGATTCTCGTGCTCGAAATGGCGTCGGCATTTTATTACGTGCACCATTTCGCGCTGCACGGGCCGATGAGCGGCGAGCCCGCGTTTCTCTATTTGGGTGGGTTCGTCATGATTTTCCTGGCTGGTAGCGGGAAGTTTGCGCTGAGCCCGGATTAGATTGGCTGCGAGGTGGAGCGCATGGTCCCCATGCGCTTTAGCCGCCATCCGCGTTAGGCGCTGAAGCGCGTGGAGACCACGCGCTCCACCTATTCCGTTTTCGATATCGCACGTGCCGGGGTCAGCGCCCCCGGCTACAATAAAAAAGGCCGGGGCTTTCGCCCCGGCCTTTTGCTTTGAAACCGGTTTACTTCTTCTTCTTCGCCGCCGCGGTCGCGCGCAGGTCGGCCACCGCCGCCTGGGCTGCCGCGAGGCGGGCCACCGGCACGCGGTAGGGGCTGCACGAGACATAGGTCAGGCCCAGCGTGTGGCAGAACTTGACCGAGTCCGGATCGCCACCGTGCTCGCCGCAGATGCCGAGTTTGATGTCGGGCCGGGTTGAGCGGCCCTTTTCGATCGCGATGCGCATCAGCTGGCCCACGCCGGTCTGGTCGATGGTTGCGAACGGATTGCGCTTCGTGATGTCCGCTTCCTGGTAGGGGGCGAGGAACGAGCCCGAGTCGTCGCGGCTCATGCCGAGCGTCGTCTGGGTGAGGTCGTTCGTGCCGAAGCTGAAGAATTCAGCCGTGCGGGCGATCTCGTCGGCCGTCAGGGCGCCGCGCGGGACCTCGATCATCGTGCCGACCGAATAGTCGATCTTGGTCTTCTTTTCGGCCTGCACCTGCTTGGCGACGTCGTGGACGACGGCGACCTGCAGATCGAGCTCCTTCTTGAAACCGACCAGCGGGATCATGATCTCAGGCTTTGCCTTGATGCCCTGCTTCTTCGCATCGGCGGCGGCCTCAAGAATAGCGCGCGCCTGCATCGCGGTGATCTCGGGATACTTGATGCCGAGGCGGCAGCCGCGGAAGCCGAGCATCGGGTTGAACTCGTGGAGCTCGTGGACGCGGTGCTTGATCTTCTCGACGTCGATGCCGAGCTTCTTCGCGAGGTCCTGCTGCTGGTCCTCGGTGTTCGGGAGGAATTCATGCAGCGGGGGATCGAGGAAGCGGATCGTGGCGGGGAAGCCTTTCAGCTCCTTGAAAATGCCGAAGAAATCGGCGCGCTGATAGGGGAGAAGCTTGGCCAGGGCGGCCTCGCGGGCCTCCTTGGTGTCGGCGAGGATCATCTCGCGCATCGCATCGATGCGGTCGCCCTCGAAGAACATGTGCTCCGTGCGGGTGAGCCCGATGCCGGTGGCGCCGAACGCGACCGCGTTGCGGGTCTGTTCGGGCGTGTCGGCGTTCGTGCGGACCTGCAGCTTGGTGACCTGCGCGCACCACTTCATGAGCTGCGCGAAGTTGGTGTAGGTGCGGCCCTTCCGAGCCTCTGCGGAACCCCCGACGAGGGCCTGGATGACTTCGGCCGGGGCAGTCTTCACCTCGCCGGCGTAAACCGTGCCGGCCGTGCCGTCGATCGAGAGGAAGTCGCCTTCCTTGAACACGCGGTCGCCCACCGTGAGCGTGCGGGCCGAATAGTCGACCGCGAGGGCCGCGGCGCCGCACACGCAAACCTTGCCCATCTGGCGGGCGACGAGTGCCGCGTGCGACGAGACGCCGCCGCGAGCGGTGAGAATGCCTTCGGCGGCGATCATGCCGCGGAGGTCTTCCGGGGAGGTTTCGACGCGGACCAGCAGCACCTTCTCGCCCTTTTCGGCGGCGGCGACGGAGCGGTCGGCATTGAAATAGATCTTGCCGGTGGCGGCGCCGGGGCCGGCCGGGAGGCCGGTGGCGATCGCCTCATGGCCTTTCAACGCGGTGCGATCAAAGATCGGAGCCAGCACCTGGTCGAGCTGGTCGGCCGGCACGCGCATGACGGCGGTCTGCCAGTCGATGAGCTTCTCCTTGACCATTTCCGCGGCGATGCGGACGGCGGCGACGCCGGTGCGCTTGCCGTTGCGGGTCTGGAGCATGTAGACGACCGATTCCTGGATCGTGAATTCGAAGTCCTGCATGTCCTTGAAGTGCTTCTCCAGGACGCCGCGGATGCGCTCGAGCTCCTTGTAGGCGCCCGGCATCACGTCGTGCAGCGCGAGCACGGGCTGCGGGGTGCGGACGCCGGCGACCACGTCCTCGCCCTGGGCGTTCATCAGGAATTCGCCGTAGAACACCTTTTCGCCGGTGGCGGGGTCGCGGGTGAACGCGACGCCGGAGCCGGACGTGTCTCCAGTATTTCCATACACCATGGCCTGCACGTTCACCGCGGTGCCCCATTCCTGCGGAATGTTGTACTTGCGGCGGTAGACGATCGCGCGGTCGTTCATCCACGAGCCGAACACGGCGCCGACGGCGCCCTTGAGCTGATCCCAGGGGCTCTCCGGAAACGCCTTGCCCGTGCGGTCCTTGACCAGGGCCTTGAAGCGGGCGACGAGTTCCTTGAGATCCTCGACCGACAGCTTGGTGTCCTCGGCCTCGTGGTCGCCGACGCGCTCGTGCTTCAGCTCGCTGATGACGGTCTCAAACGGCTCGTGGTCCTCGTCGGGGCGCTTCTGCACGCCCATCACGACGTCGCCGTACATCTGGATGAAGCGGCGGTAGCAGTCCCAGGCAAAGCGGTCGTTGCTGGTCTTCGTCGCGAGCGCCTCGACCGTCTTGTCGTTGAGGCCGAGATTGAGGATCGTGTCCATCATGCCCGGCATCGAGTCGCGCGCGCCGGAGCGGACGGAGACGAGGAGGGGATTCTTCAGGTCGCCGAACTTGGCGCCGACCTCGGCCTCGATGGCGGCGATGCCGGCGCGGACCTGCGGGTCCAAGGAAGCCGGATACGTGCGCTGGTGGTCGTAGAAATAGGTGCAGACTTCCGTGCTGATCGTGAAGCCGGCCGGGACCGGCAGGCCGATCCGGCACATTTCGGCCAGATTGGCGCCCTTGCCGCCCAGCAGGTCGCGCAGGGAGCCGTCACCGTCGGTCTTTTTCTTGCCGAACTGGTAGACGTACTTGGCGCCTTTGGACGAGGACGATCCGGACTTCTTGGCCGCCGGCTTGGCGGGCTTCTTGGCAGTGGATTTGGCGGACATAGATCCCGCCATCCGATACCTTTGGACCGGGGGCTGTCAACCGCCCTGTGAGTTCAGTCTGCTGTAGCCGGGGGCGTTGACCCCGGCAGTCCTGCTTTCGACGTCGCGATCGCCGGGGTCAGCGCCCCCGGCGACAGCTCAAACCTCGCCGCGCCGCTGTTGGCGATGGAAGCGAAACACGACCCGGAACATCTGCAAAGCCAGCCAGAAAACTCCGGTCAGACACAGGGTCGTGATCGCGCCCCAGATTCTGATGTCGGTCGGATCGTTGGACGGCACATGCGTCTTCAGGACGGAGTACATGTAGGCGAAAAACAGGACGACCAGAATGGCGTCGACCAGGAGGCTCATCGGCGTGACCAGCTTTTGCGGTTTTTCGTCCATGGCGGAGGGTGAGAACAAAACCATCCGGCGGGCTGTGTCCAGCGTTTACTTCGGGTCCGGGCGCCGCCAATTTCGCCGTTCCATGAGCGACTCCCGTCTCAAGATCTTTTCCGGCAATTCCAACCGAAAGCTGGCCGAAGAAATCTGCCATTCCATCGGCGTGCCGCTGGGCCAGGCGGCCGTGACGACGTTCCCGGACGGGGAGACGTTCGTGAAGATCAACGAGAACATCCGGGGCCGGGACATCTACATCATCCAGTCCACGTGCCCGCCCACCAATCAGCACCTGATGGAGCTGCTGATCATGATGGATGCCGCCCGCCGGGCTTCGGCGCAGCGGATCACGGCTGTGCTCCCGTTCTTCGGCTACGCCCGCCAGGACCGCAAGGACCAGCCCCGCGTGCCGATCACCGCCAAACTGGTGGCCAACCTGCTGGTGTCCGCCGGTGCCAACCGCGTGCTGACCATGGATTTGCACAGCCAGCAGATCCAGGGGTTCTTCGATATTCCAGTCGATCATCTGTATGCCTCGCCGGTATTCTTTGAATATCTGAAGGACATCCGAAGCGACAACTTGACCGTCTGCTCCCCAGATGTCGGGGGCATGAAAATGGCGGCGGCCTATGCCGACGTGCTGGGGGCCGGCCTGGGCATGGTGGCGAAAAAGCGCCAAAACGCCACGACGGTCGAGGCGATCAACGTGGTGGGCGACGTGGAAGGGCGCGATATTCTGCTCGTCGACGATATCACGGAAACCGCGGGCACCTTGACGGCGGCGGCCAAGCTGCTGCGGCAGAACGGCGCCAAGAGCGTGCGGGCGGCGGTGAGTCATTGTATTCTGAACGAGGTCGCGTACGAGCGGCTGAATAGCGGCGCCCTCGATGAATTGATCACGACGGACACCGTGCCGATCGACGCCCGTGGGCTCCCGATCAAGGTGCTCAGTGTCGCGCCGCTTTTGGGCCAGGCCATCCAGCGCATCAATAGCAACGAAAGCGTGACCAGCCTATTCCGGGTGAAGGGATTCTGATGAATGTGACGTTTTTTCTGGGGATGGCACTGGGCTTGATTTCGGCGGGCACGCCAGCAACCAACAAGATGCCCGCCTTGCGGCGGGATTCATCGCCGGTGAATGACGGCAAGAGCCAGTTGATCACGACCTATGCGGACGTGGTGGATCCGGCGCTCAAGGCCGTGGTGTCCGTTTATTCGTCGAAAACGGTTCGGGAGGAGATCCCGATGAATCCCCTGTTTCGGCAATTTTTCGGCGGCCAACTGCCGCAGCAGGAGCGCAAGGAGGAAGGGCTGGGCTCGGGGGTAATCGTTTCTCCTGACGGCTACATCCTCACCAACAACCATGTCGTGGAGGGCGCCGACCAGCTGACGGTGGCGTTGAACGACAATCGGAAATTTCCGGCGAAGCTGATCGGCACGGACCCCAAGACCGATATCGCGGTGATCAAAATCGATACCAAAGACCTGCCCACCGTGGTCTTGGCGGATAGCGACAAATTGCGGCCGGGCGACATCGTGTTCGCGGTCGGCAATCCGCTCGATGTGGGTGAGACCGTGACCATGGGCATTGTTTCGGCGAAGGGCCGCAACAACGTCAAACTGCCCAACGATGATGTCGTCGGCAGTTACGAGAGTTTCATCCAGACCGACGCGGCCATCAACCTGGGCAATTCCGGCGGGGCGTTGATCGACGCCAAAGGGCGTTTGGTCGGGATCAACAGCGCGATCCTTTCCCCGACGCGCGGCAATATCGGCATCGGCTTTGCGATTCCGGTCAATCTGGCCGCCAACATCATGACGAGCCTCATCTCCACGGGCACCGTCAGCCGGGGCTATTTGGGTGTCACGACCGAAACTCTCACGGCTGAACTAGCGGAGCAGTTCGGTCTGCCCCGCGACACGACCGGCGTCATCGTCACCGAGGTGACGGACGGCAGTCCGGCGGCCAAGGCCGGCCTCAAGCCTTCGGACGTCGTGACGGCGGTCGATGGGAAGCCGGTTGAGGAATTGGAAGAAATGCGGCTGCTCATTTCCGAGTATCCGCCGAACGCCAAAGTCCCGCTGTCGGTCCTGCGCGATTCGAAGCGGATCAATATTACGGTGACACTGGGCATGTTGGACGAAAAACCGGATGAGCTGATCCAGGGCGTTACCGTCAAGACACTCACCGATGCGGATCGCGCGCAACTGGGCGTCGACCAACGCTTCACGGGCCTGCTCGTCGCTGCGGTCGCGGAAAATTCGCCCTACGCGGATGCGCTGGCCAAGGGCATGCTGATCGTGTCGATCAACCGCAATTCGCTGACCGATGTCACCACTGCCCGCAAGCTGCTGCAGCCGGGGCGCAACCTGTTCCTGGTGTATTTCCAGGGCTCGCTGAGCTATTTGAGCGTGATCGTTCGGCCGGCGAACGCCGGAGGTTGAGGGTGGAGCGCATGGTCCCCCTGCGCTTCGGGGTCAAACGCGGATAGAGTCCAAAGCGCGCGGGGACCACGCGTTCCACCCGCTAAATCCGGTCAGCTCCCTGGCTTCTCTATCGGCAGCCGCGCCAGCGACTCGGGCAGCGCGTCCGCCGGATAGGTCGGGAAACTCAGCTCCAGCAGTGAAAATGACGGCACGTCGAAGCGGGTTGTGCCCGCGCTGCGGTCGACCAGCATCGCCACGCCCACCGGGTTGGCGCCCGCCCGGCGGATCAGATCGAGACATTCGACCACGCGTCCGCCGCGCGTGACGACATCCTCGACCACCAGCACTTTCTCGTTGGGCTGGAACGTGAAGCCCCGGCGCATCACCAGGACGTTGTTTTCCTTTTCGGCGAAAATGTAGCGGACATGCGTCTGGCGCGCGACCTCCTGGCCGATGACGAGGCCGCCCATCGCGGGGGCGAGCACCGTTTCGAAACCCAGATGGGCGGACCGGACCTTGAGCAGCAACAACTCGGCGAGGCGCTCCACCGCCCCCATGTGCTGGCAAACCTGCGCGCATTGAAAGTAATGCCCGCTGTGCAGGCCGGAGCGCAGCACGAAGTGTCCCTGCAGCAGCGCGCGGGTGCGGGTGAAGATGTCCAAGACTTCCTGTTGAACGACGTCCATTCCGGTCGAGGATGTGTGATCGCCGCCGACAGGACAAGGGAGCTTATTTCGGGTGGAGCACGTGGTCCCCACGCGCTTGTCCGCTTTCGACGTCGAACAGCGCGTGGGGACCACGCGCTCCACCCAAGATAATGCCCGCCTGAACTTACTGTCCAAAACCGTGTTGCTCGGTTATGATGTGAGGCATGAGGTCAGCCGCGCTCAACTCGCTCGAGGACGAACTGGGAGACGTCCTGGAAAAGGCGCTGCGGCAGGCGGGGCTCGACGAAGGTGAAGCGGCGAAGCGCGCGGGCATTCCGGAGTCGCGGCTGCGCGATGCGATCGACTATCGCTCGGATCTGCGCTGGGACGAACTGGGGCGGCTGGCACAGGTGCTGGGCCTCAACGAAGTCGGCCTGTGCGCCCTCGGCAGCGGACACTATCCGCGGCCGGAGATCGACGCGCTGCCGTTTACGGTCGAGGTGCTCGCGATGAGCCACGGCATCGGCGTGGTCAATGCGTACTTGGTGTCGGAGAACGGTTCGCGCAGCGGCATCCTTTTCGACACGGGGTCGGGCATCGCGGCGCTGGGCGCCGTCTGGCCTGATGCCATCATCGACTTGAGCGCCGTATTCCTGACGCATGTGGAAACCGAGCACGCCGGCGCCCTTTGCGCGGTCATGGCGCGTTTCGGAGCCGCGGCGGCGTTCATCCCGGAAGGCGCCGAGGCGCCGTGCGGGCAGCCGGCGCCGGAAGGCATGCACTGGCAGGTGGGCGATTTGCGCGTGGACGTCTTTTCCACGCCGGGCCACGCGGCGGCGCACAACAGCTACCTCGTGCGGCGCTCGAGCGCGCTGGAGGAGCGGGCGCTCCTGATCGCCGGCGACATGATTTTCGCCGGCTCGGCGGGCGGAGCTTATTTTTGCCAGCGGCGGCTCAAGGCCAACCTGCGGCGCGTGCTCGAGGCCGTGCCGCGCTGCACCGTGATCGCGCCGGGCCATGGACCGATGACCACGGTCGACAATGAGCTTCGGTTCAATCCGTTCCTTGCGTAGCGAAAGCGGAACGGGTGGAGCGCATGGTCCCCATGCGCTTTAGTCTCTGTCCGCTTTTGACGCTGAAGCGCGGGGGGACCACGCGCTCCACCCTCGAGGGTGCTCAACCGTGAACGGCCAAAGCTGTTGCGCTCCTGAACGGCCGCCGTTGGCCGGGCGGCCCGCGGCCGCCGCGCCGTTCGAGCGGCTTTCGTCCGGTTCGACGGAAGGCATGCGTCAAATCCCGGGCGGGGCGTTTCTCATGGGCACGGAGGATGCCGACGCGTGGGCCGCGGATGGCGAGGGTCCGATTCGCGAAATCACGCTCCGGCCGTTCTGGATCGACGCCACCTGCGTGACCAACGAGCAGTTCTCAAAATTCGTGAACGAGACCGGCTATCGCACCGAGGCGGAAGGCTTCGGGTGGTCTTACGTGTTCCATTCATTCGTGCCGGCCGGAAGGTACGAGCGCAGCGCCGTCCCGGTGGCGAATTGCGCCTGGTGGTGCGCCGTCGATGAGGCGACGTGGCGCCATCCGGAAGGGAGGAATTCGAACATCAAGCGCCGCTGGGACCATCCGGTCGTGCACGTTTCGTGGGCCGACGCGGCGGCCTACGCGGCGTGGGCCGGCAAGCGGCTGCCGACCGAGGCGGAATGGGAGTGCGCCGCGCGCGGCGGGCTCGTGCAGAAGCGCTTCGCCTGGGGCGACGAGCTCACGCCCGAGGGCCGGCATCGCTGCAATATCTGGCAGGGGGATTTTCCGACGCGCGACACCGCCGAGGACGGGTACGCCGGCACCGCCCCGGCCCCGGCGTACCGATCCAACGGATACGGATTGCACAACGTGGCGGGCAATGTCTGGGAATGGTGCCACGACTGGTTCAGCCCGGACTTCCACGTCGAGGGCCCGCGGACCGACCCCGAAGGCCCGCCGGCCGGCGACCGCAAGGTGATCCGGGGCGGCAGCTACCTTTGCCACCATTCCTATTGCAACCGCTACCGAGTGGCGGCGCGGACCTCCAACACCCCCGACAGCGCCACCGGGAATATGGGTTTTCGCTGCGTCAGGGATGTCTGAAAGGTGGAGCGCGTGGTCCCCACGCGCTTTTGACGTTGCCTGCGATTGGCGCCAAACGCGGATAACGATCTAAGCGCGTGGGGACCACGCGCTCCACCCGCTTAAGAGAGGTGAAGACCGGTTTGAGTTGCCACCGGGCCCCGCGCCCGGTTGACCGATGGCATGGCTGAACAACCGGTCCGCTGGGGATTTCTGAGCACCGCCCGCATTGGCACCCGCGTTTGGAACGCGGTTTTCCATTCGGGCAATGGCGTGGTGGCGGCGGTCGCCAGCCGCGACCGCGCGAAGGCGGAGGCGTTCATCGCCGAACACCAGAAGGTGGCGCCGTTCGCGGCGGCGCCGCGCGCGTTTGGCTCCTATGAGGAAATGCTGGCGGATCCCGGCATCGACGCCGTGTACGTGCCGCTTCCGACCGGCCTCCGGTGCGAATGGGTGGTGGCGGCGGCCCGGGCGGGCAAGCATGTCGCCTGCGAAAAGCCGACGGCGGACTCGCTCGAAAACCTGGAGAAGATGCTGGCCGCCTGCGAGCAAGCGGGCGTCCAATTCATGGATGGGGTCATGTTCATGCACGGCCCGCGTCTGAAACACATTCGCGCCGTGCTGGACGACGGCCAATCGGTGGGCAATCTGCGCCGTGTCACCTCGCAGTTCGCGTTTCACGGCGACGAGAAGTTTTTTCAGAAGGACATCCGCGTTGACTCGAAGCTGGAGCCGTTCGGCACGTTGGGCGACCTCGGCTGGTATGACATCCGGGTCTCCCTCTTCGCCGGCAAATGGGAGCTGCCCAAGGCGGTTTCGGGCCGCATCCTGCGCGCGGGCCGCCGGCCGGAGAGCCCCGGCGACGTGCCGATCAGCTTTTCCGGCGAATTGATCTACGACACCTGGAGCGCCGGCTTCTATTGCTCATTCGCCACCGCGTTCCACCAATGGGTGCACATCGAGGGAGACAAGGGCGGCGTCTATTGGGACGATTTTGTCGGTCCGCAGAAGGGCGAGACCGCCCGGTACTGGGTCCGTCGCGCCGAGTCCGTAACCGAGGAAACCGGAGATCCGTCGCCGCAGGGGCAGGCGACCTGGCTGTATCGCAATTTTGCGAACCTGGTCCGGGCCGGTAAGCCGGATCCGTTCTGGCCGGAGATTTCGTGGCGCACCCAATATGTCATGGAAGCCTGCCTGCGGAGCGCGTTGCTGCCGAATCCCGGTACCTTGGTGCCGCTTGAACGGAGCAGTTGGAAAGCCGAGTGATTTGCTAGTGCCCCGCGGGAATTAGCGCTTGGGCAATCGGCTCACTGTCAGGATTGTTGACACTTTGCCGACGACCATTTGTTTATAGCGAGTTTGTTACGATTTACTAAGGTGCTCGTGCATAGTTGGTTAAAACCGCCTGCGGCGATGGTGAGATGCGCTGGCATGGCCCATGCATGCCGGCAGAGCGCGGGAGCCATGGAGGGTTCCCGATTTCAACCTCAAACCCACAAAATGTCTGCCATGACCACATTTGCCTCACGTCTCACCCTGAAGTTCCTGGGAGGCGCGTCGGTGCTTCTCGGCGCAGCAAGCCTCGCCCAAGCCCAAATTCCGTATCCGACTCCGGGTACGCCCAACACCGCTGTCTATTCCTTCACCGCGTCAGCCACCGGCGACGTGGTTGGGTTTTTCGGCGGGTCCGGCGCATCCTTCGACGAGCAGGTCGGTCTGCTGGACGACGGCGTCATGACGTCCGGGGGTTTTGGTCTCGACGATCATTCCTCGGCGATCGGTCAGATGTTCGATTTTGGAATGGTGCACGCTGGCGACACGCTGACATTCGTCGATAAGATCAATGGAACCAACCTGGTCTATTCGAATCCGGCCCTCAACGCTCCCTACGATGCCCTGGGCGGCGGGATTCTCGGAGTCAACATCTCAACCGAGCAACACGTCTATTCGGTCGCGGCTTCCGCCAACGAAGTCTATGCGGGCAGCCCGGCGGGAATTTATCTAGGCTTTGAAGACGAAGCCTTCCCCGGCTCCGACTACAACTACCATGACGACACCTTCGTGTTCACGAACGTCGGGGTGCGATCGGCTCCGGACGCGGGATCCTCGCTGCTGCTGCTCGTGATCGGCGGTGCCGCCCTCCTGGCAGCCAGCCGGCGCAAGCCGGTTCGCTGCTGAGCGATTTGAATTTCGGTCAGGCTTTCAGCCCGCGGATTATCCGCGGGCTTTTTGGCTCTGCTGTAGCCCGGGGCGGTTGACCCTGGCACTTCCGCTTCCGACCCGTTTTCGGCGAGGCTTGCATCGCAGGTGCCGGGGCCAGCGCCCCGGCTACAACTCGTTCCACGCTGGACGTCGACGGTAGGCGACGTCGGCGGTGGGGCATGGTCCTCCTGCGCTTTCGCGCCAAACGCGGGCAGACGTCAAAGCGCGTGGGCACCATGCGCTCCACCTTCTAATCGGAGTCGACGCGCGCGCGCCGCACGAAGGCCACCAGCCGCCAGATCAAATAGACGACGCAGACCGTCGCCACGGCCAGGGAGTACTCGGTCACGTGGTGCGCGCGCTGCATGCGGGCGGATTGGATGGCGGAGGCGGCGACCGAAGCCGAATAGAGCACGCTCGCCATGCCCACGATGGCGCCGCCCAGGGCCGCGATCGCCAGGATGCGTTCCGTTTTTTCCGTCATAGACCGTCGCCGAGCTTGACCGCCTTGAGCGGATCACGCGATGAGGTTTTTGGCGGATCGGAAGCGGCTGAACGCAGATTCGCCAGAAGCCGCACGGCTTCGGGGTATTTGACTTCGTCCTTGGCGTAGCGAGTGAAAACCGTGAGCGGTTCGATTGCCTCGGAATCCCGTCCCAGGCGATGCAACGCCAGACCGCGGTACCAATAGTAGGTGTAGAGCGCCGGAAATTGTTGGTTGAGCGCGGCGGCCGACGCTTCCGCTCGCGGCCAATCGCCGCGGAGCGACGATTCGACAATCAGGGTGCGCCCTTGGAACACCGGGTCGCCGGAACCTTGCGAGAGTTCCAACACCCATTTTGACGGCAGAGCATCCGGGTCGCCGAGCGCTTCCGCCAGATCCAGCGCCGTATTTCCGATCGCGGCGTCATGGGTTAGCCACGACTCGAGGATGGCCTGGCGCAGCTGGCGGCGGGCGACTTCGCGGGCGTTCTGCAGTTCGTTCTTCCGTCCGAGCAGCGCAAAGGCGTCCAGGGCCCGGCCGATGAAGCCGGGACTGAGCAGCCGGCCCGAATCCATCTCATCGACTGTGCGGCGCAAATTCTCGCGATCCCCCGATTCGGCGTAAGCGCGAAGGCAGGTGCGCTCCCTCACGATTTGGGTGCGTGGGTCGGTCAGATCGGCGAACGCGGTTTGAAGCGCAATCGGCGCGCCCAGGCGAAGGTCGCGATGGATTTCATAGAGGCGGTCGATCAGGTAGCAGGCGGGACTGCTCGCCGGGTCGCGATAGGCCGCAAACTCCTTCTCCAGGACCCGGCGCACGGACCGATTGTCCATGTCGGCCGAGGAAAAGAAGACCACCATGATCTGGCTCCGGGTCGAGTCATCGGGCGCCGCGGCCAGGCCGGCGTGAAGCATGTCGCGCAACGTGGCTACGGTGACCGTCGAGGCCGGCATCGCCGCAATGGTGGTGCCCCAAAAATCAAAGTCTTCCCGGTCGAATTGCCGGTGTTCGGCCAGGTAGAGCGCCGCGGCAAACGTGTCGGGGTTTCCCCGAGCCGGCAGACCGGCGGAGAGCCGCAGGTCGGCGAACGCCGCCGGCAGAGCACTCGGCCCGGACCCGAAGTGATCCAGCAATGCCGCGGCCATGGCCGAATGAACGCCGTCGGTCGCGCGGGCCAGGCGGATGCGGCGGTCGAATTCGACTTGCAGCGTGTTCGAATCGGACGAGGCGCCGGCCATAAAATGCCAGGACGGCAGCTTGCTGGCCACGGTATTCGCGTCCGTGACGTCGCCCAATTTGAGCAGACTGCCCAGGAAATCGCGCAGGGCCAGGGCGCCATAGGATCCGATGTCGTGGGCGCCCACCTGATTCGCCGCCCGCAGCAACGAAGCGGCGGAACTTCGGTCGGCCGCGGCCTCGATATCCAGAATGGCCAGCTGCTTTTGAAATTCCGGCGCCAGGTTGGCGGCCAGCGGATGCTGACGCAGGCGGCGGTAGTCCTCCGGCCGGCCTTCTTCGGCGCAGGTGGCGAGCGCCGTCCACAGAATTTCGGAGCGCGTCTCTCGATCGAACGCCCCGTTGTCGACGACGGACCGGGTCAGATCGAGGAAACGAGCATAACCTGGCACCGTTTCGAGCAACTGCCGCACCGCCGGGCGAAAATACTTTCGGCGCGTTTCCTCGGACCGGGTGGTATCCTGGGCTGCAAGCAGCCGCAGCTTCAGCACCTCGGCCGGCGGCAGATTCAGGTTCGGGTCCGCGAGCGCTCCGTCCAGATTCGAAAGCAGGGGATCGTTGAGGTTCGCCGGCTCAGCATAATCGTACCAGGCGAGGTGGGCTGATCGGATCCAGCTGCCGATGGGATCGGCGGCTTCCACCGGGGTCTCCGTCTGGCGGAGGCGCTCGTTCAAATCGCCCAGCAGTTTCACCGAGAGGTCCCGCTGGGAGTCGGCCACATTGGATGCGAGATCGCCCTGCAGCCCGGCCGCGCTTTCCGCATAGTCCTGGAATTGAACGCCGAATGGAAAGCCACCCAGGAAAAGACGGTCGCCGAGGCTGGCATCGTCGCGACCGACCGCGATCGGCAGCAAAGCTCGAATGTGCTCCTGCAGCGCCAGGTGGACGATCTGAAGACCGAGAATCTGGCCCTTTATGATTTGTGCTGGCGCCCGGGCCGTGTTGGCTGGCGTATCAGCGATGAATGGCGAGTTCCCTCAACTCAGTTACGCCTGTCCAAAAACCTGGGAATCGATGCGCGGAGATGAGCGCTCGCGCTTCTGCGATACCTGCCGGTACACGGTGGTAAATCTTTCCGCGATGACGGCGGAAGAACGGCGGGCAACGCTCGCCGCCGCCCGGGCCTCGGGTGAACGCCTCTGCGTCACTTACTTTCGCCGATTGAACGGGGAATTCGTTACGCCGGAATCGCCGCTTTCAGCGGCAGAGAAACGCTCCGTGCTGTCAATGCGCATGGCGGCGGGGTTGTCAGTCGGGGCTTTCGCCCTGGCCGCGAGTTGCCTGACTGCCGACGCGGCGGAAACGCTGGGGACGCCGCCCCCTGCGACCCCCGCCACAGTTCCGTCGCATTCCGTGGAAGAAACGGCGATCACGCTCGCCCCGTTTGGAATGATGAGCGGGGTGAACTACACAATGGGGGAGCGGAGCGCGATTTCGCGCCTGATCGAACGAAAGCTCGGAATGCAAATGATCGACCTCGACAACGCTCCGAGGCACGAGAAGAACACCTACGTCGCGACCGTCAAATCGAAGGCTGACCAAAGCGCGCACCCGATGGTTGTGCTCGTCCAAAAGCACCTTTGGTATTGGGAGATCGTGCCCGGTACGCTGAAGCCGGCGGGACATTGACCCGGTTTGTTACCGCGTTTGCGCGCTCCAGCGCAGGGCCCTCAGTTGGGGATCTTCCAATACCGCATCGAAATCTGAGTCTCGATGCATCAATTGGGCTCCGAGGCGTTCCGCTGCTGCGACAATCAATAGGTCGGCGGCGCCGACGTTTCGGCCCCGATCGCGCAAGCCATCAGCCAGCTGCTCCGCGCGCGTTGCATCGGCGGCGTTGAGCGGCTCCCATTTCGAAATTGCTCGGTAGTCATCTAGCGCCCGCCGCTCAGCCGGGCTCCGAAAACCTACGACAAGCTCCAGCCAAACCCATTGGTAGAGTATGCAGTCGGCGTTCCGCCATGCCGTCTCAATGGCTTTGCGCTCGTCGGACGTGAGGCGTCCGCGCCCATAGTCGATCCAAGAGGAGGTATCAACGACGACGCGCACGGCGAGTACGGCGATTTTCCGTTCGTTCCAATTCCTCGTTGGCGGGCAATTGCGTCAGCTGGCCAAAGGTGGCAGTGGCCCGTTCAACAGCCCGCATTCGAAGCAATTCGCTGAGCGCTAGATCAATGACTTCAGTCTTGGTTCTCACACCATAGGCGGCCATCGCCTCCTCGACCTTTAGCGGATCAATATCCAGGGTCATTTTCATGCCATACGAAATGGTATAAAAGATACGGCTGTCAATACGACCGCGAGCTGGCTTACCTTATGGTTGTTCAACCCGAAACGCCGGATTGCCCAGGAGCCCATGAAGCTGGTTTCGAATTTCCGCCGGGACCTTCGGATCCGTTTCCCAATACAGCGTCCAATCGGATACCAAGCCGTCGGAGCGCTCGAACGAACTCAAAGACCAGCCGGCAATTTGGTAAATGAGTCCGCGGGCGAAGGCTGCTTCGATGGCCCCGCCTTTGGCGCCGGATTTTCGTCGCGCTTCGTAAGCTGGAAAGTCCGGGGCATAGGCGAGCAAATTGACGATGGCGCGCAGATAGGACGGATCGCCGGTGGCGCTCCATGCACCCCAACAGCGATCCATCGAGTGAGAGACGGCGGAGAGGGTTTGGGGAGTCAGCGGACCAATGAAGGCGAGGCTTTGGCGGGGATCGGAAGCATCCGAATGGCGTTGCCAGTCCGCACAGGCGGTGGGCAGCCAATGTTCGGCGGCGTCTCGCAATGACGGAACGTCCGCAAAGGCTGCCTTGAGGTATTCATGTGCCGACGGAATCCGCAGCTCATTCCGACGTGAAAGCACTGCGAGCAAGGGAAGGATGGAAGCCGGGGGACTGGCGTCCCGGTAGCTTTGCAACTGGGCGTTGAGTTCGGAATCGTCCGGAGGAGGGTCTTTCGACAAGGCTTCCCAGGAACGCAGCGACAAATGGACGGGATTCAACCTCGTGGTTGAGCCGGTCCAGGACGGAGCGGAAAATTTGAAACGGATGTCCACGGACGCGTTCGTCGTGGATTCAGGCGATGTCCACGGCAGTTCAAAAACGCAGAACGTCACCATGGCGGTGGAATCCTTGATCTCCGCGAGCTTGTCCGCCGCGATGCCGCCAGCTTCCAGTACACGCAGGGTCATGTCGGCGCCATCGGCCTTGATGGGCCGGATGGTGACCGGATGAAGTCCCGCGTAAGTCCAGGCTTTTCCCGCGGAGTTAACCTCCGCAGTCAACGTGGCGCCCTCGAAAAACCGGTTTCGTTTCGGCCCCTGCCCCCATACGGCAATGGATATTCGCTGGCCGGGCGCGAGGGAGGCGATCGGCGCCGGAACGTTGACGCTGCCCGTCGGAGGCAGCCGCTGCGCCCACTCAGAGCCCAACACCCAGACTTCGGGGCCGATTTGATCCTTGCCCCCGGCGGCGGTAGTGGACGCCGGCTCCCCGCAGCGCAGCGATCCGGCGGCAAAGTTGAAGCAGATGGCGACGGCAAGAAATGCGCGGGAGAAGTGCATTCAAAGTGGATCATATCTAAATGATTTAGATAGCAACGAAAATATATCCGCCAGATGCCGAAATGAAACCGCGTTCCAACGGCCGCATGCTGTAGCCGGGGGCGTTGACCCCGGCAGGTGTGCTGGCGATGGTGAAAGCTGGGCACCGGGAACAGGGGGGCTTCCGCAACTGGCACTTACGGTATTGGCGCCAAAAGGTTAGACCTCAAATAGCTGCTCTTTGCAGAACCGGCTGGTTTTTCTGCTTGCCGCCCCCATTCCAGCCGCGAAGCTGTTCCTTCACGCAAGTTTGTCGGGGCGTAGCTTAGCCTGGTAGAGCGCTACGTTCGGGACGTAGAGGTCGTGAGTTCGAATCTCACCGCCCCGACCATTTTCGTGATCTCGGCAGGCTGCGTCTCGATGCGTCTTAAGGGGACTCTGTCAACGGGTTCCGCAGTGGCAAGGATTTCACCTCGTGCGACCGGCTGCGGCTCGTTTACCCCCTCTGCGGCCCCATTTTGTGCGCTGGTTTCACTTTGGCTGGAATTCCCCTGTAAGCTCGCCTGTCTCGGAACGATGAAACTCCTTGTTGGAATTCTCTGGGTGTGCGCCATTTCCTGCGCCGTAACGGCTGCTACTGCGCAAACGCGTGGAGAATCACCGGAAACGGTTTGCTTACAGTCTCCCAAGCGATGGTCGCAGTGCGCTGCCTTGGAGTCATCCTCGCCCCACTATTTGGGTTCGCAGCATACGGCTGTATGCGCCGAAAACTTTGGGGCTGGCATATCGTGCACGTCTTGATGTGGGTCGGTGTCGCTCTCTTTTCAATCGGACTGGCGATGAAGATCGTAGCGTACTCGAAGGTGCTCCCCTGGCCGGGTCTGCTTCTCGGTGCAGTGGGCGAAAGCGTCAAACTCGGCATCGGGCTATGGGTGTTGTTTCGATATTGGCGGCCCAAGAGGGCCCACTTCGTCTCCGGCTTCGCTCCCAATCAACCGACTGACTCGGCCGCCACGCCCACATAAAGTGTGAAGACTTCGGCAACCTCGGCCCGGTGCATGAAATCTTGGGCTCGCGAATTTCCGCCGCCGGTCCAAGGGGCATGCGGATTCGGGTGGGCTGCTCCGGCTGGTTCTGTTCCCACTGGCGCGGCATCTTTTACCCCCGCGGAGAGCCCACGACGAGAAACTGGTTCGGTTACTATGCCAACGTCTTCGATACCGTGGAGCTCAACGCGCCTTTCTACCGCTGGCCGAAGCCGACGACCGTACGGCGCTGGAAACGCGATGCATCGCCCGGATTTGTTTACAGCGTGAAGGTGAACCAAGCCATTACCCACGAACAACGGATGGTCCGAACCCAGTCCCTGGTGAAGGATTACGATCAGATTGCCGCCGTGCTGGGCGACCGGATGGGCTGCTTTCTTTTTCAATTCCCATCCAGTTTTCATTATACGGCGGCGCGACTCCGAGCGATCACAACGACCGGAACGGCTTCGCGGTGAAAAACGCTTTGGTATTGAGGCGCCTGTTACGAGCGTCCGCTCCGGGGTCGGATTAGGGCGCAAAATGCACGGAAACTTTGGCGACACCATGAGCGCCTCCCCGCGGTCCAAGGGACATGCTCGCTCATCTTCCGAAGGCGATCGGCCGCGCCTTAAAAGACCGCCGGCCCGGGCTGATTAAAACGCTGTACCACGATACGGCTTTCGCGGATGTGCCCGCCACCATCGTCTTGGAAAGCGCGGCCTTTGCGGACGGTGGAGTGCTTCCGCGCCGCTACACCGCGGACGGCGAGCAGCTCTCTCCCCCCTTGTCCTGGCGCGGAATTCCGCCGCAAGCGCGATACCTCTGCCTGGTTATCGAGGATGCGGACAGTCCCACCGAGCGGCCCCTGACACACGCGATCGTCCTGGACCTGCCCGCGGATGCCGCCGGTTTGAATGAAGGCGCCCTGCGCAGCCCGCACCATTCCGGCCAGGACCTGGATCTGGGAAAGAATTCGTTTCATCGCGCTGCCTACTTGCCCCCGGACCCCCCGCCTGGCCACGGTGAGCACGAATATCTTTTCCAGCTTTATGCGCTGGAGGCATTGTCCCTGCCGGACGGCACGCCGAAGTTGGAAGACCTTCGGTCGGCGATGATCGGCAATGTGCTGGCGCGGGGCTGTCTGGTCGCGCGGTACGGGCGGTGATGACTTCGGAAGGCTCGTTGGTTGGGCGTTTGGCTCGGTCGTTCGCGTCAGCAGAGAGAACTGTAGGGCGTGTATTCCGCTTGGAATTGCGGCGAGGGTAAATACACTGCGTTGCATGTCAGAGCGCATTTCTGTCAGCCCAGATACCTGCAATGGTCGGCCGGTGGTTCGTGGGTCCAGGATTGCCGTTCAGACAATCCTGGAGTTTCTTGCGGCTGGGGATTCGATCGATGACATTCTTCGGGAGTATTCGTCTCTCACTCGCGAAGACATTCAGGCATGCCTTGATTTCGCTTCTCGGCTGATGGCCAACCACTATTCAGTGGTTGCCGTCGCATGAAGGGATTTCTTTTCGACGAGAATCTTCCGACTCGGATCGCAGTCGCGACCGGCCTTCCGATCACACATGCTCGGACGGTCGGTACAAGTCCAACCGATACGGAGTTGCGGGAGTTCGCACGAAAGAATGAATTGGGGCTTGTTTCAAAGGACGCGGATTTTTCGGCGCGGATTATTGTTCAATCCCCTCCGCCATGGGTCGTTCACCTGCGATTTGGCAATCTTCGTTTGGCGGAGTTTCATGCCGTCCTCGACCAGCTCTGGCCGCAAGTTGAAGCTGCATTGAAAACCAACAAACTGATCCACGTTTACCGTGACCGGGTGGAGGGGATTGGTTGAAGGGAACAACGGTGAAGCGTTCGATCGGGAGTAATAATGCGCGATCGGGCACAAGCAAGTGGCGCTGTCAGTTGGCGCGCGACCAAGCGCATGGGGACCACGCGCTCCAGTGCGTCATCAAATACATGAACTCAGGATGTGAAAGTCAGACCCCGGTATCGGCATGGATATCGGCAGCGGAAGGAAACTGCGCCGCCGCGAGGCGGGGTGGGAAGCAACCGGAAGC
>DASXYY010000009.1:0-105714 GCA_036502225.1 Opitutaceae bacterium
CAAAATCCAGGCGATCAAGGCCGACGCCCGCGGCTTCCGCCGCTTCGAGAACTACCGCTATAGAATTCTCTTCCACTGCGGTAAGCTCGATCTCCTGCCCGCTATATCATAAATTCACCCACTAACATCCGCGAAGAACCCCAAATTACCTCATTTTCTCGGCGACGTCTGCGGCGGCGGGCACCTACACCGTGGTGGCGACCAATAGCGCCGGTTCGCTCACCAGCGACCCCGCGGTAGTCTCGGTCGGTCCGGTGGTGGCGCCGACGATCCTTGATCAGCCCCTCTCGCTGCAAATCGATCCGAATACCACCAACTACGGACTGTACTTCGTCCCGAGTTTGGCAGGCACGGCGCCCACGAGTGTCCAATGGTATTTCAACGGTACTGCGATCCCAGGCGCCACGAGCGTTGAATATGAGATCCCGGATCCCACCTCGGCCAGTGTCGGAAGCTACACGTTCGTTGCAGCGAACAGCGCCGGCTCGGTCACGAGCGCGCCCATTTCCGTGACGATGGATCCGGTGCTGGCCCCGGTCATGACGGTCGCTCCAATTGGCTCTGAGGTGGTGGCGGGGCAAGCTTATGACCTTTACGCGATCGGGAGCTTTCTACCCGGCGACACCTATCAATGGTACTTCAATGGCACGCCCCTTGGGGGCAACCAATACGATCTTGGTTTTGCCAACCTCTCCGATGCCAATGCCGGAGCCTATACGGTCACCGTCAGCAACGCCGCCGGCTCGGTCACCAGTGGCCCGGGGTATATTTCCATCATCGATCCGCCGGACATAGCGGCGCAGCCGCAGAATGTCTCGGTGGCCGCAGGGGGGACGGCGAGCTTCTCGGTCGCGATTTCGAACGACTCGTACGTGCAATACCAATGGTATTTCAATGGTACGGCGCTCAACGATGGGCTTTCGAGCGCTCTCGGGGTGACGGTTTCGGGCGCCACCAGCTCGACTTTGCAGTTGGTCGGTGTCGGAGATTTGGCGGCCGGCTCGTATTCGTGCGCGTTGGCAAACTATGCCGCCGAGTACTTGTCGAACAGCGCCACGCTCACCATCAGCCTCGCATCGGCTCCCGCCTTCACGTCCGCACCTGAAACCGAGAGCGTGGCGGTCGGTTCACTCGTGACTTTTTCCGCGGCTGCTTCCGGCAATCCTACACCTGCCTACCAGTGGTACTTCGACAACGTTCTGATTTCCGGGGCGACCAATGCCAGCTATTCGATTCCGTCGGCGGCCAGTTCTAATGCAGGCACCTACACGGTGTTTGCAACCAACATCGGTGGCTCGTCCAGCCAGACCGACACGCTGTCGGTCGATACGCTGCCGGCCTTGGCTATCACCACTCAACCGGTCGGCGGTGCGGTGAATCTCAACGCAACCTATAAATTTTCGGTGGTCGCAACCGGCACTCCGGCGCCCACGTACCAATGGTCGTTCAATGGCCAGCCAATTTCCGGGGCGACGGCGGCCAACTATTCGCTCACGTCGGCCCAGATTGCGAATTCCGGCAGCTTCGCGGTGACGGTGACCAATGCGACCGGATCATTGACGAGCGCGCCGGCATTCATCGTGGTCAACGCTGCGATGGGCGCGCCAACTTTGATGACGGAGCCGGTCGCAGAGACAGTTTTGCCGGGAGACGCGGTGACGTTCAATGTTGCGCTCAGCGGGACGGTGACGACGCATGTGCAGCCTGACGCGACTGGCGACAGCGCGGGGACGTATCAGTGGTTTTTGAATGGGGTCCCCGTTGCCAACGGCACGGGTCCGACTCTATTCGTGACGAGCGTGACCGCCGCGAATGCCGGTTCCTACACGTGTCTCGTGACGACCTCGGCGGGCGCCGTTCTTAGCGACGCGGCGGTTCTGACTTTGGATCAAAACGCCCAGATGGGCCATTTGGTGAACGTTTCGGTCCTGGCTCCGCTAGCGGCTGGCACCGCCAATAACATCACGATGGGATTCTCGACGGGCGACGGCGTGGCCGCGTCGAGCGAACCACTGCTGGTCCGGGTGACGGGTCCTGCGCTCACGAACTTTGGCGTCTCAAACGTTTTGATCGACCCCCAGCTGGTTCTTTTCAACGGCAACCAGGAGCAAATTGCGGCGAATCAGGGCTGGGCCAGCACTACGGCCAACGAAATCCAAGTGACCGCGCTGGACGCGTTGGTGGACGCTTTCGCGCTCACCAATCCCCAGAGCGCGGACTCGGCCTTGGCGACGTCGCAGACCGGCGGCATTTATACCGTTCAGGCATCCAGCCGATCGGGCGCCGCAGGAACATTGCTGGCGGAGATTTATGATGGTTCAAGCCAGTTCATGGCGGGCGTTACGCCGAGGCTCATCAATGTTTCGTGTTTGCAGAAACTGCCTGCGAACGGATCGATGACGGTCGGTTTCTCCATCGCCGGTCAAACGGCGCGGACCGTTCTGATTCGAGCGGATGGACCGTCCCTGGCTGGATTTCACCTGATGGGCGTGATGGCCGATCCGACCTTGACGGTCTACGACCACCAGCAGGTGGTGATTGATTCGAATCAGGGCTGGGGAGGGGACCCGTCGATCCAATCGGCGGCCTCAGCGGTCTACGCCTTTGCGCTATCTAACGCTTCGAGCGCAGATTCGGCCGTTCTGGTCAGTTTGTCGCCGGGAACTTACACGGTACAATCGTCGAGCGCTTCCGGCGCGGGCGGTTGGGATCTGCTCGAAGTCTACGAAGTGCCGTGACGCCGCTCAGTTCGCCATCGCCGGCAGCGCCACGCGTCCGATCGCACCCTGGCCAATGTTGCCCAGGTAAAGCTGCCCGTCGTGCTCCACGGCGTTCGTGATCTTGATGAACGCGCCGGACGAGGTGTCCTGAAGATTCCGCACGGCGTGGCCGTTCGCATCCAGCTCCAGGACATAGGCGAATTCCTTTTGGGCGGGGCGCATGAAGCCGGGCAGCCGCAGGTAGGCTTTGCGCAGGAAGGGATGATCCATGAGCCAGTCAAAAAGCGGATCGCGCGGGCTGACGAGCGTCACCCAGTAATCGCCCTGGCCGTTTTCCAGAATGCCGTCGGGAATTCCGGGCAGATCGGAGGCAAAGTCGTCGACCGTTCCCTGCTTGGGCCCCTTGAGCCAGTAACGAGTCACCTTGTACGAGCCGGTTTCCACAAAGAGCACGAAGGACTGATCGGGACTGATGGCGACGCCGTTGGCGAAATAGCGATGGGGGACGAGCACCGTCACTTTTTTCGTATTCGGATCGTAGGACATGAATCGTCCGCGGGGCTGATGCTCGATGAGATCGATCATGAAGGCCTGGATCGGATACTTGTCGGACGAGTCCGTGAAATAGATCGTGCCGTCGGCGGCCACGTCCAGGTCGTTGGTGCAGCGGAACGGGTCGCCGTCGGCTTCGGTCGCCAGGACGGTGATCGCGCCGGTGGGATCGACCTTCAGCAATCCCTTGTCGGCGTCGGACACAAGCAGGTTTCCGGAGGCGTCGAAGATCAGACCGAGCGGGCGGCCATGGGTGTCCGCGAATACCTGGGGATGTGTGCCGTCGGCATCCAGACGAACGATCTTGCCGTCGACGGTGCCGCCATAGATGCGCCCCTGGCGGTCGAGCGCGATATCCTCCGGCGCGAAATGTCCTCCCAATTCGAGCCGGGTGACCGACGCCAGGACGGAATTGGGGGCATAGGGGCCTTCAGGAGCCGGCGGCACGGGGGGCTGCCACGAACCCAGGTCGAACGGAAGTGGAGCGAAGAAAACGTAGATGAGAAAAAGTCCAATCAGGACGATTACGACGCGGCCGAGGATTTTGCCGAGTTTCATGGGTGTGGGGGGCGCTAGGAATTCAGGCCGTAGCCTTGGTTTGGCTTAAAAGCGATGCGAGCCAGAAGCGGAGGGTGGAGCTGTCGCCGGGGGCGGTGACTCCGGCGCGTGCGATATCGAAAGCGGAACTGCCGGGGTCAGCGCCCCCGGCGACAACCAAATGCGGGTGGACGTTAAACCGCATGGGGACCATGCGCTCCACCTTTACACCGGGCGGGAATGCCCTTCAATGGGCGGTTCCATGGCGGCAGACGCCCGCAACATCGAGGATATCTATGAGCTTTCGCCCATGCAGGAAGGGATGCTGTTCCACCTGTTGCGCGAACCTGCGTCGACCGCTTATTGCGAACAATTGAGGTTCGATCTGGACGGCGAGGCGGACGACCGCGTGCTCGCGGCGGCGTGGCAGGATGTGACCGACCGCCACCCGGCTCTGCGCACCTCGTTTCAGTGGGAAGGGTTGGAGCGGCCCGTGCAGGTGGTGCATCGGCGCGCGGTGGTGCCGGTCGAACATCTCGACTGGACGGTCGGAACGCCCCCGTCGGCAGAACGACTCGCGCGTCTGGCGGCGGCGGAACAGGTGCGGGGCTTCGATCTGGCCCGCGCCCCGCTCATGCGCCTGGTGATCGTGCGCACGGGCGCGGCCCGCCGCCACGTCATCTGGACCCATAGCCATCTGCTGCTGGACGGCTGGTGCCTGCCGCTTCTCCTCGGAGAATGGAGCGAGGCTTGTGACGCTCGTTCCGCCGGGCGCCCGCTGGGCTTGCCGCCCCGCCGGCCGTACCGGGATTTCATCGCCTGGCTCCGCCGGCGAAATGCCGCCGCGGCCGGCGACTTTTGGTCCGGGCTGTTGTCGGGGATGGACGGGTCAACTCCGGTCCCGACCGGCGAAAGCGCGATCGCAAATGCCGGCGATGCGGCCGGAGAAATCCCCGTGAGTTTTTCCAGCGAAGAAACGGAAAATTTGAGCCGGATGAGCCGCGATCAGCGTGTCACCCTGGCCACGCTCTGCCAGGGAGCGTGGGCGCTGGCTCTCTCGCGGCTGACCGGCCGGGATGACGTGGTCTTTGGAACCGTCGCGGCGGGCCGCCCCCCGGATTTGGCGGGCGCCCAGGAAATGATCGGTCTCTTCATCGCGACGCTTCCCGTCCGTGTCCGGTTGCGGCCCGAGTTGCCGGCTGGCGATTGGCTCCGAGGGATGCAAACGGCGGCGGCAACGGCGCGAACCCACGAACACACGCCCCTGGTGGCGATTCGCGAGGCGGCTGGATTGCCGCCCGGCGAGGATCTTTTCCGGACCGTGTTTGCGTTTGAGAACTACCCGGCGCCCGGCGGCTCAAAAGGCGGACTGCGGCTTTCCGGCGGCCATACCCAGGAGCGGACTCACTATGCGTTGACCATCGCCGCCGCGATGGCGGACGGCGTCCTGTCCGCGCGATTTCTCTATGACGGATCCCAGGTGGGACGGCCGGCGGCGGAGCGGGCGGCCTCGCACTGGCAAACGGCGCTGGTCGGTTTGGCAAGTGGCGCGGATCGGCGATTGATCGAATTTGACCTCAGGACGAACGCGCAACGCGCTCGGTGGCAGTCAGCCTCCGCGAATGCGCCGACCGTGGATTCGCCCCCGCCACGCTGTTGGTTGGATCGATTCGAGGAACTGGCGGCGCTCCAACCTTCGGCCGCGGCGCTCATTGGCGGCGAGGATACACTCTCTTACGCCGAACTGGCCAAACTGACCAACCGGGCGGCGGCGCAATTGCGGCGGCGCGGAGTGGGACCCGGAGAACGCGTGGCGGTTTGCCTGCCGAGAGGCAATGCCCTCATCGCCGCGATTCTTTCCGTGCTCAAGGCCGGCGCCGCCTACGTGCCGCTCGATCCCGCGTATCCGAATGAACGCCTGGCGGGCACGGTGGAGGATTCCGGTGCAAAATGGCTGCTGCAGTTTCGGGATGCCTCCCGGCGCTTCGATCAATCGAAGGCGGAATCGATCGAGTGGGAGGATCTGGCGGCCGCGGCGGAGCCGACTGGAAGCGCGATCCGTGCGCCCAATCCATCGCACCTCGCCTATTTGATCTACACGTCCGGTTCCACGGGCCGGCCCAAGGGCGTGATGATCGACCATGCCTCGTGGGAACGTCTGACCCAATTCCAGCGACAGAAGTGCGGACTCGGGCCGGGCGATCGCGTGCTTCAATTTGCGTCGATCGGTTTCGACGCTTCGGTGTGGGAGATCACCCTGGCCCTCGCGTCCGGCGCCGCGCTGGTTTCCGCGCCGGCGATGGATTTGCTGCCGGGAGATCCCCTCGCTGCGACTTTGCGGGATCGTCGCATTTCTTCCATTCTGCTCCCGCCCAGCGCTCTGGCGCATCTGCCCCATTCGGATTTGCCCCAGCTGCGGGTGCTGGTCGTGGGCGGAGAGGCCTTGTGGCCGGAATTGGTCGCGCGGTGGGCGCCGGGCCGAACGTTCGTCAACGCCTATGGTCCGACGGAAGCCACCGTGATCGCCACCTGGGCCGAGTGCGATTCGGTCGGCAGTTCGGTTCCCATCGGCCGGCCGATTCCCCCGACCGAAGCGCTGGTGCTGGGCCCCAGCGGTCTGCCGGTTCCGGCTGGCGTCGTGGGCGAATTGTGCCTCGCGGGGCCCAATTTGAGCTGGGGCTATTGGGCGCGTCCGGATCTGACCGCCGAACGGTTCATTCCGCATCCGTTCAGCGACCGGCCCGGCGAGCGGCTTTATCGCACGGGGGATCTGGCGCGCTGGAATGCGGAGGGCCAGTTGGAATTTGTCGGCCGGCTCGATCGCCAGGTGAAGGTGCGCGGCTATCGCATCGAACTGGGCGAAGTGGAGGCGGCGCTGACCGCGCACGCGCAGGTCCGGGAAGCATTTGTCGATGTCCGCAGGGCCGGCGACGGTGAGGCGGAACTCGTCGCCTGGGTGGTTCCGAAGCCGGGAGAGTCGCTGGCGGTGGCGGAATTGAGAAGCTGGCTGGCCTCGCGGTTGCCGGCTCATTTCGTGCCGGGAGCGTGGTCGTTCCCCGCGGCTCTGCCCCAAACTCCCGGCGGGAAAATCGACCGGGCCGCCTTGCCGGAGCCGGAGCGCCATGGTTTGTCGCCGGCTGCCGCCTCCAATGCCGCGACGCGGGATGCGACCCCCATTGAGACCTTGGTCGCAGATGCCTTCGCGGAAGTGCTGCGCACCGGGAAGGTCGGACCGGACGACGATTTCTTTCAACTGGGCGGCCATTCGCTCGCGGCCACCCGGCTGGTGGCGCGTTTGCGCGACCGCCTGGCGCCGGGTCTCGCGTTGAGCGAGGTCTTTTCGTCTTCAACGCCTCGGACCCTGGCGGCGCGCATTGCGCTCGGACGGCGTCCGGGCGGACTGAATACACCGGTGACGGTTCGGCCGGCGGGAGCGCGAACCGTCGCTGCGCCCGAACAGCGCCGATTTTGGGTGCTGGATCGGCTTTCTCCCAACAATCCGGCCAGCCTGATCCAGATCGCCGTGCGCGTCGGCGGCCCACTCGACCGCGCCCGCTTGGAGCGTGCGCTGTCCGCTTTGGCGGATCGCCACGAGCCGTTGCGAAGCGCGTTGGTGGAGCAGGGGGGCGAAGTGGTGGCGCTTCCCGCCCCGGCCATGCGGCTGGACGAGACGCAGGCGGAAAATTGGGAAGCGGGACTTCGGGCGGACGCGACCGCCGGCTTCGACTTGGGGCGGGGACCGCTGTGGAAGGTGCGCCTCGCAAAAATCGGGCCGGACGAACATCGGCTGGGTTTCACGTTTCACCATGCGGCCTTCGACGGCTGGTCGGAGGCGATTCTGTTGCGGGACTTAGGGCGGCTCTACGCCGGCGAAACCCTGCCGGCCGCGTCGCCGACCTATGGCGACTATGCCGCCTGGCAACAGGCGCGGGCCGCCTCGGGCGAATTTGCGGAAAGCCTGAACGCATGGGCGAAGGAATTGCGCGACATTCCGACCATCGAACTGCCCACCGACGGACTTCGGACCGCGGTGCGCACGTATCGGGGCGGGCGGCTGAGCACGGACATCGCAGCCGCGGTCGCGGCCAAGCTGCGGGAGACCGCCCGTTCGGAAGGCGCCACCCTCTTCATGGTGCTGCTGGCCGGATGGGAGACCTGGCTGTGGCGCCATTCCGGCCAGGCCGATTTTGGGGTGGGCGTGCCGGTCGCCGGCCGCGTCCGACCGGAATGGGAGCCATTGATTGGATTGTTCGTGAACACCCTCGTGGTGCGCTCGGATGTGGCGCCGCTCCATTCGTTCAAGGAAATGATCGGCCGGGTGCGCGACCGGACGCTGAATGCGTTCGACCGCCAGGAGGTGCTGTTCGAACAGATCCTTGAGAAACTCCAGCCGCCGCGGGTCAGCGGCCGAACCCCCCTGTTCCAAACGATGTTCAGCCTCCACAATGCTCCGCGGGGCGAATGGTCCTCGGACCAGATCGCGTTGAGCCCAATCGAGGCCGGAGTGGCGGGCGCCAAGTTTGAACTGACGCTGACGGCGGCGGAGGCGGCCGATGGGTCCGTTGGCCTATGCCTCGAATACGATTCGGATTTGTTTCAGGAAACGACGGCGCAGCGGTTCCTTGATCGGCTCAGCGTGCTGATTCGCGATGCGGCGGAGAGGCCGGAGGCGGCGCTGCGGGATTTGGCGTGGGTGACGCCGGCCGAAATTGCGGAGATCAGGAATTGGTCGGGTGGCGCTTGCGCGGTAGCCGGGGGCGATCCCGAGGTGGAGCGCGTGGTCCCCACGCGCTTTTCCGCTTTCGATATCGCAGGTGCCGGGGTCAGCGCCCTCGGCTGCAGCGAAACGATCGCCGAGCGGTTTGAGCGGCGGGTGGCCGAAGCGCCAGAGGCGGTGGCGATCTGCTGGGAGGGCAACAGTCTTTCCTACGCCGAACTGAACGCCCGCGCGAATCGGCTGGCGCGGGAGCTGGCCGGCCGCGGCGTGGGCCCCGAGGACTTGGTGGCGTTGTGCCTTCCCCGGTCGGACGAGCTGATCGTCGGCCTGATCGCGGTGGCCAAGGCGGGCGCGGCTTACCTGCCCCTCGATCCGGAACATCCTTCCGAGCGGCTGCGGATGATGCTGGCCGATGCGCGTCCGGCTGCCTGCCTGACGATGCAGCGCTATGCGGGCCGATTTCCGGAAACCGCGGAACGCATTCTGCTCGATGAGACGGAAACGGCCGCCCAATTGGCGGAACGATCCCCGATGGATCTCACGGCGGGCGAACGGCGCGGGCGGCTTCATCGAGACTTGCCGGCCTATGTCATCTATACGTCGGGGTCGACCGGCGTGCCCAAGGGGGTGATGGTGACGCACCACAACGCGACGCGGCTGTTCGATCAGACGGAGCCGTGGTTTCATTTTGGGCGGGAGGATGTCTGGACGCTGTTTCACTCGCCGACGTTTGACTTTTCGGTGTGGGAAATCTGGGGCGCCCTGCTGTATGGCGGCCGGCTGGTGATCGTTCCGCACCTGGTGACGCGGTCGCCGGGAGAATTCCTGGCGCTTTTGGCTCGCGAGCGCGTGACGGTGCTCAACCAGACCCCTTCGGCCTTTTACCAATTGGCGGCGGCGGAGGCGGAGACTCCGGAGCTGGGCGCGCGGCTGGCGCTGCGCCGGGTGATTTTTGGCGGCGAGGCGCTGGCGCTCGACCGGCTGGCCGGCTGGTATGCCCGCCACCCGGAGGATGCTCCCCGCCTGGTCAACATGTACGGCATCACGGAGACCACGGTGCACGTCAGCTACGTGCCGCTGTCCGCGGCGGACGCGGTCCCCGGGCCGAGCAAGATCGGCGCGGGCATCCCGGACCTGGCGGTGTATGTATTGGATGAATACTTCCGCCCGGTGCCGGCGGGCGTCACGGGCGAGCTCCATGTCGCCGGGCCCGGACTGGCCCGCGGGTACCTGCGCCGGCCGGAACTGACCGCCGAGCGATTCGTGCCGGATCCGTGGGGGCCGCCGGGCGGCCGCATGTACCGGACGGGCGACGTGGGACGCTGGCGAAACGATGGCGGCCTCGACTACCTGGGCCGCAACGACCACCAGGTGAAGATTCGCGGCTTTCGCATCGAACTGGGGGAAATCGAGGCGGCCCTGGTCCGGCAGCCGGCGGTGGCGGAGGCCGTCGTGCTGGCGCGGGAGTCCGGCGGCGCTGCGCGGCTGGTGGCCTACGTCACGGCGCGGGACGGCGCGGCGATCGATTCGGAGGAAATTCGCCGCGAATTGGGCGCCCGTCTGCCCGATTATATGGTGCCGTCCGCGTTGGTGGCGGTCGATCGGTGGCCGCTGACGGCCAACGGCAAGCTCGATCGCCGGGCCCTTCCCGAACCGGCCGCGCCGGTCTCGTCCGGCGGAGCCGCGCCCCAGGGCCCGGTGGAGGAATTTGTGGCGGCGACTTGGCGCGACTTGCTGGGCGCGCGCGAAGTGGCCCGGGAGGATAATTTCTTCGCGCTGGGCGGGCATTCGCTGCTGGCGACGCAATTCATTTCGCGCGTGCGCGAATCGCTCGGCATCGAATTGCCCCTCCTCCGCCTTTTCGAGGATCCCACCGTGGCCGGATGCGCGCGGGCGGCGGAGGAGCACGAGCCGGCGCGCGGCCAGGCTGCCGATCGCGCACGGGGATCCACGATGGCGCGGGCGGTGGCGGCGCGTCCGGCCGGAAGCGATGCCCCGCTGTCCTTTGCGCAGCGCCGCCTGTGGTTTCTCGATCGGCTGGTCCCGGGCAATCCCGCCTATAACGTCGTCTTTGCCTTTCGGCTGCGCGGGCCGCTGGACGTCGAGCGCTTTGGACGGAGCCTGGAGCAGGTGGCCGGCCGCCAGGAATCGCTTCGCACCATCTTTGTGACCGGCGCGGAGGGGGAGCCCACGCAGCGCATTCTCCCCGCGTCGTCCTCCTCGATGCCGTTTGAATTCGTGGATTTGGGATCGGGCGCCGAGGCCGAAACCTCGGCGCTGCAGGCGGCGGAGGACGCCGCTTCCCGGTCGTTTGCCCTGGATCGGGGGCCGCTGGCTCGGGTTCGGGTGCTCCGGATCGGAACGGACGACCACGTCGTCATTGGCGCGCTGCATCACCTGGTTTGCGACGGATGGTCGATTCGCGTGCTGGTGCGGGAAATCGGCGCGCACTATTCGAACCCGGGCAGCGTGGAACCGCTGCCGGCGCAGTATGCGGATTATGCGCTGGCCCAGCGGACGGCGGCGCTGGGAGCGGCGGCGGCCGACTCGCTGCGATGGTGGCGGGAGCGCCTGCAGGGCCTTCCGGCGCTCGAATTGCCGGCGGATCGCGTCCGCCCCGCCGTGCAGGGATTTGGCGGAGTGGGGGCGCGCCTTCAGCTTTCCGCCGCGGAACGCGCGGCGCTGGCCGCCTTGGCCCGGGAGGAGCAGACCACGCTGTTTGTCGTCGTGCTGGCGGCCTTCGAAGCGGTGCTGGCCGCGTGGAGCGGGCAGCGCGATTTTGCCGTGGGCACGCCGGTGGCGGGCCGCACTCGGCGCGAATGGGAGCCGCTGATCGGTTTCTTCGTCAACACCCTCGTCCTGCGGGCGGAATTGGAGGGCGATCCCAGCTTCGTCGAATGCGTGCGGCGCACCCGCACGGTCGTCCAGGACGCGTTGGCCCGTCAGGATACGCCGTTTGACCGGCTCGTGGAGGAATTGAATCCCGGCCGCGAGCTCAGCCACGCGCCGCTGGTGCAGGCGGTGCTGGCGTTCGACACGCGCGAGGGCGGGCGTCTGGCGTTGCCGGGCCTGACGCTCGAGCCGATCGAACCGAGGGAGGTTTCGGCGAAATTCGACGTGACGCTTTCGGTGGTCGACACTGGCGAGGAGATCGAAGGCGGTTTGATTCTGCGGTCCGATCTGTTTTCGGCGGCGAGCGCGGAGGCGATGGCGCGTCTGGTGGAGCGCTGCCTGCGGCGGGCAGCCGGGGCGCCGGAAACGACCTTGGGAGCGTTGACCAAGCCGGATGAGGCTGAACGGGCGGCGCTGGAACGATGGGAACACGGTGAACCGGTGTCCGGGGCGGATTTGCGGCCGGTGCCGGAACAGGTTCTGGAATGGGCGCGGAAGACGCCGGAGGCGGCGGCAATTCGGGCGGGCGGCGAGACGGTGAGCTACGCGCAGCTGGCGGGGCGGGCGGAGCAGCTGGCGAAAATTCTGGATCGCGTCGCCGGGCAAAATGGGAATGAGCGGCGGTTCGCCGTTTGTCTTTCCCCTTCGCCGGGCGCGATCGTCGCGCAGCTGGCGGCCTGGCTGGCTGGCGGGGCCTATTTGCCGCTCGATCCGAATCATCCGGCGGACCGGTTGCGGGAGATGGCCGTGGATGCGGGGGTGGCGGCCGTTGTGACCGATTCGGCGGGCAACGAGGTATTTGCCGGGAAATTGACCGTGGTGACCGAGGGGGCGTTTGAGTCGCGAGATGGGGCCGGCCTCGGTGAGCCCGGCGGGCCGGGGTCGTCGCCCCCGGCTGCAGGGACCGCTTATGTGATCTATACTTCGGGCTCGACCGGGACGCCCAAGGGCGTCGTGGTGGGGCATCGGTCGCTGGCCGGACTGGTGGCGTGGCACCGGCAGGCGTTTGAGCTTCGCCCCGCCGATTCGACCACGCTCCTCGCCGGGCCGGGATTCGACGCGTCCGTGTGGGAGGCCTGGCCGACTTTGGCCTCGGGCGGCACGCTGGTCGTGCCGGCATTGGCGACCGTCGCGGATCCGGCGGCATTTCGCGACTGGCTGGCCGCGGAAAAGATCGCGGTGAGCTTCGCTCCGACGCCGATCGCCGAACTGCTGCTGGGCCTGGAATGGCCGGAAGGTGTATCCATGCGCTGGATGCTGACGGGCGGCGACCGGCTGCGTCGGCGTCCGCCGGCGGGGCTTCCGTTCCGGCTCAGCAACAATTATGGGCCGACGGAGAACACCGTGGTCGCCACCTCGGGCGAAATCACCCCGGGAGACAACGACGGCCTTCCCTCCATCGGCGGTCCGATCGCGGGCACCACGGTGCGGCTCCTGGATTCGCTTCGGCGGCGGGTGCCGGCGGGGGCCACCGGCGAAATTTATCTGGGCGGAGATCAATTGGCGATCGGCTACCTGGGGCGGCCCGAGTTGACGGCCGAGGCGTTCGTGGCGGATCCCTTTGCTCAGCAGCGGGGAGCCCGGCTCTACCGGACTGGCGATCTCGCGCGGTGGCGGCCGGATGGCACGCTGGATTTTCGCGGGCGGGCCGACCGGCAGGTCAAGATTCGGGGAATTCGCATCGAGCTGGGCGAAGTGGAGGCGGCGCTGGCCGCCTTGCCGGACGTGGCGGCGGCGGCGGCGGAGGTGCGCGCGGAACGCGGCGAACCGACACTCATCGCCTGGTGGGTGCCGGCGGGCCCGGCCGGGCCGGATGAAGGGGCGCTTCGGACCGCCCTGAGGGGGCGCTTGCCGGCTGCGATGGTCCCGGCGCGCTGGGTAAAGTTGGATCGGCTGCCGTTGACGACCAGCGGCAAGATCGATCGGAGGGCGCTGATCGTGCCGGACGGTGCCCCGGCGGGCGGGGGCGGGGGCATGGCTTCCGGCGCGGCGCCGGAAACTCCGCTGGAACAGACCCTCGCGGCGATCTGGCGCGATGTGCTCGGCCTGGCCGACGTCGGCGTGGACCGAAACTTCTTCGATGTCGGGGGTCACTCGCTCCGGCTCGTCTCGGTGCAACTGCGGCTCCAAGCGGCGCTGGGACGCCCGGTGCCGATGCTCGACCTGTTTGCGCATCCCACCATCCGGGCGTTGGCGTCGCATTTGGAAGGAGGCCCGGCAGAAGGAGCGAATCCGGTTGCCGTCGCCGCGGATCGCGCCGCCGCGCAGCGGGCCGCGCTTGAACGGCGGCGCCGCGGACGCTCCCCGGCGGAGGCGAGACCATGAGCGCACCGGAAGCGGGGCCGCCGCCCGATGCGATCGCCATCGTTGGAATGGCCGGACGATTTCCGGGTGCCGTCGACGTGGAGGACTTTTGGCGCAACCTCTGCGCAGGCCGCGAGGGCATCGCCCAATTTACGGATGTTGAATTGTCGGCGGCCGGAATGACCGACGCGCAGCGAACCGCGCCCGGACTGGTGCGCGCGGGCGGCGTCATTGAGGACTTCGACCGGTTTGACGCGGATTTCTTCGGGTTCACGCCGCGGCACGCCGAGGTGCTCGATCCCCAGCATCGGGTATTTTTCGAGACGGCGTGGGAGGCTTTGGAGAACGCGGCGGTGGAGCCCGCGAAATTCGACGGCAGCATTGGCGTATTCGGCGGCTGCGGACCCAACACCTACCTGCTCTACCACCTGGTCTCCGATCCCAAGCTCATCGAGGACATCGGGCTGTATCAGATCTGCATCGCGAACGACAAGGATTCACTGACCCAGCAGCTGGCCTATAAGCTCGATCTGCGGGGACCGGCGCTCACGGTGCAGACGGCCTGTTCCACCTCGCTCGTGGCCGTGCAGCTGGCCTGTCAGAGCCTGCTGAATTTCCAGTGCGACCTGGCGCTGGCGGGAGGCGTATCCGTCAAAGTGCCGCAGCGGGCCGGTTATCTGCACCAGGCCGGCGGGATCACCTCGCCCGACGGCAAGTGCCGGCCGTTCGATGCCGCCGCGCAGGGCACGGTGCCGGGCAGTGGCTGCGGCGTTGTGGCGCTCAAGCGCCTCGAGGACGCGGGCGGCGATCCCATCATCGCCATCATTCGAGGATCGGCGGTGAACAATGACGGCTCGGGCAAGGTGGGTTTCACCGCTCCCGCGCTGGAAGGGCAGGCTCGCGCGATCGCGCTGGCGCAGGCCGCGGCGGGCGTTTTGCCGGATACCCTGGGTTACATCGAAGCTCACGGAACGGCAACCCCGCTGGGCGATCCCATCGAAGTGGCGGCGCTCACGCAGGTCTTTCGGTCCAGCACGCAGCGGCGTGCCTTCTGCGCGCTGGGCTCCGTGAAGTCCAATATCGGGCATCTGGATGCCGCCGCGGGCGTCGCGGGCCTGATCAAGGCGGCGCTGGCCGTGAAAACCGGAAAGATCCCGGCCACGCTCCACTTTCAATCTCCCAATCCCAAGCTCGCCCTAGGAGGGAGCCCCTTTTTCGTCAATGCGGAGCCCATCGACTGGCCGCTGCCGGGTTTGCGCCGGGCGGGCGTCAGCTCCTTTGGCATCGGAGGCACGAATGCGCATGTGGTGCTGGAGCAGGCGCCCGAGCGGGCGGCGGCGGCGCCCGCGACGAAGGGCCCCCATTGGCTGCTCGTCTCCGCCCGGACCGCGTCCGCGCTCGACGCCGCCCGGCGCCGCCTGGCGGACCATTTGGCGAGCCATCCGGAACTTGATCTGGCCGATGTGGCCTGGACGCTTCGCCAGGGCCGGCGCGCCTTTGCCCACCGTTTTGCCACATCGGCCTTGAACACCTCGGAGGCTGCCGCCGCCCTCCGACGCGGCACCGGGCAGAATCTTTCGGTTCCGCTTTCGATTCGGCGATGGCTGGAAGGCCGGCCGCTGGCGGAAGATGGGATTTTTGCTTTGGGAAGGCCCGTTGCGCTGCCCACTTATCCGTTCGAGCGGAAGCGGTTCTGGGCGGAAAAGCCGGCGTAGTTTCGAGGGAATCGCTGTAGCCGGGGGCGCTGACCCCGGCAATTGCGATGTCGAAAGCGGTACCGCCGGGGTCAGCGCCCCCGGCTACAGCGCGTGCGCCAAGCGACGTCGAAAGGCATCTTTTGGGGTCAGCGGCGTCTGGAAAGTATTTTGCGCTTGAGAGTGGTGAGAGCGGATCGCAGCCTCCGCTCAAATGGTGGCGTCTAGCGCAGATTCCATCGACACGGCGAAAGCCGTGGCGGTGATTGGCATGCAATTGCGGTACCCCGGTGCGACCAGCGTCCGCCAGTTTTGGACGAACTTGCTCGGGTCCGCCGAAACGATCTCGTATTTCACGGAGGACGAGCTGGCGGCCGTAGGCATTCCGCGAGAGGCGGCGCGTGCCCCGGGCTTTGTCGCCGCGAATCCGGAAATCGGAGATATCGCCGCCTTTGAGCCGGCTTTCTTTGGCTTCAACCAACGCGAGGCCGAAATCATCGATCCGCAGGTCCGCATTCTGCTCGAGACCTGCTGGCAGGCCTTGGAGGACGCGGGTTACGATCCGGAACGCTACCGCGGCCGCATCGGCGTCTTTGCCGGAGCGAACCTCTCGAAGTATTTCATGCACAATTTGCTCCCGCAGGCCGCCCTGCTGACGGAGCACATGGGTTCGATTTCGTCCCTGAGCATGTTCAACGACCGCGATGCGCTGGCGACGATCGTCTCCTACAAGCTGAACCTGCGCGGGCCCGGCGTCACGGTGCAGACCTACTGCTCGACCTCCCTGGTGGCGGTTCATCTGGGCTGCCAGAGCATCCTGTGCGGCGACAGCGACATGGTGCTGGCCGGCGGCGTCTCGCTCAACGGGGAAGGTGCGGGCGGTTACATGTATGAGGAGGGAAGCATCCTTTCCAAGGACGGCCATTGCCGTCCATTCGACGCCCAGGCGAGCGGCACCGTTTTCGGCAACGGCGTGGGGATGGTCGTGCTCAAGCGCCTCGACCGGGCGATCGCCGATGGAGACACCATTCACGCGGCCATTCGCGGCTCGGCCATCAACAACGACGGCTCGGTCAAGGCGGGCTTTCTCGCGCCCAGCGTGCAGGGGCAGGTCGAATCCATCACCTCCGCGCTCGAACGGTCCGGGGTGCATCCGGAGTCAATCGGTTTTGTCGAAGCGCACGGCACCGCGACGCTGGTCGGCGACCCGATCGAGGTAAGCGCGCTCTCCAAGGCGTTTTCGCTGTGGACCGAACGGCGGCGTTTCTGCGCGCTCAGTTCGGTGAAGGGCAATTTCGGGCATTTGGACCGAGCTGCGGGCGTTGCCGGACTGATGAAGGCCGTCCTGTGCGTCAAGGAGGGCGTAATACCGCCGACCGTGAATTATACCGCGCCCAATCCCAAGATCGATTTTGCGAACAGCCCGTTCGTCGTTGCGGACAAGGTGGGAACGTGGCCGGTCTCGGGCGGACCGAGGCGCGCGCTCGTTTCTTCGCTCGGCGTGGGCGGCACGAATGCCCATGCGGTGATCGAACAGGCTCCGGAGCCGGTTCCCTCGGGTCCGTCCCGTCCGAATTACGTCTGGGTCGTCTCCGCCCGCACGGCGAAGAGCCTGGAGGCGATGTGTGTGGAACTGGCCAAGCACCTGGCCGAGCGTCCTCAGCTCAATTTGGCGGACGCGGCCTACACGCTGGCGATTGGGCGCAAGGCGTTCGAACACCGCCGGGTCGTGATCGGACGCGACGCGTCCGAGCTGATCAAGATCCTGGAGGATCCCAACGCTTCCAAGACCGCCGCGGTGGCCGCCCGGCGGCCGATGGTATTTCTTTTTCCCGGACAGGGTGCGCAGCACGTCAACATGGGCCGGGGATTGTATGAGTCGGAGGCGGTGTTCCGCGCGGAGGTTGACTGGGGCTGCGACCTGCTGAAGCCCCTGCTTGGGTTCGACCTGCGAACGGTGCTTTATCCGGCCAGCAAGGACCAAGAGGCGGCGGCGACCGATCGGTTGAAGCAGACCGCCCTGGCCCAGCCCGCGCTCTTTGTCGTCGAATATGCGCTGGCCCGCCTCTGGGAAAGCTGGGGCGTTCGGCCCGACGCGATGATCGGCCACAGCATTGGGGAATATGTCGCGGCCGCGATGGCCGGGGTGTTTGCGCCGGAGGACGCCTTGGCGCTGGTCGCGGAACGCGGCCGCCTGATGCAGTCGCTGCCGCGCGGAGCCATGCTTTCGGTGGGCTGCGATGAGGCGACCGCGACCGGCTATCTGGATGACGGAATTTCGCTGGCGGCGGTCAATTCGCCGGAGTCGTGCGTGCTATCCGGGCCGGAGGAGCGCATCGACGCGCTCGAACGGACGCTGACGGAGCGCGGGCTGACCAGCCGGCGCCTGCAGACGTCGCACGCTTTCCATTCCGCGATGATGGAGCCGATCCTCGCGGAATTCACGGCCAAGGTGGCGGCCGTGCCGCGGCAGGCCCCCAAACTGCGTTACATTTCGAATCTCACGGGCGATTGGATCCAGGCGGCGCAGGCGACCGATCCGGCCTATTGGGCTCGGCATTTGCGTTCGGCCGTTCGCTTTTCGGACGGCGCCAAGACGGCTTTGGCATCCGGGACGTCGATTGCCTTGGAAGTGGGGCCCGGTCGCACGCTCAGCGCGCTCGCCTGGCAGCGGCCCGACGTGGCCGTGCACGGCAAACCGGTCACATCGATGCGCCATCCGCGCGAAGATATCAGCGACGCCCTGGCGCTGGCCTATTCGCTCGGCCGCCTGTGGTCGGCGGGTGCGGACATCGATTGGGAAGCCTATTTTTCGGGAGAACGCCGCCGGCGGATTCCTCTGCCGAAATATGTTTTCGACCGTTTGCGCTATTGGGTCCAGACCGACTCCGCCGCGGCCTATGGCACCGGCCGGGCCGCTGGCTCGACCGCGCGGCACGACGACGTCGCCGACTGGTTCTACGCTCCCCAGTGGGCTCCCGCCACCCTCAATGTTCCGGCGGGCGAAGGGCCGAAGAATTGGCTGCTGCTGGGCAATCCCAGCCCGGACCGCGACGCCCTGGAGGCCCGCCTGCGCGCGGCCGGACACGATCCGGCCATTGTCGAAACGGGCTTCGGCTTCGAAAAATTCGGCATCGGACAATACCGGGTGAATCCCGGCACGCCCGGGGATTTTGTCGCGCTGGTCGACGCTTTGCGCGAAGAAGGAAAGTTTCCGCAGCGCATCGCCCATCTGTGGGCGGCCCAATTGCCCTCGCCGGGAGCGGCGCTCGAACATTACGAGACGACTCAAAACCGCTGCTTCCACAGCCTGCTGGGCCTGGTACAGGCCCTGGGCCAGGGTACGTTCACGGAGAATCTGCACCTGGCCGTGGTGACGCGGGGATTGCATTCGGTCGCCGGCGAGCCCGTGACCTCGCCCGAACGCGCCACGCTGATTGGCCCGTGCCGCGTGATTGCGCAGGAATATCGCGAGATTTACAGCGCCGCCGTCGACGTCAGCGGGACCCCGGACGAGGCCGCCGCGGCGGCGATCGCGGAATTGAGCGCCGGTCCCCGGGATCCGGTCGTCGCCTGGCGGGGCCCCACCCGTTACGTGCAGCGTTTCCAGCCGCGGCGTCTCGAGTCGGCGGCCGAGGGCGTGCCTCCGCGCTTGAAATCGGGCGGGACCTATTTGATCACGGGCGGCTTGGGCGGCATCGGTTTGACCGTCGCCGACTGGCTCGCTCGCACCGCTCAAGCCCGGCTGGTGCTCGTCAATCGCTCGCCGCTTCCCCCCGCGGAGGAGTGGGCGGCCTGGCTCGAGAAGCATGGCGATGAGGATCGCACGAGCCGGCGCATCCGCAGCGTCCGCGCGCTGCAGGAGCGCGGCGCCGCGGTGATCGTGCTGCGCGCCGACTCGGCGGCCGCGGAGGATATGCGCACGGCCGTGGCGGCCGCGCGGGAGAAGTTCGGCCGGATCGACGGCGTTTTTCACTCCGCGGGCTTGCCCGGTGACGGCGTGATCCAGCTCAAGGAGCGCGCGGTAGCGGCCGCGGTCATCGACGCCAAGGTCAAGGCGGCCCTGATTCTGGAGGAAGTGCTGCGGGACGATCCGCCGGACTTCCTGGTGCATTTCTCATCGCTGGCGGCGGTGGTCGGCGGCTTCGGCCAGGTGGACTATTGCGGCGCCAATTCGGCGCTCGATGCGCTGGCGCTTTCCTCCGCGGCCCGCGGCGTGCCGCCGTCGCTTTCGATCAATTGGGACGCCTGGTCCGAGGTCGGCATGGCCGTCGAAACCGCGGTGCGGCCCAAGCTGGCGCAGATGTTCAAGCAGGCGTCGGCGTTTCAGGAGATCGAGCACCCGATCTTTTCGCGCGTGCGGATGGACGGAGAAGTGATCCATTACGTGGCCGACATCAGCGCCGCCAAATGCTGGTTCGTTTCGGATCACGTTCTCTACGGCAAGCCCACGATGCCGGGAACGGCGTATCTCGAATTGGCCCGCTCCGCCTTCGCCCGGCACGCCGACGCGACCGGCACGTATCGCCTGACCGATGTTTACATCCTGGCGGTTTTTGCCATCGAGCCGGACGAAACGCGCGGCCTTCATGTGGTGCTGACCCCCGCGGGGGACGGCTACGATTTCGTCGTCAAAAGTCCCACGCCGCATGATCCGGAAAACTGGCTGGAGCATTGCATAGGGCACATCGCGGTGGGCAGTCCCCGCCCGGCCGCCAAGGTGGATTTCGACCAGATCGTGGCCCGCTGCAATGGCGAGGTCATCGATGCGCAGGCTTCGTCACACGCTTCCCCGGGCATGAGCGTCAAGCAGGCCTCCCATCTGGTGGTGGGGCCGCGCTGGCTCACGCCCGAATGGGTGCGGATGGGCGTCGACGAGGGCGTGGCCGAACAGCGGCTCGCCGACCATCTGCGGGGCGACGTCAAGGTTCATCCGCTGCATCCGGGTTTGCTCGACCTCACGGCGTTTTTCCCGCTCAAGCTCAAGCATGGCGGCGTGTTCATTCCGTTCGCCCACAAGGTGGTCCACGTCTACGGCCCTCTGACGCCCCGCGTGCGCAGCCACATCAGGGTCGTGTCCGACGACGGCAAGGGCAAGTTCGTGCTGGAAGCCGTCATGATCGACGATGCGGGCAACGAACTGCTCGTGATGGAGGACTACACGCTCAGCCAGATCGAAGCGGCGGCGAGCGCGGGTTCCGGCAACGTCAAATCGGCCCCCAAAACCGGCCTCTTCCCGTTCCTGCCGGAAGCGGAAAACTTCCAGGTGGACATGTCGGCGTTGGGTTCGCTCGATACGCTCGCCATCGTGCCTTCCGCGCGCATCGCGCCCGGCCCGGGCGAAGTCGAGGTGCAGATCTGCGCCGCCGGGCTGAATTTCAAGGACGTCCTCCGTGCGCTGGGCATGCTCTCGACCGAGCACGATGCCGGACTGGCGCTGGGCTTTGGCGGCGAAGGTGCCGGCCAGGTCGTCGCCGTCGGCTCGGGCGTCACCGAGCTGCAGCCGGGCGACCGCGTGATCGTGATGGGCGCGAAGTGTTTCAGCGGCTTCCTCACGGTTCCGCTGACGGCCTGCGGCCTCCTGGACGACAAGCTCAGCTTCACCGAAGGGGCGACCGTGCCCCTGGTTTTCCTGACGGCCCACTACGCGTTGAACAACCACGCGCGCCTGGCCAAGGGCGAGCGGGTGCTGATCCACGCGGCCGCGGGCGGCGTGGGCCTGGCTGCCGTGCAATGCGCGCGGCGGGTCGGCGCCGAGATCATCGCCACCGCCGGCAGCCCGGCCAAGCGCGACTATCTGCATTCCCTCGGCATCGAGCACGTGTTCGATTCCCGGTCGCTCAGCTTCGCCGACGATGTGATGCGGGTGACGAATGGCCGCGGCGTCGACGTCGTGCTCAATTCGCTCGCCGGCGATTTCATCCTGCGCGGCCTGGACGTGCTGGCCCGGGAGGGGCGTTTCCTGGAGATCGGCGCCCGCGACATCTATCAGAACAGTCAGATCGGGCTGCGGCCGTTCGCCCGCAATCTGACATTCACGGCGATCGAGATGACGCCGATCATGATCGAGCGGCCGCAGTTCATCCGCGAGCTGCTCGCCGAGATCATGGGGCATTTCCGCACCGGCGCCTACCACGCCCTGCCGATCGAAGCGTACCCGATCACGGAGGTGGTGGACGCATTCCAGCACATGGCGAAGGCCCGGCACATCGGCAAGGTGGTCCTTTCCATCGCCCCGCCGGCCCGCCTGGTGCGCGGCGGCGTGCGCGGCGGTTCCCGCACCGCGGCCATCAAGGAGGCCGCGGGCGAGGCGGTGCGCGGCGGCGCCCACGAGGCGGCGATCTCGCCGAAGGAAGGCGTGGAAGCGCTGTCCCGGATTCTCGGCGGCGGCTCGGCGCAAGTGGCCGTTTCCGTGCGGCCCCTCGCGACGATTCTCGATTTCTTCCGCGGGCAAAAGGATGTCGATCCCGCGGCGGCCGAAACCAAGACGGGCAGCCGCAAGCTCTATCCCCGTCCCGCGCTGGCGAATCCCTATATGCCGCCCGCCACCGAGACGGAGCGCCGTCTCGCGGTGATCTGGCAGGATCTCATCGGCATCGAGCAGGTTGGCGCGCAGGACAATTTCTTCGAACTGGGCGGAGACTCGCTGATTGGCGTGCAGGTCATCTCGCGCATTCGGAAGGATTTCGGGCTGCAGCTCCCGGCGACGAGCCTTTACGAAGGGTCCACCCTCGAAGCCTTTGCCCGCGCGATCGACGCGCAGGTGGCCGGTTCGACCGCCGCGGCGGCGCCGGCGCCGGGCGGACCGGCGACATGAGCGGGCATTACGAGCGCCCCATCCGCATTGCCGATCTCGATGGTGCGGGTTTCGTCTATTTCGCGCACTACCTCTCATTCTGCCACGAAGCCTACGAGGCGGCGCTCATGGCGGTCGGGATCGATCTTCGCACTTTCTTCGTCACGCAGAAGGTGCTGCTGCCGATCGGCAAGGCGCAGGTGCAGTTCCTGGGCCCCCTGACCAGCGGCAACCGGCTCCGCGTCGAGCTGGCCAGGCGCAGCCTGTCCGATTCTTCGTTCCGGCTCGACTACCGGCTCGTGCACGCCGGCGAAACCGACCGGCTCGTGGCGCTGGCCCAGACCGAGCATGTCGCGATGGACTTGGCGACCTTGGAGCGGCGGCCGCTGCCGGCCGATCTGGTTCGCTGGCTGGCCGGTTCCGCCCCGGCCTGACGCGCCATGACGGTATTGGGACTGGCGGGCGGCTTGGATGCCGCCCACGAAAACGCCTACGACCTGCCGTTCGACTTCATCCACGACGCCGCCGCGGTGCTGGTCCAGGGCGGGCGGGTGGCCGCCGGCGCGGAAGAGGAGCGGCTCAACCGGATCAAGCATACCAACAAGGCGCCGCGGCGCAGCCTGAAGTTCTGCCTGGAGCAGGCGGGAATCGGGCCCGGCTCGCTCGACGCCGCCGCCTACTATGCGACGGAGCCCTACTGCGCCCGCATCCTGCAGAACCTGGCGCTGACGCGGCCGGCGGTGAAGGACGTGCCGTCGCCGCGCGAGATGATCCGCCGGATGTTCGCGGCGGAGGTGGGCTGGGCGCCCGACGCCTCTCGTATCCATTTTGTGGATCATCATTGGGCGCACGCCGTCAGCGCCTATGCCCTGTCCGGCTTCGACGCGGCGCTGGTGGCCACGCTGGACGGCACCGGCGAAGGCACGTCGGGCTGCATTTATGACGGGCGCGGGCGCGAACTGAAGCTGCTGCGGCGCATTCCCGACGCGCACTCGCTGGGCTACCTGTACCGCGACGTCATCAAGTTTCTCGGGTACGAGATGTTCGACGAATACAAGGTGATGGGCATGGCCCCGTATGGGGATCCCGCCCGCTACCGAGCGCTGTTCGCGACCTTTTATGAATTGCTCCCCGACGGCGAATATCGCCTGCATCTGGACCGGGTGTTCGCGCTCTTCCGGGTGACCCGCCCGCGGCGGCGGGGCGAGGAATTCACGGTCGAACACCGGGACATCGCCGCGGCGCTTCAGTCCGCGACGGAGGAAATCGGACTGCATGTGCTCCGCCACTTTCGCGGCGCCACGGGGCACCGGCGGGTGTGCCTGGCGGGCGGGGTGGCGCACAACTGTTCGCTCAACGGACGGGTGGCGTATTCGGGGCTGTTCGAACGGATTTTCGTCCAGCCCGCCGCGCACGATGCCGGCTGCGCGCTGGGAGCGGCGCTGGCGATTCAGCTCAAGCTGGACCCGGCGACGCCGACGGCGCCCTTGGCGGATGTATTTTGGGGACGGGAAGCGGGCGGCGACGAGGAGGTCGGCGCGGAGCTTCGGCGGTGGAGCGGATTTCTGGCCGCGGAACGGCCGGCCGACGTGGTGGCCCATGCCGCCGACCTGCTCGCCGCCCGGCGGGTGATCGGCTGGGTGCAGGGACGCTCGGAATTCGGCCCGCGCGCCCTCGGCAACCGCAGCATCCTGGCCGACCCGCGGCCGGCGGAGAACAAGGGGATCATCAATGCGATGGTGAAAAAGCGGGAGGCCTACCGGCCCTTCGCGCCCTCCGTGACCGAGGAGGCGGCGGGCACCTATTTTGTCCTGCCCGCGGACCAGCCGGATTTTCCTTACATGAGCGTCGTCCTGCAGGTGAAGCCGGAATGGCGCGAGCGGCTGGGCGCGATCACGCACGTGGACGGCACGGCGCGGGTGCAGACGGTGCGGCGCGAAAGCCATCCGCGCTATTGGGCGCTCCTGCACGCGTTCGGAGAGCGCACGGGCGTGCCGATGCTGCTGAACACCTCGTTCAACAACCACGCCGAGCCCATTGTCGACACGGCGCGGGATGCCATCGTGTGCTTTCTCACCACCGGCCTGGACGCGCTGGTCATCGGGGACTGGGCGGCCGTGAAGGTGGAACCGGCCGTTTCGCAGTGGCTGGCCCTGCGTCCGAGCCTGCCCGAAATGGCGGCGCTCCGGTCCGAACGCCGCTGCGTGGAGCCGGGCCGATGGGAGTGCGTCAACGAAATCCGCTTCACCTATTCGCACGGACGAAGCCAAACGCTTTCCGCCGAGCTTTTCCGCGTTCTCAGCGTCGCGGACGGCGTGCGTTCGCTGGGGGAACTGGCGGCGTCGGAAGGGCTGGCCGCCGACCGGGCCGCCGCCCTGATTCCCGAGTTGCGGGAGCTATGGGGCAACCGGCTGATTGTCCTGACTCCGCCGTAGGATCAGGACGATGCCTGGCTCGGAGGCATCGAGCAGGGGAGGAAGTTCGCTGATCATTTCCCGGATGGGATGGCGGCCGAATGCCGCCAGGTAGAGGCGGACGCGTTCCAGATTGCGCGGTCCCAAGCCGGACAGCAGGAGCGGCGAGCCGCTTTTCCAGCTAATCTGGTCCGGGCCCAGGGTGGAGCCGTCGACCCAGATCTCGCAGGCGTCGCCGGACCAGCGGGCGACGACCAGCCGCGACAGGCCAAACAGGCCGAACGTTTCCGCCGCCGCCTCGTCGAGGGAACGGCGCGAGAGCAGGTCCGCCAGGTAGGTGCCGGCGGCCCGGGCCCGGACCGACGCTTCCATCCCCCCGTGCTCGGCGGCGATGCCGGCAAAGGCGGCGCCGCTTTGCGTCGCGAGTTTCGCCGTGCCCGCGAACGCGGGCGGCGGAGGGGTGCCGACGCTCAGCCAAGCCGCGTCGGCGCCGCGCTCACGCCGCGCGTCGGCCGGCTGGAGCGTCCGGCGCCATAATTCGGCCAAGCCGGCCTCCGTGCGAAATTGATCGCTCTCGATGAGCGTGCGCCGGGCCTTGTCCAGCGTGTCGCCGAGCACGCTGTGCATCACCCCGAGAGCGGCGCCCAACTCGGCCACTTCGCGCACCGGACTGCCGACGTCGACCGACTCGAACGCGGGCGAGCCCACGGATTCCACCGCGTCCGTCAGCCGGCGCACGGAACGGGCCAGAAACCCGCCCAGGATGGCGCCGACGCAAAGGCCGAGGCCGACCGCCCAGGCCAGCTGCGCCTCGCCGCGCTGGACGATTTCGCGCCGCAGCCGGAAATAGGGGTCGGCCGCGATTTCCACGCCGACGACCGCCGTCCCGTCGGCGCTGCGGACGAGCACGGGCAGCCGGAAATTGCCGGAAGGAAGTTCGCGAAACGGCAGCAGGCGGGAATCATTGCGTCCCAGGTCGCGCCACACCTCAGGATCGGGCCGGGCGAAACTTCGGGCGGTGTCCATCACCGCCGCGCCGCTCGCGGGATCCACGACGTAGACCCGGGTGATCATGTGCCAGCGCTGCCACCGGTCCCAGGCGGCGCCGAACGGGGTCTGCGTCCAATCGGCGGTGCCGCGAAGCGCCTTCATTTGAGTCGCGTCGAGGAATTCTCCGACGGACACGGCGAGCGCCTGGCCCTCGGTCTCGAACGCCTGGCGGATCGCCTGGGTCTGCAGGCGCCAGGCGACCAATCCGCCGACGGCGCCGACGCCGGCGAACAGCAGGGTGACCACGAGGATGAACTGGCGCCGGATGGTCATGGCTTCTCGACGTAGGCGCCCGCCTCGCCGATTTCCAGCAATCCCAAAATGAACTCGGGGCATTCCCGCGCCAGCGTGAAGAAATGGCGCTTGCTGATCTGCAGGGTCCGCGCGCCGGAAGGGGCGGCGGCGTCCAGCCGGGGAAACGACAGGTCGCGCAGGAGCGAAGCGACGCCGACGATCGGGCCCAGGGGCGAGCCGTCCGGCGCCTGTATCCGGCCCGCGATCACGACCAGCAGATGGGTGAGGGGAAGGCCGCCGGGGGCGACCATTTCGCCGGGAGCGTAGTCGCGGGGACGCGCCACTTCCGCGACAATGGCCAGCTCGTCCGGCGGCAGCAGCTGGAACGGCCGCACCCCCTGGAGCGCAAACAGGCGCGCGATCACCGAGGGGCCCTCCGCATGGGAGCGTTCGATCATGATTCGCCTCCGACGACCAGCACGGCGAAGGCGCGGGTGCCTTCCGGGGGCGCCACCGCGCGCCACGCGGCGAACAGACCCGAGGCCGCGGGCACGAGCGACGGATCGGGCAGGGCGTCGAACGGCGCGTTGGGAGTGGAGAGGATCAGGGTTTCGCCCGGTTCGGGACGCAGGGGCTTGGTGAGCGCGGCGCCCGTCACCTCGGTGCGCGTTCCGTCGGCCCCCACCTTGACGAAAAGACCGGGCCGGCGGGCGGCTGCGCCGATGCCCGCCGCAGTCAGCAAGGCCCAGGCCTCGACCTGCGAGGAAAAAAGCGGGTTGAGCGCGAGGGCCAGTCCTTCGAGATCATCGCCGTGGCGCTTGGCCAGCGCTTCCACGACCGCGGCGATTTCGGCCTTGCGCTCCGTCGCCCGCAGGGGGTCGGCGCCCGCGCGGGCCAGCCACGCGAGCGCACCCTGGGCGATGAGCACCGCTCCGCTGGCGGTTTCGGTGCCCGCCGGCTTGGGGCCGATTTCGCCCCAGGCCCAGCCGGCGTCGGCCGGCGGCGCCGCCAGGGCGGGAAAGGCCGCCAGCCGTTCGGCCAGGCGATCGCGGTCGCGGGCCTCCTGATGAACGGAGAGATTCGCCTTCATTTCATCCAGTTCGCGGCGGAGCCGTCCGGCGGCGGCGGTGAAGCGGTCGGCGAGCTGCCGCAGATCCTTGGGCCGCCGCACGTTGATTTGCGGGGAAAAATCTCCGGCTCCCACGGTCAGGGCCGCGCGGCGCAGCGCCACCAGGGAGGCCGATACCCGGCGCGCCACGGCGAGCGAGACCAGCCCCGTCGAAAAGAGCATCGCCAGGACGAAGCTGAACGTGAGCAGGAGCGCCCGCCGGATTTCAGTCTGGATTTGGTGGGCGCGGATATCGGCGCCCACCATCGATTGCACGTGGCCCCGATCGTCGAAGATCGGCGCATAGGCGCTTTTGAGGACGCCCCAGACCGGCCAGCGCTCGATGCCGCTGACATAGATGCTTCCCACCGTCAGCAGCCGCTGGAGGCCGTTGACATCCGCTTCGCGCACCGTGTCCGTGCTGAGCAGGGTCGAATGCTGCGTCCCGTCGGAAACGTCGAGGCCATACCGGATGCGGTCCCTTCCCTCCACCTGTTGAGTGTACAGGTAAGCCAGCTTGGCGCGGCTGCGGATGCGCCGCATGGGTTCCGCATAGTGGCGGTAGAGGGCGCTTTGCTCGCGTCCGAATCCGGCGACAAACCCCGTGCTGCTGACGATACCCTTGGCGGGATCGATGCGCTCCAGGGATGCGTCGGTCCCGAACAGCGTGTCCCGCGCATCGTCGTAGGCGATGGTTTCAAGCGCGGCCGGCGAGTTCATGCCGGCCACCACGCGGTGAAGCCGGCTTCGGACCTGCTCGCTCCCCGTGCGGGGATTGATGGAGATCAGGCGCTCGCCGGTTGCGTCCAGTCCCCAGAGCGCCCCGTGGCGGGAATCCCAGGCCAGGCTGCGCAGATGCAGCGCCAGTGGAAAGGCGGACAAATTCGTTCCCGTTTCCGCGCTGACGCGATGCAGGAAACGCCCGGCCGTGAACAGTTCCGATTGGCCGGGCACGACGGTGAAGCCGCTCACGGGAGGCTCCAGCGTGAAGGCCGAAGCAAAGCTGCCGGCATCGGCGTTGAAAAACGAGGCGATCCCCGTCTGATCGTCGGCCAGGACAAACCGCCGCGGGCGTCCGGCGCTGGTGATCGTGCCGGTGCCGGCCGGCGCCACGATGCCGGTGTCCACGGCGGTTCCGGTCACCGGGGAAATCCGCCACAGCTGGTAGTCGGAACGGTCGACGGCCCACAGATCGCCGCCCGGATCGGCCGCGAGGCCGCCAAAAGGGGGCGGGCCCACCAGGCGCTCATAGTCGGCCGGCTCGATGAAGCCCGCCACGGTGGTGCTGATTCCGGCCAGTTCGTTGTCGAACCCTCCGACCACGACTTCGCGCAAATGCACGTACAGCAGAGTCGCCTGGATCAGGACGAAGATTCCGAGTCCCGGCAGGAGGCCGGTCAGCAGCCAGCCCTGAAGCGGGACGGAGGCGGAGCGCGACTTCATGCGGCGAGCTTTCTTTCCAGCAGCGCGAGGGCCAGATCGGGGAAAACCTCCGCCGCCCGGCGCAGCGCGGCCGCGGGCACGTGCCAGCCGGCGAATTCCGGGCCGGCGGCGAGCCCCTCGAGGGCGCGCCGGGAGCCGCGGAGCAGTTCGGCTCCGCCGACCTGCCCGGGGTGGAGCGTCCGGCCGCCGGACTGGAGAGTGCCCGCCGCGACCAGCCAGACACCGGGCAAATCCTGGCCCGGGGCGCAGAGCACCGTGCCGGGGCCGGCGGCGGCGGCCTCGATGGAAGGAGCCAGGAAAGCGTGCTGCGGATAGCGGAAGGCCGCGAAATCGGGCGAGGCCAGGAAGGCGCGCGCGATGTCGACCGGCGAGGCGCGGCTCGTCCCATCGCGCCGGGCGAGCACCGCGAGCAGCGTTTCGGCGAGCAGGGGGTAGGGCGCCGCCTGCAGGCGGGCGAGGACCCGCTCGTCGGCGCCGCCCGAGGCCAGGAGCGCCTGCGCGGCGGCGGCGGCGGCGAGCGAAAACTCGTGCTCCAGGATGTCGATCAGCACCTGGCTCTCCGTCTGCGGCCGCACCATGCCCCGGTCCCGGGCAAAGGCAGCCTGGGCGTCGAGCGGGCGCCCGTCGAGCAGCGGAAGCAGCAGGGCGAAGGTGGAGCGCCGGCAGGCCTGCTCGACGGCCTCGATGGCGTATCCACGATCCTTGGACTGGCCGCCGCGCAGGCCGGCGGCGATCGCCTCGTGGTGCGGCAGCCGGCCGGCGACGGCCAGGGTTTCCAGGATGAGATCGAGGCCCAGCGAGGGATATTCCCGGCCGATGCGGGCCAGGACCGCGCGGCCGGCCTCGGCGCCGGTTTCGGCGCCGGCCCCGAGCGCGGCGCGGCTCGCCAGGAAGAAATAGCAGCGCCGGGCGATCGATTCGACCAGCGGGACGGCGAGCGACTGCACCTGCGGCAGGGCGAGCTTGCCCAGGGCGCGCAGGGCGACGGAGCGGCCCGCTCCGGTCAGGCGGGCATTCTGGACGATTTCGGTCAGGACCGGCACGCCGCCCTGGCCCAGGCGCAGGATGAGCTGCTCCGTGCGCCGCCGCTCCGCCGGGGTGAAGGTGCCGGCGGAGGCGAGCAGGGCGGGGAACGAGGCCGGGTCGCCGATGCGCTCCACCGCCTCGAGGGCAAAGACGCGGTCCGGGCCCCGGCCCGTTCGCACCGCCGCCAGCGCCTCCGGCAGGAGGACGCGGCTGGAGGGGCCGGCCAGCGTGCGCAGGGCGTCGAGGGCCGCGCGCCGCACCTCCGGCGACGGCGAACCCACGTAGTCGCGAAGCAGATACGCGTAGCGCTCCTCGCCGATCCAGCCGAGGGTGTGCAGGCCCGCGAGGACCGCCGCTTCGTCGTCCGAGCCCAGCAATTCCTCGATGTGCAGGAGGGCCGAGCGATTGTCCGGCACGCGCCAGCTCTGCCACAGCGCCACGGCGGCCGCGCCCCTCGCCTCCGGACCGCCCAGCCGGAGCAGGGCGCTCGTGCGGCGCGCGGACAGGAGCCGATGGCGCCCCAGTTCCCCGGCCAGTTCGGTGTCCGGAAAGGCGGCGTCCGGGTCGGTGTCGTACTCATCCAGCCAGCGCTGCACCGCCCGGGCGTCGGCCGAGTCGGGCCGGGCGAGCGCCTCGTCGAGCAGCAGCTTCACCGGCAGCTGCGATCCCGCGGGCGCCCGGCGCACGAAGGCCAGGAGCGCGCGCACGCCGCGCGCCGGATCGTTGAGCCGGAGCAGGCGCAGCGCCAGGCCGGCTTCGGCGGGGGCGGCCACGGCCGACCGCGCTTCGGCCAGGTCGAGATCGGCCCCGGTGGCCGAGCGGAGGATCGGTTCGCAGGAGCGGCTCAGGTCGAGCCAGTCGCGCCGCAGATTGGCGCCAATCGCCGCGACGTAGCTCACGCGCAGGGCGAAGACGAGCGCCATGCCGGCGAGGGCCACCGCGACGCCGACGAGGGAAATCTGCTCGGGGGCCAGATGCGGCGCCGCCAGGAGGAGAAACAAGCCGGCGCCGGCGATCGCCAGCGGTTCGCCGAAGCCTTCGATCACGGTGCGGATCAGGGGGCGGCGTTCGGCGGGCAAACCGGCAAAAAGCAGGTTGATGTTGTTGAAGTCGACCGACGTCATCAGCCCCTGGTAGGCGAAAAAGCCCGCGACCGCCGCGGGAAATCCGCCGTCGAGGAGGAGCCACGAAAAGACGGCCGCATATGCCGCGCATTGGAGGAAGGCGACATTGCGCACGCCGAGGCGGGCGACCAGCGGCGAGAAGAGGAACAGGCTGACCAGCAGATTGAAGCCGTTCGCCAAGGCGGTCAGATGGCCGAGCAGCGTGGCCACGGCGCCTTCCGCGCGCCCGGCCGAAAAGATGCCGAGATATTGGAATTCGCAGGTGGCGGCCGCGATCAGGGTGAGGAAAAGCACCCCGGTCAGGACGAGCGCGTAGCGGCTGCGAAAGATCGCCACCGTGCCCTCGGCGGCCTCCCGGAGGGTGCCGCCGTCGGAGGCGGTTTCGGTTTCCCCCGCGAGGCGGGTCCAGCGCCGGCGAATCATGACCGCCAGCGGCCACGCGGCCACGGACAGCACGGCCCAGCCGAGGAACAGGGCGGGCACCCCGAAGCGGGCAGTGATCGGTCCCACCAGCAAACCTCCGATTATGGCGCCGGACGCCGAGCCGGCCGCCAGCAGGGCGAACAGGCGCTTGGCGTCGAAGAGATCGAAGTACCCGTCGACCAGGCTCCAGTAGAGGGTGTAGAGCCCCACGTACCAGAGGGCGGCCCAAAGCTTGGCCGCGTAGCACATGGGCAGATCGACCCCGGTGGCATGGGCGAGCGCGAGCCACAGGATGGTTCCCCCGGCAGCCAGGGCGCCGAGCGTGGCGTCGACCGTTCGATCCACGCCCCAGCGCGACATCAGGGCCGAGTAGACCGGAATGTAGCCAAGCATGATGGCGGGCAGCGCCAGGTAAATCCGCGGCAGCTTGTCGGCTCCGGCGCGGACCAGGAACACGGAGTCCGCCCCGTTCAAGCCGAGCACCAGACCGGCCTGGAGCACCAGGCCGAGCGACGCGAACTGAAGCAGCTTGGCGGTGCGCGGACTCAAGCTGGGCGACGGGCCAATACCACCCGGCTATGGTGGCGATGGGATGCGTCCCGGAACTGGGGATGAGGGGGCTCCATCCAGTGGCAATCGTGGCCGGCGACGAGTTCAAAGCCGGCGCCGATGAACAGGGACTCGGCCTCCTGAATGCTGAAAAAGCGGTAGAAGAATTTGCCCTGGTAGAGCCAGCCCCCGCCCGGCGCCGGCTGCAGATTCACGCCGGCGACTCCGTCATCGTGATCCGGAAGATTGGCGAGCAGCACGCCGCCGCGACGGAGAAGGCGGAGCATTTCGCGAAGCACCGGCTCCGGCTCCGGCAGCGTTTCGACGGTGTCGCTCAGCAGAATGAGGGCGAAATTCGCGTCCGGGTACCCGGTCTGTTCCAAATCGCACACGCGTTCGCTGATGCGCGCCGCCACGGTGCGGGGAATCTTCGCCAGCGCGGCAGCGGAGGCGTCGCACGCGCAGACTGGCCGGTTCAGGGCCAGCAAGGGCGGAAGATTGCGGCCTTCGCCGGCTCCCGCGTCGAGAATCGGGCCGGCCGGCAGGGCGGAGCCCACCGGCAGGCACTCGGCCAGAAATCCGATGGGATCGCAGCCCCAGATTAGTTCGGAAGTCGAAGCATAAAGCTGATTCCAAGCTGATTTGTTCCGGGCATTGAGCTCATTGACGCCAGGTTCGGACAAGGGCCGCATCACGGGAGCAAGCGTTGAACGAATTTCCCCCGCATGCAATGGTTGGAACTCATTGAAGCGCCGTAACCGCCGGCATTGAGCAAGGCTAGGAAGTCGCCCTCCTCGAGGGGCGGCAGCGCAATCGATTCGGCCCACAGGTCGAGCGCCTCGTTGATGTTGCCGGCGATCGTGACCGTTTGCCCTGCGCCAGCGCGCGGGCGGCAGGGGACCGGCTCCAGCGGGAGGTCGTAAAAGGCCGGTTCGGGATGCAGATTGAATCCGCCGTCGAGTCCCACGAAGCGGGTCCGCTGCTTGATTTCAACCTGGGTGACCTGCAAAAGGAGCACGCCGGCGTCCTTGACCAGGTAGTCGCCAGGTTCAACCCAGATTTCGAAGGTGTCCCGGCCGAAGTGCCGGCGGATGAGCCGGCTCCAGGCGTCCAGATCCAAGGGCCGGTCACCCGCCGCGAGGGGAATTCCCAGGCCGCCGCCGAGGTTCAAGTAGCGAAGATCGGCCACCGCCCGCAAAAACGGCCGAACCGCCGAAAAAATCCGGTCCAACGTCCCCAGTTGGGGCGTCAGGAATCCGCACCCGGAATGAACGTGCAGTCCGACAATCTTGAGGCCCGATTCCCGAGCGAGCGCGAGCGCCTCTCCGAATTGCTCACGGTAAAGGCCGAACTTCGTCGCCCGGGCCCCGGCGTAGCGGAGCTGAGCGTTGCGCCGGTAGCCGATGCCCAGTCCCGGGTTGATGCGCAGCCCCACTTCCCGGCCCGGGCTCAGGCGCGCGATCCGGCGGAGGCTCGAAAGCGAATCGCAATTCAGGTGAACCCGAGGGTGACGCGCGAGGGATTGGGCGTCGCGTTCGGAAAACGAGGTCCCTGTATAGGAAATGTCGCGTTCGGGGAAGCCGGCGCGCCGGGCCAGCGCCAATTCGTCCGGGGAACAGACGTCCACCCCGCATCCACCGCTCGCGGCCAGCGCCGAAAGCAGCGGGGGATACCGGTTGGACTTCATCGCATAGAAAATCCTCGAAGCGCGGGCGGCTCCGCGCAGCGCGGCCCGAAGACGCCTCAGATTGGCCCGAATTCGCGCCCCGTGGTACGCGTACAGGGGCGTGCCGAGTTCCTCGGCCAGGCGCGCCAGCGATTGGCGGCCCAGGTGAAGTTCGCCGTGGCGAAAATCCAGGCCGGGGCGGCGCCACCAATCGGCGGCGGAGGTCGGGCGCGTCATTCCCTGCGATCTTGCCCTTTGGCCCGGTCCGTGGCAAATCAAGGGCGGGCGGCGCCCCGCGCCCCCGCGATGACAGCGCGCCAGACCATCCAGTTGCGCAACGACTTGGCCGAAATTCCCCGGTTGGCCAATTTTGTCGACGGCTATTGCCGCCCGCTGGGCGCATCGTCGGACGATATCAACGGCCTGCAGCTGGCGCTGGAGGAGGTCGTCACCAATGTGATCGTCCACGGATTCGACGACGGCGGAGTGCACCACTTTACGGTCGACTTGGAAGCCATCCCCGGTCCGGGGGTGATTGCGGTCGTCACCGACGACGCGGCGGCCTACGATCCGCTGGCGCGGGCGGCTCCGGACATTTCTTCATCGTCCATCGAGGAGCGGCCAATCGGCGGACTCGGCGTGCATTTGATCAGGGCGCTGATGAAGTCCGTCGCTTACGAACGGCGCGGCGATCGCAATGTGCTGACCATGGAGTGGGTCGCGGGCGGACCGCCGCGCTCCTAGAATTTCCGGTTTCAACCCCTACCTTTCAAATTCCCATGCAGATTACTGTTACAACGCCAGGCGCCTGGACGGTGCTTCGTCTCGAGGGCAAGATCGACAATGCGGGTTCCGACGAACTCAAGGCGGCGCTCGCGCCCCATTTGGGAGGCGGAAAATCGGTCGCCCTGGACTTCAGCGGCACGGACTATATCGCCAGTGTCGGCTTTCGCGTGCTGATGCAGGCCTACAAGGAAGTCCATGCGGCCAAAGGGCGGCTGGTGCTCGGCAACATGAGCCCGGCGTTGCGGCGATTTTTCGACATCGCGGGTTTGGGGGCGGTCTTTAAGATCGCCAATCCCCTCGACGCGGTCATCAATGGCGCTCCCTGACCCCGCGCCATGCCGAAGATTCTCCTGGTCGAGGACAATGAAATGAACCGCGACATGCTGTCGCGCCGCCTGATGCGCCGCGGCTACGAGGTGGTCATCGCGACCGATGGCCAGCAGGGAGTCGATATGGCGGCGGCGCTGGCTCCCGATCTGATCCTCATGGACATGAGTTTGCCGGTGATCGACGGGTGGGAAGCGACCCGGCGAATCCGCGCCTCGGAGGTCACGAAGAAAATCCCCGTGATCGCGCTCACGGCCCACGCCATGGCGGGCGACCGCGAGCAGGCGCTGGCCGCCGGCTGCGACGACTACGACACCAAGCCGATCGATCTGGACGTTCTTTTGCCGAAGATCCAGCGCTTCCTGCCGCCGGCCTCCTGATCGGGCTTATGGCTTCCGGTTCGCCCTCGGAGCGGGCCCCGCTCTCTCATCTGCGCCACGACCTGCGCACGCCGATCAATCAGATCATCGGCTACGGCGAACTTTTGCGCGAGGAGGCGGCGGACGCGGGGCACAAGGGGTACGACGCCGATTTGCAGAAGATACTGCAGGCGGCGAAAACCCTGCTGGGCCTGATCAACGCCAATCTGACCGACGATCGGCTCTCGCTCAGCGGCGCGGTCGTGGCGGGGGAAGCGGCGGTGACGAGCGCCCTGGCCGTCCCGCCGCCCGAGGACGTGGCGCTCGCGCCGATCGCAGGCCGCATCCTCGTGGTCGACGACATCGAGGACAACCGCGAGGTGCTCGTTCGCCAGCTGGTCCGCCAGGGGCACACCGTGGTGTGCGCGGGCGACGGTCGCGCCGCGTTGGAATTGCTGCGCGCCGAGGCGTTCGACCTGGTGCTGCTGGACCTGCTGATGCCCGTGCTCGACGGATTCGGCACGTTGCTCGAGATCAAGGCCGCGCCGCTCCTGCGGCATCTGCCGGTCATCATGATTTCCGCGCTCGACGAAATCGGGAGCGTGGTCCGCTGCATTGAGCGCGGCGCGGACGATTTCCTCCCCAAGCCCTTCAATCCGACGCTGCTGCGCGCACGCATCGGCGCCGGCCTCGAGCGCAAGAAACTCCGCGACCAGGAGCGGATGTACGTCAAGACGATCGAGGAGACGCAAAAGCGGCTGCAGCACGAGCTGACGGAGGCCGAAAATTATGTCCGGTCGATCCTGCCGACCCCGGTGCGCGAGGGCGCGGTCAAGGCGGACTGGCGCTTCGTCTCGTCGACCGAGCTGGGGGGCGATTCGTTCGGCTTTCACTGGATCGATTCCGGGCGGTTCGCGTTTTATCTGCTCGATGTGTGCGGGCATGGCGTGGGCGCCGCCTTGCTCTCGGTGGCGGCCATCAACGTGCTCCGCACGGGCGCGCTGCCGGGAGTCGATTTCCGCGAGCCCGGCGCAGTCCTGACGGCGCTGAACGAGGTGTTCCTGATGGAGAAGCAGAACGACATGTATTTCACCGTCTGGTACGGCGTGTGGGAGCCGGCCACGCGGACACTGCGGTATTCGAGCGCGGGCCACCCGCCGGCGCTGGTGGTGCCCGCCGGAGCGGGAAGCTCGGCCGAATCGTTGGAAGGCGCCGGGCTGATTCTGGGAGTGATGAGCGGCTCCGCGTACTCGACCTTCGAGCACCGTTTGCCTTCCGCCGCCCGGATCTACGTGGTGAGCGACGGAACCTACGAGATTGAGCGGCCGGACGGGACGCTCTGGGACTTCGAGGAATTCAAGGCGCTCATCGCGCAGGCCCCGGCCGCGGGAGAATCGGAGTTGGACCGCTTGTTCGCCAAAGTGCGCGAATTGCACGGACCGGGCCCCCTGGACGACGACTTCTCGATCATGAAGTTCGAAGTCTAATGGGTGGAGCGCGTGGTCCCCACGCGCTTGCTGTAGCCGGGGGCGCTGACCCCGGCAACTGTGACGTCGAAAGCGTAACGGGCGCGGTCAGCGCCCCCGCCTACAGGGCAAGCGTTCCAAGCTTAGCCCGCTCCGCCATCCAATCCGCCATCAGCGCTAGCGCCGCCGGATCCGAAGTAATCTCAATTTCCCCATACTCGACCGGCGACCCGGTCTTGGCCGGCTGCAGCAGATGATTGAGGCCCGGCAATTCCATCGTGGTGGCGTCGCGATTGCCGGCCTCCTTCAGCGCCGCGGCGATCGGCGGCAAATTGAGCGCAGCCGGCACCTGCAGATCGAGTCCGCCGGTCACCGCCAGGACCGGACAGCGAACGCGACGAAGGATCGGTGCGGGGTCGGTCGTGATGAACGAGCGAAACCACGGGGTGGAAATCCACTGGGCCGCCCGCTCGGGGTGCTCGACGTGCTGGGCCTTGAGCAACTTCGCCAGATCGCCCTTGAGTTCGGGCGATTCGATCTCGGCTTGAATGGCGCGGTCCAAGGCTTCGCCACCGGCCCGCTGCTTGGCCAATTCCTCTTCGGAGATGCCGGCGACCCGGCCCACCAGCTCATTTTGCGCGAGGAGGAGTCGGTCGCCGGGCACGCCCGGGGCCCCCACGAGCACGAGAAAGGCCGGAGTGCTCGGCGCGGTGGCCGCCACGGCCGGGGCGAGAATCGAACCTTCGCTGTGGCCGACGAGACCGATGCGGCGCGGGTCGAGCTCCGGTCGCTGGAGCGACCACTCAAACGCGCCGCGCGCGTCGGCGCCAAAATCGGCCACTGCCGCCCGGTCGTAGGTGCCGCCGGACTCTCCGACGCCGCGCTTGTCGTAGCGCAGAACGGCAAATCCGCGACGTGCGAAATAGTCGCCCCAAACCTGAAACACCTTGTGTCGAAAGAGCTCTTCATCGCGGCTGTTGGGTCCGGAACCGGCGATGAGCACGATGCCGGGAAAGGGCCCGGAGCCTTCGGGAATCATGAAGGTGCCGGCCAGTTGAACATCGGGTGAACCGAAGGAAGCGAAAGTGACGTGCTCCTCGCGGTAGGGAAACGGCGAGCGGGGAGTTTGCGGACGCGGCGTATCCTCGACGCGGCTCACGTGCGAAAGCGTCAGGGGATATTTGCGGCCGTCCTGGGTCCACGTGCCGTGGATGCGACGGCCGTTTCGAGCCAGTTTGCCGCGGAAGCCCGCCCTGACACGGGGCACGTCCAGCGTGAGATCGCGCCCCTGCGATTCGATTTTGCGAACGGCGATGACTGCGCCCTGGGCATCCGGACTGTTGACGGTTCCGATGAGTCCGGTGGGCGTCGGCTCGACGTAGAATATCACCCGCAGCGGGGACGGGGAGGACGGCAACGAGCCTTCCCAATAGCCGGATGGAGAGGGCGGCGGCCCCCCGCCGAACCAGCGGCGCCAGCTGCCATGAGATTCCGGTGCGGAGGTGCCCACTGCCCGAGGCTAGCGGGCTTGCGCCGTGGGGCGAGGGCTTCCTTGCGATTTTACGAATTTGCCTCAATCACGCTGGATTAGGCCCGACTCGGTCGGCTAACCTTTTCGCATGGAATTCGAGCCGACCTCGAGCGAAGCCGCGGTAGCCGGGGGCGCTGACCCCGGCAGTTCCGCTTTCGACGCCGCCATTGCCGGGGTCAGCGCCCCCGGCTACCGCGAATCCAATTCGGATTAGAATCCTTTGAAAGCCTCCGACTTCTTTTCCCTGCCGCCGTCCCTGGCTGCGTTCGCGACGTTTTTTCCGAGCGAGGCGCGCCCTTGGGAATGGCTGCCGGGCATCGCCCAGGCTTTGGGTTCGGTTTCGTTGCCGGGCGCGCAGCGCGAGGTTCCGGCGGGGGTCGTCATCGAAGGACCGGTCTTCCTGCATCCCTCGGTCAAGCTGCCACCCTATTGTGTCATTACCGGGCCCGCGTGGATCGGTCCCGAAACGCTCGTCCGTCCGGGCGTCCTCATCCGGGGCAATGTGATCGTCGGCGCCGGATCGATTCTGGGCAACGCGTGCGAATACAAGAACTGCCTCCTCATGGATAAGGTGGAGACGCCCCACTACAACTACGTCGGCGACTCGATTCTCGGCACCCGCTGTCATCTGGCGGCCGGCGCGATTTGTTCGAACCTGCGGCTGGATCAGAAACCGATCGTCATCCGCGCCGAAAACGAAACGTTCGAAACCGGATTGAGGAAATTCGGCGCCATTCTGGGCGAAGAGGCGCAGGTGGGCTGCAACGCCGTGCTGAACCCGGGCACATTGCTGGGCAAGCGCGCGATGGTCATGCCCGCGATCGCCTATGGCGGGGTGCTGCCGGCCAACATGATCGCGAGCCGGCGGTCGACGGTCGCGATTCTGCCCAGGCGCGACTCTTAGCGGGTGGAGCGCGTGGTCCCCACGCGCTTTGACCTTTATCCGCGTCTGGCGCCGAAGCGCAGGGGGACCATGCGCTCCACCCGCATGAAGCGTTGCCATCGATTGGCACGCCTGACAAATCTGCGGATTCAAATGCGCACCCTGACGGGCATCACCCCCTCCGGCACCCTCCACGTCGGCAACTATTTTGGCGCGATGCGCCCGGCGATCGAGGCGCAAGGCCGGAACGACTGCTATTTCTTCATCGCCGATTACCACTCCCTGACGGCGCTGTTCGACGCCGAGGAGCGCCGTCGCAATACGCTGGGGATTGCGATCGACTGGCTGGCCTGCGGTCTGAACCCGGCCCAGAGCGTGTTCTGGCGCCAAAGCGACGTGCCGGAAGTCTGCGAGCTGACGTGGCTCATCGGCAGCCTGACGCCCATGGGGCTGCTCGAGCGCGCGCATAGCTACAAGGACAAGATCGCCAAGGGCATCGCGGCCAATTTCGGTCTGTTCGCCTATCCGGTCCTGATGGCGGCGGATATCCTGTTGTATGATACGCAGACGGTCCCGGTCGGCCAGGACCAGCGCCAGCACCTGGAAATGACGCGCGACATCGCGATCAAGTTCAACCAGACGTACGGCGAGACCTTCGTGGTGCCGGAGGCGGATATCCGCGAAAGTGTGGCGGTCGTGCCGGGATTGGACCGCCAGAAGATGAGCAAGAGCTACGGGAATACCTTGGAGATTTTCGGCGACGAAAAGACGCTGCGCAAAAAGGTCATGTCGATCGTCATGGACAGCCGCACCCCCGCGGAGCCCAAGCCGGACGCCGACCGGAACATCGCGATTCAGCTGCTCAAGCTGCTGGCGCCGCCCGGCGTCGCCGCCGACTACGAACAGCGGCTGCGGGAGGGCGGTCTGGGCTACGGAGACCTCAAGAAGGCGCTCTTCGAGCACTATTGGAATTTCTACGCCGACGCCCGGGCGCGCCGCGCCGAACTGCTGGCCAACCTGGACCAGGTCGAGAAGATCCTGCGCGAGGGCGCGGACCGCGCGCGCGCGGTGGCCAGCCAGGTGCTCGCACGAGCCCGCAAGAACTGCGGGATTCGGCGCTAGCCCTTGCAATTCCTGAGCGGGCGGAGCGCAGGGGGACCATGCGCTCCACCCGTGAGAGCTATTCCATCCCGAGTTTTTTCCGCTTCCGATACAGCGTCGCCTGATCGATCCCCAATATCTCCGCCGCCTGCACCAGGCTGGCCGCGCGCTCCAGGACTCGGCGGATGTGGATCTCCTCGAGCTTGTCCAGACTGATCAGGGCGCCCGCCTCGAATGAAGCGCCGTTCATCGCGGCGCCGGCGGCATTGTGGGCGGCGCGGATTTCCGCGGGCAGATCCGGCGGCGCGACCCGATCGCCCTGAGCGAGAATCACCGCGCGTTCGATCACGTTGCGCAGTTCGCGCAGATTGCCGGGCCACGGATAAAAGCGAATGCACTGGGCCGCCTCGTCCGTGAAGCCGGCCAGCTTCCGTCCGCATTGATCGGCAAAATGCTGCAGGTAGTGGTCCGCAAAGCGCACCAAATCTTCGGGCCGCGAACGCAGGGGGGGCATTTCGACCGAAATCACGTTGAGCCGGTAAAAGAGGTCTTCGCGAAAAGCGCCTTCGGCCACGCGCTTCTTCAGATCGCGATTGGTCGCGGCCACCACGCGAACGTCCGCGCGGCGGGTGATGTTTTCGCCGACGCGCTCGTATTCGCGTTCCTGGAGCAGCCGCAGCAGCTTGGGTTGAATCTCAAGCGGAAGATCGCCGATTTCGTCGAGGAAGAGCGTCCCGCCGGAAGCGGCCTTCACCTTGCCCCAATGGTCCTTCATCGCGCCCGTGAAGGAGCCGCGCACATGGCCGAAGAGCTGGCTTTCGAGCAGTTCCTTGGAGAGCGACGGGCAGCTGACCGTCACAAAGGTCTTGTCCTTGACCAGGCTCTGTTCGTGGAGCGCCCGCGCGGCCACGCTCTTGCCGGTGCCGCTTTCGCCCAGGATCAGCACCGAAGCGGCCGTCTGCGCCGCCCGCGCGAGAACGTCCTTGATCGTTTTCATCGCGGGCGTTTCGAAATCGAAGAGCGGTTCCGGATTTTGCGCCTGGCGGTCCTTGACCTCCTGCTCGAGGCGTTCGATCTGCCGGCCCATCTGCGAATACTTCTGCAGGCGGGCGAGCACCGCGTGAAATTGGGCCCGGGTAAACGGCTTTTCCAGGAAGTCGACCGCGCCGTTGTGCAGCGCCTGCACGGCGCTCTTCACCGTTCCCTGGGCCGAAAACATCACGACGGGGAGGTTCGGCCGAATCTTCAGGATCTCCGGAATTACCATGAGACCGTTGTCGCGTCCCAGATTCAAATCGAGCAGCGCGGCATCGAACTTGTCCTCGCGCAGCAGCGAAAGGCCGACCTCCGCGTTGGCCGCCCCCTGGGCAAAATGACCTTCGTCCTCGATCAGCAGGATCGAGGCTTCGCGAAACACCTTGTCGTCGTCGATAACGAGAAAGTCCATGATCCAAATTACATCTCGACGGGTGGAGCGCATCGTCCCGATGCGCTGAGCGATGTCGCAAGCCGAAGCGCAGGGGGACCATGCGCTCCACCTTGGGAGAGTTCGCTTCGTCGATCTGAAGGTGCCTTCATGGAAATTCCGATTTAAACGGAAGGAGGAGCAGCTGGAAAGGTGACGGTGAAGGTGGCGCCTTCGCCCGGCGTGCTTTCGCACGACAGGGTGCCGTGCATCCCTTCCATCAACCTCTTAACGATACTGAGGCCCAGGCCGGTCGAAGGTTCCCCGCCAGTCGGGCGGGCGCTGAGGCGCCGGTAGCGCCGAAACATCAGCACGCGGTCCTCGGGGGTAAAGCCCGGCCCCTCGTCCCGCACCCGGCACGATCCGCCACCGAATGGCAATGATTCCACGGACAGCCACACCCGCTTGCCGCTGGGAGAAAACTTGAGGGCATTCGAGACCAGGTTGCCCAGCACCTGATCGAGCGCGGCGCGATCGGCCGCGACAATGACGGGCGGTCCATCGATTTCGGCGATCAGGGTCAGCTCCTTGCGTTGCGCGGCCTCCTGGTACTGCTGGGCGGCGGCGGCGGCGATATCGCTCAAACAAAGCGCCTCGACCTTGAGCGTGAGTCCGCGGTCGGCGGAGCTGTTGGCCAGGAATTCATGGACGAACGACGACATCTGGGTCGTCGCATTGAGAATGTTGCCCGCCATCCGCGCGAGCCGCGGGTCCGCCAGCAGGTTGGCGCGGTCGTTGAGCAGTTGCGCGCTCATCTGCATTCCGCCCAGGTGGTTCTTGAGGTCGTGGGCGAGAATGCCGAGCAACTCGTCCTTGTCCTCGGCTAGTTGCTTCAGGCGGTCGCGCGCGCCTTTGAGGGCCAGGTGCGTGCGCACCCGCGTGATCAATTCCGACGGATTGAAGGGCTTGGTGACATAGTCCACTCCGCCGGCTTCGAGCGCACGCACAACCGAGTTCTTGTCGTCGTCGGCCGAAAGAAAAATGACGGGCAGTTCCGCTCCGCCAGGCACGGCGCGCATGCGCCGGCAGACTTCCAGACCGTCCATGCCGGGCATCAGCAGGTCCAACAGCACCAGATCGGCCGAGCGGGCCGCCAGCCGGCGCAGCGCCATTTCCCCGGTGGTCGCGGCCATGATCTCGAAGCCGAGCTGGCCCAGAATATTGCCGACGACCTGCACGTTGCTTTCCTGATCGTCGACCACCAGGATGCGGGCGGCCGGAGCGAGGGACGATTGGCTCATTCGGCGGCGGCAGGAGCGCCCGAGCGGCTCGCGATCGAGCCGATCAGCGCGGGAAATTCGTGGAGCCGTGCTTCCATTCGAACCACGGCGTAATTGCGCGCATCGGACAGGAGGTCGGCGGCGTAGGCGCGCAGGGGGGAGCACGCGGCGCGCTGCCCCAGATCGTCGAGGCGTTGCGCGAACTCCTTGGTTTCGTTGATGGCGCCGCTGTCGCGAACGCCGGGCCAGCTCGCCCGTTCGATTTCGCGGAGAGTCGTCACCAGTTCCTGCCAGCGGGCGGGCGCGTCGGTCCGCGGTTCCGCCGGCACGGGAGCGGCGTTCGTCGCGCCCGCCGGGCGATGGCGCGGCAGAAATTCAGCCATTTCCCGGAAGAGCGCATAGCGGGTAAAGGGTTTGCGCACGTAGCCGGCGAAGAGCCCCCGGATGATATGCTCGTCGTTGAGCAGGCTCGACGCCGTGACGGCGATGATCGGCAATATTTCCGAGCCGGGCAGCTTATGGATTTCCTGCAACGCCGTGCGGCCGTCCATTTCGGGCATGCGAATATCCATCAGCACCAGATCAGGACGGGATTGGCGCACCGCCTCCAGGGCTTCCCGTCCGTTGGCCGCAAAACGAACGCGATGGTGGCTGTTTTCAAACAGGCCCGCGAGCAGCTCGCGGTTGGTGGGATTGTCGTCCACCACCAGGATGGCCGCCGGCGAAAGCTGATTGAAATCGGCCGGCTCGTCCCAATCGGCCCGGGCAAGGGCGGGGAGGCGGGCCGAAACCGGAACGCCCGAAAGGCGAACCCGGAACGTGCTGCCGGATCCCGGCGTGCTGCTGAGGCCGATCGCGCCTCCCATGCGCTCCACCAGCCTTTTAACGATGCTCAGGCCGAGCCCGGTGCCTTCCTGCTCGGCGGAGCGCGAGGGATCGACCTGGGAGAAGGGTTCAAAAATGTCCTCCTGGCGCTCCAGGGGAATGCCGGTCCCGGTATCCTCCACCTCGATCGACAGCGCGCCCCGGCTCTTGTTTTCGTCGGGCGTGGACCAGCGCGTGCGGATCGTCACGGAGCCCGCTTCCGTGAACTTGATCGCATTGCCGATGAGGTTCACGAGGACTTGGCGCAGCCGCGAACGGTCGAGCAAAAGCGCCGACGGCACGTCCGCGGCCGTGTCGAAGACGAGCTGCAGGCTTTTGCGGGCGGCCTGCTGCATGAAGACCGTGCGCAAAAATTCGACGAGTTCGACCATGCTGGCCGGTTCGACGTGAAGCTCGATCATCCCGGCCTCCACTTTCGAGAGATCGAGGACGTCGTTGATCAGCTGCAGGAGCGACTGCGAGCTCTCGCGAATGGACTGGGCATAGCGCCGCGCGCGCCCGCCCGCGGGCAACTCGACCGTGAGCAATTCGCTGAAGCCGAGGATTGCGTTCATCGGCGTGCGAATCTCGTGGCTCATGTTCGCCAGAAACCGGCTCTTCTCCTGAGCGATGCGCTCCGCCCGCTGCGCCTGCTCCGCCAGATTACGTTCGTTCCGCTCCTTCGCCAGAGCCATCCGCGAGAAGAAGAGGGCGAGCGCGCCGGCGCCGAGGCTGAGGAAACCGGCAAGCACGGTGGTAAGGAACGCGCGTCGCAGGTCCGTCTGCGGGGCGGATTGGGATGGGGAAAACCAATCGGTGGGCTGCTGATCGAGAAGGTTGAGGTTGGTCTGAAGCTCCTCCCGACGGCCGGACTGCAGGGCGCCGCGGTAGGCCGCCGCCGCAGCAGCGGGGCCGGCGCTCGCGCGCAGATCGGCGATGTGCTGCAATTCGTCCAGCCAGCCATCGGCCTTGGTTTGAAGCCGAAACACCACGTCGTGACTCGATGTGTCGAGCACCGTCTCGTTGAGCGCTCCGAAGGCGACCGGCAAACGATGGCGGTCGTCGCCGAAGGCGCTCAGTTCGGAGGAATCGCCCGTCAAAAGATAGGAAAGCTGACGGCGCTCCGCGTCGTCGACGAGCGATCGAATTTTCTCGATGGAGAACGAGATGTTTTGCTGCGCGGAAGTCTCCGCAAAAGTGCGGTTCAGGCGCCACCACGCGCGCATGCCGACCAGCACCCCTGCAAAAGAGAGCACCAGCCAAGCCACTACCAAACGGGTGTAGATCCTAGGGTTGGCCGACCACATTCGCCGGGGCTATCGTTGCCGGAACACGCAGAGAGTCAACCAGCTGTAGCCGGGGGCATATCCCGAGGGGGAGCGCGTGGTCCCCACGCGCTCCACCCTATAAGATTAGCAAAATTGGTACGCTCCCGGCGCCGTAGACGCTTCCACCGGCCGCCCGCTGCGCCCGCCATCGAGCAGCCACAGCTGGCGTTCCAGGTCGCGCAGCAGATGGAACACCACGTCGGCGGTCTGAGTGTCCGCCGAATCGCGCGCCTCCACCTGAGCCAGACAGAGCCGGCGGCCGCAGCGGCGGTAGGTTAAGATAAACCCGTTGAGGTCGTTCTCGCCCGCCACGGAGGTCGTTTCATCGTCAATCGGAACCGCGCCGAGCGCTTCGAGCCGGGCGAGTAATTGCTGACGGCCGCGTCGGGCCAGGCGGGCCAATCCGGAAAGGGCCGTGCGTGAAAAATCCGCCTTCTTGGCGGCCGCGCTCGCGGTGGCGTGGGCCGAGCGACAAACGGCGTCGAGGTCCTCGACCACCTTTTCCAGAATCAGAATCAACTTCCGCCGATTTTGAGGGGCAGTGCGGAGAGGATTGGACGCAACCATGGGATAAGGGCCGGATTTCAGCTGGTTCCGTTCCACGAAATTCTTCCCATCGCGAGCGCCCGGCGGGGCAAATACTTACGCCTTACAATTCCTCTTTATTCGCGAGTTATTCACCGTTGCATCCTGCAATGAACGTTCGATCTAGGAGTTGAAATCGTTGCAGGATGCAAAGTTAGATGACGGGACGAACCGGCGATTCCAGCCGGCTGATCGCGTCCATAATTCGCTGAGCGGCCCGTTGATAGCGCTCCCGGCCATCTTCGGGCCGGTCGAATTGAGCGGGAACGAGGGGTGGTCCATAGACCACATCCACGGACGAACCCAGCCGGATCGATCTTCCCCGGCCAAACGCCTCAAAGGAACCAAACACGCGGGCAGGTATGACGGGGCTATGAGTCTTGCACGCAATCATGCCCACGCCGGCCTTGGGCGGCTGCACGGTGCCATCCGGCGAACGGGTGCCTTCGGGAAAAAGGATGATCGATTTGCGCGACTTCAGCGTGGCCAGCACGCGTTTGATCGCGCCCACGTCCGCCGCGCCATCCCGATCGACCGGGATGGTGCCGACGGCATCGAGCCACCACGAGGCGAAGCCCGGTTTCCAGAGCGTCTTGCGGGCGAAGAAGCTGACCTGGTGGGAAAGGTGCAGGCCGACGATGGGTGGATCCAGATGGCTCGCATGATTGGCCGCGACGATGTAGCCGCCGCGGTTCGGCAGATTTTCCAGCCCCACCACTTCGCCGCGAAAGGCCGTGCCGTACAGCCAGCGGATGCACGCGTGGCAGAAACCGTAGACCGGCTCCATTTCGAGGATCGGATGCCGCGTGCTCATGCGGCAGGCGCGGCGCCCTCGATCGTGGCCACGAGCCGAGCGACCACTTCCGCGAGGGAATGATGGGTCGTGTCGATCGACGTGGCTCCCGGGGGACAGACCAAGGGGGCCGTCGTGCGCGAGGAATCGAGGCGGTCGCGCTCGGCGACCGCGTCGGCCTGGCCTTCCTTTGCGCGGCGGCGCGCGCGTTCCGCCGGGTCGGCGTGGAGAAAAAAACGAAAATCGGCCGACGGAAAGATGACGGTGCCGATGTCCCGTCCGTCCATCACCAGGCCCGCGAACCCCCGCTGACGGGCGACCTCCGCCTGACCCCGCTCGTAGTCGACCAACTGGCTGCGCAGCGCGGGAATGGCCGCAAAATGCGAGACCGCCGCGTTGACTTCGGGGCTGCGGATTTCGTCGCCGGGGGCGCGGCCTCCAATCGTGATGCCGGCGCTGCGCCCCCGCACCTGCGTATCCAAATGCAAATCACGGACGGCCCGCTCGACGGCGGCCGGATCGCCGGGCGCGACGCCCCGGCGGAGCAGTTCGGCCGTGACCGCCCGGAAATACGAGCCGGTGTCGGCGTGCAGGAGATGAAAGTGCCCGCTCAGCGCCCGGGCCGTGGAGGATTTGCCGGAGGCGGCGCCTCCGTCGATGGCGACGATGATGAACCGGGCGGCCATGGGGTTCAAAGGGGCCGGAGCGCTCGCGAGCGAACCTGGTCCAGCCGCTCGAAGAAATCGGGAAACGTCTTGGCACAGCAGGCCGGGTGGCGGATCGACAGCCAGGGCTGGCCGTCTCCGCCGGCATCGCGGCAACCCAGAACCGCAAAGCTCATGGCAAAACGATGATCGCCGTAGGTTTCGATCGTCTGGTCGCGGCGGAGGGGCCGGGGATGAATTTCGAGGGCGTCGTCGGTTTCGACGACCTCCTGGCCGAGGCGCCGCAGTTCGTTCGCCGCGCCGGCGACCCGGTCGGTTTCCTGCCGGCGGGTATGGGCGATGCCGGAAATGCGGGTCGGCCCCGAAAGCAGGGGAGCAATCGCCGCCAGCGTGAGAAACGTGTCCGAGAGTCCGGAGAAGTCCCGGGCGACGCCCCGCAGCGGCGTGTCGGCGCGGCAGCGCGACACGAGGCCGCCGGGCGGATCGGCCAGCGCGACGCCCGCTTCGCGCAGGACCGCGGCGAAGGCGATGTCTCCCTGCATCAGCCCGGCGCCGACGTTGCGCACCTGCAGCGAGCCGAACGCCGCCACCGGCAGGGCCAGGAAGTAGCTGGCGGCGGTCGCGTCGGGCTCGATGGCGTAGTGGCGCACTGGATTCGCCGGCGTGGCGCCGAAGCGGCGCTGGAGCTCCCGCGTCAGCTGCACGAACGGTTCGCGCACGGGCGCGGAGAGCGAGATGGACACTTCCGCCCGCGCAAGCGGCGCCACCAGCAGCAGAGCCGAAAGCATCTGGCTGCTTTCGCTTGCGTCGATGGAGACCGGGCCGCCGTTGAGGCCGCGCGCGTGGATCTCCAGAGGGAAATGATATTCGCGGCCGGGGCAGCGGAGGTCGGCGCCGAGGGCGCGCAGGGCGTCGATCAATCCCCGCATGGGCCGCTTGCGCATCTGCTCCGTGCCGTCCAGCCGGAAGCGGCCGCGGGGCGCCGCCGCGCACAGCGCGGTCAGGAATCGCGCGGCGGTGCCGGCCAAACCGACGAAAAGGTCGGCTTCCGCGGCGGGGATGTCTCCGCCCCGGCCCTCGACCGTGAGGGTTTGCGCCGCCGCGTCGGCGGTCACCTCGAAGCCGAGCTGGCGCAGGGCCTCGGCCATGATCTCGGTGTCCTCGCTGAAGAGCGCCCCGCTGAGCACGGTCCGCCCGTGGGCCAACGCCGCGAGCAGCAGCGCGCGGTTGGTCAGGCTTTTCGATCCCGGAACCCGGACGTCGCCGGTGGCCGGCAGGGTGAAAGGAACGATCGGAAGCTGCTCAGGCAGGGACATGCGGACCTACAGTTTCTTCCGGAAATCCCGGCCGCGCGCCATGAGGGCGGCGACGGTGTTGAAATCGCCGGCCTCGAGCGCGCGCTCGGCTTCGGCGACTTCGGCGCGCCAGCCGCGCAGCGCCGACAACACTTCGGTGCGATTGGCGGTGTAGATCGTCCGCCACAGTTCAGGGTCGCTTGCTGCGATGCGGGTGGTGTCGCGCAGTCCATTGCCCGCGTAGGTGCCCCACTCGGGATGGCGGCGCGCGAGAAACGCGGCGAGCGTCGAGGCCAGGAGCTGGGGCAGATGGCTGATGTGGGCGACGATGCGATCGTGTTCGTCCGGGGCGACCCGGACGGTGCGGCCGCCGAGCGAGGACCAGAAGGCTTCGACCGCGAGCGCCGCGTCGGTGCGATTGCCGGAGGTCGGAGTCACGAAGCAGGTGCGGGATTCGAAGAGCGCGGCCGAGCCATTTTCCCAGCCGGTCTTTTCCGAGCCGGCCATGGGGTGAGAGCCGACAAATTCGGCGCGGCCCTGGCTCAAACGCGCGACGGAGTCGCCGGCGTCGCGGCAGATGGCGGCCTTGACGCTGCCCACGTCGGTCACGATCGCGCGATCGGCCAGGTTGGGCGCGACCTGGGCGGCCAGCGGCGCAATGCTGTCCACCGGGGAGGCGATGACGACCAGCGTCGCGCCTTCCACGGCGGACCCCGGAGTGTCGGCGGAGCGGTCGCACCACGACTGCTGGGCCAGGGAGGCGCGCGTCTCGGGCCGCCGGGCCCAAATGACGATTTCGCGCGCAAAGCCGTAGTCGCGCGCGGCGCGGGCGACGGATCCACCGAGCAGCCCCGGGGCAAGGATCGCAAGTCGGTCGATCATGTCCGGGCGGGAGTTTTGTCGGCCAGCGCCAGGATACGGTCGAATTCCACCGGGCTCACCGGCATCACCGAAAGGCGACTTTGGCGAATCAGCGGGAGATTCTTGAGCCGGGCGTCGGCCTTGATTTCGGCCAGGGTGACCGGGCGGGGCAGGGGACGGTCTGCCTTGAGCTCGACGGCTACCCAGCCCGGTTCGTCCGCGGTCGCATCCGGAAAGGCCGTCTTGGATACAAGGGCGGTGCCGACCACGCATTTCGGGCCCCCGCTGGCATAAAACAGCACCCGGTCGCCCTTCTGCATGCCGTTGAGATGCAACCGCGCGGCGAAACTCCGCACGCCCTCCCAGGCGGTTTTGCCGTCCCGGACGAAATCGTCCCACGCGTAGGACTCGGGCTCTTGCTTCACCAGCCAGCATTGTGATTTCATGACTTCTACCATCGTATGCCGTTGACCGACGCTGAAAAGACCAAAGCCCACCGCGCCCGGGTGATTATTTATTCGGTCATGATTGGGTTCGTGGTCCTGCCATTCGTTCTCTACTGGTTCGTGAGGTAGCGATAAAAAGGGGTGGACTTGGCCCCCGCCGTTTTGCATTACCTTCCTTTCCACGGGCCCGTAGCTCAGTTGATAGAGCGCTTCGTTCGCAACGAAGAGGTCGTCGGTTTGATCCCGATCGGGTCCACCATTGCGCAGTGCGAAATGGTGTCCGCCTGAGCCCAGCGGGCGACGGAGGACGAACCTCTAGCGGGCCTCACACCTCCGATTCCCGTCAGCGCGAAGCGCTGTAGCCGGGGGGCGCGGACCCCGGCAATTCCGCTTTCGCGGATCGACAGCAGCGGCTTCATGATCGGAAACAAGAGCGAGCGGCTAGCGACGTGGGCTTGAAGTTTGCGGCGGCGGTGCTCGATTGGACCCAATGATGTTCGGCCCTGTGTCCGATCCCAACGTTGCTTACATCGTCCTCGTAGTCTTTTTCGCGACGCTGATCCGCTCCACCTTTGGCTTTGGCGAGGCGCTGTTTGCCGTTCCGCTCCTCGCTCTGCGGTTGCCGGTAACGGTTGCCGCGCCGTTGGCGGCGCTCCTCTCGGTTCTTATCGCCGGCGTCGTGGTCGCCCAAGATTGGCGCCACGTGCAAGTACGGAGCGCACTCGGCTTCATTCTTTCCGCCCTGCCGGGGATACCCCTCGGAACCCTGCTCCTCGTCAAGGGCAACGACCATCTCGTCAAGACGGTCCTCGGCCTAACGATCGTCGCTTTCTCGATCTATTCCCTTTCCGTCCGCTCCCGACCGCACCTGGCGCATGACCACCGCGGCTGGCTCCTGGGCTGCGGCTTTCTTTCCGGGGTCTTCGGCGGCGCCTACGGAATGAACGGTCCTCCCCTGGTTGTCTACGGCTCCCTGCGCCGCTGGTCCCCGCAGCACTTCCGCGCGACCCTGCAGGGCTACTTCCTCCCCGCCAGCCTCGCCGGAGTCATTGGCTATCTTGCCATCGGGCTTTGGAGCGCCGCGGTCACGCGTTACTTCCTTCTCTCCCTTCCTTCAATGGCCGTCGCGATCCCGATTGGCCGCGCGCTCAACCGGCGACTCACCGGAGATCGCTTCCTGCGAGCGATCCACGCCGGCTTGATCCTCGTCGGCCTCACGCTGCTTTATCAGGCCCGTTGATTCCCGCGCCGTGCGACGTCGGCGGGAAACCTTGAATCGGTCAAGGGTCAGGTGTCGGGACGATTCGCTTCACCTATTTTATTTTTTTCCCGGCGGAGACGATTCCCTTCGCGAATCCGTCCAGGAAGAATTTCCAGCCGTTCTCGTGGCCTCGGCCGGCCGGGCCGCTTCGGGCGTGGCGGGCAGGGTTCGCTCGAACGTGAAGTTCAGTTTCTTGGAGGACTTTTTCATGATTTCTTTTTGCGATCGATGTTTTGCTCTTTGAAGTACCGTTGAAAAGTGTCGAGGCGCTCGTTCCAAAAGCGCTCGTATTCGTTCACCCAGCCGGCGACTTCGCGCAGGGGTTCGCCGCGAAAGGAAATGAAAACCTCGCGCCCCTGGCGGCGGCGCTCGATGAGGCCGGCGCGCTCGAGCAGCTTGAGGTGCTTGGTCACCGCATTCAGGGCGGTGTTGAACGGTTTGGCTACGTCGAGAAAGCGCGCCGGTCCACCCGCCAGCCGTCGGATGATCGCCCGCCGGGTGGGATGGGAGAGGGCGGTCAGCACGTCGGTTAGCTGGTCCACGATAATAATACACCGTAAGGTGTAATGTGGCGCAAGCCGAATCGAACGGCCGCTGTAGCCGGGGGCGGTGATCCCGGCCGTCCCGCTTTCGATATCGCAATTGCCGGGGTCACCGCCCCCGGCTACAACTTCAGAACCCGTACTGAACTATCTTTCAGGGAGCAGTGACGGGGGCGCCGTTCACGACCACATGGTCGAGGACGAGATGCTCCACGGGCGTTGAGCGGAATTGGCCATGCGCGAGCGTCACCTGGATATTTTGCAGCGTGATGTGGCGGATTTGATCGAGCGGGCCGGCCTTGATTTCGCCGAAGGCGCGGCCCCGTCCGGTCACATTGCGGATGATGATGTCGTCGACGACATGCCCGGGGGCGGGCTGGCCCTTCAGATCGAAGAATTGGGTCCAGGGCAGCATCTCGAGAATCGTGCCATCCCCCTCCAGTTTCACGCCATCGACCAGGATATGTTCGTAGTGCTGGGGCGTATCGCCGCGAAGCTTCAGGTTCAGGAGCTTGGTCTCGCCGATGATTCGCACGTTTCGGACGGTCACATTGCGCACCACGGTGGCTTCGCTGCCGCAGGTGATGACGCCGTTTCCGCTGCCAAATTCGGAGTCTTCGACGAGGATGTTTTCCACGGGCGGACTGTCGGGATCATGCTCGGCAAACGGACCCTTGGTGCCCTTGAGCGCAATGTTGTCGTCGTCCACCGCGATGTGGCAGCGACGAATGGTCACCCGCTGCGAACTGTCGATATCGACCCCGTCGCTGCTTGGCGCCCGAATCGGGCCGGTCGCGGGGGCGTCAATGCGAAGTCCTTCCAGGAGCACGTCATGGCACCGGTAAAGATGCAGGTTCCAGAAACCGGAGTCGCGCAGGGACGCGTCTTTGATCTGGAGGTCGGAGCAATCGGCGAAGTACATGAGCCGCGGGCGCTCGACTTCGAGATTCGTGCATTGGGGATTCTCCTTCCGGCGCTGCCAGAATGCCGCCCAGAACAGGATTCCGTTCCCATCAAACTTGCCCGGACCGGAAATGCGCACGCGATGGAGCCCCTCGGCGTTCACCAGCGCCATGCGCCAAATCTGGAAATGCCCTTCGATCCGGGTGCGCCGCATCGGATAGTCGGCGATGGCATTGGACCCCAGGAGCACGGCGCCGTCGTCGAGATGAAGTTGGACGCCGGATTTGAGGAAGATCGAGCCGCTGCGGAACACTCCCCGGGGGATTTCCACGGTGCCCCCGCCTTCGGAAGCGGCGGCGTCGATCGTGCGCTGAATCGCCGCCGTGTTCAGCGTCTGGCGGTCTCCCACCGCGCCGAATTCGGCGATCGAATGATCGGCGGCGACGGCCGCGGCGGTGAATCCGGTCAGTGTCGCGGCGAGTCCCAATGCCAATATAAACCGATTTCGAGCAAACGGCGGCGTCATGTCCCGCCATCTTGCGGAACTAGCGCTTCCAGCCAAGCAATCGCGCGGGCAGAAAGAAGATGGCCGAAATGAGCGCCACCACCGCCTCCAGCAGCACCCCGACGATGCGAAACGGGATGGAGAGGATCCAAAGCAGCGGCAAAACCAGCAGCAGAACGAGGGCGAGCGGCCAGCAAATCACCGCGAGCAGGGCGAGCAGGACCAGCGTGAGCAGCAGTTTCATGGCAATATTCCTTGCTTCTCTAACCCACGAGACGGGAAAAAAGTTACAGGAGTCAATTTCGAAGCGTCTGACGGCGGGTGGAGCGCATGGTCCCCATGCGCTTTGGCGCCAAATGCGGGCAGAGGTTTAAGCGCATGGGGACCATGCGCTCCACCTTTCGTTCGGATTCCGAGCGCTTCAAACCGCCATGCAGGCGCGCAGCGCCGCGTCGAGCTGGGCGGCGGTGAAGGGCTTGGGGAGCACCCCGTCGACGCCCACTTCGTCCAGAGCGGCTTTCAATTCGTCATCGACCCGGCCGGAGGTGACGAGGATCCGGCCTCCGTAGCCCGAAAGCCGGGCGCGGCGGGCCAGCTCCTTGCCGTCGACGCCCGGCAGGTTCACGTCGAGCACGATCAGGTCGATCTGATTGCCGCCGGCGCGAATGATCCGCTCGGCCTCGAGCCCGTCCGCGGCGCTTTCGACCTTGTGGCGCTGGCGCTTCAGCATCGCGGTCATGGCCTTGGCCACCAGCGGATCGTCCTCGACCAGCAGCACCCGGAGCATCGCCGCATCCGGCGCCGGTTGCTTGACGAGCTGGGCCAGCCCCGTGATCGGTTCCGCGTCCCAGACCGGGAAGTAAATCCGAAACGTCGTGCCTTCGCCCGGCGCGGATTCCACTTCGATGCGCCCGCCCGATTCGCTGACCACGTGCCAAGCCGTCGCGAGGCCGAGGCCCGTGCCCTGGCCGACGCCTTTCGTCGTGAAAAAGGGCTCGAAGATGCGTTCGGAAACTTCAGGGGGCATGCCCATGCCGTTGTCCGTCACCGAAAGGATCTGCCAGCCGGACAGCTTGGCGCCCTCCGATCCGGCGCGCCTCAGCGGGTGGGCGTCCGCCGCCGCGGGCAGGGCGCTCACCCGGATGCGCGGCTGCCAATCGGACGAGGGCGCCTTGCCCAGCTTTTCCATCAGAGTGTCCCGCGCGTTGATCAGCAGATTGATCAGCACCTGATTGATATCGGTGGCATTGTAGCGAAGCGGGGGCAGGCTCACCGGGACGGCGTTCTCCCATTGAATGCGGCGATCGACCGTGCTGCGCAGCAGATGGAAGCAGGCGTCCACGACGGTTGAGAGGCGGATGGATTCCGATCCGGTTTCATTCTTGCGGCCGAACGTGAGCAGCCGGCGCGTCAATTCGGCGCCGCGGCGGGCCGCGTCGGCGATGACATCCAGGTCGCGGGCCAACTCGGGATTTTGAGCGTGCATCACTCCGATTTCACCCACTTTCAGGAGAATCGGGGTGAGGAGATTGTTGAATTCGTGGGCGATTCCGCCGACCAGTTCTCCCACCGCCCTCATTTTTCGCGACTGCGCGATTTCCGCGTCCGCGTGGCGGCGGGCGGTGACGTCCTCGGCCAGCACGCAGAGCCGCGGCGGCGCGCCGGCCGCCCCGCTCAGGGGCACCAGCGTGACCGCGAACATGCGGCGGCTTTGGGGGAAAACCCACTCGTAATGGGAAATTCCCGGCCGGGCCGTGTGCCGATGCGCGGCGTGCCGCAAATGAGCCGCGGCCTCGTTCCCGTAGAGACGCACCGCCTCGCGATTCATCGACAGCACCGCCGGCTCGGGTCCGTTCAATTCGATGACCGTCATTCCGGTCGGAATGTTGTCGTAGAGCGCCTGCAGGAGGGCGCGGTGGCCGGAGACCTCGCGGGTGCGCTCCTCCAATTCGCGGTGCAGGGCCCGCTGCCGGAGGAGCGCCCACAAGGCGCCGAGGAAAGCGGCGCTGAGCAGGACGGCGCCCCAGGTGAGGACCTGGTCGCGATTGATCTGCCGCCGCTCGTAGCGGCCGAACCATTTCGCCACGAGCGCGTCGTATTCTCCGCTGCGCTCGACCTGCATCAGACCCTCATTGAGCCGGGTCAGCAGCGCGGCGTTGCCCCGGTGCACCGCGAACGCCATGTCGAAGTGGTAGCTCGAGACGGAAAGGTCCAGCGCGGTCAGATTGGCGATCTGCAGATGGTCGATCAGCGGCAGGGCGGTCAGCCGGCCCATGAAGATCGCGTCGGCCTGGCCGGCGGAGATTTTGCGCAGCGCCTCCGCCGTGGTTTCGACCGGCTCCCAGAGGGCGGAAACGTGATTGTCCTCGAGGTACGCGGCGGCCGGAAAGCGCTGGATCACATAGAGCACGCGCTTCCCGGAGAAATCCTGCGCCCGCCGGATGCCGGAGTCGCGGCGGACGATCGCGCACGACGGGTTCACCAGCACCGGACTGGTGAATTCCGCGTAGGCGAGCCGCGCCGGCATGATCGTGAATTGCTGGAGACAGTCGAAATCGCCGTGCTGAAAGCGCGCGCCGATCTCGGCGCCCGTGGCGTATTGGCGGGTGACCAGCAGGCCGGCCCGGGCGGCGACGTGGTCGAAGAGTTCGGTGCAGAATCCATCCGCGCCATCGGGCGATTCCCGGTAACTGTAGGGGTAACTGTCCGTGACGCACCCCACGGTCACCGCCTCGGGCTTGGGCACAGGCTGCCCCGACACAAGCGGAAGCCCGCCGCTCGCGACGGCAAAGAGCAGGAATCGGGGGAATGGCACGGAGTCGAATTGCAATATCGACGCAATTGGCCCGCAAGGGAAGCCGGTTGGAGGGATTTGCCTAAGTGGTTTTTTTGGGCTCGATTGGGCCATGGCCCGTCGCGCCCTCGCTGCCGCCCTGATCATTGCGTTCTCGCCCCGGATGGTTTCGTTGCACGCCCAAGGCCGGGCGTTCGATCCGGCCGCCGATCCGGCCGCGGAAGTCGTGGATGGGAACGTCCGCATCACCGTCCTCACGGCTCGCCTGCTGCGCCTGGAATGGTCACCGGCGGGCGCGTTCGAGGACCATGCTTCGCTCGTCTTTCTCAATCGCCGGCTGCCGGTCCCGCCCTTCGAGGTGCGGCGCGGCGGTCACGGGGAGCTCTGGCTGCGGACCAAGTATCTGAAACTCCACTACGCTCCCGGGGCGGACGGCGATTCGAAATTCACGGCGGAGAACCTTTCGATCGATCTGACGGTCTCCGGCTCGGCGGCGAGCTGGCATCCCGGGCTCAGCGATCCGGAGAACCTGCTGGGCACGACCCGCACCCTCGACCGCGCGCGGGGCAGCCGCACGATTGAGCCGATCGGGCCGGGCCTCATCTCGCGCCGCGGCTGGGCGCTGGTCGACGATTCGGAGCGGCCGCTGTTCGACTCGGCCGACTTTTCGTTTGCCCGCGGCGAGGCGAGTCCCTGGCCGTGGCTCTTGCAGCGTCCGCCGGGGCCGCGCCAGGACTGGTATTTTTTTGGCTACGGTCACGACTATCGGGCCGCCCTGGGCGACTATGTGCGGGTGGCGGGCCGCATTCCGCTCCCGCCTCGTTTCGCGTTCGGAGCGTGGTGGTCGCGGTACTGGGCGTACAGCGACCAGGAACTGGACGAATTGGTGCGCGGATTCCGCGAGAACGACGTCCCGCTCGACGTGCTGGTCATCGACATGGATTGGCATAAGACCTTTCTCGATGCGCCGCCGGTCAACGACGCCTCGGGACATTTGAAGGGCTGGTCGGGGTATTCCTGGAATCGCCTCCTGTTTCCCGATCCCGACCAATTCCTGCGTCGGTTGCATCAGGAAGGGCTGAAGGTGACCCTCAACCTGCATCCGGCTTCCGGCATTCAGCCGTGGGAAGACGCCTATCCGGCGATGGCCCGCGCCGAGGGCATCGACCCGGCTTCCGGAAAATACGTGCCGTTTCAGATCACGGATCGGACGTTTGCGAAGAACTACTTCGACCTGGTGCATCATCCGCTGGAGCGGCAGGGAGTGGACTTCTGGTGGCTGGATTGGCAGCAGGAGCCCCAGACCGCGGTGCCGGGGGTCAACCCGACCTGGTGGCTCAACTACGTCCATTTCACGGACCAGGAGCGGGAGGGGAAACGGCCGCTGCTTTTCCACCGGTGGGGCGGGCTGGGCAATCACCGTTACCAGATCGGCTTTTCCGGCGACACCCGCTCGGATTGGGAATCGCTGGCGTTCCAGCCCTGGTTCACCGCGACGGCGGCGAATGTGGGCTATGCGTATTGGAGCCACGATATCGGCGGCCACATCAATTCGGGCAACGAGGATCCGGAACTGTATGCGCGGTGGGTGCAATTCGGCGTGTTCAGTCCGATCCTTCGCACCCACACCACGAAGAATGGAGCGGCGGAGCGCCGAATCTGGGCGTATCCCGAACCGTATGCGGACACGATGCGCGACGCGTTCCAGCTTCGCTATGCGCTGCAGCCTTACCTGTATACCGAAGCCCGGCGCACCTACGACACGGGCATCGCGCTGCTGCGGCCGCTCTACTACGACTGGCCCGAGGAAGCGGAGGCCTACCAGGCGCGCGGCGAATACGAATTCGGCAGCCAAATGATCGCCGCGCCGGTGACGGCGCCGGCCGATCCCGCGACCGGGCTGGCGTCCGAATCCGTCTGGCTGCCGCCGGGACCCTGGATCGAATGGCCCACGGGCCAATGGCTGCGAGGTCCGGCGCGCCTCGAGCGCCGCTACTTTCTGGGCCAGATCCCGGTGTTCGTCCGTCCAGGCGCCATCGTGCCGATGGCCCCGCCCATGCGATACACGGGTGAGAAGCCGACCGATCCTCTGATTCTGACCGTCTTTCCCGGCAGCGGCCGGGGCTCCTCGTATTCGCTTTACGAGGACGACGGGCGCGGCGAGGCCTATCGGCACGGCGTCCTGGCCCGGACCCGGATCGAAGTGCGCGAAAAGGGCGATGCGACCACGATCGAGGTGGAGCCGGCCGAGGGATCCTATCCCGGGATGCCTCCCACCCGCGGGTATGAGGTGCGGCTGGTCGGAGACTGGCCGCCGGTCGCGGCGACCGAAAACGGCCAGCGGCTCGACTGGCACTTCGAGGGCAATCGGCTGACCACGGTGGTGAGCGTTCCGGCGGGGCCGGTGACCGCGCGACGCACGATCGTGGTGCAACGCGCGGCGGGCGCGGCGGCGCGGCGCGGCGAACTGGACGGATTTGCCGGCCGGATGGCCCGCTACCGCGCCGTCTACGATGCGCTCACCCGGAACTGGTCCGCCACGCATTCCCCCGATGTCGTCACCGATGCCATGCAGGCGGGCGACCGGATCGGCTATCATCCCGAGCGGATCGAAACGGAACTGGAGCATTTGCGCGCGATCGCACCGCTGGTGCCGGCCGCCGCCGAGGCGATGGCCAAATCCGACGCGCCGCTGCGGGCGCGCGTGACCTCAATCCTGGCGGACGACGATCATTCCCCGTAAAACGCCAGCGCGATCCCGCGCCGATGGTCGGCGGTGCGGTGCTCCCAAAGATACACGCCCTGCCATGTGCCCAGGCGGAGCACGCCGTCGCGAAACGGGATCGAGAGGGAGGTCTGGGTCAGCGCGGCGCGGATGTGGCTGGGCATGTCGTCCGGGCCTTCCGTGGAATGTTCATAGCGTCCGGGCGGCGCCAGCCGCTCCATGAAGCGCTGGAGATCGCGCCGGGCGTCCGGGCTGGCGTTTTCCATGATCGTCAGGCTGCAGCTGGTGTGCAGGCAAAAGACGGTCGCGACGCCCGACTTCAATCCGCTTCGCCGCAGCTCGCGCTCGACCAGACGCGTTATTTCGTAGAATCCGGCGCCCTGGGTGGCGACGCCAGCGTCGCTATGATGGACGGGCATGCCTCGACCGTATTCACGCTGCGAATCTGCGGCAAGAACGCGGTGGGGATGCCGAAGGAGGCCATGAGTCCATTTTGGACGAGAACGTCGAGCAGGGCTTGCAGGGAAAGCAGTCCCGCATCGAGGCGAGACTGGATCACCGGCAGCGCGGCGACCGGATAAATCGCGGCCAGAGGCTCGTGATGAGCTTCAGTGCGCGCGGCCATTCCCTCGGGGGCGGTGGCGAGCAGCCAGCGAAACCAATCCGCCTTCAGGTCGGGCATGTCGACCGCGAGAACGGCCACTCGGCTCGCACCGGCATCCCGGGCGCCGATCAGGGCGGTTTCGAGTCCGGCCAGGGGGCCGCAGTCGGTGCGGAGGTCGCGCCAGCAGACTGCGCCGAGGGCGGATTGGTCCGTGCGACGGACGATTGCGACCGGCTCGGCTCCGGCCGCCGCCAGGATGCGGCATTGCCGGGCCCAGAGCGGCTCGCCCTCCCAGGCCAGCAGCGCCTTGTCGAAACCCATCCGGCGCGACTGGCCGCCGGCCATCACTGCGCCGGCGAGCTTCACGCGCGCGATTCGGCGGTTTGCCCCGCGGCGCGCAGCGTGCCCCCGCTGAGGACCTCCGCGCGGAGCCCGCCCGCCCGCCAACGATTGAGCGCATCGAGCGTTCCCGGCGCAAAAGCCTGATCCATCCAAAAGCAGGGTTTGCAATACTCCACGCCGCGAAAGCGAAGTCCCTGGACTTGGAATTCCCGGCCAACGAGCGCGTTCAAGTCGGCCCCCCGCACGAGCAAATTGCGCCGGAAAACGTCGGGTCCCCGTTCGCCGCCGGGCGGGGCGATCTCGGCGCGCAGGCGCAGCCAAGTCTCCTCCGCAAAAAACGTCACTTGCTGCTTGAAGCGATCGCCGGGAACCCCGCCTCCGGCGGCCAGCGATGTCTCGGAGAGTTCTTCGACCGGATTCGTGCCCGCGGGCTTTCCATAGTGGCCGAAATAGTTGTGGGCCTTGGAGCGGAAAATCCTAAGGAGTTCCATCGGATGAAATCCGGGCCGCTCCGGCATAGGCGTTGAAGCGGCCTTCGCGGGTGAACCCGATCAGCGTGAGGCCGGAGTCCGCCGCCCAGCGCACGGCCAGCGAGGAGGGAGCGCCCACGGCGACCACGACCGGGAGGCCGGCGGCGGCGGCCTTTTGGGTGAGTTCGAAACTGGCCCGGCCGCTGAGGACCAGCGCGTGGCCGCCGAAGGCGAACGCCGGCTGAGCGAGCGCGGCGCCAATCACCTTGTCGACGGCGTTGTGGCGGCCAACGTCCTCGCGCACCAAGACCAGCGTTCCGTCGATGGCCGCCAAAGCCGCGCCGTGCGATCCGCCGGTGGCCGCAAACAGCGGCTGCTGCGTCCGCAGCGCCATCGGCAATCCGATCAGCACGGCGGGATTCCACCGCTGCCCCGAGGCCGCCAAATCCGCGGCCGCGGGGCGGACGCTTTCCAGGCTGGGCCGGCCGCAGAATCCGCACGCGGACGAGGTGAGCAGGCTCCGGCTCACCCGTTCGAGGCTCTCGCGGGGCGGAACCCGGAGGGCGGCCGTCACCGTGACGATCGCCTCGCCGCGGCTGCTGCGATCGCCCGTGTGAAAATGGTCGACGTCGCCGCGGTCCGCGATGAGCCCCTCGGCAAAAAGAAATCCGCAGGCCAAATCTTCGTCGGCCCCCGGAGTGCGCATGGTCGTCGCCACCAGCCGGCGGACTTCCGTGGCGCCTCGCCGATAGGTGATTTCGATCGCCAGGGGTTCCTCGAGCGCCAGCGATTCGCGGGTAGCCCGAAGCTTGCCCGCCGACCATTGGACGGCGGGGGTGTCGGTTGCGCCCTGGTCGGCGGCGAGCATCCACGTCATGCTACAGTTTCGGCGGGCGATTTCAACTGGCCTGAATGATTGCGAAATGCGCCGCATTTTCCCGAGAGGACGGCTGTAGCCGGGGGCTTATCCCGAGGTGGAGCGCGTGGTCCCCCCGCGCTTCGGCGTCAAACGCGGATGACGGTCAAAGCGCATGGGGACCATGCGCTCCACCCCTTAGGCGGGTCGCTCGTCCAGCGCCGTCAAATTCGGCAAAAAGGCGGTCAGGACGCCCAGCAGAGGGAGGTAGCCGCAGATTTCGTAGACGTTTTCGATGCTGGTGTGGTCCGCCAGCACCCCCAATACCGTCGAGCCGATGCCGGCGAATCCGAAGGCCAGCCCGAAAAAAAGTCCGGCCATCGTGCCGACTTTGCCGGGCACCAACTCCTGGGCATAGACGACGATGGCGGAGAAGGCCGAGGCCAGGATGACACCGATGAACACCGTCAGAACGATGGTCGCCGTCAGCCCAACGTGCGGAAGAACGAGCGTGAACGGCGCGACGCCCAGAATCGAAATCCAGATGACATACTTGCGGCCGAAGCGGTCTCCGATCGGGCCGCCGATGATGGTTCCGGCGGCGACCGCGAACAAAAATACGAACAGGCAAAGCTGCGAATGGGCGACGCTCACTCCGAAATGCGACATCAGATAGAGCGTGTAGTAGCTCGTCAGGCTGGTGAGATAAACGTACTTCGAAAACACCAGGATCAATAGGACCACCAGGGACCAGTAGATCTTTTTGCGGGGCAGCGCCGGATGAAACAGAGTGGCGGATTTGACGGCCCGGCTGGATCCCGAAACGAGCACGCCGGAATACCAAGAGCCGAGACGCTGCAGGAGAAGGATGGCGATCAGGGCGATGACCGAAAACCACGCGATCGACGACTGTCCGCGCGGGTCGACGATCAGCACGGCGAGGAGCGGGCCGAGGGACGACCCGACATTTCCTCCGACTTGGAAAACGGATTGAGCCAGGCCCGGCCGGCCGCCGGACGCGATTTTGGCCATGCGCGACGCTTCGGGATGAAAGATCGAGGAGCCGACTCCGACCAGCGACGCGGAAACCAGAATCAGCGGATAGCTGGAGGACCGGGACAGGAGCAGCAGGCCGATCAGGGTCGAGCCCATGCCGATCGCCAGCGAATAGGGCCGCGCCTTCCGATCGGTGAACCAGCCGACCATCGGCTGAAGCAGCGACGCCGTGGCTTGAAAGGTGAGCGTGATGAAGCCGATCTGGGTAAAGTTAAGCGAGTACGACTGCTTGAGGATCGGATAGATGGCGGGAATCAGCGACTGCAGCGTGTCGTTCAGCAGGTGCGAGACGCTCAACCCAACCAGGATCGGCACCGCAGGCGCGGTCCGTCCGCGCGTCATGGCAGCGGGGCCATGAGGCCCTCGCGCTCGTCGTGGAGCTTTTGGATGTCCAGCCCGTCCAGGACGAGGACTCCCTGCACGGAGGAGACGAATGCACGATCGCTCCAGGTCCAGACCACCTTGCCCGCGGGATCGAATTCGACGAGTTGTTCGCCGGAGTAGTTGTGCCCAGCGCGATGTCCCTGCCAGTTGGCGGCGACCACATTGCCGTTGGGCAGCAACTGAAACAGCCCGTAAAAGTAAGGGTGGATTTCCGCCGGCACCTGTCCCACGCCGCCAAAATGCCTCAGCACGGCCCCGCTGGGATCGGTTTCCGCCATGAACGCCCCAAAGCCGCCGGACATCAGCATCTTCCCGTCGGCCAGGCGCACGGCTTTCCAGGCGTGCCGGAATCCCGGCACGGGGAAATCGTGGATCCAATTGCCCTGTCCATCCGCCTCGCGAAAACGATCGTTGCAGGGGCAAAGAAACGTTCCGCTCGCCGTCTCCCGGACCACCCGCAGGTAGTCGCCGATGTAGTTGACGCGCGCCACGGCGTTGCCGTCAGCGTCATACTCGACAAACAGCACGTGGCGGCCCGTCGGATCGCCAATGGCATCGTGCCCGCGATTCAGCTTCTTGCCGTCGAAATCGACCCCGGCGATGAGCAGGTGTCCATTCGGCAGGCGGCGGACCGACGACACATCATGGTACAGCGCGACGTCCTTCAGCTTTCGGCCCGTGGCGATATCGTATTCGCTGTAGCCTTGATCGTGGCTGATCAGGAGCTTCCCGCCGCCTTCGAGCTGCATATCCCGCGGCAGGCTGTGGCCGACGTTGACCAGCCAGTTTCGGGCCGGCTTCGACTCGTCGACATGCATCAGGTCGCCCAGGCCTTCGTCCAAGGCGAGGAAGTCGTGCCTGATCGGAGCGGCGGAGATCGCGCCGGCGAAGGCGGTGGCGAAAACGAAAGCGAGGGTGAGTTTCATGGGCGGCGGGCAGGGTGGCTGCGTTTGAAATCGGCGCGAAATATCCAGATGAGGTAAACGAGGATGAGCGCGGTCGTCGGAACCGCCAAGGCGTGAAACGTGGATACGTGGCCGGAAGAAAGTTCAAAACCCAACCGGGCGCATTCGTAGGCAAAAAATATGGGGGTCGTCGCCAGGAGGAGCCACTTGGCCCAGCCCTGATTGTACCACAGGCCCAGTCCTTCGGCGATTTGGTCGACGGCAAAAAAAAGCGACCAGCCGCCCAGATCGCGCAGCTTGCTCGGGTCCGGCTGCTGCAGATTTTCAACGAGATCGCCGAGCAATCGATGCACGGGCGCCAGGGAGGCGAGCCAGCGGAGCACCCGGTTTTCCGGATCCACGCTCAACCGGTGCGCCCACATTTGGGCCCGCTCGGCGTAGTCGTGCTTGATGTAGTGAAAGCTGCCGAACGCCACGAACAGCAGCAGCAGGGCCTTGAAAAGCTTCACCGCCGCCAGAATGCGAAGTCCAGGATGTCGTGGTCGAGAGGCAGCGTCGGCCATGGGTTCACAATGAAAGCAGTTTTCGCCGACGCAAGCGGGCCGGCCTACTGTCCTCCTCGGGCCGAGGCGAGATTGCGTTGAGCATCCGGATAGTCGGGCCGCAGGTGCAAGGCGGCTTCAAAATGCGGGATCGCCTCGCGCGGCCGGCCCAGCATCGTGAATACTTTGCCCAGGTCGTTTTCGGCTTCCGGAAAGTCGGACTGCAAAAGCAACGCTTCCTCCAGCGGGCGAATCGCGGCCCCGGGGCGATTTCCGGCGATCAGCGTGTGGCCGATATTGGCCCACGCGACCGCCAGCTTCGGATCGAGTTTGACCGCGGCCAGGAACTGATCGAGAGCGGCCTGCAATCGGCCGGATGACAATCCGGCTGCGCCCACATCGTTGTCGACCCGCGCCAATTCCAGCCGGGCCAGGGCGAAGGCCGGCTCGGCCCGAAGCGCCGCGGTCAGATCGCTTTGCGCCGCCGCGAGATGATCCAGCCGATGCTGCGCCAATCCTCGGTTGTAGAGCTGCACCGGCGCGTTCGGACGGGCTTGCAGCGAGGCATCGAGATATCGGACCGCCTCGGGATAGCGCTGGGCGTCGATTTCGATATTGGCGAGATTGTTTTCCGCCATCCAGGCCCCGGGGTTTCGGTAGATGATGTGGGTGTAAAATCGAACCAAGTCCCGATATGGCGCCCCTTCCTGCCAAGTGCGCGCGGCCAGCACCGCGATCAAGGCTCCCGCCGCCAGTCCCCGCGCGGCGGCCGGCCAGCGGCGGGTGAGAAACACGAGCGCCCAGCCCGCGCCCGCGAAAACCGGCAGGCTGGAAAGGTAGTTCCAGTGGTCGGCGACATAGGAATAGACGAACGCGAAGACGTTGAAATATCCGAGGGTGGGGAAGAGTCCGCCGAGAAAGAGCAGCCACACGGCCAGGGGTCCTCGCGAACGGCGTGCGAGGAAGGCCAGGATGACGGTCAGTCCCGCCGTCGCCGCAAGCCAGAGCCAGTTGTCGACGGCATGGGCGTCGATCGTCCAATGCGGATAGAAGAACACGAGGTCCGCGGGCCAGAACAGCTTGCCCAAATAGAACCACGGAATTCTTGCCGCCAGCAGCGTGCGTTCGACGAAATTGAGCGTGAAATCGGCGCCGCTCGCGCCGACGTAGGTTCGCTCCACCCAGGCGGAAAACACTCCGGCAACCGCGCCCAGCAGCAGCCAGGGAGCGAGCCAGCCAATCTGCCATTTGGCCGCCCGCGCCTTGGCGGAGGGCCATAGGGGTTCGCCCGCCCACCACAGCATGACCAGAAGCGCCGGCCCCAGCGTGGCCGTCACGGTCTTGCTGAGCAGCGCCGCGAGGAAAAGAAGCAGCCCCTGCCAATAGCCGCGCCGCGAATTGAGAAATGCAAAACGCAGATACTGCCGCGCCGCCCACAGGTAGAACACCAGCGAAAGCGTGTTTTTTTGCTCCGAGATCCAGATCACGGACTCGGCCATGACGGGATGGACGGCGAAGAGGGCGGCGCCGATCCAGGCCGCCTGTTCCGTCCAGGCCGGCGCCCCGGGAGGCGTGGGCCATTTTCGCGCGAACAAAGCGGAGAGCAGCCCCGCCAGCAAAACGACGCTCGTCGCATGGAGCGCGACGTTGAACAGGTGGTACCCGAGGGCGGACGCGCCCCAGAAATGGAATTCCACCCAAAAAGCACTGTGCAGGAGCGGATAGTACTGTTCGGTCGCCCCGAGCTTTGTCCAGATCTGACCCAGCCCGGTCAGCGAACGCAGCGGCGCGCGAGTGATGTAGTCCGGATCGTTCCAGATGATGCCCGCCCGCCAGGCCGGCAGATAGGCCAGCGCGGTGAGAGCCGCCAGCCCCAAGGCTCCACGTCGATTCACAGGAGCGGCGAGAGCGGCCGCAGGGCGGCCTCGAAGAATTTGCGGCGAAACGGCCGCCGATGGAATACCGCCGGCTCGATTTCCTGGCAAAGGGCGAAATCCTCGTCGAAAATGAGGGCCAGCGCCGCGTTTTGGTCCGGCGCGTGGAACAGCAGGTTGAGCTCGAAGTTCAGCCGCATCGATCGGTAGTCCAAGTTGGCGGAGCCTACCATTCCCCAGCGGTCGTCGGCGATGGCGATTTTTGCATGATTGATCGCGGCGGAGTATTCGAAAATGCGGACTCCCATCGCCAGCAATTCGGCGTAGTAGGAACGGCCAACGGTGACGAGATACGGGTGATCGGTTTTCTCGGAGACCAGCAGCCGCACGTCGACCCCGCGAGCGGCGGCCAATTCGAGGGCGTTCAGCAAGGTGTCGTCCGGGACGAAATAGCCGGTCGCGATCCAGGCGCGTTGAGAGGCGAGATTGAGCAGGCTGACGAAGGATTTGCTGATGGGCTCGTTGCGGCAATCGGGCCCGCCCATGACGATGTGCACCGGATACCGCGGCGGGCCAAAATCGCTCGGAAAATAACCGGGAGCCGCGAGGCGTTCCTCCGTGGCGAAGTACCAGTCGTCGGCGAACACGGCCTGCAGTTCCGTCGCCACCCTGCCGCGCACTTCGACCTGGGCATCGCGCCAATCGCCGAGGTTGGGATTCAGGCCTTCATAGTCGCGGCCGATGTTCATGCCACCGACGAATGCGATTCGGCCGTCGACGATCTGCAGCTTGCGGTGGTTGCGCAGATTGAAAAAGAACCGGTTGCGGCGCGGATCGAGGCTCTGGAACCAGGAGAAACGGCCACCAGCCGCGCGGTATTCACGAATCGTGTCCTCGCCGAATCCGCGTGAGCCCATCTCATCGAGCATCAGTCGAACCTCGACGCCCCGTTGGGCGGCCTGGGTAAGGCGATTCAGGATGCGCCGGCCCGCCTGGTCGTCCTCCCAAATGTAGAATTCCAGATGAATGTGGAGCTGCGCTTCGTCGATGCGCTTCTCCAGCGCGGGATAGAACTGCGCGCTATTGCGCAACAGGTGAATTTCCTCCGCGGAGGATATTGGCAGCCGGTGGATGCAGGACAGGAGTTGCAGGAATTCCTGGTCGCTGCGCGGCAGGCGGCGGACCAGGGTGTCCGTCGCTGCGTCCGTGGACTGGGGGCCGCGGCGAAGCTTGTGGGTGGAATACTGCAGCCGCCGCTTGAGCCGCTTGCGCTTCAGCCGGTCTGTTCCGATCGCCAGGTAGGCCAGCGTCCCGACGTAGGGAATGAAAAGAATCGCCCAAAGCCACGCGAGCGTCGCCTGCGGCCTTTTCTTCAGGAGCAAAAGGTGGGGAATCGCTGTCCAACCAGCGAAGTAAAGCAGCAGGAGGAGGATTTTGATCACAGCCGGCCTGCTTGTGGACTATTTTGATTCCTATGAAGTTCCGTAACGATCTGACTGGAAGGACGGCGTTGGTGACCGGGGGAAGCTCCGGCATCGGCGAAGCCATTGCGCGGGATTTGGCTGCCGCCGGAGCCAAAGTCGCGATTAATTGCGTCAGTCACTTGGACGCGGCGCAAAAGGTCGCCGCCGAAATCGGCCCCGATGCCGTCGCGCTGCAGGCGGACGTTTCCGACTCAAAGGCGGTGGAGGCCATGTTCCAGCAAGTCGATCGGCGGTGGCACGGATTGGACATCCTGATCAACAATGCCGGCATCGACGGGGAACGGGCGCTGGCCTGGGAGGCGGATGAGTCGGCCTGGCAGAAGGTCATTGCCGTGAATCTCTTTGGCGCGTTTTTCTGCGCGCGCCAGGCGCTGCGGCGCATGGTCCCGCAAAAGCGCGGGGTGATCGTGAACATCACCTCGGTCCATGAGGAAATCGCCTGGTCGGGCTACAGCGCCTATTGCACCGCGAAGGCGGGCGAGGCTATGCTGACCAAAACCCTGGCGCAAGAGGCGGCGCCCCACGGCGTGCGCGTCCTCGCGGTCGCTCCGGGCGCCGTCAAGACGCCGATCAACCAATCCGTCTGGCAGGATCCCGCGGGCCTGAAGGACCTCGAGCGCAAGATTCCCTTGGGACGGATCGGCGAGACCCAGGACATCGCCTCGGCCGTGACGTTTCTCGTTTCGGATTCGGCCTCCTACATCACCGCGCGCACGATTTTCGTCGATGGGGGAATGACGGATTTCCCCGATTTCGCCCACGGGGGCTGAGCGTCAGGTAGCGGAGGCGCGCTCGGCGACCGGAATGGCCTTGGGCGTTCGTTCGCGGGCGACCAGGATTTCCGCCGCTTTGGTGAAAACGCGCTCCACCGACAGGCGCTGCATGCAGACATTATTGCGACAGGCGCTCTGACGGCTGTTGAACGCGTTGACGCACGGACTGCAGGCAATGTTGGCCCAAAGCGGATGGCTGCGCGGGCCATGCGCGGCAAAAAGCAGCGGCGTTTCCGGTCCGAAGAGCGAAATCACGTCGATGGAGGTGAGCGCGGCAAAATGGGCCGGACCGCTGTCGTTCGTGATGAGGAGCTCAGCCAGGCCGTAGAGCACCAGGAGTTCCCGCAGGCTGGTGCGGCCCGCGAAGCTGACCGCTCGCGGCGAACCGACCGCCGCGATCAGCTGGTTGACGCGCGGGGCCTCGTCGGGGCTGCCGGTGAAGCCCACGATCAAATCGGGATCGCTCGCGACCAGCAGGCGGGCCAGGGCGACGTAGTTGTCGTCCGACCAGCGGCGCAGCGGCAGCATGTCGCTGCAATTGGCGTTGAGCAGCACCACCGGGCCCTCGTTCGGTCCGGCCAGGGAGCGAATCACCTCGCGCACGGGGCCGACCTCCCCGGGCTCCGGTTTGAAGGACGGCAGCGGCAGCGGAGGGGGAGCGCGGAAATCGAACGTGGGAAACGCGGCCGGAGGCACATCCAGCGCGTGAACCAGACTGAGGAAAGTTTCGCTGGTGTGCAGGTGCGGGTTGTAGAGGACGCGATGGGTCAGCAGGTCGCCCCGATAGGGGCCCTCGCCAAAGTAGGTGTGGAATCCGACCCGTTCGCGGGCTCCGATCAGGTAGCTGAGCAGCGCCGAGAATCGGGCGAAAAATTCCATGTCGATCACCGCATCGAAACGGAGGCCGCGGGCCCGCCCCAGCATCTGCCAGCCCGTGTGGATGAGCGTGATGGGCGACGTGGAATCGACCGTCAGCACGTTTTCGCGCGGCAACACCGCCAGAATATCCAGGATGAAGCGGTTCTCCTTGAACGCCGCAAAGTACACATTGCTTCGTCCGACGCGGCGCACCGCTTCGGCCAGCGCGTCGTGGGCCAGCACCGTGGAACCCTGTTCCGCCAACTTGACGAACAGGATGCGGCGGACCGGCTGGACGTTCTCGGAAAAGCGCAGACCGCCGGTCAGCCGACGAAGCCAGGTGAACAGCCAGCAGCACGGAACGCCCGCATAGCGGTCGATCCAAAGGAGTAGGCGAGGTTGGCTGCTCAGCGGACGGGACATGAGTAAACAATTAACCGGTAGCGAACCTTGAACGGAAGAGAAGGACGAATCACGCTTTTTGGCCGATCATGCCAGCGCTGATCAATGATTTCAGTTCGATTCCGACCCTGCTGCTCCTGGTAGGGCTGGAGCTGGCCCTCGGCATCGACAACGTGCTGGTGGTCAGCTTGCTGGCTTCGGGATTCCCGCCGCGCCACCGCCGGTCGGCGACGCAATTGGGCCTCGCCCTTGCCGTCGCATTTCGGTTTGCCGCCCTGGGCGGCCTTTTGGCCCTGCTGCGCCTGGAGAAGCCGTGGATCGGCCCCTTTTCCGGCCGGGATCTCGTGGTCATCGCCGGCGGCGCTTTCCTGATCTGGAAGGCGATCGCGGAAATTCACCGCGAGGTCGAACACCCGCGCCAATCCGGGAGCCGGGCCGGCCCCTCCAAATCCTATTTGAGCGCGGTAGCGCAGATCGCCGTGCTGGATTTGCTCTTTTCGATCGATTCGCTGGTCGCCGCCGTCGGGCTGACTTCTCATTTTATTCTGATCGTCGGGGCGATCGTGATCAGCTTCGGGGTGGTGATGTTCGCGGCCCCGGCCGTCGCCGGCTATTTGCAAAAGAATCCCTCGCTCCGTCTGCTCTGCCTCGCATTTCTGGTGTGCATCGGAGCCACGCTGACCCTCGATGGATTTCACCAGCATTTTCCTCGGGGATACCTGTATGCTCCGATGTGCTTTGCTCTGGCAATCGAGCTGCTGCACGGGCGCCGCCGCAGAAATCTGCGGCGTAAAAACGGCTGAGCGCTTCCGATCAGCTGACCGCCAGGCCAGGCTTGGGACGCCCGGCCCTCACGCCGCTTTCGAGCTCCAGCCAATACTCCTTGAGCCCGTTCACCATTTCGACGAGCTGCTTCAAATTCATCGGCTTTACCAGGTAACCGCTGGCTCCCAGCGAGGTCGCCCGTTCGACATCCGCCGGCAGACTGGAGGAGGTAAATACGAGCACTGGCAAACCGGAAAGTTCGCTGCGCGAACGTATCCAGGCCAAAACCTCGAAGCCCGTCGTGCCGGGCATATGCAGATCAAGCAGCACCAGGCACGGCTGGGGATACCGCTCGCGGTCGGCAAACGGCCCCGCTCCGGCCAGATACGCAATCGCTTGATCGCCGTTCGGCACCGCCTGGAGCGGTTGCTTGATGCCGGCCAGAGCGCACGCCCTGAACATGAAAAAGGCATCGTCCTCTCGATCTTCAATGTAGAGAATCGGCTTTAAAGAATCGGGCACGTCACCGCCGCTACCGCTACCGCGACCGCTCCGATCTTCCGAATTTCTGCTCGAGGCTGGCAAATTCATGGCGGGGTTTCTAGATACGAATCCAGAGATTTAGCCAACACAAGCCGCGAACGCGCTTTCGCAATCGTGGCCGACCTGAATCGACTATCCGAGGGCTTCTACAGGAAGTGTCAGGGATTTTCCCTAGGACACAAGTCATTTGCAGGCGTGGTTGGGAGGTGGCACTTCGGCCGCTAGACCCGAATCGGGCAGGAGGCTCCGTCGAACCAAGTGCCTTCAACGGCAGTGGTCGTGGGGATTTCCGGGACGCCGAATTTGTTGTGCTGGAGCTGGCCCACGAGGATTTCGACCGCGATCTCGCCGACGGCGGCGTGGTTTTGCCGGACACCGGCTGTCTTGCCATCCGTGCCCTCCAAGAACAGATCGACAAATGCGACGTCCGTGGGGACTTTCAGATTCAGCGCGGTCATCGTGCCTCGGACAAATTCCGATTTGCTCAGGATCGCGTCCGGCTGGTGTTCGCGGTACCACGCCGCGAAATCCCCGCTCGGCAGCATGAGCGGCGGCAGGCGGTCGCGCGGCATCAGGCCCTGCTGCTCCCATAGAAATCCCGCGCTCCACAGCCGGTCGACGGTGATGTCGTAGCCTTCATCCATCACGAGGCCGATTCGACGGTAGCCGGCGGCCATCACCTTCTGCATGGCGAGGCGGATGATCTGGAGCTGGTTGTTCGTGACGTTGTGGAGCTCCGGCTGGTGCGGGAAATAGTCGATCTTCACCGCGCTGAACTGCGACCAGTCGAATTGGAGCGCAGCGTCGATCTCGCGGACGTGGGACGCGATGACCAGGCCGGAAATGCCGCGCGCGTAAAGAATATGGCTGAGGCGCCCGTGGGTCAGGCCGGTCTCGCGCAGCCAAAAATGTTCGAGGCGGAATCCCAGCTCCTGGGCCTTGGTTTCGGCTCCGGCGTAGAAATCCGGATGCGCGGTCGTGCGGCGCCAGCCCCAGCGGCTGTTCCAGTTGGTCACATACGCTAGCGTCGGTGGATTGCGCCGATGGCTGTTGCGATCGCGGTAGGCGACCAGCGCCCGCAGAAACGGGTCGGGCGAGTAGCCCATGCGCTTGGCCAGCGCCTGCAGGCGAAGGCGGGTGGGTTCGGGGAGGCGGCGGTTATTGCGGAGCGCGAGGGAAACGGTGGTCACGTGCACTCCGGCCTTACGGGCGATGTCCGCCAGGGTAACGCGGCGTTCGGACATTCCGATATGCCAGCATGCTGCGGCGCCCGCTCAAGTCTAATGTTAGATAAGAAACAATTTGCCTCGCCCCCCCGGCCCCCATTTTCTGGCCGTCCCCCCATGAGCGAGACTTCACCCCGTCTCTCGTTTCGAGAGAAGTCCGGCTACGCGTTTGGCGATGCAGCGGCCAATCTGGCGTTCCAGACGATGCTGTATTACCAGCTTACGTTCTACACCGACGCCCTGGGCATCGCCGCCGGCGCGGCGGGAACGCTCCTGTTCGCCGCCCGCTTCTTCGACGCGGTTTTCGATCCCGTCATCGGCGTGCTAGCGGATCGAACCCAGACCCGGTGGGGGAAGTTTCGACCGTGGGTGCTGGGAACGGCGATCCCCTTCGGACTCATGTTCTGGCTGGCCTTCCGGTCGCCGCATTTCGGCGCCAGCGGCAAGCTTGTGTATGCGTACGTCACGTACATCGGCCTCATGATGCTGTATTCGGCCAGCAACACGCCGTATTCCGCGCTGAACGCCGTGATGACCGGCGACAACGAGGATCGCACGAGCCTTTCCTCCTTTCGGTTCGTCGCGGCCATGACGGCTTCGCTCGTCGTGCAGAGCTTCACCTTGCCGATGGTCACCAAATTCGGCCATGGCGACAAAGCCGCGGGCTGGAGCATCGTCGTGGGAGCCTACGCGGTGATCGCGGCCGTCTTTTTGGTGATCACTTTCCTGTCCGCCCGCGAACGCATCAAGCCGGCGCAGGTCTCGAAGTTCTCCGAGGACGTCAAGGATCTCATTCGCAACGGTCCCTGGTTGGCGATCTTCGGCGTCACGCTGTTCATGTTCACCATGCTGGCGCTGCGGGGCGGCTCGCTGTATTACTACTTCACGTACTTTGCCGATCGCGGCAGCGAATTCGACTATCTGCGTTCGTGGGGATTTGCGCTCAAGACCGATCCGTTGCGCGGCATCGGCTCGCATCTGATGGAATTCATCGGGCTGCGATTGGCGCCCGATCACGGCAACGCCTCGGACGTGATCCAGTGGCTCTTCAACCTGACCGGCAGCCTGGTCACCCTGCTGGGCGTATTCGCGTCGCGTCCTCTTGCGTCGCGGTTCGGCCGCAAAGCCGTGTTCCTGGCGGGAATGGTGGCCACGACGGCGGTGACCGCCCTGTTCGTTCTGGTCGGGCCCAAGTCCGTCGGCACGATGTTCCTTTTCACCATCCTGTGGCCCGCCTGCTACGGCCCGACGGTGCCGCTGCTCTGGGTGATGATCGCCGATGTCGTCGACTTCTCGGAATGGAAGACGGGGCGGCGCGCCACCGGCTTCGCCTACGCCGGCATCGTGTTTGCGCTCAAGGCGGCGCTGGGCCTCGGTGGCTGGATTCAGGGCAAGGTGCTCGATTTCTACCATTATGTGCCGAACGCGGTGCAGGAATCGCACGCCCTGGAGGGCATTCGGCTTTCGGCGACCGTCTATCCCGCCGTTCCGTTCGCACTCGCCGCGCTGTGTGCGGCGATCTACCCGCTCAGCAAGGCCCGCACGCTTCAGATCTCGAACGATCTCGAGGCGCGCCGGCGGCAGGGCGGCGCGGCGGCGGCCACCACCGCCGGATGAGATTCTGGCGCGCAGTGCTCGGACTCCTGGCCGGCGTGCCGGCGCTCGGCGCCCAGCAGTGCCCGAATCTGTTTCACGTTCTCCTGGGCATCAGTCAGGCCGATACGGATCGGCACCTGGCCGAGGTGCACCGGCAGCTTTTTCACGGCGATCCCGGCCGCGAGGCCATCTATTATCCGGTCGGCGCCAGTGAGGCGTATGTCGCCGATGTCGCCAATCGCGATACCCGCACCGAGGGGCTGTCTTACGGCATGATGATCGCCGTCCAGCTGGACCACCGCGAGGAATTCGAGCGGATCTGGCGTTTCGCGCAGGATCGCCTGCTCCATGCGGACGGGCCGGACCAGGGCTATTTCGCCTGGCACGCCGATTTTAGCGGACGGCAGCTCGATCCGGGCCCGGCGCCGGACGGGGAAGAATGGTTTGCTACGGCGCTGCTGTTTGCTTCCGCGCGGTGGCAGGTCGCCGCCTACGAGGAAAGCGCGCAGCAGCTTCTGCATGTGATGATCCACCAGCACGACCGCGAAGGGCGGGTGGCAACGGACATGTTCGACCGCAAGTCGCACCTGCCGGTTTTCGCGCCCGGCGGTGAGGGGTCGAAATTCACGGACGCCTCCTATCAGCTGCCGGAATTCTACGAAATCTGGGCGCGGCGCGCCCGCGATCCCGGGGACCGGGCGTTTTACGCGCTGGCGGCCGTGGCGTCGCGGGCGGCGTGGCATCGGGAGGCGAATCCCGTCACGGGGTTGATGCCGGACTATTCCACGTTTGATGGCGTGCCGCACGCGCGGCGGGGGCATCACGATCAATTTGAGTACGACGCGTGGCGCACGCTGGCCTATCCGTCGATTGATTGGGCGTGGTGGCAGGTCGACCCGTGGCAGCGCGCCCAGGCCGATCGGGTCCTGCATTTCCTGGACCAGGCGGGCACGGGCGCGGACCGATTCAAATTGGACGGGACACCGCTTTCGTCGACGTATTCGGCCGGCCTCTGGGCCATGGCTGGCGTCGCGGGCATGGCGGCCAGCCCCGAGGTGGCGCGGCCGTTCGTGCGGCGTCTGTGGGTGATGTCCGTCCCCGACGGGGAATACCGCTATTACAACGGAGTTTTGATGATGCTGGGCCTGCTGGAGGCAGGGGGGCGGTTTCGGGTGTATTGAGCCGGCGGATTGGCTGTAGCCGGGGGCCTTCCCGATGTAGCCGGGGTCGGCGCCCCCGGCTACAACCGCTGGCTCTCGGGCGGGCCGAGATAACTGGGCTTCAGGCCGCCGGCGTCCACGACGATCTTCTCGAGAACGATCGCCGGGTCCAGGACCCACCATTTCAGCACGTGCACACCCGCGGTCGCGATTTTGTGATGGGTGACGGCGACGTTCACCCCGTCGCTCACGGCCTTTTCCCACGGACGGGAATTCACCTTGAGGCTGAGATCCACGATTTGGGGCGTTTCATCGTCAAACGATACGGCGCAGCGGAGCTTTCGATCCGGCTGAAACGGCAGGGTGGGGGCCACGGCGGCCCGCACCGTCACGTCGCCGGCCGTGGTGAACGTGGTGCGATATTCCAGGTGAGGGGCGTTCGGGCTCCACGCCGGCGGATCCTTGATCACGGGATGGAGCGCCACGGCGGAGAGGGTGCGGCCAAAATCCGGCATGGTTTCCCAACGGAAAGGCGCGGCGGCGATGGCGGCGTCGTAGTGCGGCGCCTCGATCGAAATGTACCCGTTGCTTTCCACGAAACCGCGCGGAGACGAGGTCAACGCCGGAACCTCGGCTGTGACGGAGAGCTCGACGCTGGCGCCGTCCGCGGTCCTCAGCGCAATCGCGCCTTTGCGCACCCCGGGCGGAAGCCGGCTGAAGTCGACCTGCACCCAGTAGCGGGTGTCGGGACCGAGCTTGCCTTTGGAACGATCGGAGCTGCCAAGGGGTGTGACGGCGATCCAAGGGGCGGACGCCGACAGGATAAAGGACAGCGACTGCCGTCCGCGCCGGAAAAGTTCGAACCAATGGCGGTCGCCTCCGTAGGGAGTGAAAACCGGCAAGGCGGGCGCGGACGCGGCATCGGTCGACCCGATCATCCAGGCGTGAGTCTTTCCTTCGACTGCCACGCCGATTCCAGAATGGGGCGCGGGCGTCGCCGCCAACGCCGGCATGATATTCGCGGGCGGATCGTGCCATCCGGTGTAGCCAATATGGCTTTGGTCCATCAGATGGTCCCAGCGGCCGCGTTCCTCGCGATTGTACTTCTTTGCGAGCTTGGCATCGCGCTTGAACCAGAAGCGAGCCCGCTTGGCGGCGCCGGCCGCCGAGGCGCGGCCCTGCGCAGCCCAGAGGTGATTTTGCGCCACGGCCAGATAGAGTTCGTTCACCGCCGCGCAGGCCTGCACGGGGTAGCCGACCAATTGAAAGTACGCCGCCTGATCCTCCGCCGGAAGCTGGGCCGCGAGCGCCATCGATCGGTGGGCCAGATCCGAATAGGCGTCGACCGCGCGGGACGCCTCGTCGTAGTCCACGAGACTGTAGGTATCCGGCGAGAGCTGCTCCGGCTTGCGGCGCCCATTGAACTTGGTGTAACCGGCGATCAGATCGGCGATCTCCGCCGCGTGCTCCGGCCCGAATTGGCGCGCCGCCCAGTCGCGTTCGAAATCCGGCAGCCGCTCGTAGGGCAGCGATTCGGGATGCCGGGCGTAGCTCAGGAAAAAGTCGAGGGGGAACTCCATCGGCTTCAGGTCCCCCACATTGACGATCCACAGCCGGTCCGCCCCGTACCGCCAGGCCAGGTGCATCTGCTCCCACACCTTGGTGATCGGGTAGGTGTTCAGCCACTTGTAGCTGCGGGGGCCGCCGACGTAATCAAAATGATAGTACACTCCGGCCCCGCCGGAACGGCCGCGTTCGGCCGCGGTGGGGAGCCGCCGGAGGTTGCCCCAATTGTCGTCGCACCACAGCAAGGTGACGTCGTCGGGCACCCGCATACCCATTTCGTAATAGTCCTGCACTTCCTTGTAGAGCGCCCACATCTGCGGCGCTTCGGCGCCGCCGATGCCGGGATGGCGCGCGATGATCTTGCGCTGGTCGGCGACGATCCGCTGCAGAAGTGAAATATTGGCGGTGGGCGACATGGGGGTGTCGATCTTGCCGCGCATCGCGATCGTGATGACGTTCTCGTCCCGCTGAGTCCGGGCGATGCCTTCTTCCCAGAATTTCCGCAGTTCGGGCGCGTGCGTCAGGTAGTTCCAATCGCCCTCGGAATAGCCCGCCCGATTCCACTCCTTGTCCGCGCGCATCATCGGCTCGACATGGGAGGTGCCCATCACGATGCCGTATTCATCCGCCAACCGGGGATTTTTCGGATCGTCTTCGGCAAAGCAGTTGTTCCACATGGCCGGCCACAGGTAGTTGGCGCCGAGGCGGAGCAGCAGTTCGTAGACGTGCCCGTAAAACTGGTGATTGAAGCCGCCGAATTTTTCCTGGGACCAGCCGGATAGCGCCGGCGCCTCGTCGTTCAGGAAAATGCCCCGATAGCGCACCGCGGGTCCCAGGTCGGCGGATGTCCGCAGGGAGAGGTAGACTGCGGCGTGCCGCGTCGGCGGCACGTCCGCCCACCAATACCAGGGCGACACGCCCATCTGTTCGGACAATCCGTACAGACCGTAGATCGTGCCGCGCTTGTCGCTGCCGGCGATGACCACGGCGCGATCGATTCCCGGGAAAGGGGATTGGACGCCTTGAATCCGGTCGGCTTCCCAGCGGCCCGCGATCGACCGGACATTCAGCTTGCCCGCGCGGATGAGCCCATCGATCAGCTGACTGTGTCCGACGGTGCCTGCGATCACGATGAACGAGGCGGAACTCGGCACCGACGCCAAAAGGGCGGGTCGATGGCCGGTGACGCGTTTGACATCCGCACAGAAATCTCCCGCCGCCCGGGTGACGCCCGGCCAGTCTCCGGTGTCGACCACGATCGGTGCGGCGTGGCCGGCTTCGACGAGCGGCGCGAACCCGGGCGCGGCGTGGAACGCCACCGATCCCGGGTCTCCCAGAGCGATCAACCGGCCGGTCAGCACCAGCGCGGCGAAGCACGCCGCACTGATTTTGACGCTGGCCCGCCCGTTCATGCGGCTACGCCAGCTCGACCGAGCCGGTGGCCGGGGCGGGCGCTCCGAGCGCCTGGCCGCGAGGACCGGGCGAACAAGGACCGACGACGATGCCATACCGGCCGCGAATCCAACGCCGATCGCCCTGGGCGTCAACCTGGCGGAACGCCGTCGCATCCAACGTGAACTGCACGGTGATTGAACCGCGCGCCGGAATGGCGACCTTTTCGAAGGCGACGAGCGAGCAAAGCGGGGCCTCGCCGCCCTGCGGAGGGATGACATAGCACTGCACGGCCTCGTCGGCCGGAATGGCGCTCTCGTTGGCAATCACCGCGGAGATCGTCAGCGTCTCGGATTCGGCCAGCTTGGCCCGGTCCAGCTTGAGGGGGCCGTAGGCAAACTTGGCGTAGCTCAGCCCGAAGCCGAACGGGTAAAGCGGTTCGATCTTCTGATAGCGGTAGGTGCGGCTGGCCATCGAGTAATCCTCGAATGGCGGCAAATCGGCGGTGCGCCGCGGAATCGATACCGGCAGCTTGCCGGAAGGGGAGGATCGGCCAAAGAGAACGTCGGCCACGGCGTGGCCGCCTTCGCACCCCGGATACCAGACCTGGAGGACCGCGTCGCAAAGATCCTGGGCTTCCGGAATCGCGATCGCTCCGCCGCCGGTCACCACGAGGACCAGCTTCTGGCAGTTGCGACGCAGCTCCAGAAGGAATTCGCGCTGGCAGTCCGGTAGCTCGACCACGGAGCGGTCGCCACCGCCCATGGACGCCACGGCGTCGCCCTCTTCGCCTTCCAGCGTGTGATCGAGGCCGAGCACCGCGACGATGATCTCCATGTCCTTCGCGGTCGGATAGGTGTAGTTGACGCCGGGAGCGACGGGGCCGTTGAGAGGGCAGCCGGTGCGGTATTCAATCCGGGTTTCCAGATCGGCGCCGGCGGTGATGCCTTCGGCGATCGTGATCAGGCGCGAGGAGACGCCGTAGTAGCTACCCAGGAGCGCTCCGGTATTCGCGGCCGTCGGTCCGACGACGAGCAGGCTTTCGGGACGCTTCGGCAGCGGCAGAATGCCGTTGTTCTTAAGCAGAACGATGGATTCCACCGCGGCCTGACGGGCGAGCTTGCGATGTTCCGGGCTGTCGATGATGGCCGCCGACTTCTTGGACCACGGCACACGCGCTTCCGGATCGAACAGGCCCAGGCGAAACTTCGAAGCGAGCATGCGCCGCAGCGATCGGTCGATCTCCGCCTCGCCGATCAACTTCTGTTCCACGGCCGCTCCCAGTTCGGCGTAGGTGCCGCCGCAATTCAGGTCGCAGCCGTGGCGGATGCCCAGCGCGGCGGATTCGGCGGCGGTCTTGGTGACGCCGTGATGCTGGTGAAAATCGTCGATGGCGCCGCAGTCGCTGACCACGTGGCCTTTGAAACCCCAGCGGCCGCGGAGGATATCGTCGAGCAGAAGCTGGCTGCCGCAGGCCGCTTCGCCCAGCACGCGATTGTACGCGCCCATGACGGCTTCAACGCCGCCGCGGACGAGCTTTTCGAACGCCGGCAGATAGGTTTCCCAAAGGTCCTTGGCGGTGGGACGGGCGTCGAAACCGTGACGCATCTGCTCCGGTCCGCTATGGACGGCAAAGTGTTTGGCGCAGGCGGCCACCTTGAGGTAGCGGGCGTCGTCCCCCTGCAGGCCGCGCACGGTGGCGAGACCCAGTTCGCCGGTCAGATAGGGATCCTCGCCGAACGTCTCCTGGCCACGACCCCACCGCGGATCGCGGAATATGTTGATGTTCGGGGTCCAAAAGGAAAGGCCCTGGTACTGGCCGCGGCGGCCCGCCGCCAGCGCCGCATGGTGCTTGGCCCGGGCTTCGTCCGAGATCGCGTTCGTGATCCGGGTGATGAGCGCCCGGTTCCAGGTGGCGCCCCAACCGATCACCTGCGGAAACACGGTGGCCTGGCCATTGCGGCCCACGCCGTGGCAGGCTTCGTTCCACCAGTTGTAGGCCGGAATGCCCAGGCGTTCGACCGGACGATTGTCGTGGACCAGCTGCTGAATCTTTTCGGCGAGGGTCATTCGGCTGACCAAATCGTCGATGCGTTCGCTAAGGGGCCGTTCAGGATCGAGGTAGGGGAGGCTCACCGGGGAATTGATTTAGTCGAAACAGGAAATCGCGGGTCAATGGCAGAGTGCGCCGGCCGGTGCGGCAAAAGGGCGCACGGTCTAACAGTAGCGCGGGCGGCGGTTGTAACTTCCCCGGAAATCGCTACTTCTAATGCATGGTCCCGACCCGTGGGTTGGATTTGGAGCAGGCATTGCGCTTCGCCGGATTGGCCCTGGCCGGAGTGGATCGGGAGTACCCCAACAAGCCCGGGCAGGTGCTCGCAAGTCCGGCGGACGTCCAATCCCCCCGTTCGATGCATCCGGCGTTTTTCGGGTCCTTCGATTGGCACTCCGCGGTCCATGGGCACTGGATGCTGGTACGGCTGCTGCGCCGGTTTCCGGCCCTGAATGAGGCGGGCCTCATCCGGAACCGCCTGAATGAGCATCTGACGACGGACCAACTTCGCGCCGAATCGGACTACTTCCGAAAAAGAGAGAATTTCGGTTTCGAGCGGATGTACGGATGGGCCTGGGCGTTGCGGCTGGCGGGGGAGCTCCTGAGCTGGCCGGATGGCGACGGCCGCCGCTGGAGCCGGGCGTTCGAACCGTTGGAAGCGCAGATGGTTCGCATGACCCGGGAGTTTTTGCCTCGGCTGGACTATCCCATCCGGTGCGGAACGCATACGGATACGGGTTTTGCGCTGGGACAGATTCTGGATTATGCGTCGGTCGTGGGCGATTCCGAGCTCGCGGAGCTGATTCGAACCCGCGCTTTGCACTATTATAGTGTGGATCGTCACTATCCGGTAACATACGAGCCCTCCGGCGAGGATTTCTTCTCCTCCGGCCTCAACGAGGCCGACCTGATGAGGCGCGTCCTGCAACCGGGCGAGTATTCAGAATGGCTGGACGCGTTTTGGCCGGGACTGGCGCGCGGCAACCTGGGGCCGTGGGGCGAACCGGCCCCGGTGAGCGACTTGAGCGACCCGCGGATCGTGCACCTGGTGGGATTGAATTTAAGCCGGGCGTGGACGCTGAAGGGGATCGCGTCGGCGTTGGACGAAGGCGATGCGACAAGCGGTCGGCTGCTCGCGTCCGCGGCGGCGCACCAGGCCGCCGGGCTCGCCGGAATTTTCACGGGGGACTATGGCGGCGAGCATTGGCTGGCTACGTTTGCGGTGTATTTGCTGACTTCGTAAGAGGGGTGGAGCGCATGGTCCCCATGCGCTTGGACGTCGCCCGCGCTTTGACGCCAAACGCGGATGGAGGTTCAAGCGCGTGGGGACCCCGCGCTCCACCCAGGATGAGCTCACTCCTCCCAACCCAGCAGCTTGGCCAGGCTGCGCCGGTCTTTTTTGGTGGGCCGGCCGCCGTCGCCGGCCTGCTGGCGGGCGGCGGCGCGTTCGCGGGCCGCCTGCCGGGCCCGCTCGTATTCAGTCGCTGGAGTCAGGTCCTCGGCGCAGTCCGCCACCTGCTTCGGGCCGACGCGCGAGCGGGGCAGGGCCAAGACGCGCAGCGAGCGGGTCAGATCGGCCAGCTTGATTTCCATTATTTCGCCCGGATGAACCTTGCGGCCGGGCTTGACCGCCTGCCCGTTGATTTTCACGTGGCCGGCATCGCAAGCGTCCGCGGCGGCCGTTCGCGTCTTGAACAGTCGAAGCGACCAAAGCAACTTGTCCAGGCGGGCGTCGTCCATCACGCGGAGGGGGCAGGACTAGGCGGGTTTCGTGTTAGGGTGATTCCTGTCATAAACCTTGAATGCGTAATGATCGCACTCGGCCTTCGTTGCTGAAAATTGAATACTCAACACCGTACCATCATGGAAGCCCTCCTGCACTTCCTTGTGGCTGAAGATCAAACGATCTTCCGCGACCTGCTGATCTCTTCCATCCGGCAGGAGTTTCCCGGCTGCCGAATCACGGAGGCGTCGAGCCTGGCCCAGTTGCGCGAGCTCGGCAACCAGGACTTCTCCGTCGCGGTGGTTGATCTTGAGCTCAGCGACGGCCTCGCGCTCGAGTGGCTCGAAGGCTGGGTTCGCGGCACCGAGCGCAAGGCCATGATCCTCTCGGCGGTCTCCGAGGACTACACGTTGTTTCGCGCCCTGCGTTCTCCGATCATGGGTTATGTGCACAAGGAGGACAAGACCGAGACCTTCAAGCTCGCGCTCCGGTGCGTGCTCTCCGGCTCCATCTTCTTTTCGCCGCTCATGCAGAGCTTGCGCCAGCGGATGAACCAGGATCCCGATTTCTTCAGCAAGATCCTTTCGGATCGGGAGCAAAAGGTGCTCGAACTCATCGGCGGCGGAATGTCGAACGACGAAGTTTCGGCGATCCTCGGCATCAAGCCCGCCTCGGTGAAGGACCACCGCAAAAACATCATGACGAAGCTCGATCTGCACACCCAGGCGGATCTCATGCGATACGCGGCGCAAAAGGGCTTTACCCGGATTGGTTAGAGGACAGCGCCTGATCGCTGGCGGCGGCAGCCAGTTGTTGGACGAGCGGCCCGATCACCCGGCACAGACGCGAAAGGTCCTCCGGCGAGGCGCTCCGGGATCGCACGGCCTGCTCGAGCGACGCGAGCTGTTCCACGAGGCCGTGGGCCTCGACGGCCAGCACGCGCCCCCGAAAGGAATGAACGGCCTTGGCCGCCGGGCCCTCATCGACGCCCGGCCCCAGGCGGGCGACGAGCGATTCCACCCGTTCCCAGGCGCTGCCGAGACCTTCGCCAAATTCGGCCAAGGCCTGCCGGCCGTCCGGCAGGCGCAGGAGCGCGCCGAAATCCCAATCTCCATTGCTCGCGGCGACGACCTCGATGGGGCGGCTGGATCGATCGACTTCGCCCACACCGAGAATCGCGGCCTCGAGCTTCCGCCGGGAAATCGGCTTGGCGACAAATCCCGTGATTCCGGCGGCCTTGGCTTCGGCCACCTTTTCTTTGGTCGAATAGGCGGTGACCGCGACCACGGGAGGCTTGGGCTCGGGCAGACCGGCCAGGATCGTGCGGGCGAGTGTGGCGCCGTCGGTGTCGGGAAGCACGAAATCGGTCAGGATAAGGTCGTAGGCGTTGGCGCCGGCCAATTCGAGCGCCGACTTTCCGTCGACCGCCCAATCCACTTCATAGCCGAGCTGGGCGAGGATGTGCCCGAGAATCAAGCGATTATAGGCCTCGTCCTCAATGGCCAGCGCGCGGGCAACTTTCTCGACGGGAGCGGCCGCAGTCGATTCGAGTTCGGCCGGCGGATCGACCTGGGGCAGCGAAATGCGCGCCACGAATTCGGTCAGGCCGTCCTGGCTGCGTCCGACCAGCGACCCCTTCATCGCCAGCATCAGACGCCGCGACACGGCCAGACCCAGTCCCATTCCGGGAATATTTCGCTTCAGGGCGTCCCGCCCGCGAGTAAAGCCGTCGAATAGGGATTCGATATCGTCGGCCGCGATGGTTGGCCCCGTATTCGACACCACTATTTCCACCCCCAGCATTCCCGCCACCTCCGGATTGAGCGCCACGCGCAGGGAAGCCAGCGGAGGCTGACCGTACTTGATCGCATTGGAAACGAGATTGGTGATCACCTGGCGGAGCTTTCCGGAGTCGCCGCGCAGCCAGATGGGATCCCCCGGTTCCAATCGGCAGCGTTCCAAGCGAGGGTCGATGCCCCGCGCGGCCCCATCGATCGCAGCGGTCAATTCGAAGACCTCCTCGTGCAGGTGAATTTGGCCGCGGTCGATGCGGGAAAAATCGAGCACGTCATCTAGAATGGTGCGAAGCTGGTTGGCGCATCCTTTCATCGTGCCGACCAGACTGCGCTCGCGCCCGCCCAACGCCGGGCCCGCTTCGTTCAGCATGTCGCACAGCCCGATCACCCCGTTGAGCGGATTGCGGATTTCATGGCTGACGGACGAAAAGAACTCTTCGCGCGCGGATTGAGCCTTGCGCAGTTCCGCGGTGCGCTCGCCGACCAAATGTTCGAGGGTCAGTGCGCGGCGGCGGAGCTGAAGCGTGCGCCACTGCACGACCGCGCCGGTCAGGACCGCCAGCAGGAGGAAATCGCCGACGATCGCCGGCCATTGCGCCCACCAGGGGGACGCATGCCGGATGATCAGGTGCGTCTCGTCGATCCGCCCGCCCAAGTCGGCCCGCAGCGCGACTTCGGTTTGTCCCCAGGGGAGGCGCGGCAGCGAATAGTGGCTGCTGGGTTTGACGGGCTCCCAGTCGCCGTCGCTCACGCGCACGGTGTAAGCCGGCAGTTCCCATGGTGAAACGGCGGGCGGGATGACCAGCGAGACGCCATCGGTGCGGTTGGGCAGCGCCCAGATGGGGGGGACCGACCCCGAAGCGTCCGCCAGATGCGGCCGGGCGTCGATCGGCGGCGCCGCCTCGAGCCGCGACGCGAAAACCACGCTGTCTGCGCCGATGACGCAGAAGCGGCGGTTTTCGACCGCGACTCCCACCGGCATGACGGGGAGCGGGAACGCGTACGGGGTCCATCGGCCCGCGGCGAACGAACCGAGGACGAACCGGCCGTCGGTGAGTTGGAGCAGATATACGGGGACGTCATTCCAGACTGCCGCGCCGAGGACGCGGGCCCCGTCGGCGAGGCGCCCGATCCGCCGCCCCGATTCGTCGTAGAAGTCGCCGGCGACATCGACCGCCGCGAGGAAACGGCCATGGTCGGAGGCAATGGAGGTGGCGCCCGATCCGACCCAGTGATTCAGGGCGCGTCCCGTGGAGCGAAAGGCGCCGTCGGCGGTTCCGACTACGATCTCATCTCCCAAACGGGCGATGGAGTTGGCGGCAGGGATGGATATTTCCGTGCGCTGGCCGGAAGGGGAAACGAAGGAGAAGCGGGGTCCGTGCACGACGGCAAAATCGCCGCCGTACGGGACGATTTGCGGCGCATCCCGATCGCCCAGAACGACGACTCGGCCCGTGGGGAGAGTGATTTGGGCGAATCCCACCACGATCGTGCCCGCCGGCGTCGCAAAGCTGCCCAGCCATTGCCGCTCGCCGGGAACGGGGCTGCCATCGAGGCGGAACGCGCCTCCGGGTGAATAGATGTGCGCCCCGGACGGAGTAAAGCCGATGCCCAGGACTTCTCCGCCGGTGGCGATCTTGCGCGCGGAATAAATCGAGGGGTCCGCCACGAGATAAACTCCGGTTGACGTTCCGAGCACGAGCCGACCGTTCGTCTTGGCGAGAAATTCCGGGGAGCCGCCGAGTTCGCGATTCGAGAATTCGAAGGTCTCGTCGCCCACCACGCCATGGGTAACCCGGTATCCGAACCATCCTCCATTGAGTGTCGTGATCAGGAGCTCATCTCCCCAACGAACCAGCCCCGTGGGCAGATCCCGATGAAGCCGCTCACGCAACGATTGAGGCAATGCCAGCGGTTGCGTGGTCGTCGCCGACGGCCCCCAGACCGTTCGATCAGCCGCCGAGGCGAAAAACCCGCCCGGGTCGTCGCTGATCTGGAACCAGGTGCTGTCACCCCAGGGAAAATGATAAGGGACAAACCTCCGGTTTTCGTAGATAAAATTGCCTCGTTCGCGGGAAGTGACGAAAAGGTGGGAATTCCAACGGAAAACGTAGACGACCAAGCTGGAGCCCTTGAGCGGCAGCGAGGCGAGGACGCCGTCGCGGGAAACCGCCCAGACGCCCTGGGCGCTGGCGACGAGCACGACGCCGTCCAGCTCGGCGCCGTAGCCGAAAGCCGCATTGGAAAGCAATCGGCGTTCGTGGCCATGCGAGATGACCGAGCAAAACCCCCGTCCGGCGGCGATGATTTCGCCGGTGGGGAGAGGTTCGGCCACCATCAACGAACCGGGGGCGTTCCAAACGGAACCGTCGGAGAGATAAAGGGCGTTGTTCGACGCGTAGATCCACCCATCAAATCCCCATTTTGCATTGGAGAAATTGCGCGCCTGCGGCGGCGTTGGAAGCGCCGTAAAGGTCGGTGCATCACCGGCATGCCCGGGCGCAGCAAAGCTGGCAAGGAAGGCGCCCCCCCCCAAGAGGATGCGAAGGTACCTCCAAAGGGGGGGAATCATGAAGTATTCATTCCCCGGCCAGAATAGTAGCTTGGTTATGCACAATCAAATCCCAGATCGAAAACACACACCTGTCATGAAAAAAGTCCTCGTTTCGTCCCATGCCCTGCTCGCCGCGGTTCTACTTTGCCTCGGCCTGGAGAAGGCATCTGCGCAAATCGACCCGTCCGCCAAACCCGTCAGCACAGCCACATCGCTGGTCACTCATCCCGGTGCCATGTGCGCCTACGGCTATTGAACCATGATCTCCCTTGCGCCATTTCTTTATCGGCACGTCTCCGCGGAATACCGGGGACCGATTGCCAAGGTCGAGGCCGACAAGGTCAGCCTCCCGCATCATCCCCTTTATCAAGCCAACGCGTACCTCCGGCCCGATCTGATCGGCGCCAAGCCCTCGACCGCCGTTTACGGCTCCGCCGACGGCACCGGCTCCAGCGACAGTCCGGCGGTTGCCCAGCACAAGGCGATCTCCGAGGCGCTCGAACGCTGGGCGTTCATGGAGAGCGCCAGCAACTCCGCCACGCGTTCGCAGTACTTCTTCGATCTCGATCCGACGTCCAACGGAATGGCCGCGTTTCCGGGCTTCAAGAGCCAGGCGCGCAAGGCCGCCCGCATGGAAGCGCTCGAGCGCTGGGCCATGGTCAGCTGGTGGGATGGCCGTCTCGCCGCCAAGGTGAGCCACGCGCCCTATCTCAACGTGGGCATGGTTCAGATCGAGCACGATCAGGATGGTGAAGTCGTGATTCTATTCCACAAGTCCGCGGCGGGTCACGTCGCCTATGGCCACGCGGCTGGCGCGAACATCGCGACGGCCACCGCCAAGGCGGCCGTCGAGCTGGCGCGGTCCGAGTACGTCATCGCGCGCTACCGGGCCCGGGGAGGCCTGGCCAAGATCAACAACTTCCTGGAACGCCGTGCGATCCACTTCTCGACGCCCGAGGGCCACAGCCAGTTCTTAGAGCGTGCGAATTCATCGCCGACCAAGGCCGCACCTCAGTGGAAGACGCTTTTCGACGGCGAAGTCGCCGGTCGTTGGAGCGAATTCGCCACGGTCTGGCGCCATGTCGCCGAGATGCCGACCTACGACTTCCTCAATCCGCAGGAAAACTTCTTCCTTTGCTGACCCCCGTGAAAATTCTCGTCGTCGACGATTGCAAAGCCATCTGTGACGTGACTGCGATGCTCCTGCGCGAGCGCGGTCTCGACGTGGCGATCGCCTACGACGCCGCGTCCGCCTACGAGCAAATGCTGCAAACCCGCTTCGACGTGGTCCTGACGGACTATTTCACGGAGCGGGGGAGCGGCGGATCGGCCCCGGCCATCGCTCGAACGGCAAAATCGCTGAATCCAGGGGTCCGCGTCATCATCACATCGGGTTTCGGAATCGACCCGGCCTGTCTCGCCGGCTGCGACTATGTCTGCAAGCCGTTCCATGTGGACGCCATTGTTGAGCTGATGGATCAGTGGCGTTCTGCCCAGAGCAAAGACGAGGCGGCCCTGGACGAGGAGGAGCCCCATCCTCCGGGGCCCTTCTCGGTTCAAATGCTGCCGATGCCCGCGTGAGCCTCGAAAGCGACATCGCCGGGTTTGCGATCGGACAGATCGCCGCCGACGAGTTGCCCTCGTTGGCCGCGCAGTGGGTCAAATCAGGTTACAATTCCGCATCGCTTGAGCGGCTGGCGGCGGCCCACAACGTGAGCACGCCCGAAGTCCGGGACTTGTTTTTTGCGGCCGTCAACGAGATGGGCTACTCGGTGCCCTCGCTCAACAACGCGGGGATGATATTGGCCCGGCATATCGCCGGTGAAGTCCTCAGCCACGCGCTGACGCCCTACGATGGCGCGAAGCGCATTTGGACCCAGATTTACCTGCGTCTGCCCAGTCTCAAGCAGCTGGGACCCTTTGTCGGATTGGCGGCCGCGTACGAGGACGATGGGGAGCGGGCCGAATCGTATTCGCGGCAGATTCTTCGGCACTGCGAGATCCTGGTAAGTGGCAGCCGCACGCACGCGGTCCAGTAGAGTCTGGGTTTGCCGAAGTCGCGGCGGCGTGCTGGGATCGGCTTTCCATGAATATGACCAAATTGCTTGGCGGGCTGGGATTGGCCGTGGCATTGGCGGGCTGCGCGGGTACTTCGAATTCGGGAGCGCCGGCTCCGGCGCCCGCGACTCAGGCGGCTTCGGTCGCGACGGCCCCGGTGCCAGCGGCGGCGGCGGGGGTTCCGGTCGCGCCCCTGGGCGGCGCCCAGGTGACCGAGACCGCCCGCGTTCCCTACCAGCCCGCCGACATGGTATTCCCCGGCAAAGGGAAGACATCCTCCTGGAAGCAATTCTGGGATCACAACGCCCAAAGGCGGGCCTGGTTCGCGGCGAACAAGGAGAAGGACCTGAACAGCCTCGTGTTCGTGGGCGACTCCATCACGGAAGGCTGGAACTCGCTGCTGCAGACGGATTTTTCCGACCTTTCGGTCAAGGTGGTCAATCGCGGCATCGGCGGCGACACCACGCCCAATCTGCTTTACCGGCTGGACGACGACATCCTTTCGCTGCACCCCATCGGCCTGGTGATCCTGATCGGCACCAACGATCTCGGCGAGCACACCCCGGTTTCGGATGTGGCGTATAATCTGCATCTGCTTCGGCTGCGGATTCGCGAGCGCTATCCGAACATTCCCATCGTCTGGTGCCTGGTGATGCCGCGCAAGGCCGAGGACAACTACCCGGCGCGTATTCAACTGCTGAATTCGAATATCCGCGCGGAGGCGGCGGAGGACCCGCTCGTCACCGTCGTCGACACCTACACCCCGCTGGCGCTCCCGGACGGGACCAGCAATCCCATCTACTTCAAGCCGGATCGCCTGCATCTGATCGAGTCGGGTTATCAGGTCTGGGACCGGGCTTTGCATCCGGTGTTGGAGAAGTGGCACCGATGAAGCCGATTGTTGAGATCAAGCGCCTGCGCTCGCCGTTCGAGCGGCCGCAAGCGATCGCCTGGGACGGGAGCGTCTTTTGGATGAGTTCGATCGTCACGGACAAGATCTATGCCGTGGATCCGGCGAGCTGGACGGTGAAATGGGAATGCGCCGCTCCCGGCAAGCCCTGGGGCATCGGCGCGGTGCCGGGTGATGTGCGGGTGATCTGCGCCAACGCGGACGACTCGGAGCGGCAGATCCGCCGCTGCGTGCCCTTTGAGGGCTTCGATCCGAACTTCAGCGTCGCAGTTCCGGATACCTGCGGCTCCCACCTGAGTTTCGATGGCAGCCGCTGGAATGTCAGCCAGTGGTACCTGAAAAAAATCGTGGCCATCAATCCGACGGGCGCGGTTGAACGTACGGTGAATCTGCCGCGCCAGGTGGTGGGGCACACGTGGGCCCTGGGCGGATTTTCGGCGCTCCTGACCGACGACGAGAAGACCGACGACTATTGGTTTTCGCGGGTGACTCCGAGCGGCGCCGAGTGGCGTTCGGAAGACCGCGCGCACGTTCCGTTTCAGGCGCGGGCGCTGGCGTTCGACGGCCGGCACTATTGGACCAATCACCGCGAGCAGCACGAGACGGTCTGCTTCGGGTTGGAGTAGGGTCAAGCGCGTGGGGACCACGCGCTCCACCTTCCGGTTCAGTGCCCGGCCAACTGGTGGAAGACCACGGGCACGTTCTGAATGAAGATGATCACCACCCCCATCAGCGAGCCACCCGCGATCAGACCGGCGGCAACGGGGTAATTGTAGAGCGCCGCCCGCTCCGGCGATTTTTTCTCCATCAGCCAGCCGGCGACGGCTCCCATGCCGAATAGCAGGCTGTAGTACCAGTGAAAAGTCCAGGCGAGCCCCATTCCCGCCGCAGACGGCATCCACTTCGCCTGCCGGGGAAACCAGAGCGGCAGCAGGGTGAGCAGGGCGCCGACACTCCCGCCGATCGCGATTGACCACAGCTTGATCGCGTCGAGCGCGGCGAAGCCCTGGCCGAGGGCCAGCGCGACCAACCGCCATTGTTGCGCGGCGGGCGCGGGAAACAGGTCGGAACCCAGCACCGATTCCGTGGGGACCATGATCCGATAGGCAAATACGGTCGTGACGCTTCCCACCAGCGTTCCGGTCAATTGCGCCAGGAACTGCTTGCGCGGATTGGCGCCGAGCAGGTAGCCGCTCTTCAAGTCATTGCACAGTTCCGCGGACGCAATCGCCGAACCCGCCGTGATGTTGGCGCTCATCAGATTGATGTTCATATTGCCGGGGTTCAGCGCGCCGAATATGAGCTGAGTCACCTTGCCGAAGGGTCCGGTCGGCGTGGTGTCGGTTTCGCCCGTGATCCGGCAGGCGACCAAGGCCAGCACGAATGAGAGCAGGACGGCGACGATCGTCTCCCAGACCGGCAGACCGAGGCTGACCTTGGCCAGCCAGCAGAGCAGCGCCAGACAGACGGCCTGGCCGGCGAAGAACCAGGTGAGCGGAGCTTCGAGGCGGTCCATCGGCCCGGCCGCGGCCTTGGATCCGCCCAAGGCCGCGCCGAATCCCCGAAAGGCCCGGGTCACGGCCCGCCAATTGAGCGCGAAGCTCAGCAGGCCGGACACGACCATGCAGGTCACGCCGGCCCAAAGGGTCCAGCCCACCAGATTGCGGTAGCCGCCGCCGACGATCACCCCGTGCCGTTGTAACAATGGAATGAATACACCCCAGCAGAGGGTCGCGCCGAGCAGCATGCTCAGGGCGGTTCGCAGGCCCATCAGGACGCCGGTGCCGATGAAGATCGGATCGATCAGCAGGATGATCGTGCGGCCGGTCCACTGGGGCCCGAGCAGCGCCGTGCTCAGCCGGGTCGTGAGCGCGTCGAGCCCGAACGGGGCCAGCCGCGCGCCGATGAGCGCCAGCCCGTTCGACCAGAAGTTGATCCCGGCCGCGACCACTCCGGCCACGCCGAGCGCGCGCGCCGATTGGGCGGATCGGCGGCCCCGGGCATACAGGGCGCGCAGCGTTTCCGCGGTCGCGATTCCGGAGGGGAAGCGCAGCTGCTCCACGTTGACCAGCTGGCGCTTCATCGGAATGGCCATGGTGACGCCGAGGACCCCGACGAGGGCGACCCACATCAGCGTCAGGCCCAGGGGCAGCGCCCGATGGTTGATCATGAAGTAGGCGGAAAAGGCCGATACGAGCGTCGATCCGGTGGAGTAGCCCGCCGAATCGGCGGTCGACTGCATGCAGTTGTTCTCGAGAATCGTCATCGGCGATCGGGCCAGACCCAGACGCAGGGCGATCGACCAGACGGTATACGACGTGATGCACGCGGTGATCGCGACGCCGATGCTCCATCCGGCCTTGAGGCCGATGTACAGATTCGTGAGCGAGAGGACCCCGCCGATCGCCGCGCCCATGAGCACTGCCCGCAGCGTCAGCTGCGCCATCGAGTCGCCGCGCCCCAGATAAACCTTTTCGTACCACTGGCGCTCGATTTCCTCCGGGGTGCCCCGGAAACCCTCCACCGGCAGGGGCGCTTCCATCGGATCCGCCGTTTCCGTCTCGGCCCTGTCAGTGCGGGGATCCATGAGGGGATCTTCGGCGGCGGGCGGGAAAGCTCAATCCCCAAGCGAGCGGTAGCCATGTCGTTCACGACGCGAAGCGTATCCGCGTGTTCCTGGCCGACGGACGCAAACTGGCCGCCGACCTGATCGGCGAGGATCCGCACAGCGATCTCGCCGTGGTGCGCGCGAGCGCGGATGAGATCCATTTTCTTCCATTTGGCGACAGCGCGCAATTGAGGCTCGGACAAATTGCGGTGGTCATCGGCAGCCCGATGGGATGGTGGACGGAGTCGAAACGGCCGGCGCCGCGAAAAAGGCCGAACTGGAACCCGGCGACATCATTGTCGCATTTGCGGGATCGCCGGTCAGCGGCGGTGACGACATACACTCCCTGCTCACCGCGGACCGCATCGGCATATCCACGCCGCTGAAGGTGCTGCGCCAGCTCGAATTGCTTACGCTGGAGGTGGTTCCGCAGGAAGGGCAGTCCTAGTTTGAGCCCAGCCGAGCCTAGCGAGGGAGGACGGGATACGTAGAAAACCAATTGGACGGCGCCGGGCAGGGCTGGCAGCGTCCCGGCGAGTCCCGAGATGATTGGTCCCCATTCTTTGCGGCTGCGCTGGCTGGCGTTTCTTTTGCCCCTTTGCGGGCACGCTGCCGTCGCGCACTTTTTTCACCTGTCGATTGAGCAGGGGCTTTCGCAGAATTCCGTGCAGGCGATCTGGCAGGACCAGACCGGCTACATGTGGTTCGGGACCGAGGAGGGTCTGAATCGTTATGACGGATACGGTTTTGTCGTCTACCGGCACGTGGCGTCGGATCCGAACAGCCTGCCGGACGACCAGATTACGGCCCTGTTCGAGGATTCCCGGCATCGCTTCTGGATCGGCACCCATCACGGACTTTGTCAGTTTCATCCGGATTCCGGCGCGTTCACGCCGATCGAGAACGTGAAGGATCGCGTCGATTGCATCCGCGAGGCTCCGGACGGAACGGTGTGGATGGCGTCCGAAGGCGGCGGCCTGTTCGTCCTGGCGCCTGGGTCGACGCGCTTCGCCTCGTACGTGCCGCTGCGCAATTCGCCGAACGACAGCATCTCCAGCTTCACGCTCTCGACGGTCTACATCGATCGGCGCGGCCGGCTTTGGATCGGCACCCATGATCATGGCCTGGACCAGTTCGTGCCGAGCGGGGATTTTGGCACGTTCATCCACCATCGCCACGATCCGCTGGACCCGCACTCTCTGGGCAGCGATGATGTCTGGGGTTTGTCCGAGGACGCCGATGGCAACTTGCTGGTCGCCACCTATGACGGCGGACTGGAGATGCGCGACGAAGCCACCGGGCAGTTCCGGGTGGTGGCGCGTTCCGCGAAGGGCTTCAAGCTGACCTCGGTTTTGACCGATCGCTCCGGACAGGTTTGGGTCGGGATGGACGGCGGCGGCATCGCCCGTTATGAGCCGGACCGGCCGACGCTCGATCCGGTCACGGCCAATTCCGAAGCGGCCGCGGGCGCGGAACTCGAGGTCGTGCGGTCGCTGTATGAGGACCGCCAGGGTCATTTGTGGATCGGCACCTTCCAGGGCGGAATCAGCGAAATGCGGGTGAGGCGCGATCCGTTCCACTATTTCACGCACGATCCGGGGGATCCCGACAGTCTCAGCGATGCGTCGATTGCGTGCGCGCTCCAGGATCACACCGGCCAGGTCTGGGTCGGCACCGAACAAGGCGTCATCAACCGGTTCGATCCGGACTCGGGCAAGAGCACGGGCTACGCCTGGCCGTCGACGGAAGGCACTTCGCCCGCGATTTTGTCACTGCTGGAGGACGATCGTCATCGGCTTTGGGCGGGCTCGTTTGAGGGCGGATTGGCGCGTTTTGATCCGCAAACGGGCGCTTTCGTGATTCAACCCGAGGCCGGTCAAATCTGGGCCCTGGCGCCCGGACCGGACGGTACGCTCTGGCTGGGGACGAACGCGGGGCTGGATCGGTACGATCCCGAAACCCGGCGCGTGGTCCAGCATTTCGGCGAACGGGCCGGCGGCAATCTAGGCGATCTGAGCGTGCGCTCGCTGCTGGTCGACGCCCACGGAGTCCTTTGGGTCGGGTCCTTTGGCGGGTTGGCGTCGCTGCCGCCGGGCGCCAAGGTGCTGGAACGCTATCCGCAGCCTGCCGCCGAAACGATCGTGGCATTGGGCTTGGATCGGCAGCAACAGCTCTGGCTGGGCACCGTCGGGCGCGGGCTGGAACGCTTCGAACCGTCGACCAAAACGTTCACGAATTTTCAGAGCTTTCCCAGCGATACCATCGATGCGCTCGAGGGATCGGCCGATGGGAAGCTCTGGCTGGGCACCAACCATGGCCTGATTCAATTCGATCCGGACAGCGGCAAGTACACCGCTTTCGATCTGACCAATGGATTGGAGAGCCTGCAGTTTCACTTGGGAGGCGGGGGCAAGCTGAAGGATGGCCGGCTGGTGTTCGGCAGTCTGCGCGGCCTCTATGTGATCGACCCGACACGGGTGCAGGTCGACACATCGTCGCCGCCCGTGGTCATCACGAGCGTGCGCGTCGGCGACCGGGTGCGACCGCTGACTGCGCTCAGCGTCGGATCGGGCGTGCAGCTCGATTTCGGGGAGAGGCTGCTGGCGGTCGATTTCGCGGTGCTCGATTACAACTTTCCGCGCCGGAACCAATATTCATATCGGCTGGAGGGATCTTCCAATCAGTGGGTCGAACTCGGACATGACCGAGAGGTCGCGTTCAGCGACCTGGCTCCGGGACACTATATCTTCCGCGTTCGCGCGAACAACAGCGACGGCGTTTGGAGCGACGCCTCGGAGGCCCGGCTGGCGATCTTCGTGCCGCCTCCGGTCTGGTCGACGTGGTGGTTTCGATTGGGGATCGGCGGAATTCTGGTGGCGGTCCTGTTTGGCTGGCACCGCAAACGCGTCAAGCGCTTGCAGCGGGATCTCGCGGCGCAGCAGGAGGCGCAGCAAGTCCTGCGCACCGCGGAGGAAAAATACCGCGAACTGGTCGAAGAGATTGCCGAAGTCATTTTCGCGGCCGACGCGAAGGGGACGATCACCTATATCAGCCCGGTGGTTCACACGCTGCTCGGCGTGCTGCCGGCCGAGCTGATTGGCGAATCGCTCACGCGGCTCCTGGGCGAGGAGGGCCTGGCCTCCGTCATGGAAACGGGCCGCTCTTTTTCGCCCGCGAGCAGCGCGGTCTGCGAACATGCGCTGACCGCCAAGAATGGCGAACAGCGCTGGATTCGCGCCTCGACCCGTCCGATCTACGATGGCGCGCGCATGATCGGCCTGCGGGGCGTCATCACGGATGTCACCGACGTGAAGCGTCTCGAGACGCAAGTGCGCCAGAGCCAGAAAATGGACGCCATCGGGCAGCTGGCCGGCGGCATCGCCCACGATTTCAATAATCTGCTCACGGCGATCATCACCTACACCGATCTGCTCCTCGAGGCCAACCTGCCGGAGGAGGCTCGGCATTCAGGTTTGAAGGAAATCCGGAACGCCTCGCAGCGAGCCACCAGCCTGACCCGGCAGTTGCTGGCCTTCAGCCGCCAGCAGCAGCTCCAGCCGCAGTTCGTCGATCTGAACGTCCTGCTGGGGGAAATGCAGAAGATGCTCCAGCGCCTCATCGGTGAGAATATCATGCTGGCCCTCATTCTCGATCGGTCACCGGCTGTCGTGCGGGCCGATCCCGGCCAGTTGCAGCAGATCGTCCTCAATCTGGCGCTGAATGCCCGCGACGCGATGCCGCAGGGCGGACGGCTGCTCATCCAGACCGCCGATGTGCCTTCCAGCGGGGGACCGGCCGACATGGAAGGCCGCAAGGTCATGCTTCTCGTGTCGGACACGGGCACGGGCATGGCTCCCGAGGTCAAGGCGCGGCTCTTCGAGCCATTCTTCACCACGAAGGGCGTTGGCAAGGGCACCGGACTCGGGTTGTCGACGGTCTACGGAATCGTCCGGCAAAGCGGCGGCCGCATCGAGGTGGCGACGGCTTTGGGTGCGGGCACCACGTTTCGCATTTACATTCCGCGCGCCAAGGGCGACGCACCCGTCGCGCCCCGCGCGCCGGCCAAGAAAACGCCGGACTCGTTCGGATCGCTGCTGGTCGTCGAGGACAACGAGACGGTGTTCAATGTGCTCAAGCGAATCTTCCAAAACACCCGCGGGGACGTGCAGTTTGCGGCCAGCGCGGAAGAGGCGATTGAATTGTGCGACCGCCGCGCGGAGCCGTTCGATGTGCTCCTGACCGACGTGGTCATGCCGGGGCGCGACGGAGTCGAACTGGGTGAGGAGCTGAAGAGGCGTTTCCCCGCGATCCGCATCATCTTCATGTCGGGCTATGCCGACGACGTCGTTCGGCGGCATGGCAGCCTGGCGGGAGGCGACGGCTTCCTGCAGAAGCCGTTTACGCAGACCGAACTCTTTGAGCAGCTGGCGGCCGCGACGTCGCCGGGAGAGCGCTGAACGGCGGTCAGCCGATCACACCTTTTTTCAGAATCAAGTTGGCGTAGCGCGCGGTTTCGCCGGTGGCGACGATCGCATAGGCGCGGCGCGCGCGATCGTAGAACGCGTGACGCTCCATCAGCTCGAAGTCGGCAAAGGCCGTCTCGTGCTTGCGAAGCAGCGCCTTGTAGCGCGGCCAGATGGTCGGGCGATAGCGATCGCCGGCCACGACGGCCATCAGCACGGCGGGGCGCTCCACGAAGCGGTCGAGGGGAAGCACCTGTAGGATGGCGTCCAGGAGGGAGGCTCCATCGACCCCATCGGCGCGAACGAGCCGCGCCGCATGGCTGGCCGCGGGAAAGTTGCTGTCCGCCAGGACAATCTCGTCTCCATGCCCCATCTCGCGCAGCACCTTTAGCAAGTCGGGTGAGAGCAGAGAGGGAAGGCCCTTGAGCATGGTTGATCGGAAGGCGGGACGCTGCGGGTCGTCAACCTTTCCGGTTGAGAGTTCCGCGCTTGCGCGGTAGCTGGGCATATCCCGAGGTGGAGCGCGTGGTCCCCACGCGCTTTTCCGCTTTCGATGCCGAACGTGCCGGGGTCAGCGCCCCCGGCTACAGCGGGATAGGCCCGGGCGACAGCAAGCCTGGCGACGGACGTCAGTGATAGTCCGACAACCTCCTTACCCCCACTCCCACATAGGTATCAGACGAGGACGGCTATCAGGCGGCTACCTGATGGCGGCATTATGGAGGCATGTCTCGATTCGTCCCGTTTTTTGCCGCCCTGCTGGCGTGCGTGGCCCCTTTGCGCAGCTTGGCTGGCACTTCGTACACCTATGCGGACATCCCTTGGTGCGACGACGCGGTGCCGGCCGGAGCCCAGGCGCTGGCGGGCGCGGCGGGCGAAGGCTGGACGTGGGTTTCCGCGAGCCCCGGCCCGGAATCCGGCCATGTCGCCCAACAGTCGATTCTCGCTGCCGGACTCCACGACCATGCATTCAACTACGCGGCCACGCCGCTTGCGATCGGCGCCAACGACCAGCTCTTTGCCTACGTTTACCTGAATCCGGCGAATCCTCCGACCGAGATCATGCTCAGCTGGAACGACGGATCGTCGTGGGAGCATCGCGCGTATTGGGGCGCCAACCAGATTTCGTACGGCACGAGCGGAACGGCCGGGCGATATAGCGTGGGCCCGCTGCCGGCCGCCGGGCAATGGGTGCGGCTGACGGTCCCCGCGGCGGACGTCGCGTTGGGCGGCTCCTCAATCATGGGCATGGGCTTTTCGACCTACGGTGGACAGGCCTCCTACGACAACGCCGGCAATTCCGTGGCCACGGCCTCATCGAGCGGTGGCAGCAGCAGCGGCGGTGGCGGCTCCTCGTCGGCGAGCTCGCCGCCTCCGGCTCTTTCCGCCGTCGGGGTGATCGCCGGTTCGTTTGCGGCGGACAGCGCGAACCGAACCTCGATGGCAACCGAGGCCACGGGTGACTACGTGGACGATACCAACCTCGAATTGCCCCAAGTGGGCGACAGCGTGCTCCACATTCTTTCGCCGAGCGTGCTGGAACTGGTGTACGTCAATTCCAAGGCGCCGGACCCGGTGCAGGTCGGCACCTGGAATTTCGTGAATTCAAGCGGAGTCGCCACTGAGCCCGCCGCCTCCGAATTCACGGTGATGGTCAGCGGCAAGTCCATCGCGGTGCAGGCGGTCGGCTTCAAGCGGCGCGTGGTCTATGCGCCGCTCAATTCCTACGACCTGCGCATCCAAAATTCGCTTTATCTCCAATTGGCGTCTCCGGTCGCGGCCAACGTCACCGTGACGGTTTCAAATCCGGACCAGACGCTGTGGCCGGCGACGACCAAATATACGGCGGTATCGACCGCTGTGCGCTATTCGCCGGCGATCCACGTGAACCAGGAGGGCTACGCCCCGGAATTCGCAAAGCGCGCCTCGGTGGGCTTCTATCTGGGCGACCTGGGGGAGCTGCCGATTCCCGGCACCGCCTTCAATCTGGTCAAGATGCCGGGCGGGACGGTGGTCTACACCGGAACGCTCGTCCAAAATTCGGACGCGGGCTACAACACGACGCCGGTTCCGTATCAACAGGTGTACGTCGCCGATTTTTCCGCGTACACCACGCCTGGCCAGTATGCCGTGCAGGTACCCGGACTCGGCGTTTCGCTGCCGTTCCTGATCGATGACGGCATCGCGATGGCCTGGGCGCGCACCTACGCCCTGGGCCTGTACGAGCAGCGCAGCGGCCTGGCGGTGACGATGCCCTTCACGCGCTTCACCCACGCCGCCGACCACACCGCGCCGGCGTCGATTCCCGTGCCCGACAGCCTGCCGGCTTACGCTTTCACCTGGAAATGCATCGGCGGCTACGCCGCCACCGTCAATACGGCGAACCCGCCGCAGATTGCGCCTTTTCTCACCAGCAACGAGACCGCCTTGTATCCCTATGTGAATACGGGAACGGTCGATGTCGCCGGCGGTCATTTCGACGCCGGCGACTACAGCAAGTACACGATCAACAGCGCCCAATTGGTGCACGAGCTGATCTTCGCCGCCGACAACGTTCCCGGCTGTTCGGGATTCGATAACCTGGCGATTCCGGAAAGCGGCGACAGTGTGCCGGACGCCCTGCAGGAAGCGAAGTGGGAGGCGGACTATCTGTCCAAGCTTCAGGACGCCGATGGCGGCTTCTACTTCATCGTCTATCCCCTGAACCGCGAATATGAGTCGAACGTCCTGCCCGAGAACGGCGACACCCAGGTCGTGTGGCCCAAGAACACGTCGGCCACGGCGGCCGCGGTGGCGGCGCTGGCCGAAGCCGGATCCTCGCCGGCGATGAAGCTGCACTATCCTCAAGCCGCCGCGCTGTACCTGCAGAAGGCGGCGGCGGGATGGCAATTTCTGATGAATGCGATCGCGGCGCACGGACTCGCCGGATCGTACCAGAAGATCACCTTCTATGGCGACGATTGGGGCCACAACGACGAGCTCGCGTGGGCGGCGGCCGCCATGTACGCGGCGACGGGCAACGCCGCCTACCAGACGCAACTGTTCAAATGGTTTCCCAATCCGGCTGACTCCACGACCTTCCGCTGGGGCTGGCAGCAGATGGCTGAATGCTGGGGCAATGCGATCCGCACGTATGCCTTTGCGGCGCGCAGCGGCCGCCTGCCGGCGACTTCGCTCGACGCCAGCTACCTGGCCGCGTGCAATGCCCAGATCGTAGCGGCCGGAGACAACGCCGTGGCCTGGAGCCAGGCCTGCGCTTACGGCACCCCGTTTCCAGGCGCGACGAAGGCCGTGCTCGGCGGCGGATGGTACTTCTCGCTCGATCAGGCTTCAGATCTGGCTGTGGCGTATCAGGTGTCGCCCAAGCCGGTTTACGTGGACGCGCTCGTTTCGGCGATGAATTACGAAGGCGGGGCAAATCCGGTGAATGTCTGCTACCTCGAGGGCCTCGGGGTCAAACGCCAGCAACAGGTGGTCAGCCAGTACGCCCAGAACTCCCGTCGCCTCCTGGCCCCTTCAGGCTTCGTGACGGGACAGGTCACGGCGGCCTACGAATATCTCAACCAATACGGCTCGGAGCTTTCGGAGCTTTCCTATCCCACGGATTCGGGCTCGAACCACAGCTATCCATTCTACGATCGCTGGTCGGATGCGTACAATGTTACCACCGAACAAATTACCGTGAACCTGGCGCGCAGTTTCATGGCGTCGGGATTCTTGGCGAGCTTGACGCACAGCGCGACCACGCCCTGGACCGGCACGACGGCGGTGATCACGGCCGCGACCACGTCCGCCACGTTGGACGTGGCCGACAAGCTGACGGTCGCCGTGCCCGGCCACTCGCTCACCAATGCCCGGATTGTCTGGGAAGGCCGCGATCAGGAGCCCGTCGTGGGCTCCAGCGTTTCCTTCATTCCCGTGAATGACGGGCCGCAATGGGCGGAGGTGGAAGTGGAATGGCCGGACGGGCGGCGCGCATTTGGCAGCCTGGCGTTCACCGCCAGCGGAACGAACCAGGTGTGGATCGACGATCTGTTGCCGGCCAGCGCCACGATGGGTTCGGACGGCGGCGACAGCTGGAATTGGGTGAAGAGCAGCCCCGTCCCGCATTCCGGGCGGCAGGCGTTCCAATCGAGCGCCGGCCCGGGCGAACACAGTGTTTCGTTCGCCGGCGCGAGCGACCAGAATGACACGGTGGTGGGGGGCGCGGGACCGATGCTCGTTGCGACGGGCGACACGCTGTACGCGTGGGTCTATTTGAATCCCGCTCATCCGCCGACCGAGCTCATGCTTTGCTGGTACGACGGATCGTCGTACGAACACCGCGCCTATTGGGGAGCGAACCAGATCTTGTGGGGCAATAGCGGAACGTCCGGGCGCTACGGTGCCGGCGCGCTGCCCGCGGCGGGCCAGTGGGTGCAGATCTCCGTCCCGGCCAGCGCCGTCGGATTGTCGGGGCTCACGGTCACCGGCATGACCTTTGCCGCCTACGGCGGTCAGGTGACCTGGGACGCGGTCGGACGCAGTTCCTCGACTTTGCCTTGAGGGCGGCGCATAGGTAGGCGGTGAATCCTTCGCCGGCCGGCGCGGCTCCCGAGCTCAATCGACTGCCTCGCGCGATCGCCGTCATTTTGGTGATCAGCGGGGCGGCGTTCGGGTTTCTCTGCTGGCTCCTTTATTTCCGTCGGGCACCGGGCCATGACTCGTCCGCGATCACGGCGCTGCCGGCGGTGAATGCGGGCCTCAACGCGCTCAGTGCGATCTTTCTGATCGGCGGACTGCGGGCGATACTCCGTCGGAATGTCGGCCGCCATTGGCGTTTCATGGTGGCGGCGTTCATCAGTTCGTCGCTGTTCCTGACGGGCTATATCCTCTATCACAGCGTGCACGGAGACACCCATTTCGTGGGCACGGGCGCGATTCGGCCGATCTATTTCTTCATCCTGATCACGCACATCGTTCTCTCGGCGGTCGCCCTCCCGCTCATCCTGACGAGCTTCTATCTGGCGCTCACGCGCCGATTCACGCTGCATCCCCGCGTTGCGCGGATCGCGTTTCCCGTCTGGCTCTATGTTTCGGTGACGGGGGTGCTGGTATTTTTGATGCTGCGGTACTGCAACCACGCGTAGCGCTCGAAGCTGTAGCCGGGGGCGTTGACCCCGGCAGTCCCGCTTTCCGCGTCGCAGGTGACGGGGTCACCGCCCCCGGCGACAGCTTGCGGCCGTTGGTCCTCAAATGAGGCCGGACGCCGATCAAGCCTAATTCTCTCGCCCGCCGGCCCCGGACCGCGCCCGCAGCACGCTGAGCGCGTCTTCCGAGATGCCATGGCTGATGCTTACGTTGTAGCGGTCCTGCAAAAATTTCTCCACCGAGACCCACTGTTCATTCCAGCGCACCCGGCCGGTCCACGCGCAAAAGGTCACGAATTCCTCCAGGCGCTTCACCTGGTCCGAGGCGGACTTGAGCTTGATGATGAGCTCGGCTTGCTCGGCCTTGTGCCGGCGCTCCTGGCCCATGGCGGCGGACAGGAACAGGCCGGTCGCCAGGCAAACGCCCATGAACACATTCAGGTAGACGACATCGTCGGCCCGCGAAGTTGCGCCGGCTCCAGAGTGGGCGAGCATGGCGTCAAAGGCGAAGAGGCCGAGCGTGGCGCCCACGGTGACCGCGACGGAGGGGACGAACCGGATGGCCGCCCACACGAGCAGTGGGATGGCAAAGAAGAGCGCCACGGGCAGAGGGAAACCAGGGGGAGCCCAACGCCCGGGGCCAAACGCGCCGACCGTGAGGGTGAGTACCCCGAGAGCCAGCAGCTCGCGGCGCGATGCGGAGTCATTCGCCGGTTTAGGCCACCGCAGCCAGGCCAGCACCGCGGGAGCGAACATGAGCTCGGCGAAGAGGTTTGAGGCGTACCAAGCCGACGCGGTGGCGCCGATGGAGCCGGCGGGAACGTTGCCGGCCAATTTAAGTGCTGTGATTCCGAAGGCAGTGCTGAGCGGCTGCAGGATCAGCGCGACGGCGAGCAGAAAGGCGACGATTTCCGCCATTCGGTCGAATTCCAGCCGGCGTCCGAGCCGATCCTTGAACCACCAACCGGCTAGCGCGGCTTCCAGGGTATTGCCGGTCGCCATCAGCAGGCTCGCAAAGGCCGGCTGGCCGCTGGTAAAATTCACGGCGAATTCGCCGAGCAAAACGCCCGGCCATACCCGGCTGCCTCCCAGCAGGGCGGCGGTCAGCGAAATGCCGGCTGGCACGTACAGAATCCAAGATACGTCGGCGACGTGAGCGGATGCCGATATGCAAAGGCGTCCCGAAACAAAATAGGCAGCCGCGATGACGCCCCAGATCAGAGGCCATTTCAAAGGGCGGCTACGCGAATGCATGGCGACAATTCAGCCTGTATCGACCCGTTCGAGGGAAGGCTTGATGACGAAGGCGGGAGGGCGAACCCCAAACTCCTTAGTTCGGGTAAGGAAAAACGCAGCGATCAAAGGGGTCACGTCTCGGCAGGCGCCAAGGACAACGGGCATTGCGGCAACAAGCGATGCTGGCCTTGCCGCCTGCCGAGACGTGAGTGCGTCCATGAAAACCAACAACCATGAGTGCAAGTCTCATCCAGCCAATTAAGTCATTCAGCTGGAAGGCGCGGCAACTGCGTGCCCGTGAGGGCAGGTGGGGAGCAGCCGAATGCCGACAGAGGCAGCCCGTAACGAAGGTGAAGCTCATCCAATGAGCCCCGAGAGGCAGAAACCCGCAGAGCCGAGTCGCTTCATGTGCGATGAAGGCTGCCAGGAGCGGTCGAAGGCAAACCCTGCGAAGAGCGGGAGAGGCCGTAATGACGAACCGGCCGGTCAACCACGCGGCGGGGTCGGCGAGCACGGGATGCCAGGAAGGTTGGGGGAGCTAAGTGGAGAGATCTGTCCGGAGGGGAAAAAGCCCGACGCGCGGCCCAACTGCGACCAGCAGGAGGCCGTCGCGCTCCCGGCAGAAGTCGGATGGGCCCATAGTAGCGGTGAAGGCGGTAACGATGCTGGAGCGAAGGGGCCGAACTTGAACCCAGGGAACAGCGCGGCAAGGGATGAGGCGATGGCCCGCTTCAGCGGGCTAGCAACGCCAATCAAAGTCCAAGAGCTGCAACGGACCCTATATCGGAAGGCGAAGGAAAACCCAAGGTGGCGGGCCTGGAGTCTGTATGGCGACCTGTGTCGCCGGGACATCCTGGCTTTGGCGTTGCAGGCGGTGGTCGCCAAAGGTGGCGCCGCCGGGATCGATGGGGTCACGACTGAGCAGGTGAAAGCCGGCGCAGAAGTGTACCTGGACAATCTGCAACGCGAGCTGAAGGAACGGAGTTATCGGCCCGGTCCGGTCAAACGCATCTGGATACCGAAGGCGGACGGAAAGCAACGTCCGCTGGGAGTGCCCAATGTGAAGGATCGGATCGTGCAAACGGGGCTGCTAATCTTAATGCAGCCGATCTTCGAAGCGGACTTCGATGACGGCAGTTACGGTTATCGGCCGGGCCGCACGGCCCATCAGGCGATGGATGCGATCAGACTGCAGCTGCGGCAAGGCCGGACGGAAGTCATCGACGCCGATTTAAGCGGCTACTTTGACACGATCGACCACGCCCGGCTGCTGCAACTAATCGCCCGGCGCATCAGCGACGGCACGGTCCTGCGTCTGATCAAGCTGCTGTTGAAAGCGCCCATCGTCGAAGAAAAGAAGGGCAAACGTAGCTATCACAAGAATGACCGGGGGACCCCGCAGGGCGGAGTCCTCTCGCCGCTGCTGGCCAATCTGTACCTAAACAGCTTGGACCACGGAGTGAACGATCAGCCGCAGTTGGACGCGAAGCTCATCCGCTTCGCGGACGACTTCGTGCTGCTCTGCCGCCCCGGGCAGGCCGCGGCGCTGCTCGCGCGATTGAAGCGGTACCTGGCCGCCAAGCGCCTGACGCTCAATGAAACCAAGACCCGTCTGCTGGACTCCCGGCAGGAGTCTTTCCGTTTCCTGGGCTTCAGCGTGGCCTGGCGCCGGAGTCCCCGCACCGGCAACGCGTATGTGCACGTCGAACCCAGTCCGAAAGCTCGGCTCAGTTTGCGCTCGGCCGTCCGGCAGGAACTCAACCACTGGACGAAACATCGCAGCTGTGCGGAGGCGGTCCGGATCGTCAACCGCATCGTTCGGGGCTGGTCCAACTACTACCACTACGGCAACTGCGCCCGGGTGTTTGCGCGCCAGTCTCGTTGGGTGCGCGGGCGCCTACGGCGCTGGCTCTGGCGGAAGTACGATTGCGCGCATGGTCAGTTTACCTTCTTCACCGACGACCGGCTCTTGGGACAGTACCAACTCTGGCCCCTTCCGCTCACGGCCCCTTGGACCCGATAGCCTTCCGACGTACGTTCTCGGAAAGCCGGATGCGGGAAATCCGCCTGTCCGGTTTGATGAGGGGCGGAGCACGGGGATCGCCTCGTGCTCTGCCTACTCTACCCCCTTTGATCGATTCCTTTGATCGATTGCGGAATTGCCGGTGTCATTGAAATATGTGGCCATGTTTTCGGCTAGGACGTTGGTCCTCCTCCCCATCGTTCTCCTACTGGGAGGCTGCTCGGCCATCGAAGGCGATCTGCTTTACCATCCGTCGCACCATGCGAACACCGGCGATTTGAAGCCTTGGAGGGTCGAGGGCGAGATCGTCGGTTATGCCCGCGTCGTCGACCACCCTCGAGCCGTCTGGCTCATGCTGCACGGGAACGGACTTCAGGCGGCGGACCGGGGCTACGTCATACCTCATTTTACTCCGTCCGACTCCGTCTACGTGCTCGAATATCCCGGCTATGGCGGCCGACCGGGCAAGCCAAGCAAGGCCACGATCGATGCCGCCGCCGTTGCAGCCTATCGGCAGCTGCGCGGAGACTTTCCGAATCTCCCGATCTGCGTTGCCAGCGAATCGTTCGGCAGCGGCCCAGCCTGCCTGCTGGCCAGGGAGTCGCGGCCGCCGGACAAGATCGTTTTGGTCGTGCCCTTTGATCGGCTTTCGGCGGCCGCTCGGGAGCATTATCCTCGGTGGATGGTGGATGCGCTCGCGGTCGACGATTGGGATAACATCGCCGCGCTGTCCGGGTATCGGGGCCCGGTCGTCATCTACGGGGCGATGCACGACGAGACGATCCCGATGCGCCATGCCCGCGCGTTGGCCGCGGCCGTGCCCGGATCGCAATTCCACGCGGAAAACTGCGGCCACAGCAATTGGGGCAACGTGGCGGAGATAGTTTTTCGATATCCATGAAGGGGGCAGGCCGCGTGCCGGTGCATGCCCCCTTCGTCGTTGCCTGCTGGGCGGCCGCGGCGTTTCAATCGGACACCCCTTATGATTAACCTGTCGCGTTGCCTTGCCCTTCTCCTTGTTGTCGCGGGCGCATCCACCGTGCTGGCCCAACCGCCGCCGCCGGCCCCGCTCGTCATCACTCCGAACAAGTCTTCGGCCATTTACTCGACCGGCGAGCCCGTGGTCTGGACGTTGCGCGAACGGAAACCGGACGCGACGGCGAGCGGGGACTTCACCTATACGATCAAGGAAAACGGGCTGGTCGTGATCGCTTCCGGCCAGATTTCAGTCCAATCGGGGCCCGCCAAAATCCAGGCCTCGCTCGATCACCCCGGCATGCTTTACCTCGAAGCCACTCCGAAGGCGGGCGGGCAGGCGAGCGTGGCCGGCGCCGCCGTGGCCCCGCGCGACCTGAAGCCCGACACTCCGTGTCCGGCGGACTTCGACGCGTTTTGGGCTTCCAAGATCAAGCTGCTCGAGAGCATACCGCCCGATCCGGTGGTCACGCCCGGCGATAGCGGCAAGGCCGGCGTCTGGTACGCGACGGTGAAGCTGAACCAGATCAACAATGCCCACATCTACGGCCAAATCGCAAAGCCGGACCGTCCGGGGAAGTTTCCGGCGATGCTCGTTTTGCAGTGGGCGAGCCCGCCTTATCCGCTCCAGAAATCCTGGGTGGTCGACCATGCGGCCGACGGCTGGCTGGCCCTGAACATCGAGCCCCACGATGTCCCCGGAAATATGCCGGCCGAATTTTACGCGGCGCTGCCGGAGATGATCAAGGAGTACAACACGATCTACGATGACGACCGGGACAAATGCTACTTTCTGGCCATGTATCTGGGAGCGTACCGCGCCGTTGAATACCTGGCGAGCCGTCCGGACTGGGATGGCAAGGTGATGCTCGCCTATGGCACGAGCATGGGAGGGCAGCAATCGCTGGCGGTGGCGGGGCTCAATCATCGCGTCACGGACGTCGTGGTGGACGTACCGGCTGGCGCCGATGCCAATGCGGCCCTGCACGGTCGGGCCGAGCCTTATCCGTTCTGGAACGTCTCGAATCCGAAAGTGGCCGAGACCGGGCGCTATTTCGACACGGTCAATCTGTCGGCGAGGAGCCACGCCCGCACCCTGCTGGGATTGGGCTTCATCGACACGACTTGCCCGCCTTCAGGAACCTGGACGGCGTTCAACCAGATCGCCGGTCCCAAAGAGGCGGTGCCGATGGTGCATTCGCCTCACAACAACACGGCCACGACCGAAGAGCAGAAGCCCTTCATGGACCGCCAAAATGTCTGGCTCGCGGCGCTGGTGAAGGATGAGCAGCCGGCGGTTTTGCCGGGGAGGTAGCTGCAAGGCCTCGTGGACGTCCAACGGGCGCAAGCGGTAGCCGGGGGCTTATCTCGAGGTGGAGCGCGTGGTCCCCACGCGCTGTTCCGCTTTCGACGTCGCACAGCGCGTGGGGACCA
>DASXYY010000010.1:0-2059 GCA_036502225.1 Opitutaceae bacterium
AAGATCCAGGCCATCAAGGCCGATGCCCGCGGCTTCCGCCGCTTCGAAAACTACAGAGCCAGGATCCTCTTCTTCTGCGGCAAACTCGACCTCATGCCGACTCTGCCCTCAGCTCCCACCCATAGCGTTCCGTGAAGAACCGTTTTCACGGCGAAGGTCGATGCCGCGAGCTGCCGATGGGCAAGCGTGGCCGACTATGGCCGGGCGCGCTGCGGGATGCGGGCCGAGGGCCCGGCCGACGCCGTCGTCCGCCCGGGGAAGGACTCCCCGCATTTGGCGTACCAGGCCTGGTTTTTCCAGCCGGGCGAGATTTCCGTCACGGTCACGGCCTCGCCCTCGCTGGCGTGCGTTCCCGGCCACGCGGTCCGTTACGCCACGTCGATTGACGACGAGGCGCCCGAAACCGTGACGCTGGTCGAAATGGGCGATGCCGTTCGCCGGCAGAGCGGATCGTGGAGCAAGTGGGTGGAGGACAACGCCCAAGAGGGGACATCCCGTCATGCGGTGGCCGGGGCCGGTTACCACACGCTTAAAATTTGGATGATCGATCCAGGTATCGTCCTGCAGAAGATCGTGGTGAGTTCCGCGCCCTTGCCGCGGAGCTATCTCGGCCCGCCTGAGACTTTCCACCGGTGAGCGGGGTAGTTTCGCTGCGACTACGTCTTTCGTATTAGCGGTTCTCCGTCTTTTGTCAGTTTGATTTAGGGGCGAGGCATTCCTCAGCCTTCGATCGTCAGGTCGAACCCCTTCACAACATCAGCGCTCCCCGCCGCAGCGGAGGAAGGCGTCCCAGCATTGCACCCCGTAATGAAACACAACATGAGGATTATTGTACCCCTGCTCGTCATCGCCGGCATCGGCTCATTGGCGGCGCAACCCGTGGCTCCGACGAACCCGGCTCCGGACACTCCGGCCGCAACCCCGCCGGCCAATGCGCCGACGGCCGTTCCGGTTTCACCGCCCGCGAAAGCCGGATCCGACAGCGACGCCATCATGCTCTCGCCCTTCGAGGTCACGAGCAGCCAGGACAACGGCTACGCCGCGGCGGACACGCTCGCCGGTTCGCGCATCCGCACGAACCTGGGCGACGTCGCCGCCTCGCTCACGGTCGTGGACAAGGAATTTCTGGACGACATTGGAGCGACCGACAACAACACGATGCTCCAATTCACGCCCAACGCCCAAGTGACGGGAACGATGGGCACGTACTCCGGCGTCGGCCAAGGCCAAAGCTACAGTTCGCAGGGCGCCATCGTAAGCCCGCAGACTTCGAACCGAGTTCGGGGATTGGCCAGCGCCGACAACACGCGCGATTTCTATATCACGGACATTCCGGCCGACACGTTCAATATCGATCGATTCGACATCCTGCGCGGACCCAACGCGATGTTGTATGGATTGGGCAGTCCGGCGGGCATCGTCAATGCCACCACCAACACGGCGGAATTCCGCAACTTTGGCTCGGACACGGTGAGAGTAGATTCCTGGGGATCAGTGCGGGAGAGCCTCGATCTCAATCAGCAGCTTCTTCCCGGCCAGCTCGCGATCCGGATCGACGGTCTGTGGGGCGATACCGAATACCAGCAAAAGCCGGCCTTCAACGATACTCGGCGGCTTTACGGTTCGATCCGGTTTGATCCGGCCTTCCTGAACAAGAATCCCAATTTTCATACCAGCCTAAAGGTCGATCTCGAGCACGGCGCGGTCAGTTCCGACAATCCCAATCTCACCCCGCCGTCGGACAGCATCACGGCGTGGTGGCGTCCGACCGCCATCAGCGCCAGCAATCCGTTGGGCGGCCTGCAAATGACCCCGGCCCTCAATCCGTACGCGGTGAACATGAACACGGCGGCTCAGGAGGCTCAGGGACCTCTCTACGGTGTGCTGCAGGCCGGCAAAGTGGGCGTGACGAATTACCAGGTTCTTCGCGGATGTTAGTGGGTGAATTTATGATATAGCGGGCAGGAGATCGAGCTTACCGCAGTGGAAGAGAATTCTATAGCGGTAGTTCTCGAAGCGGCGGAAGCCGCGGGCGTCGGCCTTGATCGCCTGGATTTTG
>DASXYY010000011.1:0-77676 GCA_036502225.1 Opitutaceae bacterium
CATCTCGCCCATCACAACCTCAGCCCCAAGCCCTTCCGCTGGAAAGCCGAGGGCGCCGCAATCCTCGAAAAGATCCAGCGCGCTCGCGAGGCTCAGGCCAGAGTTGGAGGGTGATGTCATTTACGAGACACTACACTAGGCCCGCCCAACGGCCGCTCACTGTAGCCGGGGGGCGCTGACCCCGACCGTCCCGCTTTCGGCATCGCAATTGCCGGGGTCAGCGCCCCCGGCTACAGTCCGTTCCACGTTGGATGTCGGAGCGAACCCGAAGGGGTCAGGTCGCGGGTGGAGCGCATGGTCCCCATGCGCTTTCGGCGTCAGACGCGGGCAGAGTTTAAAGCGCGGGGGGACCACGCGCTCCCACCGGCTCAACCTCCCTTCGGTTGACCCGCTGGCGGCTGAAGCGCCCGGTTCCGAACCTCGACTTCGATCCTTTGGGCGTTTTCCAAATCGCTGAGCGCGTTGAACTGATCCGGCGTCAGGATCGATCGCGCCGCCGCCCCCATTGCCTGATCCAGCGCTGATTGGCGCGCGGTGCCGGTCAGGCCTGTGGCGGTCACTCCGGCGGCGACGCTCGAAAATTCGTCGAGCTGGGCGCTGCTGAAGCCGTACCCCACCTTTGCCATTTCGAATCCGTACATGCCCATGATGGTTGCGATCGAGCCCGCGCGATCTTCAGCGGTTCCAATTTCGGCCGGGCCATTGGGACCCAGAACGCCTGCAATCGTCGCGTCGGTCTCTGCTTCCGCCTGTTTGATGGCGGCGTCGTAGTCGGCAGTGCCCAGGTTCTGGTCTTGCCCCACGTCCACCACGTCGAGCTTCTCCGCAGCCCGCTCAGTGAGGAGATTTCTCAGCTTCGCCATCTCGTCCGGTCCCAGGTTCAGGTTGCCGAGGAAGTGCAACCAGGTGGCCACGTCACGCTGCTCTTGATACCTTCGCACGGAGGCCCAGCGAGGATCGCGCCGCATTCTGGCTCTCAGATCGGCGAATTAATCCGGATTGGCTCGCGCGGCTTTCGTCGCATTTTCGCCGGACGGATTGGCCGCGCGTTGCCTCAGCGGATCGAGTGCGTTCCTCGCCCTCCCCTCTTTCGACGCTTCGACGTTTGCACGCGGAACCGCCCGCCTCCGTGGCCATCGCTCGCGCCTCCCACGCCTTTGCCACAACCCGCGTATGGATCCGCTCAGAAAGCAACGCCGCACACGCGACCGCCAACAACCCCGAAAGCGCCGACCAGATCCATTTCATAGCGCGAGCGAATCTCGGACGTTAGCGAAAGAAACGCGCGCCAAATCGCTCGAACTTTAGCCGGTGGAGCGCGTGGTCCCCACGCGCTGGGGCGCCGAACGCGGATGGAGGTTTCAGCGCATGGGGACCATGCGCTCCACCCATAAAAAAGGGCCGGGTCTTTCGACCTGGCCCCGAAAACTCGTTCGCGATCGCCGGCTCAGCTTGTGGCGGCCGGGGCGGCGGGGGCCGCGGGGGGCGCCTTCTGCATGAAGATGAGCTTTTCCCCGTCGCGGGTGACCATGACCTCCTCGCCTTCCTTCACCTCGCCGCGCAGGATCGCCTCGGCCAGCGGATCCTCAAGGTAGTGCTCGACGGCCCGGCGCAGCGGACGCGCGCCGTACTTTTCGTCGTAGCCCTTCTCGATAAGGAGCGCCTTGGCCTCGTCCGAAAACTCGAGCGAGATCTTCCGCTCGACCAGCCGGCGGGCGAACTTCGCGACCTCGATTTCGACGATCTTGACCAGATCGGCCTTGTCGAGCGGCCGGAAGAACACGATGTCGGAGATGCGGTTGAGGAACTCGGGCTTGAAGACCCGCTTGGCCTCTTCCAGCACCTTCTCACGCATCTTCTCCGCGTCGCTGAAGCTGGTCGCCGCCGCCGCGAAGCCCATCGACGTCTGCCGCTGGAGCAGGTGCGCCCCAATGTTCGACGTCATGATGATGATCGTATTGCGGAAATCGACCGTGCGTCCCAGCGAATCGGTGAGCCGGCCGTCTTCCAGGATCTGGAGCAGGAGCTGCAATACGTCCGGGTGCGCCTTTTCGACTTCGTCGAACAGGATCACCGCGTACGGACGGCGCCGCACCGCTTCGGTGAGCTGGCCGCCCTCCTCATAGCCGACATAGCCGGGAGGCGAACCGATCAGCCGCGAGACGGCGAATTTCTCCATGTACTCGCTCATGTCGATCTGAATGAGCGCGTCCTGGTTGCCGAACATCTGCGCCGCGAGCTGCTTGGCGGTTTCAGTCTTGCCGACGCCCGTGGGGCCGACGAACAGAAATGATCCGATGGGCCGGCGGGGATCCTTGAGATCCGCGCGCGACCGGCGCAGGGCCCGCGCGATCGCGCTGGCCGCCAGCTCCTGGCCGACGACGGTCTTTTGAATCTCCTTTTCCAGGCCGAGCAGCTTCTCGCTTTCCTTGCGCTCCATGCGCGAGAGCGGAATGCCGGTCCAATCGGCGACGACCTGCATCATCAGGTCCTCGTCGATGGCGACGCGGTTCTCTTCGCGGGCCTTCTTCCACTCTTCGGTGATCTGTTCGTGCTTGGCGCGGAGTTGCTTCTCCTTGTCGCGGAACTTGGCCGCCTCCTCGAAGTGCTGCTCGCTGATGGCCTTTTCCTTCTGGCCGCAGACCTCGTCGATCTCTTTGATGAGCGCCTCGATATCCGGCGGGCGGCTGAGGGCGGAAATACGGGCGCGCGCCCCGGCCTCGTCCATCACGTCGATGGCCTTGTCCGGCAGAAAGCGCCCGGTGATGTACCGGTCCGACAGCTTGGCGGCCGACTCCAGCGCCTTGTCGCTGAACGTCGCCTTGTGGTGATCCTCGTACTTGCCGCGGATGCCTTTGAGAATGGTGATCGTATCGTCGACCGACGGCGGCTCGACCTTCACCGATTGAAAGCGGCGATCGAGCGCCGAATCCTTTTCGATGTACTTGCGGTACTCGTTGAGGGTCGTCGCGCCCACGCACTGCAGTTCGCCGCGCGAAAGGGCGGGCTTGAAGATGTTCGAGGCGTCCATCGCCCCCTCCGCCGCGCCGGCGCCCACGATCGTGTGCAGCTCGTCGATGAAAAGGATGATGTTCTTGGCCCGCTTGATCTCGTCCATCACGGCCTTGATCCGCTCTTCGAACTGGCCGCGGTACTTGGTGCCCGCGACCATGAGGGCGAGATCCAGCGTGATGACCTTCTTTTCCAGGAGGATCTCCGGCACGTTTCCGGCCGCGATTTCCTGGGCGAGACCTTCAACGATGGCGGTCTTGCCGACGCCCGCCTCGCCGATCAGAACCGGGTTGTTCTTGGTGCGGCGGCAGAGGATCTGGACGACGCGGCGAATCTCGTTCTTGCGGCCCACGACCGGGTCCATCTCGCCCTTGCGGGCGAGTTCGGTCAGGTCGCGGCCAAACGCCTTGAGCGCCGGCGTCTTGACCTCCTTGCGGTCCTCGGGCTGGGCCCGTCCGGTCGGATTGCCACCCGCCGCGGCCTCTTCGCCGCCGGGCGTGCCGGTGCCGCCTTCGCCCGCCGAGAACTGGGGATCCAGCTCGCGGAGGATTTCATTGCGGGTGCGCTCGATGTCGACCTCGAGCGACTTGAGCACGCGCGCGGCGACGCCCTCGCCCTCGCGGAGCAGGCCGAGCAGGATGTGCTCGGTGCCGACATAGGAATGGTTGAGGGTCTTCGCTTCGCGGCCGGCCAGCGCCAGCACCTTCTTCACGCGGGGCGTGAACGGCATGCTGCCCTGGTTCTTGGTCTCCTGGCCGGTTCCGACCTGCTTCTCGACGGCGGCGCGCACGGTGTCCAGATCGAGCCCCATCTTTTGGAGCACGCTGACCGCGACACCCTGGCCCAGCTTGATCAGCCCCAGGAGGATGTGCTCGGTGCCAACGTAGTTGTGGTGAAAACGATCCGCTTCCTTGCGCGCCAGAGCCAGCACCTGCTGCGCCCGGGGCGTGAAGTTGTTCATGGGTTCTTGCGACATGGGTGAAAGGGGAAAACGGGCGGTTAATTCTTGCGGTTCGCGGACAAACTAAAATCCGGTCTGACCAGATTGGCAAATTCGGTGCGGAGGCGCTCCGCTCGGAGCAGGTCACGCTTGCCGGCCTCGAATTCGGCTTTTTGGGAATGTTGCAGATGGCCCGGCTGCGCCTCAATGAACAGGCGGTCGATCACCGAGCGGTACGCATCGGAGAAGACCCCCAGATCGACGCCCAACCGGATCAGGGAAAGAAGATTCATCGCCTCGCTCGAACTGAGCAGGTGGCTGTTCTGCAGGATGCCGTAGGCGCGTCCGATCTTGTCGAACAGCTTGCCCGCATCCGCCTCGAGCAGCTTCTGCCGGGCGTTGAGCTCGTGCTCGATGATCGACTGCAGCACGCTTTGCAGGCGCTTGATGATGTCGTCCTCGGACTCGCCCAGCGTAGTCTGATTCGAAATCTGGAAAATGCTGCCGCTGGCGTCGGAGCCTTCGCCGAACAGGCCGCGCACGACCATGCCGAGCTGGTTGACCGCGCGGACCACCTTTTCCATCTGGCCCGCGATGACGAGCGCCGGCAGATGCATCATGGCCGAGCCGCGCAGCGCCGTGCCCAGATTGGTGGGACAGGCCGTCAGATAGCCGAGCGTCGGCGAAAAGGCGTAGTCGAGCTGCTGTTCGAGGGCTGAGTCGAGATCGTCGATGGCGTTCCAGGCCTTTTTGAGCTGAAAGCCGGCGCGCAGGACTTGGATGCGGAGATGATCCTCTTCGTTGACCATCACCGAAAAGCTTTGGTCGCGGCTGATCACCACGCCGCTGCCCTGGGTCGAGCCGCTCAACTCGCGGCTGATCAGGTGGCGCTCGACGAGGATCTGCTTTTCGAGGTCACTGAGCTCGTGCACGCCGATCGTGAGGCTGCGCTTCATCGGCGAAGTCGTCTCCAGGGCGGCCGTGCAGGTTTCCAGGATCTTGCTGCGCTGCGCGGGGCGCGCCCAGCCGGGAAACGGCTGGCCGGCCAGGTTGCGCGCGAGGCGCACCCGGGTCATGAGGACAATCGCGGTCTTGCTGCTCGTGTTGTCGGTCAGCTCGGAAGGGGTGGCGAGCAGGGACGCAATGGTCATCTCAGGACGGCGGCTTCGGCGCGAAGGCCTGCTTGACTTGGTTGATTTCATCGCGGTATCGGGCGGCTTCCTCGTAGCGCTCGGACTTGATCGCCTCGGTCAGGCCGAGCTCGAGCTGGGTCAGCCGGTCGTAAAGGGTTTTGCGGTGCAGGGCCGCCTGGGGGATCTTGCCGGCGTGGGCCGTGCCCTTGTGCATGCCTTCGAGCAGGGGCTCGAGCAGCGTGCGGAACGTCTCGTAGCAAGCCGGGCAACCGAAGCGCCCGTTCTTCTTGAAATCCCCTTGCGTAAAACCGCACTGTTCGCAACGGACGCCCTGGCCGGCCGTGTCCGGGTTGAGCGAGGCTTTGATCAGCAGATCGGCGAGCGAAGAGACGCTCGGATCGGTGACACCCTTCTTCTGCGCGCATTCCTCGCACAAATCGACCTTATGCACCTTGTTATTGACGATTTGAGTCAGGTGAACCGTGGCCGACTTGGAGCAGAAATCACACTTTAAAGGGTTATTCATCTTAGCGGCTCCGGAGACAATGCACGTAATGTGCCATGCCTTGGCGCCCTGGCAAGTACCGCCGCATACGCAAAAACGCGACAGCACGGCACACCGAGTGTGCCAAATAAGATTGATCGTGTCACTTGGCCGAAACTTTAGCCGGAAAGCTTATCCCGAGATAGGACGTTCAGATCTTCGTCCCCTCGGTCCGCGCCCGGGAATGGAACGCCTCGAGGACCCGTTGAGTTATCGGTCCGGGCTTCCCCGTGCCAATCACCCGGCCATCCAGTTTGGTCACCGGAATGACCTCCGCGCCCGTTCCCGTCAGGAAGCACTCGTCGGCGCACCAAATGTCATAACGGGTCATGTCGGTCTCCCGGACGGGCACCTGGAGCTGCTGGCCAATGTCCAGGATGGTCCCGCGGGTGATTCCCCTCAAGGCCCCCTGTGAGGCCGCGGGAGTGATGATGGCTCCCTTATGCACGATGAACACGTTGTCCGCGGTGCATTCCGCGACGTAGCCTTGCTCGTTGAGCATGATGGCTTCCAGGGCGCCAAACTGCCTCGCTTCGATTTTCCCCAGGATGTTGTTGAGGTAGTTCAGCGACTTGATCGTCGGCGGAAGGGCCGCCGGTCCGATGCGCCGCGTCGGTACGGTCACGATCGCCAGGCCATTCTCGTAGTACTCGGGGGGATAAAGGGCGATCTTGCTGGCGATGATGAACAGGCTCGGCCGGGCGCAGTTCCAGGGCGCCAATCCCAGGTCGCCCACCCCGCGGGTAACCACCAGGCGGATATACGCGTCGCGCAAGCCGTTCTGCCGGCAGGTTTCGCAAGTCGCTTGAGCCAATTCCGCCCGGGAAGCGGGCAGATCCAGGAGGATCGCCTTGGCCGAATACTCCAGCCGTTCCAGGTGCTCATCGAGCCGGAACACATTTCCGTCATAAAGCCGGATGCCCTCGAACACGCCGTCCCCATAGAGGAGACCATGGTCGAAGACGGAAACCTTGGCGTCGGCTTCGTCGACAAAGCGCCCGTCCAGATAGATCTTCATTGCAAACCATTACAAGTCCGTGCGCCGTTTTGTCCAGCATGACGCCGACCTACATCATCGGTCATAAGAATCCGGACGCTGACTCCATTTGCTCGGCGATCGCGTACGCGGCGTACAAGGAGGCGCGCGGTGAAAAGAATCATGTCGCCGCCCGGTGCGGCAATTCGAACGCCCGGATCGACACCATCCTGGCGCGGTTCAAACAGCCGCTGCCGCTCTACCTGAGCGACGTCTCGCCCCGGGTGCGCGATCTCATGCGGAGGGATGTGGCGTCGATGCCGGAAACGGGCACGTGCGCCGATGCGCTCAATCTGATCGACCGCGAGGAGGTCCAGCTTCTCCCCGTGGTCGATCCGAATAACCGAGTGACCGGAACCATTGCGGCGCATCAATTGGGCGCATTCTTCGTCCCCCGCCCCAGCGAACCGCGGCTCATGCGCCAGGTGCACGCGTCCATCGCCGACATCGTGCAGGCGTTGAGCGGCACCCCCGTCAATCTGGTCGACGCGGATCGGCGGGAGCAGATTTATTTCCGGGTCGGGTCAATGGACATTCGCTCCTTCTGGACGGTGTCGATTCGGGAAAACATCCCGGCCAAGCAGTCCATCATCATTGTCGGCGACCGGACCGACGTTCAGCTCAAGGCGATCGAACTGGGCGTGCGCGGCATCATCGTCACGGCGGGCCTCCCCGCGGAAAAAGAAGTGATCGCGAAGGCCAAGGCCAAAGGCGTGAACCTGATCAGCAGTCCGTATGACTCGGCCACCACGGCCTGGGTCGTCCGGACCGCGCACACGATCGAGCGGGTCGTCGACCGCAACGTCGTCACTACCCATCCCGACGTGCGCATCGCCGAAGTGCGCCGCAAGATCGGCGCCGTGTCGGGCCCCGGCTACGTGGTGGTGGACGACGACGGCACCCTGTGCGGCATTCTGACGAAGGGCGATGTGTTGAAACCCGTCCAGACCCGTCTGGTGCTCGTGGATCACAACGAAATGACTCAAGCGGTGACCGGCGCGGAGGAGGTCATCATCACCGAAATCATCGATCACCACCGCCTGGGCGCGCTGACGACGCCCCAACCCATCCTGTTCATCAACGAGCCCGTTGGGTCCACCTGCACGATCGTGGCCGACCTGTTCCGGCGGGAGAAGCTCGCTCCGTCGCCGGAAGTTGCCGGGCTCATGATGGCGGGATTGATTTCGGATACGCTCCATCTTAACAGTCCCACGACGACGCCGAAGGATGGCGAAATCCTCCTTTGGCTTGCCGCCATCTCCGGGGTGAATTCCAAGCAGCTCGCCGAAGCCATCTTTTCATCCGGCTCCATCATCCTGGCCCAGCCGCCGGACAAGGTCGTCCGTTCCGACCACAAGATCTACGATGAGGAAGGCGTGAAGTTCTCCGTTTCTCAGGTGGAAGAGCTTGGTTTCAACAATTTCTGGCAGAAGAAAATCGAACTGGCCAAGGGCCTGGAGGAACTGCGCGAATCCGAAAAACTCACTTTTGCCGCCCTGCTCGTGACGGACATCAACACGCAGAATTCCCTGCTGCTTGTGAAGGGCGATCCGGAGATCATTCGGCGCATCTCGTACGCCCACGTGGAAGTCGACGAAATCTTCGATTTGCCGGGCATCGTGAGCCGCAAGAAACAGCTGATTCCCTATTTCACCAGCGTGCTCAAGGAAATGGCGGCGGGCTGATAATTGTCGGGCGCCGCCCCCTTGAGGAGCTTGCCAAGCGAAACCACGGCGGGCTAGGATGGCGGCGCTGAATCTTCCTGACCAACCGGTGCGGGCCGAGCGGGTAGTAGGTCATCGGCTCTTGAACCAGTCGCAACGGCGACTGGCGTTGATCGTCGCCGTCTCGGCCGACCTGTTGCAGCTTCCGGCCGGGCTCGCCATGATTGCCGCCACTTTGTCCGTGGTCGGAGCCGCGGCCGATGTGCCGCTGGAAGGGATCGAATTCTTTATCGACCTGGTCGCGGCGCTCATCCTCAACCGGCTGATGGGATTTCATTGGCAGCTGCTGCCCTCGTTCGTGCTCAAGGCCGTGCCGGTGATCGAGGTGGCGCCGACCTGGACCCTGTGCACGCTTTACCTGCTGCGGAAGGAAAAGCGGGTGCAGGAAGTCAGTGGAAGCGGCGTCCCGCCGCTTCGGGATTGAGCGAAGCGGCGAGGACGCCGCTTCCGCCTTCGAGCCGTCGGATCTCGGTTCAATTTCCCGAGCAAACGCGCGGACAGTCTCAGAAATGTATCGCCTCGCCGGTGACGGCCGCCGCGGCCTCGCCGAGCGCTTCGGTCAGCGTCGGGTGCGCGTGAATGTTGTGGTGGACCTCCGCGACCGTCGCCTCGAGCTCCATCGCCAGGCCGTACTCGGCGATCATTTCCGTGGCCTCGGCGCCGATGATGTGGGCGCCGTAGATTTCGCCGGTCTTCGCGTCGGCGATGACCTTCACAAAACCCTCGGACTCGTTCGAAGCGACGGCTTTGCCGACCGCAACGAACGGGAATTTGCCGACCTTGTAATCGAGCCCCTTTTCCTTGGCCAATTTCTCGGTCAGGCCCGTGCTGGCGACCTGCGGCTGGCAGTAGGTGCAGCCCGGAAAGTTCTTCACGCGATGGGCTTTCGCGAAACCGAACATGCCGTTGACGGCGCTGACGGCTTCGAAGGTGGCGACATGGGCCAGCCACGGCGGCCCGATGATGTCGCCCGCGGCGTAGATGCCCTTGGCGCTCGTCTCGTAGTTATCGGCCACCTTCACGTAGCCGCGATCCAGATCGAGCTTCAGCTTGTTGGAAAGCGCGCCCTCCAGATTCGGCACAACGCCGATGGCCGACAGCACGGACTCCGCCTCGACCTCCTGGCTCTGGCCGTCCTTCACCAACGTCACCTTCACGGAATCGGCGCCGACGCGGAAGTTTTCGCACTTCGTCGCGAGGTGAATCGCGACGCCCTGTTTGACGAATGATTTTTCGAGCAGCTTGGACACTTCCTCGTCCTCGACCGGCAGCACCTGCGGCAGCATTTCGACCAGCGTCACTCTGCTGCCGAGCGCATTGTAGAAATAGGCGAATTCCACCCCGATCGCGCCGGCGCCGACGATGATGATCGACTGGGGCAGCGTCTTCGCGGCGAGGGCCTCGCGAGAAGTCATCACCCGGGCGCCGTCGACCGTCAGGCCGGGCAGGCGCCGCATCAGGCAGCCGGTCGCGAGCAGAATGTTCTTCGACTTGAAGAATTTCCCCTTTTGCGGGCCGTCGGTCACCTCGACCATCCCCGGCACCGTCACCTGGGCCTTGCCGATGACGTACTCGACCTTGTTTTTCCGGAAAAGAAATTCGACGCCCTTGGCCATCTGGTCCGACACGGCGCGCGAGCGGCCCATCACCTTCTCGAAGTCGAAGCTGACCTCCTTGGCCGACAGGCCGAATACGTCGGACTTCTGGAATTTCTGGTAGAGCTCCGCGCTCTTCAGCAAGGCCTTGGTCGGAATGCAGCCCCAATTGAGACACGTGCCGCCGGCGCGTTCGGATTCGATGCAGACGACTTTCTTGCCGAGCTGTCCGGCGCGGATTGCGCCGGCGTAGCCGGCGGGTCCGCCGCCAATGACAACCAGATCGTATTCGGTGGAATCAGCCATGGATGTAAAGGAGTCGGAGGCGATCAGATGTCGATGACCTCACCGTTGTCGCGCCGGCGGCCTCCGCCGCCGCCCCGCGGGGGCCGCGGCGGGCCGCCTTTGCGAATCAACAACGTCACGCAGAGGTTCGTCACGCTGATGATGATCGCGCCAAAGATCGCGGCGCCAAACGACCCGACCTGGAATCCCTTCACCACATGCCCCACCAGGAAAAGCACCAAGGCGTTGATGAGGATGATGCCAATGCCCAGCGTCGCCACGAGGAAGGGAAGCACGAAAAGGACCAGCAGCGGCTTCAGGAAGCTGTTGAAGAGCGTCAGAACGACCACCACCGCCAGGAGCGTCCAGCCGTCATCGCAATAGATGCCGGGCACCAGCTTGGTGGCCAGCACCACTCCCAGCGCCAGGATCGCCAGGCGCAGCACACGGGAGACCAGCAGGTTGCTTTGCGACTCTTCCATGAAAACCAGATACATTGCAGCCTTGCCCCCGGGCAGCGCCAGCTTGTTTTCTTAATCCGATTGAAGGTGCTTCTTATTCAAGACCGGCTGCGCAACGGAGGCACTGAGCGACAGACGCTGCTCCTGGCGCGCGCCATGCGAGCCGCGGGGAGCGAAGCACAGGTGATCACATTCCGGCCTGGCGGATCGCTGTGGGAATCGGCAACCGATCTCAGCCCGCGATCGTTGCAGGCTCGCGACTGGGGCTTGGATTGGTACGCGCCGGGGCTTTTGGCTGCCGTCCAGGCGGCGGCGCCGGAAGTCCTCATGGCCATGGGCCGGATGGCAAATTGCCACTTGGGCCGGGCGATCTCGGCCCTGAAACCGGGCGCGATTGGAATCGCCACCTTTCGGACCGGGAAGCCGCTCCCCTATCTTTATCGTCGATCCCTTCACGCCGCGGCGGCGGTCGTGGCCAACAGCACCGATGCCGCCCAGGCCCTCAAGGACGCCTACAGAGTGCCCGCCGAACGGATTTCGGTCATTCACAACGGACTCTCGTTCGGGACGCCCACACCTCCCGTCGGGCAACCGCAGACGCGCGTTTTCCTGAACGTGGGCATGTTCCGGCCGGAAAAAAATCAGGCGGGTTTGATTCGCCTCATGGCCACCCTTCCGGCGGAACCGCCCTGGGAGCTGTGGTTGGTGGGCGAAGGTCCGGAACGGCCGGCGTGCGAACGGCTAACTCAGTCGCTCGGATTGGGCGGCCGGGTGAAGTTCCTGGGATTTCACTCCGATCCGTCGTCGATGTACGCCCGGGCGGATGTCGCCGTCCATGCCTCGACCTCCGAGGCGCTGTCGAACTTCCTCATCGAAGCCCAGGCGCATGGACTCCCGGTGGTCGCCGGCGAAGCTCAAGGCATCGCGGAATGTTTCCTGCCGGGCGAAACCGGCTGGACGGTGCCACCGGGCGACACCGCGGCTTTTGGCGCGGCGGTGGCCCGGTTGCGGGCGATGGGCGACCCGCAGCGGGTGCAGCTCCGATCGCGGGCGGTTGCGTTTGCGCGGGAGTCATTTGATCCGGTCCGCCAGGCGTTGGCCTACCTGGAACTCTTTGGCCGCTTGCGCTGCAGTAGCCGGGGGCGCTGACCCCGGCCGTTCCGCTTTCGACGTCAAACCGCGCGTGGGGACCACGCGCTCCACCTTGCTTTTTAGAAGGCCCCATGCATCCCTTCCCAGTGATTCAGCCGAAAGCGAATGCGGCCGGAAAAATCCGCATCCGCGGCGCCCGGCAGAACAACCTCAAGGGCTTCGACCTCGATCTTCCCCTCGGGAAATACATCGTGGTCACGGGCCTGAGCGGCGCGGGCAAAAGCTCGCTCGTGTTCGACACGCTGCACGCCGAAGGCCAGCGGCGCTACGTCGAGACGTTCAGCGCCTACACGCGGCAGTTTCTCGACCTGCTGGCGAAGCCCAAGGTCGACTCGATCGAAAATATCCGGCCTTCGATCGCGATCGAGCAGACCAACACCGTCAAGACCTCGCGTTCGACCGTCGGGACGATGACCGAGCTGACGGACTATTTCAAAGTGTGGTTCAGCCACGTGGCCGAGTGCTTCGACCCCGCCACGGGCGAACGCGTCGACGACGACAACCCGCAGTCCATCTGGACCAAGAGCGTCGCGTCACACCCGGACCAAACGGTCGTGATCGCGTTCAAGGTCACGCGGCCGGACAACCTGGCCTGGACGGAAATCTTCACGAGCCTCAAGGGTCAGGGTTACACGCGGGTGCTTCTGCCGGGGAGCGGCGCGGCGCTCGTCGCGCATCGTCTCGACGAATTGAAGCCGGGCGATTGGAAGGAAATCTACGTCGCGCAGGACCGGGTGACGCTGTCGGCGGCCGAGCGATCCCGCTTCCTCGAGGCGGTCGAAAGCGCGCTGCATTTCGGCCGCGGGCAGGTCCATCTTTTCGGCGAATCCGGCCGCGAGTTCATCCCCGCGGGTCACTTCTCGCGGGGGCTCCACTCCCCGGCCTCGGGCCGCACCTTTCGCGCCGCGACGCCGGCCTTGTTCTCCTTCAATTCGCCCCTGGGCGCGTGCCCGCAGTGCCGCGGCTTCGGCCGCATCATCGAAATCGACTACCGCCTGGCCATCCCCGACCGCTCGCTCACGATCGACGAAGGGGCGATTCGCTGCTGGGAGGGCGACGTTTACGGCGAATCGAAGAAGGATCTCAAGGTCTTCGCCAAAAAGCGGAAGATTCCGACCGACGTTCCCTTCTCCGCGCTCACGCCCGAGCAGCAGAGATTCGTGATCGAGGGCGAACCGGACTACGGCAAGGAATCCGGGAAGCGCTGGCCCAAATATTGGTACGGCGTGAAGTGGTTCTTCCGCTGGCTGGAAAAGAACACCTACAAGATGCACGTCCGGGTGTTTCTCTCGCGCTTCCGGGCCTACAACGTCTGCCCGGCCTGCGGAGGCCTTCGCCTGCGGCCCGAAGCCCTGTGCTGGAAATGGCACGGACAAACCCTGCCGGAACTCTACCAATTGCCGGTTTCGGAATTGCTGGCGCTCGTGGCGCCGGAGCCCGTCCGCCGCGGCGTCGCGGCCGGAAGCACGGCCGACATCGCCCATCAATCGATTCTCGCGCGGCTGCGGTACCTGGAGCAGGTCGGTCTTGGCTATCTCACGCTCGATCGAACGTCCAAGACCCTTTCGGGCGGCGAAGTCCAGCGCGTGAATCTCACGTCCTGTCTCGGAACTTCGCTGGTCGACACCCTCTTCGTGCTCGATGAGCCGAGCGTGGGACTCCATCCGCGCGACATCGACCGCCTCATTTCCATCGTTCGGACGCTCACGGATGCCGGCAACACGGTGGTCGTCGTGGAGCACGACGAAGCCATGATCCGCGCCGCCGACCACGTCGTGGAAATCGGGCCCGAGCCGGGCGAGCGCGGAGGCCACGTGGTCTTTCAGGGCAACGTGTCGGGGATGCTGGATTCGAAGCAGAGCGTCACGGGCGCTTACCTTTCCGGGCGCCGGACAATCCCGCCGCCGGGGGACCGGCCGCCGGCGGCCGCGGGCGACGCCGAACTGATCTTCCGCCACGTTCGAAAGCACAATTTGGACGGCGTCGATCTGCGCCTGCCGCTGCGCCGGCTGGTGTGCCTGAGCGGTGTATCCGGTTCGGGTAAATCGACCCTCCTCGACAACGTCATCTACCAGGGACTGATGAACGCCCGTCAGCAGCTCACGGAGGATCCGGCGGAAATCGCCGCGATCGAAGGCGAAAAACAGGTCGGCGAGATCGTCCTGGTCGACCAGTCGCCCCTTTCGCGCACGCCGCGCTCGAATCCCGCGCTCTATTGCGGCGCCTGGGAAGAAATTCGCGAGACCTTCGCCGCCACGCCCCCGGCCCAGGCGGCTGGCATGACCGCCTCGAGCTTTTCGTTCAACAGCGGCGACGGCCGCTGCGATCATTGCCAGGGTCTCGGCTACGAGCGGGTCGAGATGCAGTTTCTATCGGACGTGTTTGTCCCCTGCCCCGTGTGCGAGGGTCGCCGCTTCAAGCCTGAAGTGCTCGCGATCCCCTGGCAGGGCCGCAGTGTCGCGGAAATCCTCGAACTCAGCGTGGACGACGCCCGCGCCCTCTTCGCCGATTTTCCGAAAATCGCCGGCCCGCTCGCGACGCTTTCCTCGGTCGGCCTGGGCTATCTGCGATTGGGACAGCCCCTGAACACGCTGAGCGGCGGCGAGTCCCAGCGCCTCAAATTGGTCCGCTATCTCTCGGACAGTCTGTCCAGCTCGGACCCCAACGAAAAGCGCGGCGCGCTGCTGCTGCTCGACGAGCCGACCACGGGCCTCCACCGCCACGATGTGGGAACGCTGCTGCGCGTCCTGCACGCGTTGGTCGATCGCGGCCACAGCGTCGTCGTCATCGAGCACAATATCGACGTGCTCCGCCAAGCCGACTGGATCATCGAGATCGGCCCCGAGGCGGGCGCGAGCGGCGGCAAGATTGTCGCGGCCGGCACACCGGCCGACATCGCGTCGTCGCGCACGGCCACGGCCCCGTTTCTGGATGCGGCCGAGCGAGGCATCGTCTCCCCGCCCCGGCGAATGGAGGAAGACGCCAGCGCCTCGAGCGAGCGGCCCCTGGTGCTCAGCGTGGTGGGCGCGCGCGAAAACAATCTCAAGAACATCTCGTTGGAAATTCCCCACCATGCCCTGAATGTGGTCACGGGCGTTTCCGGTTCGGGAAAATCGACGCTGGCATTCGACATCGTCTTCGCCGAAGGCCAACGGCGGTTCATGGAATCGATGTCGCCCTACGCGCGGCAGTTCGTGGAGCAGCTCCCGCGGCCCTCGATCGACCGCCTGACCGGCATTCCTCCGACGGTGGCGATCGAGCAGCGGGTGACCCGCGGCTCGCGCAAATCGACGGTCGCGACGATCACCGAGGTCGCCCAATACCTCCGGCTCCTCTACGCGCGATTGGGCATCCAGCACCACCCCGACACGGACCGGCCCGTCACTCCCCTGACGCCGACCGCGCTCAAGCGGCTGCTGGCCAAAGTGCTCGCCACGCCGGCGGCCCGGCGCGCCAAACATCTTTATCTGTGCGCTCCCGCGATTCGCGGCCGCAAGGGCCACCATCAGCCCATCGCCACGTGGATCGGCAAACAGGGATATGCGCTCATGCGCGCGGACGGACGGCTGATCCGCGTCGACGCCTTTCAAAAGCTCGATCGCTACAAGGAGCACGACGTCGAAGTCGTGGTCGCGGATCTCAAGGATCGGACCACCCTGGCGAGCAAGGAGCCGGGCCTGGCCCTCGACACCGCGCTGAAATTGGGACGCGGATCGTGCTTTCTCGTCACGCCCGACGCGAAAGTCCTCTCGTGGTTCTCCACGACGCGGACCGACGTGGAGACCGGCGAGTCGTTTCCCGAACTGGATCCGAAACACTTCTCGTTCAATTCCCCGCGCGGCTGGTGTCCGGCCTGCCGCGGGCATGGACGCATCTTCCCGTGGATGCTCGAGCCCAAGGAGGACGAGGAGGATCCGATGGCGCGCCTGCGGGATTTCGGCATCGATAATGCCAACGAGGTGGAGGCGGGCGGCCTGCCCTGTCCGCTGTGCCAGGGCGAGCGGCTCAATCGCATTGCGCGCGCCGTCAAACTTCCCTTGCAAAGCGAAGATCCGATTTCGCTGCCCGCGCTGCTGCGCGGCACGTCGGCTCAGGTGCTGGCGCACTTGCGCCGGCTGCCGAAGGACGAGCGCACCCGGCTGGTCGCGCGCGACCTCGTGCAGCAGATCGAGGAACGGCTCAAGTTCCTCGATCACGTCGGTCTCGGCTACCTTTCCTTGGACCGGCCCACCGAGACGCTTTCCGGCGGCGAAGCCCAGCGCATCCGGCTGGCCGCGCAACTGGGCTCCAATTTGTCCGGCGTCCTCTACGTGCTGGACGAGCCCAGCATCGGCCTGCACGCCCGCGACAACGACCGGCTGATCGACACGCTCGAAGCGCTGCGCGAAAAGGGAAACACGCTCCTCGTGGTCGAGCACGACGACGAGCTGATGGCGCGCGCCGACACGATCATCGACCTCGGCCCCGGCGCCGGCCGCCACGGCGGCGAAGTGCTGGCTCAGGGCACGCCCGCCGAAATCAAGCGCTGCGACGCCTCGCTGACGGGCCTCTTTCTCGCGCGCGGCATCGTTCATCCGCTGCGCGGTTCGTATCGGGATCTCGCGCCCGATCGCAAAAAATCCGCCTGGATCGACCTCCGGGGCGCCCGCGCCCGCAATCTGAAGGCGGTCGATCTGAAGCTGCCCGTGGGCCGGCTGATCATGGTGTCCGGCCCCAGCGGCGCCGGCAAATCAACGCTGATCCGCGACACTCTCGAGCCGGCCGTCTCCGCGGCGGTCAAAGCCAAGGCGACCGGCAAGCGCGCCAAGGCCGGGGAAAGGCCCTTCCGCTCGCTGCAGGTGCCCGAGTCGTTCCGGTCCGTCATCACGGTCGACCAGTCTCCGATCGGAAAGACGCCGCGTTCGACCCCCGCCACGTATCTCGGGATCTTCGACACGATCCGCGGGTTCTTCGCCTCCCTGCCCGAGGCGAAAATCCGCGGTTACACCGCCTCGCGTTTTTCGTTCAACACCTCCGGCGGCCGCTGCCCCACCTGCGAAGGCGCGGGCCGAATCCGTTTCGAAATGGCGTTCATGCCCGACACGTATCTCCCGTGCGACGACTGCCATGGCTCACGCTACGGCCCGGAGTTGAACGACATTGCGTGGAAAGGAAAGAACATCGGCCAGGTGCTCGAACTGACGTTCGAGGAGGCCGCCGCCTTTTTCGACTTTCACTCGCAGCTCAGCCAGGTGTGCCGGCTGATGACCGAGTGCGGCCTCGGCTATCTCACGCTGGGTCAAAGTTCGCCCACTCTCTCCGGCGGCGAAGCCCAGCGGCTCAAACTCGTCACCGAACTCTCGCGCGGACTCGCCAGCTACCGCGAGCGCAGTCGCGGAATGCTGCCGCACAATCTTTATCTGCTCGAGGAGCCGACAATCGGCCTGCACCTGAGCGACTGCGAAAAGCTGATCCGCGTGCTGCACGCCCTCGTGGACCAGGGCCACACCGTGGTCGTGATCGAACACAACCTGGATCTGCTCGCCGAGGCCGACTACATCGTCGAACTCGGGCCCGTGGGCGGACCGGACGGCGGCCAAATCCTTTACCAGGGTCCGGTGGCCGGATTGGTCAAGGTCAAGGGCAGCCCCACGGCTCCGTACCTGCGCCGCAAGCTGGCCGCTCGGCTAAGCTAGCCTAAATTTTTCCGATGGGTGGAGCGCATGGTCCCCATGCGCTTCGGCGCCAAACGCGGACAGACGTTTAAGCGCATGGGGACCATGCGCTCCACCCAACTACGATGCCGCCAAATTGGCGTTGTACTGCTTCACCGCGTCCTGAACCACCTTGGTGAATTCAGCGATCGCGACCGGCTTGAGCAGGTAGCGGAAAAGGGCGGCCTCGTTCACGCTGCGCAGCAGCATTTCGGGCTTCATGTAGCCGGTGACGAGCACCCGCTGCATTTGCGGGTATTCCTCGCGGGCCCGGACCAGGAAGGTCATGCCGTTGCCTCCGGGCATCAAATGGTCGGCCACGACCACCTTGAACTTCTTCTTGCGAAGAATGAATTCGGCCTCGCGGGTCGAGTTGGCCGTGGTCACCTCGAAGTAGGGCGACAGGGACACGGAAAAGACATCCAGCAGCGTCTGCTCGTCGTCGACGAGCAGAACTGCATCACGCCCCGCACCATCACTTTGGGCGGGTCCCGACGTCGAAGCTTCGTGCATGGCGGGTACGCCGTTCATAGTTTTATATCCTGCGATGAATGTCAAAGCATCGGCACCAACGAGCCTTGCTTTAGTGCCGGAGGCTAATTTGGATAGCTCGGGATATGGCTGACCCGGATCTGCACGCCGCCGCCTCGGCCGGCACGTTGAACTCAATTCCAGCCGAATGGCTGACGGTTGAGCGTCTGACGGCGGCCAACGAGGCCGGTTTTACCCCCCTGCACGCTGCCGCCAAGTACGGCGGCCTGCGGCACCTGCCCCGGGGGCTCCTCACCCCTGAACTGGTCGCCCTCAAGAATGCCGCAGGATACACTCCTTTGCATCATGCCGCGATGGGTGGGCATCTGGATGAAGTGCCGAGCGCCCTGTTGACCGCCGAAGCCCTTCGTGCTCGCAGCAACGCCGGTTACACGGTCTGGCACGTGGCCGCCGCCCAGGGCACCCTCGATCAGGTCCCGCCCGAGTTGGTGGTTCCGACCGTATTTGAGCTGGCGACCGAAGTGGGCAATACCCTTCTGCACGAAGCGGCCGAAAACGGCACCCTGGACAAGATTCCGGCCAAATTTCTGACCGCCGACGCGTTGAGCCACAAGAATCTCGCCGGTGAGACCGTTTTCCATACGGCGGCCTTCAACGGATATCTCACTCAGCTTCCGGTGGGATGGCTGACGGCGGACACCCTGCGGCAAACGACCAGCGCCGGCGACACCGTGTTTCATGCCGCCGCCATCTCGGGCAATTTGGGGCAGATTCCGGCCAGCCTGCTCGTGACCGAGAATCTGGTGATCGCGAGCAAGTCCGGTTTTACGGCGATTCACGCCGCGGCCGAAACGGGCCAGCTCGACAAGATTCCGCGCGGACAACTGACCGCGGCGCTCCTCACCACGCGGAACGACAATGGCGACACGCCGCTGCACGCGGCGGCGTTCGCCGGTCACCTGGATCAGATTCCGGCGGAAATTCTGACCCCGGAGCAGGTGGCGCTGCGCAATTACGAGAGCTTGTCGGTCCTGCAGATCGCGATCGACCGCGGTTATGCCAATCAATTGCCTGCGGCCTCGCGGCCCAAACCAGTCGGGATGCTCGCGAAGTTCTTCCGGGGGCTCGCCGGGAAGCGGATTTAGCGGGCGAGTCCCAACGCGCTTGCGCTGTAGCCGGGGGCTTATCCCGATGTAGCCGGGGGCACTCGGTTTCGATCGTGCGCAAATCTGCAATCATTCTTGCCTTGGCCACCCCGCGCTCTTTGCTCGACCGTTGCGAAATTTCATGAACACCACCATCTCCGCCATCACAGCCCGCGAGGTCATCGATTCCCGCGGCAATCCGACGATTGAAGTCGACGTGCGACTGGCCTCCGGCGCCCTCGGGCGCGCGGCCGTCCCGTCCGGTGCCAGCACGGGCGAGCACGAAGCGCTCGAACTGCGGGACGGAGACAAAAAGCGCTATGGCGGCAAAGGGGTCCAGAAGGCCGTCGCCCATGTCAAAGGCGTCATTGCTCCGGCGCTGATCGGCCACGATGCGACCGACCAGGTCGGCGTTGACCGGGCGATGATCGACCTCGACGGCACCCCCACCAAGTCGAAGCTCGGCGCCAACGCCATTCTCGGCGTTTCGATGGCCACGGCCAAGGCCGCGGCCGCGGCGCTCAACCAGCCCCTCTACAAGTACCTGGGCGGCCCGAATGCCAAGGTGCTGCCGGTTCCGATGATGAACATCATGAACGGCGGCGCGCACTCCGACGCCCCGATCGACTTCCAGGAATTCATGATCATGCCGGTCGGCGCCAAGACATTCGCCGAAGGCCTGCGCATGGGCTGCGAAGTGTTCCATTCGCTCAAGAAGGCCCTCAAGGACCAGGGTCTGGCCACCGCCGTCGGCGACGAGGGCGGATTCGCCCCGAAGCTCGCGTCCGCCGAGGCCGCGCTCGACATCATCGCCGTCGCGGTGAAGAGCGCCGGCTACAAGCTTGGCAAGGAAATCGCCCTGGCCCTCGACGTCGCCGCCTCCGAGTTCTACGTGAAGGAAAAGAAGCGGTACGTATTCAAAAAGTCGGACAACCGTTCGCTCACCGGCGACGAGATGGTCGAATTCTACAAGCAGCTCGTGAACAAGTATCCGATCGTCTCGATCGAGGACGGCTGCTCCGAGAACGACTGGGACACCTGGAAGAAGCTGACCGACGCCATCGGCGACCGGGTGCAGCTGGTCGGCGACGATCTCTTCGTCACCAACACCCAATTCCTCAAGAAGGGCATCGATTCCGGCACGGCCAATTCGATCCTGGTCAAGGTCAACCAGATCGGCTCCCTGACCGAGACCTTCGACGCCGTTGAAATGGCGAAGGAAGCGAAGTACACGGCCGTCATCTCGCACCGTTCGGGCGAGACCGAGGACGTGACGATCGCCGACATCGCGGTGGCGACCAACGCCGGCCAGATCAAGACCGGCTCCCTCTGCCGCACCGACCGCGTCGCGAAGTACAACCAGCTTCTGCGCATCGAGGAAGAGCTGGGCAAGTCCGCGATTTACGGCGGGAAGATGTAGTCAGTGCCGGGTGGAGCGCGTGGTCCCCACGCGCTTCCGCCTCTGCCCGCGTTTGGCGCCGAAGCGCAGGGGGACCATGCGCTCCACCCGTCGAACGTTCAATTCACGTTCAGGACATAGCCCCGCAGATATTCGCTCTCGGGCATCGTCGCCAGCACCGGATGGTCGGCGGGCTGATGGCACCAGGCGGCGACCGTCACGCGGCGGCGGGCGTCTCCCGCCGCGGCCGCGATCACGCCGCGCAGGTCGGTGTCCTGCATGTGGTGGGAGCAGGTATAGGTGGCCAAGAGGCCGCCGGGGGCGAGAATCTGCAGCGCTCGCAGGTTGATGTCCTTGTAGCCGCGCAGCGCGCCCTCGAGCGAGCCGCGCTTTTTCGCAAAGGGCGGCGGGTCGAGAATGATGACGTCCCAGGGTTCCTCGTTCGCCCGTTCCGGCGCGTTCAGCCAGTCGAAGACATTGGCGCAGATATATTCCGCCTTGATCTGGTTTCGTTCCGCATTCTGTCGCGCTCCCGCAATGGCATCCGCTGCGGAATCGATGCCGAGCAGCGACTTGACGGCGCCGCCCAGCGCGCGCGCGCTGTGCAGGAGAAACGGCCCCTGGTTGCAGAACAAATCGAGGACCCTCAGCGGACGGCCCATCGCCGCTGCGAGCCGTGCAGCGTGCGCTGCGACCAGGGCATGCTGTTCACGCTGGTCGAGATAGAAACCGGTCTTTTGGCCGTGTTGCAGGTCCAGCCAGTAATCCAGGCCGTCGATGGTCACCCACCGCGGCGTCCACTCCTGGCCTGAACGGGTGCGCACTTCCTGGTTCAGGCCTTCCAGCCGCCGAATCGGCGCGTCGTTGCGGAAGATCACCTCCTTGACACCCAGGGCCGCCGCGAGCGCGTCGGCCACTTCCCCGGCGCGCTTCTCCATCGCGAGTGTCTGGATTTGCAGGACCGCCACGTCGTCAAATTGGTCCGCCACGACGCCGGGGATCTGATCCGCTTCGGACCAGACCACCCGCCGCACGCGATGAGGACCGCGTCGATTCACGGCCGCCTGGATGGTCTTGTCCAGCCAGGCGCGATCCAGGGCCACGCGCTCGCGGGAAACCCGGCGCCAGACGATTTGGCTGCGGCTGTTGTAGATGCCGAATCCCAAAAGTCTTCCGCCCCGATCCCGGCATTCAACCACCTCGCCATCCAGGTCGGCCGGCAGCAACGCCTCCACCTCATTGACGAATACCCACGGATGTCCGGTGAGCACACGGGATTTGGCATTGGCTTTCAACTTCAGGGACGGCGCCGACATGGCCTCCCTCTTGGGCCAAACCCGCCCCCGGGTCCAGAGCAGTTTTCGTTCGCGTTGGCCGGGGCCGGGGCCTCATCGTAGCGGTTTTTCGATGTCGCCCGCCGCAGAAATCGCCCGCCGCCGCACCTTCGCGATCATTTCGCATCCGGATGCGGGCAAGACGACATTGACGGAAAAGTTCCTGCTGTACGGCAACGCGATCCATCTGGCCGGAGCGGTCAAGGACCGCAAGAATCAGCGCGCCACCACGTCCGACTGGATGGAGCTGGAGCGCCAGCGCGGCATTTCCATCAGTTCCACCGTGCTGCAATTCGACTACGGCGGTTTCGCGGTGAACCTGCTGGATACGCCCGGCCACAAGGACTTTTCGGAAGACACCTACCGGGTGCTGACCGCCGTCGACGCGGCGCTCATGGTCATCGACGCCGCCAAGGGCGTGGAAACCCAGACCCGGAAGCTGTTCGAAGTCTGCCGGCGGCGCGGCATTCCCATCTTCACGTTCATGAACAAGTGCGACCGGCCGACGCTCAATCCGCTCGCGCTGCTGGACGAACTGGAAAGCGTGCTCGGCATCCAGTCGTCGCCCGTCGTTTGGCCCCTCGGCAACGGCCCTTCGTTCCGCGGGGTGTTCGACCGGCGCGGCCGCCAGGTGCACCTCTTTGAACGCGTGCCGGGCGGAGCCTATCAGGCGCCGGTCGAAGTCGCCACGCTCCAGGATCCGATTGTCCGCGCCAAATTGGACGACGACACGTTTCGCGACGTGGAGGAACAGCTGGCGATGCTCGATGGCGCGGGCCATCCGTTCGACCTCGCGGCCGTTCGCGCCGGACAGCAGACGCCGGTCTTTTTCGGCAGCGCGGTCAACAATTTCGGGATCCAGCTGCTGCTGGACAATTTCCTGAAGGATTCGGTTTCGCCGCAGCCGCGCCGCGACGTGCCCGTCGAATCGCCGAAGTTCTCGGGCTTCATCTTCAAGATTCAGGCGAACATGGACCCGAAGCACCGGGACCGCATCGCCTTCCTGCGCATCTGCTCGGGCAAGTTCACGCGCGATATGAATGTGCTTCACCGGCGCACCGGCAAGACGGTGCGCCTCTCGTCCTCGCACAAGCTGTTCGGCCAGGAACGCGCGACCGTCGACGAAGCGTGGCCCGGGGATGTGATCGGCTTGGTCGGCCACGACGCCTTCGGCATCGGCGACACGCTGACGGAGGACCGCTCGATTTCGTTCGACGAGATTCCGCGATTTCCGCCGGAAGTATTCATCTACATCTCCAATCCGAATCCGTCCGACGCCAAAAAATTTCGCGCGGGCCTCGATCAGCTGCTGCAGGAGGGCGTGGTGCAGTCGTTCCTTCCGCGCGCGGCGCCGCCGGGCGCCACGCTCCTCGCGGCCGTCGGTCCGCTCCAATTCGAAGTCGTGCAATACCGTTTGAAGAGCGAGTACAATGCCGATGCCCGGCTCGAACCCACCCCGTGGACGATCCTCCGGTGGATCGAACCGCACCCGTCGCTCAAGAATCCCAGCCAGCTCATTCTCGCCAGCGGCGTCAGCCTGGGGCTCGACAAATTCGACCAGCCGATTGCGCTTTTCCCGAACGAGTGGACGATGCGATATTTCGTGGAGAAAAACCCTGAATTGAAATTGAGCGAGCTGCCGCTGGAGCAGCGCAGTCCCGCCGAATGATCTGCCGTTGGTTTTTTTGCCTGCTCGTCCTGGCGCCCGCCGCGCTGTTCGGACGCGCACCCCTTTCCGGCTACAAGGGGGCGATCGTCGTCGACGCCGCCTCAGGCGACGTCCTGTTTGCGGACAACGCGAACGAGATCAGCCCGCCGGCGAGCATGACCAAGCTGATGACCTACGCGGTGCTCGCTGACGCGGTCAAGGCCGGCCGCGTCAGCCTCAAGACCGTCTGGACGGTGACGACGGCCGACGCCCGCGTGGGCGCCATGCGCCACAGCAGCAGCGCGCACCTGCAGGCCGGCGAGCATTACTCGGTCGATGAGCTCATCTACGCGATGATGATCCCTTCGGCGAACGACGCGGCCTACATGGTCGCGCACAATCTCGCCGGAAACGTGCCGGCGTTTGTCACGATGATGAACGCCAAGGCGCAGGCGCTGGGAATGACCCGGTCGACGTTCCGCACGCCGAACGGCTTTCCCGTGCCGAGCCACCGCATCGCCGAGGGCGACCTGACGACGCCGCACGATTTTGCGCTCCTGTGCCGCTACCTGGTGACCCACACGGATATTCTGCGGTACACCTCGGTGCGGCGCCGTCCGTTCGGCGTCGGGCAGCGATTTCCGCCGCTGGAAATGACCAACCACAACCACCTTCTCGGCAAGGTGCCGGGGGTGGACGGACTCAAGACCGGATTCACCGACGGGGCGGGTTTCTGCCTGTCCGCCACGGCGCAGCGCGACGGCCACCGCATCATCGTCATCATGATGGATTGTCCGGACGCAAAAAGCCGCGACCTGGCCGTCGCCCGCCTGATTGAGCGGGGCTTCGCCAGTCTTCCGGTGCAACTTCAGGTGATCTCGCGGCCGCCGGCCACTCCCTCGGCGGGCGCGCCGGCGATTCACTTCAACGTGCCGCAATGAAGCCGGCAGCGGAAATCATCCCCCATTTCCGCGCGATCCAGGATCGGCTGTGCGCCGCGCTCGAGGCGATCGACGGCGGCGCCGCCCCCTTCGTCGAATCCGCGTGGGACCGTCCGGAAGGCGGCGGCGGCCGCACCCGCGTTCTGACCAACGGCCGCATCTTCGAAAAGGGCGGCGTCAATTTTTCGCAGGTCAAGGGGGCGGCGCTGCCGCCGTCGGCCAGCGCCTTGCGGCCGGACCTGGCGGGGAAGCCCTGGGAGGCCCTGGGCGTTTCGCTCGTGATGCATCCGCTCAACCCGTTCGTGCCGACGAGCCACTTCAATGTGCGCTACTTCACGGCGGGCGAAGCCTGGTGGTTCGGCGGCGGATTCGATCTGACTCCGTATTACGGTTTCGAAGAGGATGCGGTTCATTGGCACCGCACCGCGAGGGCGGCGCTCGAACCGTTTGGCGCGGAACACTATCCCCAGTTCAAACAGGCCTGCGACCAGTATTTTTTCCTCAAGCATCGCGGCGAGGCCCGAGGAATTGGCGGCATCTTCTTTGACGATTTCAGCGCGCTCGGCTTCGAGCGCTGCCTGGCTCTCGCGCAGGCGGTTGCGGCCGGCTACGAGGCGGCCTACCTGCCGATTGTCGCCCGGCGTGCCGGCACCGCGTTCGGGGAACGCGAGCGGCAGTTTCAGCTGTACCGCCGAGGCCGGTATGTGGAATTCAATCTGGTCTGGGACCGCGGGACGCTCTTCGGCCTGCAGAGCGGCGGCCGCACCGAATCCATCCTGATGAGCCTGCCGCCTCTCGTACGCTGGGAATACGACTTCCAGCCCGCGCCCGGTTCGCCAGAGGCGCGCCTCACCGAAGAGTTCTTGAAGCCGCGCGACTGGGCAGGCCCAATTTCATGAATACACCTCAACATCGACGAAGCGAGGTGGAGCGCGTGGTCCCCACGCGCTTTGACCCCCATCCGCGTTTGACGCCGAAACGCATGGGGACCATGCGCTCCACCCATCGGGCAAGTCCGAGCTGAATTCGACCCATGCTCGGCCGCGAACGTTTCCTTGCCGCCTGTTCCTGCCGTCCCCTCGACCGCCCCCCGGTCTGGGTGATGCGCCAGGCCGGCCGTTATCTGCCCGAATACCGCGAGCTCAAGGCCAAGCACGGTTTTCTCAAGATGGTGAAGACGCCGGAACTGGCGGCCGAGGTGACGCTCCAGCCGCTGCGGCGCTTCGCCCTGGACGCGGCGATTCTGTTCTCGGACATTTTGGTCATCCCGGAGGCGCTCGGACAGGGCTATCGCTTCCGCGATGCAGGGGGGATCCAGATGGAGTACGCCCTCGCCTCGGCGGCGGACATCGACCGGCTGGCTCCCGGATCGGTCGCGCCCGAGCGCCTCGCGTACGTCGGCGAGGCCTTGAAATGCGTCCGCCGCCAGCTGCAAGGCCAGGCGATGCTGGGGTTCGGCGGCTCGCCCTGGACGCTCGCCACCTACATGGTCGAGGGCGGAAGCTCCGACGATTTCGCGAAGGTGAAAGGCCTCTTTTACGAGCAACGCGCCGCGTTTGAGCGGTTGATGGAGCGGCTTTGCGACGCGCTCATCGCCTATTTTCGGATGCAGATCCAATGCGGAGCCGATGCGATCCAGATCTTCGACTCCTGGGGCGGCGCGCTCGCCGGATCGGATTACGAGGCCGGATCGCTGCAATGGATACGCCGGATCGTCGCCGGCCTGCCGGCGGGCTTTCCGATCGTTCTATTCGCCAAGGGCACTTCCTCGCAGATGGAGGCCCAGGCCAAATCGGGGATACAAGTGCTGAGCTTCGATGCCGCCACCGATCTCGCCGCCGCCGCCGCGCGCTGCCCCGTCGCGGTGCAGGGCAATCTCGATCCGGTGCTGCTCAACACGACGCCGGAGATCGTCACGCGCGAAACCAAGCGGCTGCTGGCAGCGATGCAGGGGCGCGCTGGGCATATTTTGAATCTGGGCCACGGTATTTTGCCGGAGGCGCGCATCGAATGCATGCAGGCGCTGGTGGAGACGGCGGTGGGGTTCAATGGAACGACGGCCGACGTCTGGTCCTCAAGCCGGGGGCTTATCCCAATGTAGCCGGGGGCGCCGACCCCGGCTTTTCCGCTTTCGACGTCCAACAGCGCGTGGGGACCACGCGCTCCACCTCGGGATAGTCCTGGGCGGCTCTTGCCTCATGCGGCCTGGCCGACTTCCCTGTAACGATGCCCACCCCATTTGGCATGCTGTTCGCGGCGAGCCTCGGACTGTTTACCGGCCAGACTGACGTCGGCCCGGTCAGTCATCCCGGACTCGCCACCTTTGATCCATCAGCCCGCACCTACACGATCACCGGAGCCGGCAATAACATGTGGTTCGGACGCGACGAGTTCCACTATGTCTGGAAGAAGCTGGACGGAAATTTCCTGATCGAGGCGCGAATGCAGTTTGAGGGACGGAGCGCGCAGGGGCACCGGAAGGCGCTGCTGATGATCCGAAAAAACCTCGAAATGGACTCCGCCTATGCGGATGCCGCCGTGCACGGCGACGGACTCGTCTCACTGCAGTTTCGCACGGCAGCCGGCGAAACGACTCACGAGGTGCAGACCACGGCCACCGGGCCGGGCCGGTTTGGCCTCGAACGGATCGGCGGGACGATCTACCTGCTCGCGGTCGGCCCCGGCGGCCGCCTGGAGTCCGCCGGTTCTTCCGTGGCGATCAATCTGGGCGATTCCGTGTATGTCGGCCTCGGCGTGTGCGCCCATGACCCCACCGCCATCGAAACGGTCACCTTCTCGGAGGTGTCGATCGAACGGCCCGATTCCCGAGTGCTCTCGGTGCGCAGCTCCCTCGAATACGTCAAGATCCCCAGCGGCGACCGGCGCAGCGTGTATCATTCCATTGATAACCTATCCAATCCGCAATGGAGTGCGGATGGCTCGGAGCTGATTTACAAAGACGACGACAAATCCTCGCAAAATCGTTTGCCGCTCGGAGTCGATGCGTCGCGCGTGCCTTCCGTGGCCGGGCCGGTTCAAGCCTGGGTCTATTTCAGTTCCGATCGCACGGGCAAATCGCAGATCTGGCGCCGCCATGGCGACCGCACAGGAGAGGAGCCAGTGACGCACGACGAATTCAATAGCTATTTCCCGCATCCATCGCCGGACGGAAAGTGGTTGGTCATGCTGACCTATGGTTCCGGTCCCGTTTATTTTCCCGGAAACCAGAACGTCACGCTCCGCCTTCTGCCGATCAACGGCGACCGGCCGGTGGTCGAGAAGATCCGCAATCTGGTCGAAATGTACGGCGGAGCCGGGTCGATCGGGCTGCCCTCCTGGGCGCCCGACAGCTCCAAGCTGGCCTACGTGCGTTACCAGCCACAAGTAATGTTCGAGCGAAACCACGGGCGTTGAGCGTTCCCGCCATGCGCCGCCTGTCCGTCATCGATGCCCTGCGTGGCTTGGCGGCGTTCGCGGTGTTGCTGTTTCACGAGCGCTCCGCGCTGACGCCGGCGGCAGATCCCGCGAGCGCGCATCCCATTCTGGCGCCGATGCAACGGGTGCTCAGTTTTGGCTATCTCGGCGTGGGCGTGTTCTTCGCAGTCAGCGGATGGTGCATTGCCCGTCGGGCTCGGCAGGCCTGGAAGAACGGGGAGTCTGAAACGCGCTTCTGGACAGAACGGGCGATCCGCATCTTTCCCGTCTATTGGATGGCCCTGCTGCTGACACTCGGCCTCCGCGCGGCGGCGACGGGCTTCAACCACAAGGCCATGGTCGACGTCATGCCGCAGGGGGTCTGGGGATGGGTCGGCGACTTTCTCCTAATCCAGCCGTATTTGGGCAAGACCGCCTACCTGCTCGTCAGTTGGTCGCTGGTCTGCGAACTCGCGTACTATGTGCTCAGTGGTCTGGCGCTCGGCGCGCGTCGCCGCGGGATCTCGAACCGCTGGATCCTCATCGCCGGTTTTCTGCTGGTGGTCGTCGCGGGTTTGGCACCCGCCGAAAGCAGGTACAAGACCCTCGCCTATTGGCCGGATTTCTTCGCGGGCGCAGTCGCGTGGCACGTTTCGCGACGGACCGGCGCGGGCAAATGGAGTTTCGGGTTGGGAGGATTGGGATTCATCCTCCTGGCGGAACGCAGCGGTTGGAATGAACCCTTCCACCTGACCGCCATTGCCACGGCACTCCTGCTGCTGCTCGTGGCCACGCATGATTTGCCACGGAATCGATTCGTCGCCGCCCTGCAGGCGCTGGGCGCCATTTCCTATCCGCTTTACCTGGTTCACTTGCCGCTCATCTCCGCGTGGAACAACCTGGCCCGGCGGTTCATTCCGGCCGGTTCGCCAGTTGGATTGGCAGTCTGGCTGGCCGGTATCAGTCTGGCTTTGGCGCTGGCCTGGCTGGTCCATCGTTTTTGCGAGACACCGACCGAACGCTGGCGCCGCACGCTCTTCACCCGAAAACCCTCGCAAACCATGCCCATGCTCGAAGCGCGAACGGCCGATGCCCCCTGACGCTCCATGCCACGTCGGATAGCCATCATCGGCGCCGGGATCGGCGGACTGGCGGCCGCCTGGCGCGCCCATCGAACGGGCGCGGAGGTCGTCGTCTTCGAGGCCAGCGATCGTCTCGGTGGAACCATTCAAAGCGAGCAACACGGTGAATGGCTGATCGAGCGCGGTCCGCATACGCTCCAAATGCGGCCGGACGTCGCGGACATCATTGCGGCATTGCCGATCAAGCCGCTTGTCGCCGGAGACGGCCGGCGTCTCAACCGGTACGTCGTGCGGGGCGGCCGACTGGTGCCGCTGCCGATGGGGCCCGGCTCCCTGCTCTTCACCAACTTTTTCAGCGGTCGATCCAAGTTTCGGCTGGCACGCCTCATTGCCGGAAAAACGGAACCGCCTTCCGAGGACGAGAGTTTCGCCGATTTCGTTCGCAGGCAATGCGGCGAGGAGGTGCTAACGTGGGCGGCGCAGCCGTTCGTTTCGGGAATCTATGCGGGAAACCCGGAGCTGCTTTCCACCGAATACGCCTTTCCGCGGCTTTGGGCCGCGCTGAAACAGCGGCGCTCGGCGTTGGGGGGATCCGGTGCGGCCCCGCTGATTTCGTTCCCGAACGGGCTCACGGAAGTGGTGAACGCGCTGGCCGAACCGCTGCCCTTCAGCGCCCTCCGCCTCAAGACCATCGTTCAAGGACTGGTGCGCAACGGCGGCCGGTGGCGGATCGAAGACCTCAGCGAAGCCGGAGAATTCGACGAGGTTCTCGTTTCCCTGCCCGCCAAAGCGGCCTCGGGCCTGCGGATCGACGGTGATTATCCGCTCCGCTTTTTGGAGGCGATTCCTCATCCGCCCGTCACGGTTTTGAACGTCGGATTTCGACGATCCGATGTGCGGCATCCGCTCGACGGCTTCGGCTTTCTCGTACCCTCGGTGGAACGACGTCTGATCATGGGCGTCATTTTCACCTCCACGCTTTTTCCCGGCCGGGCGCCATCGGGGCACGTGGCCATGACCGTGATGCTGGGCGGCGCCCTTCAACCCGACTGCGCCAAGTTGACCGAAGCGGACGCCTGGCAAGCCGCGCAGGTCGACGTCCGCGAATTGCTGGGCGTTTCGGCCGCGACGCCGGCGTTTCTCGAGGCGACCCATTACGAGTCGGCGATTCCCCAGTACACGCTCGCGCACGGAGAGCTCCTCCAAAAAATGAAAGCCGCCGAGTCGGCCCATTCGGGGCTCTGGCTCGGCGGCAATTACCGGGGCGGAATTTCGCTCCCGGATCGGCTGAATCAGACGGTTTGAGCGCGACGGCGGGCCGCAAGACCCAACGTGGCGAGGGCGGCGCCCAGCAAGACCAGGGATGAGCCGGCATCCGGGACACCCTTTACGGACGAAACGACGCTGGCGGAAACATCAGCCAGCGCCGGACCGGCGTCTCCGCCGGTGTCTTCACTTGTGAAGTTCAGCAGGTAATTGCCCGCCGCGACATTGTCGAACGTCAGGGATTCTTGGGTCCACATCATGTCGCCGTAGCTGCTGCCCATGGTGACATAGTTGAAGGAGGTCGATTGGGCCGGCGAAGCGCCGAGCGTCACATCGATCACCTTCGGATTCTGGCCCGCCGGATTCGCGGATTGAAAGAAGTCAACGGTCACATCGCCACTCACGGAGACGTCAATCGTGGTGCCGACGGCGCCAGGGCTGCTTCCATCCAGATCGACCGATTGAAGCCCGCTCGGAGGCGTCTGCCAATAGTGTCCAATGACGTCCACGTTGCCGCTCGTCACGGTCCAACCGTTGTTTTCGCCAAAGGTGCCGTTCGTGCCCACGTTGAAGAAACCACTATTGCTGGCGGCAGAACCGAAAGTATCGACAGCGATGGGGGTGGAGGCGAGGACCATGCCGGTGGGCACGAGCGCAGCCAGGACTAGGAGGGCTTTTTTCATGGAGTGTGAGCACGGCCGTGCATACCTGATGCCATCCGCTAGGTAAGTTTGCTCAATAAGTTTAACCTCCTGTAATAATTAGCCTTACGTTATAATACTCAAAATCAGGCCGGGCCCTATGGGCCTTTAAAAAGGCGATTTTATGTAAACAATTCCGACAATGTCCCGAGGTGGAGCGCGGGGTCCCCACGCGCTTCGATGCCAAAATCGGGACCGAGATCCAAGCGCGTGGGGACCACGCGCTCCACCCATTATGCCGCGCCAGCGAACCGGTACCTTGACTCGCATGACCCCACAGCTACCCTCTGCCCCCTTTTTACCGGATGGCTCAGGATCTCAAGGAAACGCTGCAACTGCCCAAGACGGAATTCCCGATGCGGGCGGAACTTGCGAAACGCGAGCCGACGCGCGTCGCCCATTGGCAGAGCCTTGCCCTGTATGAACAAATGCTGGCGCGCCGGAAAGGACCGCCGGCCAGCCCTGACTCGCCCGTCTACGTTTTGCACGATGGTCCGCCGTTCACGAATGGCGACGTCCACATCGGAACCGCCCTCAACAAGACCCTCAAGGACATCATCGTCCGGTACAAGAATCTGCAGGGTTTCTATACGCCCTATGTTCCCGGCTGGGACTGCCACGGCCTGCCGATCGAACAGAAGGTCGCGCGCGAACTGCAGGAGGAAAAGCGCGACGTCACCACCGCGCAGCTGCGAGCCGCCTGCGACGCATTTTCCGAGGGCTGGATCGCCACGCAAACCGCTCAATTCAAGCGGCTCGGCGTGCAGGGTGACTGGGGCCATCCGTACAAGACCAAGGATCCGGCTTACGAGGCGGACATCCTTCGGACCTTTGCCAGTTTCGTTGAGCACGGACTCGTGTACCGCAGCAAAAAGCCGGTATATTGGTCGATCCCCTTCGAAACGGCGCTCGCCGAGGCCGAAATCGAGTACAAGGAGCATGTCTCCCCTTCGATCTGGGTAAAGTTTCCACTCCCCGCGTCCGAAGCCGCCCGGGCGCAACTGCCGGCCGACAAGCCGCTCAGCGTCGTCATCTGGACGACCACGCCCTGGACGCTGCCCGCCAACGTCGCGATCGCCGTGCATCCGGAACTCGCCTACGCGGTCGTCGAAGCCGAGGGCGCCCCGGAACGCTACCTGGTGGCCAATGAACGCGTGCCGGTGTTTGCGGCCAAGCTGGCCGGCGCGCCCGCGGTTCGCACCGTGGCCGAAGTCTCCGGCCGATCGCTCGAGTCGCTCAAGGCGCGCCACCCCTTCATCGCGCGCGACTCCGTCGTCGTGCTCGCGGACTATGTGACGACCGAAAGCGGCACCGGCGCCGTCCATACCGCTCCGGGTCACGGCGCGGAAGATTACCAGACCGGCCTGCGCTACCAGCTTGAGGTTTACTGCCCGGTGGGCGACAACGGCAAATACCTGGACGACGGCCGCGTCCCCCCCGAGCTGGTCGGCCTGTCCACGTTGGAGAGCGTCGAAGACCTCGCCAAAAAGCGCACGTCCGCCGCCAACATCGGCGTCCTCAAGCTGCTCGACGCGACCGGCACGCTCGTCGCCAAGGAGCGCTACACGCACAGCTATCCGCATTGCTGGCGCTCGAAGACCCCGATCATTTTCCGCGCGGTCGACCAATGGTTCGTCGCGCTCGATCGAGCCACGGACGGCGCGGGCACGCCGCGCACCGAAGCGTTGGCGGCCGTCGACTCCGTAAAGTGGATACCGGATTGGGGCCGCGCCCGCATCCGCGGCGCGGTGGAATCCCGGCCGGATTGGTGCATTTCGCGGCAGCGCGCCTGGGGCGTGCCGATCCCCGCTTTTTACGACGAAGGCAAGCGCGCCTACCTCGACGCGGGGGTCATTCGCGCGGTCGCCGACCGGATTGCGTCCCGCGGCTCCAACTTCTGGTACGACGCTTCGCCGGCGGACATCCTGGCCGGCGTGCCGCTGCCGGCCGGCTGGCCGGCGGCGTCCGCCCTCAAGTGCGGCCGCGACACCCTCGATGTCTGGATCGACTCCGGATCCTCGCACGTCGCCGTCCTGCGCCGCGAGCAGGGCCACACGCGGTGGCCGGCGGACTTGTACCTGGAGGGCAGCGACCAGCACCGGGGCTGGTTCCAGTCCTCCCTCTGGACCAGCGTGATCTCGCAAGGCGGTTCGGCGCCGTACCGGGCGGTCCTGACCCACGGCTTCATCGTCGACGAAGAGCGGAAAAAGATCTCCAAGAGCTCGACCTACGAAAAACCGCAGACCAGCGACGCCTACGTGAACGAGCTCGGCGCGGACGTGGTGCGGCTGTGGATCGCGTCCCAGGATTTCCGGGACGACATTCCGATCTCCCGGGAGATTCTTTCCCACGTCGGCGAAACCTATCGGCTTTTCCGCAACACCTGGCGCTACCAGCTGGGCAACTTGTTCGACTTCGATCCGGCGCGCCACGCGACGGCCGTCGGCGAGCTGGACCTGCTCGACCGCTGGGCGCTGCATCGGACCGCCGAGCTCATCCGCGCGTGCACCCAGGCCTACGAAGACTTCGAGTTCCACAAGGTGTACCAGTACTGCAACCAGTTTTGCTCGGTCACCCTGTCGGCCACCTACCACGACATCCTCAAGGACCGTCTCTACACCTGCGGGGCGGCGCATCCGCTGCGGCGTTCGTCGCAGACCGCGATGCATCATATTTTTCACGCGTTGATTCGGGTTCTCGCGCCCGTTCTCGTGTTCACGACCGACGAGGCCTGGAGCTTCGCGACGACCGGCTCGGAATTCGCCGCGGACAGCGTCCACTGGCAACGCTGGCCGGAGCCGCCGGCCGATTGGAGCGACGCCGCGCTCCAGGCGGACATGGCCATCCTGCTGGAAGTCCGCCGCCAGGTCACCGAGGCCATTGAGCCGCTGCGCGCGGGCGGACGCCTCGGAAAATCGCTCGACGCCCAGATCACGCTGACCGGTTCCCCGTCGTCGGCGCAATGGCCGGTCCTGGAGCGTCATCGCGCATTTCTGCCCGAACTTTTCATCGTCTCCGATGTCAGGCTCCAATCCGCGGATACCGCCGCCGCCGACTCTCCTCTGGCCGTGGCGGTCGTTCCGGCCAGCGAGACGGGCCGGTGCCGCTGCCCCCGCTGTCTGCGCTGGGTGCCCGCCTTGGAAGCCACGGAGCGCGGCGCCATCTGCGACCGCTGCCGCGACGCACTTTTCCCACCCTGATTTAGCTGTCTGCTCTCCTTCCCCGGAACTCCACCCCCATGGCCAAGAACAAAACGAAACCCGCAACCCTTAAAAAACCCTCTTCTGTGCCGAAGAAAGCTGCCGTCGAGGCGCCGGCCCCGGCGCGATCCGCGCCGCCTGCCGCCACCGCAGCCACCAAGCCTGCCACCATGGAAAAACCTTCTAAAAAGAACGCTTTGCGCGCGAGCCTCCTCGCCCGCAAATCCGCCATCAAGCCGATCGCCTTCAGCCTCGACGAGGTCCGGGCCATCGCCAAGACCAACGCCGCCAAGGCCCCGGAGCCGGACAAGACCCTCAAAGCGGCCGCCCCGAAGCCGACCAAGACGTCCATTCCGTTGGAAAAGCCGGCCAAGCCCAACCACATCAAGGCGGCTTCCCTGGCCGACATCCTAGGATTCAATCCCAGAAAAGCGAAACCCGCGGACCCGATCGAGCCCGAGGAAAACATTCCCGAGAAATTTCGCCGCTATTATAAGTTGCTGGTGGAAATGCGGATCCAACTTACCGAAGGAATCGAACGCCATTCGGAGGAGTCGCTCAAGCGCTCCGCCAAGGACGACGCCGGGGATCTTTCCGCCTATGGGCAGAACATGGCCGACGGCGGCATCAACACCTTCGACCGTGATTTCGTCCTGAGCCTGGTCTCCAGCGAGCAGGAAGCCCTCTCCGAGATCGATGCCGCCATCAAGCGGATCAAGGACGGGACCTACGGCATTTGCGAAGGCACGCAAAAGCCCATTGCCAAGGAACGTCTGCTCGCCGTGCCCTTCACCCGCTATTCGGCGGAAGCCCAAAAGGAGATCGAAAAGAACCGCTACCGCAGCCGGGCCCAGGCCGGCGTGTTCAGCGAACTGGGCGAAGAAGGCGCCAAGATGGAGGATGACTCCGGCGGTGACGAATGACCCTCCCGCGCCGCTCGGCCGGCGCGCCTGGGCTTATCGTTACCTGTTTGGCATCGCCTTGGTCGTCCTGATCCTGGATCAGGTCTCCAAGGCTTGGATTGTCGCCCGCCTGCCCTTCGGCACCTACGGCGAGGGCTCCATCGCGGTCATTCCGGGACTATTTTACATTGTCCACGTCGGAAACACCGGGGCGGCCTGGAGCCTGCTCTCGGGATTCAGCTGGGTGCTGGGCTTGCTGGCCGTCTGCACGCTGATTGCGATCGGAATCTGGCGGCAGGCCCTGGGCCTGCGCGACGTCGTCACCCAGATCGCCTTTGGGCTGCTCTGCGGAGGCATCGTCGGCAACCTGGCCGATCGTCTCTGCCGCGGCCACGTGGTCGACTTTCTGGATTTCCACTTCGGCAGCTACATCTACCCCACGTTCAACGCGGCCGACTCGGGCATTTGCGTGGGCGTGGGGCTGTATCTGATACGATCGCTGCGCAGCAAGTAGCGGGTGGAGAGCGTGGTCCCCACGCGCTTTAATCTCTATCCGCGTTTGACGCCGAAGCGCATGGGGACCATGCGCTCCACCCGCTAGCCCTTCGGCTCCCACTCCGACGCCCGGCGGTGCAGAATTTCCACTGCCTCGAGGCATTGCCGCACCTGCTGGGCGGTAAGTTCGCCGGTCACCTCCGTCACCGCCTTCAGATAGATTGGGTTCACCTTGGACCAGAGTTTCCGCCCGGGCGGCGTGAGCGTCACGCAATACACCCGGCGGTCGCTGGGATCCTCCGCGCGCCGCACCCAGCCCGCCTTTTCCATCCGGTCGATCAGCCCCGTGACATTCGACTTGTCGACAACCAGGGCGTCGCTCAACTCCCGCTGGCTCATTCCGGATTCCGCGTCCGAGAGCAAATTCATGACGTTGAACTGGGCCGCGGTCAGTCCGTGCGGCCGAAATAATTTCTGGCTGCTGCGCAGCAAGGCGTCGGCGGTGGTCAGCACCGCGACGGTCAGGCGGTATCCGGGGTCCATGCTCATTCGACGTTGGCCATTTGCTCTTTCACACGTTCGAGCTCGTTCTTCAGTTCGATCACCGCGCGCGAAATGGCAAGGTCGTTGGCTTTGCTCCCCATGGTGTGGGCCTCCCGGTTCATCTCCTGCAGGATAAATTCCGCCTTTCGGCCCACTTCGCCGTCGGATCCGATCAGCGCCGTGAACTGCTCCAAATGGCTGCGGAATCGGGTCAGCTCCTCGCTGATGTCGCAGCGATCCGCGAACAGGGCGATTTCCTTGAGCACCCGCTCATCGTCGAGATTCAGTTCGAGTCCGGCGTCGCGCAGGCGGCGGTTCAGCAGTTCTCGATAGGCGGGTGCGACGTGGGGAGCGCGCTCGGCAATGGCGGCGATGCCGGCGCTCAGCGCGCCCGCCCGCCCTTCGAAATCCCTGAGCAGGGCCTTCCCCTCCTTCGCGCGCATCTCGGCAAAGGCCGCGAGCGCCGCGGCGAGCGCGGACCGCACGGGCCCCTGCGCCGCCTCGAGCGCCGGAAGCTCGGTCGCGCCTTTTCCCGCCGTGGCGATTTGCCACAGCAATTCCGGAGTGACTTGGAACGAAATTTGATGGGCGGCGGCCAACGCCTTCAGCCGCTGCAGGGTTTCCTGCACACCCCGCTCGTCAAAACCGTCGGTTCGATCCGTCGCGCCGGTCAACTCCACCTCCACGTGGACCTTGCCGCGCGCGGCCACCCGGCGAATCTCCTCGACGATCGCCGGCTCGAGGCCCTCCCAGGCGGGAGGCAGGCTCACCGACAAATCGAGCGAACGGCGATTGACGGAACTGACCTGCACGGCCACCGATTTGCTTCCGAGCGCCGCGGTCCCGCGGCCGTATCCGGTCATGCTCCGCATGTTTATTTCTTGCCGGCCGGCCCGCCGAGCAGCGCCGCCACCTGCTGGACATCCTTGTCGCCGCGCCCGCTGAGGTTGATGAGCACGATGCGATCGCGGGAAAGCGCGCGGGCCTGCTTGATGCCTTCCACCACGGCGTGCGTGCTCTCCAGCGCCGGAATGATGCCTTCCAGGCGCGAACAAAGCTGGAACGCTTCGAGCACCTCCTCGTCGGTCGCGTAGGTGAAGTCGATCCGTCCGCGTTCGCGGTAAAAGGCGTGTTCCGGGCCGACGGCGGCGTAGTCCAAGCCGGCGGAGACCGAATGCGTGCCTTCGATCTGGCCGTCCTGGTCCTGCAGCAGGAAGGTCTTGCAACCTTGCAGGACCCCGAGGCGGCCGCCGGCAAAGCGCGCCGCATGCTCGCCGCGCCGAATGCCGTGGCCGCCGGCTTCGACGCCGACCAGCTTGATCTTCGGCTCCTCCAGGAATTCGAAGAACAGGCCCATGGCGTTGCTGCCGCCTCCGACGCACGCGACCATCACATCGGGGAGGCGACCCTCGCGCTCCAGGATCTGAGCGCGCGCCTCTTGGCCGATCACCCGGTGAAAATCACGCACCATCATCGGATACGGATGGCAGCCGTAGACGGTGCCCAGGATGTAGTGGGTCGTGCGGACGTTCGTGACCCAGTCGCGCATCGCCTCATTGATCGCCTCCTTGAGCGTGCGCTGGCCGGCGTCGACCCCGCGCACCTCGGCTCCCATCAGCCGCATGCGAAACACATTCAGCGCCTGGCGTTCCATGTCGACGGAACCCATGTAGACCACGCACTCCAGCCCGAATTTGGCCGATACGGCGGCGCTCGCGACGCCATGCTGTCCGGCGCCGGTCTCGGCGATCACCCGCTTTTTGCCCATGCGTCGGGCGAGCAGTGCCTGCCCGATCGCATTGTTGATCTTGTGGGCGCCGGTGTGCAGCAGATCCTCGCGCTTGAAATAGATCTTGGCCCCGCCGACGTGCTCGGTCAGCCGTTCGGCGTGGTAAAGCTGGGTCGGCCGGCCCGCGAATTCCTTGAGATGCTGCCGCAGCTCGGCCTGGAATGCCGGGTCCGCCTTCGCCTGGGCATAGGCCGCGTTGAGCTCGGAGATGGCCGTCATCAGCGTCTCCGGCACAAACACGCCGCCGAAGCCGCCGAAATGCCCGGCCGCAGTGGGGACAGAAAACCGATCCAGCGTCTCCATGGGAGGCGCAGCCAATCAAATCCGCTTGACGGAAACGAGCGTCAAATCGTCGTGCTGGATCTCGTCGCCCACGAACTTGTCGACCGCTTCCAGGACCGCGTCGTTGATGTCCCGCGCGTTCCGGCTGTGCGTCTGGCGCGCCACGTCGGCCAGGCGGGCATTCGAAAATTCCTTGCGGTCCTCGTTCTGGGCCTCCGTCACGCCATCGGTGTACAGGATCAGCACGTCTCCGGGCACGAAGGGCTCGATCTGGTCGGCAATCACCTCCGTGAACAGGTCGTCCGGAACCATGCCGACCGCCATCCCTTCGGAACCGATGTAGCGCGGCAGATAGTCGTTCGTTTCCAGATCCCGGCGGATCAGCAGCGGCAGCTCATGGCCCGCGCGGGCGAAGGAAATCGTGTTGCGGGCGACGTCAATGACCGCGTAGAGCATCGTGACGTACAGGCCGCCCTGGATGTCCGCCGCGATCGAGCGGTTGAGCTCGGTCAGCACGCGCGACGGCGAACTATAGCGCGGCGCGATGTGCCGCAGGCTCGTGCGGACGATCGCCATCAGGAGCGACGCGGGAATCCCCTTTCCGGATACATCCGCCACCACGACGCCCAGCCGTCCGTCGGGCAGGCCGATGATGTCGTAGAGATCGCCGCCGACCTTCTGGGCCGGCTTGTAGCGGGCGTCCAGGTCGAGGGCCGCGAACGAGATCGCGTGCCGCGGCAGGAGCATCTGCTGGATGCCGCTGGCGATCGAAAGATCCAGGTCGAGCTGGGACTTCTCGACCTGCAGGCTCAGGAATTCCGCGTTGTGCAGGGCCAGCGCGGCTTGCTCGCCCAGCGACTGCAGCAGGGAGAATTCGACTTCGGTGAAGGGCCGCTCATCCGCCGGATTGGCGACCGCCAGCACGCCGAAAAACCGCTCCCGGAAATGCAGGGGCACCGCGATCAGCGAGCGCAGCACGAGCGCCGGATCCTCATGGTGGGTCGCCCGCGGATCGGTGCCGGCGTCGGCCACCAGCTCCGCGCGCTTCGCCTGGGCGACGCGGCCGATGATTCCCTCGCCCATCGGAAACTCCTCCGACTTGAGCACCTGTTCGAGAAATTTCACCCGTGTCATCGCGGGCTGCGCCCCGCTCAGCGGGAGCGGGCGCTGCGGCGGAAAGAGCCCCTCGACCGCCACGCCCCGCATCTGGCCGGAGGTGGTCTGCTCAAAGATGCACGCGCTCAGGGCGCCCGTGCAGAGGATGGAGGCATGGACGATGCGCTGACGAAGCTCCTGCAGGCTGAGGTTCTCGCCGAGCGCCTCCGCCATCAGGTGCATGAAGTCGATGACGCGCTGGCGATCCTGGGCGAACTGCTGCTTTTCCTCCTCCTGGACCTCAGCAAAACGCCGGACACGCCGCAGGGGAATCAGGAGACAACCCAATCCGATGACCACGCCGAGCAGGAGGCCCACCCACATGATCAGCGTTGCTCGACCCGGTTCCGAAGAAACACCAACACGTCCTGAAACTTGGCGCGGTTCCCCTCATCCGCCGCCACCAGGTTCTCGTGCGCCTCGAGGCACACCCGGGCATTGTCCAGCTCGGTCCGCTCCGGGCAGACCAGACCGGTGTTCCGGTGGTTGAAGGTCATCGGAAACTCGCCGGAATCGACGGTCAGCAGACGGTGCAGACCGAGGTTGCGAATGAGCTCCAGATTGCGCGGCCCCACCCGGACCAGCGTCAATCCGCCGGTCGGCGCCGCTTTGCGCAGCTGGATGGCCGCGCCGGCCAGGACTCCCAGGAAAGTGCTGTCCATGCTGCTGCATTGCAGGAAATCGATCACGAAGCGCCGCTTACCTTCGTTGATCATCTCGGTGACAAAATCCTTAAGGCAGGTGCTGTTTTGGAAGCTGGCTCGGCCCTCGATGCGCACCAACACAGGGTCGGAGTACGCGTCGACCAGATAGACGGGCTTGAGAGCAACATCCGACATCGAAGTAACCAGGAGATTAGGGCGGGAATCAGCTGCGTGCAATGATCTGGCGCAGTACGTAGGGCAAAATGCCACCATGCCGATAATACTCGATTTCGATCGGAGTATCGATCCGGCATCGAACTTTAACCTCCTGAACTTCAGAGCCCTTACGCGCGATCCGTAACGTAGCGTCCTGCTGCGGACGGATGTCCCCTTCGAGCCCAGTGATGTCATAGGTCTCGCTGCCGTCCAATTTAAGCGACTGCGCCGTAACGCCTTCGGAGAACTGGAGGGGAAGAACACCCATTCCGACCAGATTGGAGCGATGGATCCGCTCGAAGCTTTGGGCCACCACGGCCCTGACTCCCAACAGGTTAGTGCCCTTGGCCGCCCAATCGCGCGAGGATCCGGTGCCATATTCGGCGCCGGCCAGCACGATCAAGGGCACGCCATCCGCCTTGTAGCGCATGGCGGCGTCGAAAATGGGAAGCTTCTCTCCGGCTCCGCCGGCCTTCGGAAAATACAGACTATTTCCACCTTCTTCGCCGCCGAGCATCAGGTTTTTGATGCGGACATTGGCGAACGTGCCGCGAGTCATGACGCGGTCGTTGCCGCGCCTCGAACCGTAGCTGTTGAAGTCCTCGTAGGTCACACCCTGCTCGATCAGGAATTTGCCGGCGGGCGAGCTCTTCTTGATGGCGCCGGCCGGCGAGATGTGATCCGTGGTCACGGAGTCGCCGAAAATACCCAGCGCGCGGGCGCCGCGAATCTCGGCGGCGGCCGGAGGAGTCATTCCGAAACCTTCGAAGAACGGAGGCTCCTGAATATAGGTGGAATTGGCCTCGAACGCGTAGGTCTGACCCGCGGCCGAGGGAATTTCGTTCCACTTGGGATTCTGCGCGGCGAAATCCGAATAGAGCTTGCGGAAAATCTCCGGGCGCAGCGCCGCCTGGAGCTGATCGCGCACTTCCTGGATCGTCGGCCAAATATCCTTCAGGAAGACGGGCTTCCCGTCCTTGCCGTTCCCCAGCGATTCGTGCGTCAGATCGATGTTGACGCGGCCCGCGAGCGCAAAGGCGACGACCAGCGGGGGCGACATCAGGAAGTTCGCCTTGATGCTTTGGTGGACGCGGGCTTCGAAGTTGCGGTTGCCCGAGAGCACCGAGGCCGCCACCAGGTCGTTCTTTACCACGGCATCCTCGATGGCCGGATTCAACGGACCGGAATTGCCGATGCAGGTGGTGCAGCCATATCCGACCGTTTGGAATCCGAGCTGGTCCAAGTAGGGCTGCAGGCCGGTTTTGTTGAGATAGTCGGTGACGATGCGGCTGCCGGGCGCCAGGGACGATTTGACCGTCGCCTTCACCTGCAGGCCCTTTTCGACCGCCTTCTTGGCCAGCAGGCCGGCGGCCAGCATGACGCTCGGGTTCGACGTGTTCGTGCAGCTCGTGATCGCGGCGATCAGTACGCTGCCGTGGCCGATGTCGCCTTCCACCTTGGGCGCGGCGCCCGAGGGCAGATTGGGCGTCGGCCGGTTGTTCGCCATTTCGCGATCGGTCGACGCGCTGACGTTCGCCTTGGCGGCCGCTTCCGGCGCGGCCGCTTCCTGGCTGCCGCCGCCCGGATGGGCCGGGTGGCCATTGCCCGCCACGTGGAAGGTGCGTGAGAGGTCTTCGGCCTTCTTGCCGAAGCCATTTTCGGCGACCGGTTTTCCGAACGCGGTGACAAACTCGTCCTTGAGCTTGGGCAGCTCGATGCGGTCCTGCGGGCGCTTCGGACCCGCGACGCTCGGCACCACCGTGGCGAGGTCGAGCGAGAGTTCTTCCGAATAGTCGATTTCCCCCGGCTTGGAGACGCCCCATAGCCCCTGCGCCTTATAATAGGCCTCGTAGAGGGCAATGTGCTCGTCGGAGCGGCCCGTCGCGCGCAGATAATTCGCGCATTCGGCGTCCATCGGAAAGTAGCCCATCGTCGCGCCGTATTCCGGCGCCATGTTGGCGATCGTCGCGCGATCCACCACGGGCAGCGCGGCCGTGCCCGGCCCGAAGAATTCCACGAATTTGCCGACGACCTTCGCCTTGCGCAGCAACTGCGTGAGAGTGAGCGCCAGATCGGTGGCCGTGACCCCTTCACGCAGCGCGCCGGTCAAATGCACGCCGACGACGTCCGGGGTCAGGAAGTAAACCGGCTGGCCGAGCATGCCGGCCTCCGCCTCGATGCCGCCCACGCCCCAGCCCACGACGCCCAGGCCGTTGATCATGGTCGTATGCGAATCCGTGCCGACGAGGGTGTCCGGATAGACCGCGCCGTCATTGTCCGTCCAGACGCCCTTCGCCAGGTACTCCAGGTTCACCTGATGGACGATGCCGATGCCGGGGGGAACCACCTTGAACGTATCGAAGGCCTGCATGCCCCATTTCAGGAATTGATAGCGTTCGCGGTTGCGCGTGAATTCGAGGTCGAGATTGCGCCGCATGGCATCGGCGCTGCCGGCAAAGTCCACCTGCACCGAGTGGTCGACAACCAGGTCCACCGGCACGAGCGGCTCGATGACCTTCGGGTTCTTGCCCAGCTTGGCGACCGCCGAACGCATCGCGGCCAGATCGACCAGGAGCGGCACGCCCGTGAAGTCCTGCAGGACAATCCGGGCGACGACGAACGGGATTTCTTCCGTGCGGGACGATTTGGCGTTCCACGTGGCAAGCGCCTTGACGGCCGACTCGGAGACGCGCTGGCCGTCGCAATTGCGCAGGAGCGACTCGAGCACCAGGCGCAGCGACACCGGCAGGCGGCGGACGTCGAGGCCGGCCTCGGCGAGCGCCGGCAAGGAATAGAACCCGTGCGACTTTCCGTTGGCGGAAAAGGTCCGGCGGGAATTGAAGGGATTGGGAGTGCCCATGGCGAATCAGTGAGAGAGCGCCGCTTTGATCGCGGCGAAATTGGGAAGATCTTTGGGAGTCGGCGTCTGTTCAGCGTAGAGGATCTTGCTGTCGCGTCCGACGACGAAGGCCGCCCGCGCCGACATGTCCCCGATGCCGGCCGCATGGGCGATCAGGACCCCGTAGGCCCTGCTGACCGTCTTGTTGAGATCCGAGGCCAGCGTCACGGTGATCTTCTCCTGCCTGGCCCAGGCATCGAGGGCAAACGGGCTGTCGACGCTGATGCCGATCACCTCGGCCTCGAGGCTGCCGTAGCCGGACAACCCGTTGCTGACGTCGCACATTTCCGCCGTGCAGGTCCCGGTGAAGGCAAACGGGAAGAACAGCAGGAGCGCCCGCTTGCGCGTCAGAATCTCACTCAGCCGGACATCTTTGTATCCGTCGGCCGTCTTGGACTTCAGGCTGAATTCGGGGGCTTGCGCCCCAACCGGAAGAGGCATGTGTGCGAGGGTGAAGGGTAAAGATGAGCCCAGGGACACGAGCCCGCAAGGGTCAATCGCTGCGCCCGGGGGCGCCGACCCCGGCCGTCCCGCTTTCGACGTCAAACAGCGCGTGGGGACCACGCGCTCCACCTGGGGATATTTTTCCCTTCCCTGCCCTGGGTTTCCCCAGGATAACAGCCGTTAACGAACCTGGATGAGCATGATCGATGAACTGCGCTGGCGCGGCCTCCTGGCCGATTGCACCGACCTTCCCGCACTGACCGAGCGGCTGAACGCAGGACCCATCACGCTGTATTGCGGGTTTGATCCGACCGCCGACAGTTTGCATGTCGGCCACCTGATGGGGCAATTGACGCTCCGCCGCTTCCAACTCCACGGGCACCACCCGCTGCCGCTCGCCGGCGGCGCCACGGGCATGGTGGGCGACCCGAGCGGCAAATCCGCGGAGCGCAATCTCCAGAGCCGCGAGCAGCTGGCTGATAATGTGTCCTGCATCAAGGGACAGCTTAGCCGGCTGTTGGATTTCGACTCCAAGACCAACCCGGCCCGGCTGGTCGACAACGCCGACTGGACCGCACCGCTCAGCTACCTGGATTTTCTGCGGGATGTCGGCAAACATTTTTCCGTGAACGCGATGATCGCGAAGGAGAGCGTTCGGGCCCGCATGGAGGGCGACAACGGCATCAGCTACACCGAGTTCAGCTACATGCTGCTGCAGGCCTACGATTTCTACCACCTGCGAAAGGACTTCAATTGCGAGCTGCAGATTGGCGGCAGTGACCAATGGGGCAACATCACGGCGGGCACCGACCTGATCCGCAAAAAGCTCGGCGCGCCGGCCTGGGGTTGGACTTTTCCACTGATCACCAAGGCCGACGGCACGAAGTTCGGAAAAACCGAAGGCGGCGCGATCTGGCTCGATCCGAAGAAGACGAGCCCGTACCGGCTGTACCAATTTTTCGTCAACACGGAGGACAGCATGCTGGCGGGCTACCTCCGAAAGTTCACCCTGCTGACTCGTGAGGTGATCGAAGACTTGGAAGCCAAACTCGTGGCCAATCCCGGCGCGCGCGAAGCCCACAAGGCGCTGGCCCGTGAGGTGACGGCGCTCGTGCATGGGGAAACCGCCGTCGACGACGCCAAGCGGGCCAGCGAAATCCTGTTCGGCGGTTCGCTCGTAGGCGTGTCCGAGGCCACCTTTCAGGATCTGGCGGGCGAGATTCCGACCAAGTCGGCCGAAAAGGCCAAGTTGGCCGGCGCGGGTTTGCCGTTGACCGATCTGATCGTGATTGCGGGCTTGGCGCCGTCCAAAGGACAAGCGCGGAAGGACATCGAGGGTGGCGGAATCTACATCAACAACGTGCGCGTCGCTGATGTGGCGACCACGATTGGCGAAAGCACGCTGCTGTTTGGGCGGTTCATCCTGTTGCGCAAAGGCAAGCGGACCTACGCGCTCCTGGATTTCGCTTGAGCCAATAACTCGGCTGGCGCTGTAGCCGGGGGCGCTGACCCCGGCAGTTCCGCTTTCGACGTCGATCAGCGCGTGGGGACCCCGCGCTCCACCTCGGGATAAGCCCCCGGCTTGCGGCTTGCGAGCAGGCGGCGGGCCGCCGCTTCCACTAGCCCGCGCAAATTTCCTCGATTTCCACCTTCACCGGCTGCCCCGGCATGCAGTCCGCCTTCAGCATCACGAAGCCGTCGCGATGCTGATCGTAGATCGGCCAGAGGGCATTTCGGTCCGTTTCCGGGATCGGCAGGGTCTTGATCGCCTTGCGATCGAAGAACGCGAATTTTCCTTCTGAGATATCCGGCGGCAGCGCCGCCAGCGGCGTTTTGCAGCGAAAGAGAAACAGCAGCCAATGCGACTGTCCCTCGTAGGCCTTTTCCGCGATGATTGCAAACAGGTGCAAGTCGGCGGCGGTGATCGTCAGGCCGACCTCTTCGTGGGTTTCGCGGACGGCGCACTCGAAGGGCGACTCGCCCGTTGCCATCTCGAGCTTTCCGCCAATGGGGCTCCACACCCCCAGATTCGGCGGCTTGGCCCGCAGCATCAGAAGCTGCTGCCCGGCCCGGTTTTCCAGGAAAACGAGCACGGCGATCTTGTACGAGAGCACCTGGCTATTATCGGAGGTATGTCCACTCATGCTGACGTCGGCGGTTCGGGCGAAACCCTGGCCGGCGCGTATTTGCGCCAGGCGAAGGGTTACGAAATCGTGGCCCACAACTGGCGGAACCCGCAAGACCGCCGCGAAGAAATCGATCTGATCGCGCTCGACGGCGACGTCTTGATTTTCGTCGAAGTCAAAACCCGTTCCGGGGGCGCCCGGGTTCCCGGGTTCTACGCCGTGAACCGCGCCAAACGCAAAGTCCTGCGCCGCGCCGCCCGCACCTATCTGCGGCTGCTCCCCTTTCGTCCCCACACTTACCGGCTCGATGTGGTCGAAATTGAGCTCGGCTCCGGCGACCCGGAGGTGCGTCATTACATCAATGTGGGCTTGTTTCCCTCCAAGTACGGGGCATAAGCCAATGGTTTATGGCCGATACTGAACGTCATCCGTTTCTTCAGGGCCTGAGCAAGCACCGGGGCGCCCCCCCGACGGTCGTCGTCATCTTCGGCGCGTCCGGCGACCTGACTGCGCGGAAACTGATCCCCGCCGTCTACAACCTCAGCTACGACAATCTGCTGCCGGCCGACTTCTTCCTGGTGGGCTTCGGCCGCAAGCCGATCCCCGATGGGGAGTTCCGCTCGCTCGCCTCCGACGCGATCAAGGAATTCTCCCGCCGGGAGCTCAAGGCCGACGTCTGGGGCCGCGTCTCCGAAAACACGACCTACGTGGCCGGCGGCTACGACGAAAAGGCCGCGTTCGACCGGCTGGCGGTCCATATCGCCGGAATCGAAAAGAAGCTGGGCCGCGACGTCCAGACGCTGTTCTACATCTCCACGCCGCCCACGGTGTTCGATCCCATCCTGCAGAACCTCGGCGCCAGCGGGCTCGCGGCCAAATACGTGGGCTCGCCGCTGCACTCCAAGGTCGTCATCGAAAAGCCGTTCGGCCGCGACCTCGAGTCGGCGCGCGAGCTCAACCGCACGATCCGCTCGGTCTTCGAGGAGGACCAGGTGTATCGGATCGACCACTACCTGGGCAAGGAGACGGTGCAGGACCTCCTGGTCCAGCGCTTCGCGAACTCGATCTTCGAGCCCCTCTGGAACCGCAACTTCATCGACCACGTGCAGCTGACCGTGGCCGAGGAAGTCGGCGTCGAGAAGCGCGGCGGCTATTATGAGACGAGCGGCTGCCTGCGGGACATGATCCAGAACCACACCATGCAGCTCGTTGCGCTCACCGCGATGGAGCCGCCGGTGTCGCTCGAAGCCGAGGCGGTGCGCAATGAAAAGGTGAAGGTGTTGAAGGCGATCCAACCGATCACGGTCGGCCCCCGCGGGGACGTGATCCGCGCGCAGTACGGCGCCGGCATGGTCGGCGGCAAGCCCTCCGTCGGCTATCTGCAGGAGGAGGGCATCAATCCGCAATCCGGCACGGAAACCTTCGCGGCCATCCGCCTTTCGATCAACAATTGGCGCTGGCAGGGCGTGCCGTTCTACCTGCGCTCCGGCAAGCGCCTCGCGCGCCGCGTCACGGAAATCGCGATCCAATTCAAGCGTCCGCCCGGCACGCTCTTCGCCGGCGGCGGCTTCGATCTCGCCGCCAACACGCTCTCCTTTCAGATCCAGCCGGACGAGGGATTGAGCATGATCCTCAACGGAAAGATTCCCGGCCTGGAAACCCGCACGCAGCCGGTGAAGATGAGCTTCAGGTACGCGACCACCTTCGGCTCGAATACGCCCGAGGCGTATGAGCGCCTGGTGCTCGACGCGATGGTGGGCGATGGCACGCTTTTCATTCGTGGCGACGAGGCGGAGACCTCATGGAAGCTCTATACGCCGGTCCTCGACTATTGGAAAAACACCGGACGCCAAGGCATGGAAACCTACGCCTCCGGATCCTGGGGCCCCGCCGGCGCCGACGCTCTGCTCGCTGCTTCCGGCCACCTCTGGCGCCAACCCTGAACGTGACACATGGCCGCGATCTTTGACGCCCTGCCCGGTCTCGACACGCCCGTCAGCACGATCGGGCCGAGCCTGGCCGCCATGTGGCGGACCACCGAGGCGCAGGGCAAGCCCGCGCCGCCGACCGAGGACGCCAAGGCGACCCAGGTCAACTTTGTCCTGCACTTGGGCGCCAACACCACGCCGGACGACGCCCAGGAGCAATTCGACATCGCGGTGAAGTTCTCCCGCCGGTACCCAAGCCGCGTCGTCGTGCTGTGCTCGGACCACGACGACAAGAAGACCGCGGAAATCCGCGCCAAGGTTTACGGCGAATGCACGCTGGGCAAATCCAAGAGCGACACGCGCTGCTGCGAGTTCGTGATGCTCAGCTACACCGTGTCGGCGCGGCCGTTTCTGGAGAGCCAGGTGTCCGTGTGCCTTTCGACCGATCTGCCGCTCTATTACTGGGCGCATGGATTTTCCGCGAGCACGCGGCTCGCCGACTACCACTATCTGCTCACGCGCTCCAAGCGCGTGCTGATCGACAGCGCGACGGCGCCCGCGGACGCCTTGACCTACCCGTGGCCCCGCCCGGAAGTCGTGCGGGACCTGGCATTTGCCCGCGTGCTGCACGTGCGCCAATCGGTCGGTCAGTTTCTGAGCCGGTATCCGATGGATGCGATCTGTGAAGATTTGCAGTCGGTCGAGGTGTCCGCCGGCGCGGAGCTGACGGCGGAGGGCCGCGTCGTGCTCGCCTGGCTCAAGGACCGCGTCGGCGCGTGCGGGAAAAATCAGGCGACGTTCACGATTGCCGCGGGGGCCGCAAATCAACCGCGCGGGATGGCGATCAAGTTTCGTTATTCGGGCGCGAAGACGTTTGCCTGGGAAGGGAACGCCGCCACCGGGACCGCGCTCTTCACGGCGGATTTCGGCACGGGGAAGACCACGCTGCCGGCGACGGTGGCTCTGCTGCAGCCGGAGAACGCGCTGAGCGAGGCGATGTTTTTTTAGGGCGGATTTCGTCCGCCCTAAAAAACCCGCCGAAGCCCCCTGAGAGGCGAAGGAGGGTGCGCTGATCATAGAAGTCCCGCTTTCGACAAGGAAGGTGGATCGCATGGTCCCCATGCGCTTTAACGTCCGCCCGCATTTGGCGTCAAAGCGCGTGGGGACCACGCGCTTCACCCACTACCGCAGCTCCACCGCCCGGCCGGACCCCGCCGACCGATAAATCGCCCGCACTATCGCCACCGCGTTCCGCCCTTCCCTCCCATCGACCGCAGGCTTCCGTCCAGCGCGCACCGCGTCGGTGAAATCCTGCAACTGGCGGATGTGCCCTTCGTCGCTGATGGCCGTCGGAGAGCCAGCGCCTCCTCCGAGGCGCGGGTCGGCCGGGCTGGAGCGAATCCTCTCATCGTCCGGACGCTCCTGGCGAAAATCCCACTTCACGAGCCGGTCGTCCTCGAGCACCGCCGAACCATCGGCGCCGCCGATTTCGACCCGCCGCGCCCATCCCGGATAGTGGGCCGTCGAGGCTTCGATCGTGCCGAGTGCGCCCGAGCCAAATTGGAGCGACGCCACGACCGTATCCTCCGACTCGATCCCGACGTGTGCCCGCCGCGCGCTCCACCCAAACACGGTGCGCGGCAATCCCAGGCACCATTGAAGCAAATCGACCCCGTGAATCGCCTGGTTCATCAGCACACCGCCGCCGTCCAGACTTTCCGTGCCGTGCCAGCCGGAGGCGTAATACTCCGGCGTGCGATTCCAGCGAACCCGAACGCTGGCCAACGCGATCGAACCAAAACGATTTTCTTCCACCGCTCGCTTGAGCGCCTGCGCGCCGGCGCCAAAACGCCCCTGAAAGATCGACCCCACGAGCACTCCACCCCGGTCGGCCGCTTCCAGCATCCGGTCGATCCGCTCCAAGGTTACCTCGATCGGTTTTTCAACCACCACGTGCTTGCCCGCGACGATGGCCTCCAAGGCGGGCTCCAAATGCGCGCCGCTGGGAGTGGTCACGCAAATCACCTGGATGTCCGGCCGGCCAGCCAGTTCCGCGACCGAAGCGGTGGAAACCAGCGCCCCATGCCGAGCACCGAAGTCTCGGGTCTTCTCGGCTGAGCGGCTCGCCACGCCCACGAGCCGCGCTCCGTGCACGGCCGCCAGCGCCCGGGCGTGCACCTCCGCAATCAGGCCCAATCCGACAATGCCATACCCGATCGGTGCGTTGCTCATAAGTCAGGAATTTGGCATCCAACTCGGGAAAAATCGCGTACAAATGGACAGAAATGAAACGGCTCCTCCGAAATCTCGCCCTGTGCGCGGCGCTGGTGGGTGCCTCGAGCGGGTTCGGCCAAGAGCGCCAGCAACCCCCGCCGGCGCCGCCCACGTTGCATGTGCTCATCTCGCCGCCCCTGGGCCGATCGGTCCAGCGGGAGGACAACCTTTACGAGGCGGTCGCGGGCAACTTCGGCTACGTATTCCGGCATCGGAAGTGGCCGATTGCAATTTCGATCGAGGAGTTCGGCGGCCGCAAGAAACCCGATCGACTGGAGCTCGAACTTCTCATGCAGCCCATCAAGCAATGGCTTCCGGGCGAGCTCTCGTTCTCCGCCTGGACCACCCTGAGGATCGATCAACGCAGCTACGACTTGGGAGTCATCCGGTATACGTACGACCACGCGCCATTTGAGCAACCGGATCGTACGTTCGACAATCTCATCCAGGGAGCCGCGAACGCGACCGCTGACAAGATTGAACCCCTCCTCTTCCCCAAAGGCCACTAGCGCCGCCGAAGCGGACGTATTCCTGATGGTTCGCATCGGCGGAGGCGATCGCGAAGCCTTGCGTCGACTTTTCAACCAGTACCGGCTGCCGCTCTTCGCCCTGGCGGTGCGAATGGTGGGAGATCATGGCGCCGCGGAGGAGTTGCTGCAGGATTGCTTTGTGCGGATCTGGCGTTCCGCCGGCACCTACGATGCGCACCAGTCGCAGCCCTTTACCTGGACCGTGACCATCCTTCGGCGCATGTGCATCGACCATCTCCGTCGGCGCCGGCCGGAAATCGCGGACGTCGACGCCGCCGAATCACCCACCGAGGACTCGGTGCGGGCGACCGTGGTTCGTCACGAGATGTCCGAGCAGGTGTCCCGTGCGCTGGGACATTTGTCGGAAGGCCCCCGGGCGGCGCTGGAACTCTCGCTTTTCAGCGGGTTGACCCACGAGGAAATTGCGAACCGGCTCAGGCTGCCGCTGGGAACCGCCAAAGCTTGGATCCGCCGGGGCTTGGTCGCCCTGCGCGGCGAACTGCAGGATTTTTCCCGATGAATATCCCCGACGACGAATTGGCCTGCGACTACGTGCTCGATCGGCTCGACCCGAGAGAACGGACGGAGTTCGAAGCGCGGCTGGTTGCGGACGATGCCCTGCGCCAGCGGGTTCGCGACTACGAGGACGGCCTGGCCGCGCGAATTTTTGAGCTGCCTCCCCGCTCGCCTTCGCGGCAGGTCTGGGCCCGGATCGCGGAAAAAACGGCCGCCGCCCCGGGCGGGGCGAAGGTTGGTTGGGGCAACGTTTTCAAATGGGGAATCGCGGCCATGATCGCGATCAGCCTGGCGTCCATCGCGGCGGAACGATGGATCGACCGGCCGACTTTGGTCGTGGTCGCGCTGGACCAGGGCGGAGCCGGACCGAATCGCGTTTCGATCGCCCGCGTCGGCAGCGGTCCGAATGACGCGTTCGCGCAACTGGCGGCGGTGGCGGCAAGCCATTGGGAAGATGCCAAATCCCCGCGATCGTTCGTCGTCTATGATCCGACCACGAGCCAGGGCTTCATCGCGGTCCGGGATTTGCCCCGCGTCGCCGCGGACACCCACTACCAAGTGTGGATTCTCAATCGGCGCACGGCCATATCCCGTCCGGCGGGAGATTTGAATGGATCCGGACTTTATTCGTTTGCTGTCGATCCCCTGCCGGGAGAGGGCGCGGACGATTTGCGGGTGATTGTGACGCGGGAGAAGGGCAGCGCGCTGGCGCGCGAGCCGGGGACGGATGTGGTGTTGGGTGGGTAAGGTGGAGCGCGTGGTCCCCCCGCGCTTCGGCGTTCGACGCAAAACGCGGGCGGACGTTTAGCGCGTGGGGACCACGCGCTCCACCCTAAGATATATATGGCAAGCGGCAAAGGGGACGCGGCCCTAACGGGCCGCGTCCCCTTTGCCGCTTGCCTTCCCCCTCTTGCGCCCGACTATCTTCCGTTCGACCTTTTCCTGTGAGCAAGAAACCGAGCGACACCGCTGAACATAAGGACACGCCCGCTTCGGGCGATCCCCTCAACGCCCAGCTTTCCGCCGACCAGAAAATCGACCTTTACCGCGTCATGGTGCGGATCCGACGCTTCGAGGAGCGCAGCCTGCGCGCCTATCAGGCCAAAAAGATTGGCGGGTTTTTGCATCTTTATATCGGTCAAGAGGCTGTGGCCGTCGGCTGCTGTTCTCTGCTGACCAAGAACGATCACATCATCACCGCCTACCGCGACCATGGCCATGCCATCGCCGTCGGCATGGACCTGAAGCCGCTGATGGCGGAGCTTTTCGGCAAGGCCACCGGCTGCTCGAAGGGCAAGGGCGGATCGATGCACTACTTCGATCCTTCGCGCAATTTCTGGGGCGGACACGGCATTGTCGGCGGGCAGATCCCGCTCGGCGCCGGCATCGCCTACGCCCTCAAGTACCAGGGCAAGAAAGGCGCTTGCCTGGCGTTCATGGGCGACGGGGCCGTCAACCAGGGCGCCGTGCACGAGGCGTACAATCTGGCCGCGCTTTGGCAGCTTCCGGTCATTTTCGTGATCGAGAACAACGGCTACTCGATGGGCACCAGCCAGGCTCGCTCCTCCGCCGGCGAACTCGCCCGGCGCGCCGAAGCTTACGGCATGGATTGGGGCACCTGCGACGGCCACGACGTCTACGAGGTGCGCGCGTGCATCAACAAATTCCTGGAATTGGCCCACGAAAACTCGAAACCGAGCGTGGTCGAGGTGCGGACCTATCGGTACCGGGGCCACTCCGTCGCCGATCCGGACAACACCTACCGGACGAAGTCCGAAATTGAGGAATACCGAAAGACCAAGGATCCGATCCAGGTCTTCCAAAATCAGCTCGTTTCCGAAGGCGTCCTCGACGAGGCGCGCATCAGCCAAATTGACACGGAAGCCCGCGCGGAAGCGGACCAGGCGGCCGACTTCGCCGAAGCGAGCCCGTATCCAACAGTCGAGGACATCACCAAGGATGTGTACTGGGAAGAGGACCATCCCTCGGAAAAGAAATCCGAAGGCCGCATTTTCTTCGACTAAGACTTACCCCAATGGCCGTCATCCAATATCGCGAAGCCATCCGGCATGCCTTGGCCGAGGAACTGCAGCGCGACCCGAACGTGGTCGTCATGGGCGAGGAGGTCGCCCAGTTCAACGGCGCCTACAAGGTCACCGAGGGCCTGCTGGAAAAGTTCGGGCCCAAGCGGATCGTCGACACGCCGATCAGCGAGGCCGGTTTCATCGGGATGGGCATCGGAGCGTCGATGCTCGGAATCCGTCCGGTGATCGAGCTCATGTTCTGGTCGTTCTATTCGGTCGCGTTCGACCAGATCCTGAACAACGCCGCCAATGTTCGCTACATGTCCGGCGGCCAGATCAACTGCCCGATCGTGATCCGCGGCCCCGGCAACGGCGGCACCAACGTCGGCGCCACCCACTCCCATACGCCGGAGAACATTTGCGCGAACCACCCCGGCATCAAGGTCGTCTGCCCGGCGACCCCGTACGACGCCAAGGGATTGCTGAAGTCCGCGATCCGCGACAACGACCCGGTGATGTTCATGGAGAACACGATTCTCTACGGCGACAAGGGCGAGGTGCCCGACGAGGAATACCTGATCCCCCTCGGCAAGGCCGACATCAAGCGCCAGGGCGACGACTTGACGATCGTGGCCCACGGTCGCGCCGTCATCAGCGCGCTCGCGGCGGCTCAGCTCCTCGAGCAGGAGCACGACATTTCCGCGGAGGTCGTCGATCTTCGCTCGATCCGCCCGCTCGACGAGGCGACTGTGCTGGCCTCCGTGCGCAAGACGCACCGCGTGCTGCTGGTGGAAGAGAACAAGCCGTTCTGCGGCGTCGGCGCCCAGCTCGCCTACCTCATTCAGGACAAGGCGTTCGACGATCTCGATGCGCCGATCAAGCGCGTGTCCGCACTCGATGCGCCGGCCATCTACAGCCCGCCGATGGAAATCGAGCAGCTGCCCCACCCGCAACGCATCCTCAAAGCCGCCTTGTCCGTTCTGAAATAATTTCTCCTGCCATGGCCAACCTCATCGAGATGCCCAAGCTCAGCGATACGATGACGACCGGCACGCTGGTCAAGTGGCTGAAAAAGGAGGGAGACAAGGTCGCCAGCGGCGACATGCTCGCCGAAGTCGAGACCGACAAGGCGACGATGGAGCTGGAGAGCTTCTTCGACGGCGTGCTGCTGAAGATTTTCATCCCGGCCGGCTCCTCGGTTCCGATCGGCGCCGCGCTTTGCGCCGTGGGCAAGGCGGGCGAAACGGTCGATATCCCCGCGCCCAAGGCCGCTCCGGCGGCTGAAGCCCAGCCGCCCGCCCGGGCCGCTGCTCCCGCCGCAGCCCCGGCTGACGCCCAGCCCGCCAAGGGTGAAGCGGCGCCGGCCCCCGAAGCCGCCGAGGAATCCGGAGAAGAGACCAGCGAAGCCGCCGGCGGTGGTCGCCTTCGCGTTTCTCCGCTGGCCCGCAAGCTGGCCGCGGAAAAGATAATCGACCTTTCGACGCTCAAAGGCTCCGGACCCGGCGGCCGCATCGTTCGCGCGGACATCCTGGCCGCCGAAAAAGCGGGTCCCTCCGCCAAGTCCGGCGGGCCTTCGTTCAAGGGCGCAGCCCCTGCCCGCTCGGGCCCCCTTCAGGAGGAAAAGCTGGTCATCCTCTCCAACATGCGCGCGACGATCGCCCGGCGCCTGGTGGAATCGAAGACGCAGATTCCCCATTTCTACCTGGATATCGAAGTCGACGCGGGACCGCTCCTGGAGCTGCGTTCGCAGCTCAACACGGGCCTCGAAGCCAACGGCGTGAAGCTGTCGGTCAACGATTTCATCCTCAAGGCGTCGGTGGACGCCCTGCGCCGGGTGCCGGCGGTCAATTGCTCGTGGGCCGATCCGGGCACGGGCCAGCCGGCGGTTCGGCAGCACGCGGCTGCCCATGTCTCATTTGCGGTCGCGATCGAGGACGGACTGATCACTCCCGTGATCAAGGACGCCCACGCGAAGAGCCTCTTCGCGATCAGCACGGAGGCCAAGGCCCTGGCCAAGCGCGCCAAGGAGAAGAAGCTGCAGCCCGCGGAATTCACCGACGGCACCTTCTGCGTGTCCAATCTGGGAATGATGGGCATCGACCGCTTCAACGCGATCATCAACCCGCCCAACGCCGCGATCCTGGCCGTCGGCACGACGGTCAAGAAGCCCGTGGTGAAGAACGATCAGATCGTGATCGGCCAGCGGATGACGCTGACGCTTTCCGTCGACCACCGGGTGGTGGACGGCGCGGTGGGCGCGACGTTTCTGGCGGCGCTCAAAGACATCCTGGAAAAGCCGGCCTTGCTGCTGGTTTGAGGGTGGAGCGCATGGTCCCCATGCGCTTCGGCGTCGCCCTCGACATCGCGCCAGACGCGGACTGAGGTTTAAGCGCATGGGGACCATGCGCTCCACCCTCAGCACGGTGACTCAGCTCTCCGCCCGCTCCCGCGCATCCGCCTCGATCAGCGCCTTCAGCCGTTCCAGCTCGGCCTTCACCTTGGCCTTCACGCCCGGGAGCTCGGCGGACGACTTCACCGCTTCCTGCGCGAAAAGATAGAATTTCATCTTCGGTTCGGTGCCGGAACCGCGCGCGGCAAAGCTGTAGCCGTTGGCGAGCGTCACCAAATACAGATCCTGCTTGGGAATCTTGTCTCCATCGGCGTCGTAAATGTCCTCGCGGCCGAAATCCTGAAACTTCGCCACGGCCACATCGCCGAAGGCTTTCGGCGGATTCGAGCGGTAGGTCTCCAAAATCCGCCGGATCTTGGCGTTTCCGCTCGCGCCCTCGTAATAGATATTGATGACGCCCTCGAGGTAGAACCCGCAGCGAACGTAAATGTCATCGAGGTACTGCGTGACCGTCTGATTCCGCGCCTTCGCGAACGCGCACAGTTCGGCCATCATCAGACACGCGGCGTTGCCGTCCTTGTCGCGCACCATGTCGTTCGGCAGGTAGCCGTAGCTTTCCTCCGTGCCGAACGTGAAGAACGTCGAATGCGCCAGGTGGAGCCGCGCGCGCTCGACCATGGGCGCCGCATCGTAGTCATAGTCGGGCCCCATGGCCGTCTGCAGCTTGGTCTCGTATTCCTGCAGCTTGGCCGCGATCCACTTGAAGCCCGTCAGCGTGTTGATGACCTTCACGCCATGGGACTCGCCGACGGCGTCCTGCAGGCGCGACGTGACGAACGTCTTGATCAGGCAGGCATTCTTGCTGCCCTCCTTCGGAATCCAGCCGAGCTCCTTGTACTTGGCCAGGCGGTAGTCCGCCATCAGGGCGCCCATCTGGTTGCCGGAAAGCAGTTCCATCTTGCCCGCGCCGTTGCGCACCGCGCAGCCCATGCGGTCGCAATCCGGATCGGTCGCCAGCACCAGATCGGAGCCGCTCGACTCCGCCAAGGCCACCGCGCGCGAAAGCGCTTCGGCGTTTTCGGGGTTCGGCGATTTCACGGTCGGGAACGCGCCGTCGAAGGCCACCTGTTCCTTGACCTGCAGCAGTTCGACGCCCGCATGGAGCAGCAACGGCGGAACGTGCACGCCGCCGGTCGCATGGATATTGGTGAAGACGACCTTGAGCTTGGCCGCGTGAAATACCGCCGGATCCAGCGTCGCTTTCGCCGCCACGGTCAGGTAGGCGTCGTCGGCGGCGCGGCCGAGGACGGTCACCCCCTTGGGATCCTGCTCCAGGAAGGAGCGCAATTCCGAAAGCGGAACCGCGTTCACTTCCTTTACAATGCCCGAATCGTCGGGCGGCACCACCTGGGCCCCGTCCGCGAAATACGCCTTGAACCCGTTGTCGTGGGGCGGATTGTGGCTCGCGGTGATCACCACGCCGGCGTGGGCCTGCAGCCAGCGGACCGTGAAGCTGAGCTGCGGGGTCGGCCGGGGTTCGTCGAAAATAAACGCCTCGCCGCCCAGTTGCGTCCAGGTTGAAGCGGCCAGCGCGCAAAAATGCTTCGAGAAGTGGCGCACGTCGTAGGCGATCGCCAGGCGCGGCTTCACGGATTGTCCGCGAGCCTCCAGGTAGCGCGCCGTGTAGCGGTACAACCCCATTGTCGCCCGGATCAGCGTGAAGTCGTTGAGCAGGTTGCTTCCGACCGCCGCCCGCTCCGGCACGCCGCCCGCCGAAGCGGAACCGCGCTCGGCCGCCGTCACGATGTTGCCGATCGTGCGTCCGCGGATGCCGCCCGTTCCGAATTCCAGAAATTGGAAGAACCGGTCGTTGAGCTCCGACCAGGCGGAGCGGTCGACGAGTTCGTCGATGCTGGCGAGCGCCCATTCGGGCAGGCCGGCGCCGATGAAAAGGGCCGCGTTATCCGCGGTCGACTTCAGCACGTGCCCGGCTTTCGCCGCGGCTTGGATCCGTTCGACGGTGTTCGACATGGCGCGGAGACCTCAGCCGAATCAGGAAAGGACGAGGCCGTCAACCACCGCGGGCTTGGGAGTGAGCTTTCGCCAGCTATCGGCGAAAGAATCCTCGTCATAGCCAAACCGCGGGGCCACTTCGATCGGGAACGGAGGCAAACCGGTGGCATCGGCCGGCACGGCCGCGCCGTTGGCCTTGAGCCAGCGCCCGAACTGGCGCATCTGATCGTCGCGGCAGCTCTGCGGCGAATCGACGCCCGAGGCATTCTTCACCGGAGAAAAATCGTCGGCCCGCAGCGTTTCGATCACCACCGGATTGCGGGCGAACGGCAAGGCATCGAAAACGAACATCTCAAACTTGATGCCATTGGGTTTGTCCGGTTTCACGGGCTGGCCGGCCGCGTCGATCGCCGGAATCTTCTTGTCCGCGCGGTGGAATGGGAGCGAGGCGTCCGACCCCGAACGGGCCATGCGCCGGACAAATTCCCGATCGAGCAGGTGGATGGCGATGCTGCCCGCCTTGTATCGCAAGCCGCCCGCAGCGTCCGTCTGCCGCTGGAAATCGAGCGGCAGGTCCGAATACTCGAGCACGACCACCTGACCCTTCTGGCGGCAGAAGACGCCGACCTTTTCCTCCGGATAAGCCTTCGGCACCATCTTGCTGCTCATCTCCGAGGAACGCATCCGATGCCAGCCGATGAACGCCGGATCGATGAACCGCACGAGCGGATTATCGACCTGAAAATAGCTGATCGTGTCGATGCCCTCCTTGGCCATCACATCCAGGGCGCCGCTCCGATCGAGCGCGCGCAGCGAACCGCCGTGCCCATCCGGAGAAAGCGCGATCGATCCGGGCGCCTCGAGCAGGATCTTGCCGTTGAAATCGACCGCCGGCATGCGGCCCTGGCGGAAGAAATGCACCCGCCCCCGGTCCAGGCCGAAGAACTGATTCGAGACAAAATAGTCCTCGGTCGCCGCATGGTTCTGATGGCTGGTCATGATGAACCAATGCAGCGGGCGCCCATAGCGCGCGCCGGCCGCCCGAATCTTTTCCGCAAAGACTGCGAACAGCGATTTGCGCGTAATCGGCGTGACCGGGAAGGTGCCCTTGGGTCCATCGTAACCCAGCCGGGTCCCCTGCCCGCCGGCCACCGTGAAGCCGGCGACCTTGCCCTCGCGCAGCGCGGCTTCCCCCCCGGCCTTGGCCCGGGCCCAGGACGCCGCGTCACCGCCGTGCTCCGGGCGCGCCTCGTACGGCGCCGGGTCCAGGCCGCTCAAATCGACGGCCACCGCGCCCTGCTTGGCGACCAGCGTCCGATTGAGCCGGTCGATTTCCGCCAGGTCGATCTCGCCGGCTTCACCGAGCAGCCGCTTCTGCGCCTCCGGGTCTAGGCGCTCGAAAAAAGCGAAAACCTGCGCCTGCCCGGCGCGTGCATACGATGCGCGGAGGGAATCCGAGTCACTCATTTATTTGTCGAAACGAAATATGGATTCGTCCGGCTTCGTGTAACCGAGGTTCCGGCGGATCACCATTTCGACGTACGCCGGATCGTGGCGCAGCCGGTCGAGGATCTTCTGCTGTTCGGCCAGATGCCGCTCGTCCTCTTCGAGCCGGTGGCGATTGCGCGCCTCCACGGTCTTGAGGTGCACATACTCCTCGTTCAGGTTCACGAAATACAACCCCGCTGCCACGGCCAGGGCCGCCAGCAGTCCGGCATAGATCGCGTAGATGATCCGGCGGAGGGTCACTCCCCGGATTTATATGAGATTCACCGGGTCGACGTCGAGGGTTTGAATGACGTCGTCCGCCCAGGCGAATTCCGATCGCAAGCGGGCCAATTCCCCGATGACCGTCGTCACCCGATCGGTGAAGTAGAACAGCTGCCAGCGATAATGATCCTTGATCTTCTCGATCGGCGCCGGGGCGGGGCCTTTCATCTCGACCGCGGCCCCCAATTCGGCCTCCGCCTTCTTGCGCCATTGTTTGGCGTAAAACTCGAGTTTTTCCGCGTTGGGCCCGCGGAATTGATGATGAATGATATGCCGATACGGCGGGTAGTTGAATTCCTTGCGCACGGCCAGTTCCGTGGCGGCAAATCCATCATAATCCGCGTGCCGTGAAAATTGAATCGGACCGGCCTGCGGCGTGAAGGTCTGCACCACGACTTCGCCCGCCCGGTCGCCGCGGCCGGCGCGGCCGGCGACTTGAACGAGCAATTGAAACGTCCGCTCGTTCGCGCGGAAGTCCGGGATATGCATCGACAAATCCGCGTCAATGAGGCCGACCAGGGTCACATTCGGAAAATCCAGGCCCTTGCCGATCATTTGCGTGCCGACCAGCACATCGATTTTCCCGATGCGAAAGTCCCCCAGAATTTCGCGGAAACGGTGGCGCTTGGCCATGGCGTCGGCGTCCATGCGCTCGATTCGCGCGCGGGGGAGCACCCGCCGGACGGCTTCCTCCACCCGCTGGGTGCCGAGGCCGCGCCAGCGAATATCGGGCGCCGCGCACTTCGGGCAGCGCACCGGCGCGCGCCGTTCGGAGCCGCACAAGTGGCAGCGCAGCATCTCGTCGGTGCGATGGTACGTCATCGTGATGCTGCAATGCTCGCACTCCTCGACGTGGCCGCACTTGGAGCACACCAGGGCCGAGGAATAGCCGCGCCGATTGATGAATAGGATCGTCTGCTCGCGCCGCTCGAACCGGCCCTGCATCGCGTCCACCAGCCGGCGGGACAAAGAGGCGAAGCCGCGCTGACGCATCATCTCAATCTTCATGTCGACGATGTCGATGTCCGGCAGGCGCCGGCCGTCGACCCGCCTTCTCAGCTCCACCCGATGATACTTCCCCGCGAGCGCGTTGGCGTGGCTCTCCAGGGACGGAGTCGCCGATCCGAGCAGCACGACCGCCTCGGCCAGCTTGCCACGCATGACCGCCACATCGCGGCCGTGATAGCGGGGCGTCTCGTCCTGCTTGTACGCCGGCTCGTGCTCCTCATCGACCACGATCAGACGCAGATTGGACACGGGCGCGAAGACCGCCGAACGAGCTCCCACCACGACCCGGGCTTCGCCCGTCGCCAGGGCGAGCCAGCCATCCAGCCGCTCGCCTTCGCTCAGATGGCTGTGCCAGACAATGCAGCGGTGACCCGGAGCGATGGCTTCGAGGCGCGAGCGCAATCGCCCAACCGTCTGCGGCGTGAGCGCGACTTCCGGAACCAGAAAAATCACGCCGCCTCCGGCCTTCAGGACCTGGTCGATCGCCCGCAGGTAAACCTCGGTCTTGCCGGAGCCGGTGACGCCATGCAGGAGCCAGACCTCGAATTTCTTCCGCGCCACGGCGCCCTCGAGCGCGGCCACGGCGCCGCGCTGCTCTTCCGTCAGGGCCGGCGGCGCGGAGGACACCCGCTCGTCGGACGCAAAATCATCCGCATACGCCTCCCGGACAATTCGGCAGCGCTCTTCCCGGATGAAGCCCCGCTTCAGGAGCGCGGCCGCCGTTGCGGGTCCCACCTTGAGGCGCGCCAGCACCAGCGCCTTGGGCAGCGGGCGGAATTGCTGGGCCAGGAAAGCGAGCAGCCGGGCCTGCTGCGGGGCCCGCTTCTCCAGCTGGGCCCGCTCCTCGGGGGTCGGAGCCGCGCCCAGGATCAGCCGCTTTTCCTCCTTGATCCCCGCGCCGCGGCGGACCGCCGCCGGTATCATGGTTTCAATGACGGCATCGAGCGGCACCGCATAGTACCCGGTCATCCAGCGCGCGAGCGCGAGCAGGTCGGCCGCCAGCGCCGGAAACGGATACACGATCTCGGCGATAAGCTTGAGCCGCTCGACGGGGAAATCCCGAGGCGGATCGAAGGTGCCAACCACGCCCAGCCGCAGCGAGCGGCTCACCGGCACCCGCACGAGCTGGCCGATCGCGACTTCCCCCTCCAGGTGCGGCGGGACTCGGTAATGCAGCAGCTTGTCGAAGCCGGCCAGCGGATGGACGCCGACGATCATGCGCTAGACGCGCCGCCCACGCTTGCGCTGTCGCCGGGGGCGATCGCGAGGTGGAGCGCGTGGTCCCCACGCGCTTTCCCGCTTTCGCTATCAAACAGCGCGTGGGGACCACGCGCTCCACCTCGGGATAAGCCCCCGGCGACAGCGAGCCCGATGCTCATGACCTCCGCAGCATCCCCTCTTCATGATCCAGCAGCGACTGCAGCTCCCGATGCACCTCGTCGGCGATCCGATCGGACTGCCAGAGCTGGTCGACCGCCCTCCGCTCCGCCTCCAGCGCGGCAAATCGGTAACGCTTGTCGGCGGCGCGGCGGCGCACGGCCGACGACTGCTCCGGCCCCTCGGCGGCAAGCTCGGACAGCCGGACTTCATATTCGGCGATGATGTACCCCAAGGCCTCGCGGTCGTGCTGCTCCAGCGTGCCCCCGCTGATCGTGCGGAGCGTATCCAGCCCGGCGCGCACCGCGGTCGTGCGCGCCAGCCATTCCTCCTTTTCCAGCATGCCGTCGCCCCGAAGGTCGAGCCGCCGAATCAGCCACTCGAGCGTCGTGCCCTGCAGCAGCAGGGTGACGGCGATCACTCCGAACGAGAGAAAGATCACGATGTCGCGCCCGGGAAACGGGACGCCGGCGCGCGCCACGAGCGGAATGGACAGCGCCGCGGCCAACGTGACCGTGCCGCGCATGCCGGCCCAGCCCCCGACCAGCACGGCCCGCCACGACGGGCGGGTTTCCGTGCGGCGCACGTGGGCGCTCAGCCAAAACGGCGCGTAGGCGCCCGGAAAGATCCAGGCGATCCGAATCAGTATCACCGCGCCGGAGACAAACGCGACGAACTTGATCAATTGGGGGATCCCGTAGTCGTCGCTCACCGCCGCCAGGAGGCGCGGAAACTGCAGTCCAAGCAGGACGAACGCCAGGCCGTTGAGCCAAAACAAAATGGTCGACCAGACGGTCCAGGTCGTCTGCCGCGTTTCCGCGTCCATGCGGACCGGATCCCGCCAGCCCGAATAAAGCCCCGCCGCCACGACGGCGAGCACGCCCGACAGATGCAGCTGTTCCGCGGCGAGAAACGCCGCGTACGGGGTCATCAGCGAAACCGTGATTTCGATCAGGGGATCGGCGCTGCGGTAGCGAATCAGCAGGTCGCGGATCTTGCCGACGACCCAGGCGATCGCGAGACCGAGGGCCAGGCCGCCCGCCGCAATGCCGACAAAGGTCGCGGCCGCCTTCTGAAGCGAAAACGTTCCGGCGGCGACCGCCGCCAGGGCGAAACGGAACGCCACGAGGCCCGTCGCGTCGTTCATCAGGCTCTCGCCGGACAGGATCGTGTTGAGCCGGGTTGGAACCGCCAGTTTCTCGAGGATGGCGCTGGTCGCGACCGCATCCGTCGGGGAGACGACCGCGCCCAGGGCAAACCCCATCGCCAGCGGCAGTCCGGGCACGACGGCGTGCGCCACCAACCCGACGACGACGGTCGTGAGAATGACCAGCCCGGTCGCCATCATGAAGATCGCGCGCCGCGCCTTGGCGAATTCGCGCAGCGGCATCAGCCAGCCGTCGGAAAACAGCAGCGGCGGCAGGAAGCACGGGAAAAAAAACGTCGGGCTCAGACGGATTCCCGGAAAATGCGGGACGAACGCGAAGGCGACGCCGCCGAGCACATAGGTGATCGGCGCGGGCCACGGCAGCCAGCGCGCCACGATGCTGAAGCAGGTGGTGAGCAGGAGCAGCAGAAGCGCTTGCTCGTAAAGCGGCATGCCCGCGTAAAACGCTTCCTCAGCTCTGCGGCTTGAGGGTGTCCAGCAGCGCCACGAACTGCGGCAGCGGCTTCAGACTCTCGAGATCGGGATCCTGTGACATCCACTCGAAATCGCGGTAGCCCAGTTCGATGGCATTCTGCAGCGCGCGCAGCGCCGCCAGCTTGCGCCGGGTCAAGGCGAGGCTGCAGGCCAGATTGTAGTGGGCGGTCGCGTTGCGGGGCTGAAGCCGGACCAGCTTGCGATCCATCTTGAGGCCGTCGGCAATGCGGCCGGTTTTGGTGTAGAGTCCGCCGAGGATCTCGATGACGTCCGTGTAATTGGCGTCGCGGCGCAGCACCGACTCGAAGAACCCGATTTCGAAGCTCGGGTCGTGTTGGCGATCCTTGGCCATCGTCAGTTCCCGCGCCGCGGGCACGCGCCCTTGGCGCGCAGAATATTGCAGCGGGCGCTGACCTGCAGGCGCTGCGACACCGGCGTCAGGTCGAGTTTCGACGACACCGTGCTGCCGTACCATTCCATGAATGGCGCGCTGATCTCAAAGATGCGATCGCAGTCCAGGCAGACCACCTGGGCGACCTGCGTGCCCTTCCCGGCGTTGGGCAGGTAGAATTTCTCGCCGGATCCGATGTCGACCTCCCGCAGGAGCGCGCTCTCGGTCATGATGGGAAGCGTGCGGTAGACCGTGGCGCGAGAGACCGAATCGTCGATCGCGCGGGCGTAATCGAGCAGCTGTTCCGCGGTGAAATGCTCCGTCTGAGCCAGCGCGGCGTCAAAGATCGCCAGCCGTTGGTTGGTCACGCGAAGACCCTTCTGGCAGAGGAAGCTTTTGAACTTTTCGCGCGCGGCGGGAATGCTCACTGACCCATTACTCTTAGGCGGCGCCTCGGCTGTCAATAAGGGGTCACGTAAGCCCTCGGCTACAGCATCAGCTCCGAACCTACGCGGTCCGCCAGCAGACGGCCCTTGGGCGTCAACTTTGCAACGGGCCCCTCCCAGCGTATCACCCCATCGCCCTCGAACTCATGAAGTTTGCGCAGGAGTGGAGGCGGCGGCCCGCCGCCTATCTCCCCCCGAAAGCGCCGGGCCGCCGCTTCCACATTTACTCCCTCGTTCATCCTCAAGCCAAAGATCATCGAGTCCTCGAGCAGCAGCGCGGAGGTTAGCTGGGTGCGATCCTCCGCCGCCCTCTCGCCCTTTGCCAAATCCTCCCGCCACCGCTTCAAATCGGCCACGTTCCGCCCGCGCCAGCCCTGGTATTGCGAAGCGGCCGACGGCCCCCACCCGATCCATTCCTGCATCCGCCAAGTATTCAGGTTGTGGAGGCACGCATGGCCGGCCCGGGCAAAATTTGAAATCTCATATTGGGCGTAGCCCGCCTGCCCCAGCCACTCCCAGGTCCGTTCGTACATTTCCACCTCGCGTTCCGGATCGAGCTTCACGCGGCCTTGCGAGAGCTTCACCCACAGGGCCGTGTCTTCCTCGAAGGTGAGGCAGTAGGTGGAGATATGCTCCGGCGCCAAACGCACCGCCTCGCGCACATCCGCCTCCCACTCCGCGGCCGTCTGCCCGGGCAGCGCGAACATCAGGTCGAGATTCACATTAATGAACCCCGCCTGGCGAATCCGGTCGTAGGCTCGATAGACCTGTTCCCGCGTATGCATTCGTCCCAGCGCATCGAGCCAGTCGGGCGCAAAACTCTGCACTCCCATCGAGACCCGATTGACTCCGGCCGCTTTCAGCGCCGCGAGCCGTTCCGGTGTCACGGAGGCCGGCGCCAGTTCAATGCTCCATTCCTTCACGCCGGCGCGGGGCATGATGCCCGCAAGCCGATCGAGATCCTTGGGCGCCAGCAGGCCCGGCGTCCCTCCGCCCCAAAACAGGGTTTCCAATTCGCGATCGGGCGGAGCCAGGGTCTTTTCACGCTCGATCCCGTCCAAATACAGCGCAATCGCCTCCGCATCCGGCCGCACCTGATAGAACGCGCAGAAATCGCAGGTGGTCGCGCAAAACGGCACGTGCACGTAGAGGCCCAGCGCAACTGGCGCGCTGTCCGAAGCTTTGGCTTGCCCTAACCCGGCTTGAATCATTAAACAGAACGGCTTTTCGTACGTATCCGTCTATCAGGCATGCACACTAAACGCGCTTCGGTCGCGAGTCTAATCCTTGGGGGCACCGCCCTCTGCGCCGCACTTCTGCTTTCGGGCTGCAGCGCTCTGGTGATCACCAACCTGACGCCGCCCGCATTGCCGGACAACGCGTCGGAGATCTATACGTTTACGCTGCGCGTTTCGCCCCGCACGAACGTGATCAACCGGCCGTCGATCGCCCCGCACATCGTGGTGGACGGCCAGAACTACGAAATGAAGCCCAGCTCGCTGCCCGATATCTGGGTGTTCGACTATCAGGTCCCGCCGGGACGCACCGAGCTGGCCTACTATTACCTGGTCGACTACACGGTGAACGGCAACAACGGGGTCGAAAACGGCCAGTCGTTCACAGAGCTCCAGCATGCCGAGATTGTTCGCCGTTATGTGGCGATGCTCGATTCCAACCGCGGACCCATTGGTGCCCGGGTGGGCGTGCTGGGACGTGGATTCACGGCTCAGGATCAGGTTGCTTTCAACGGACAACCCGTTGGACGGACGACTTTTGAGTCTCCCAACTCGCTGAGTTTCCTGGTGCCGGAGCTTTCCCCAGGCGTCTATCAGGTGAGCGTTACGAATCCCGAAGGCAATTCCCCAGTCGGCACGTTTCGCGTCGATTCCACTGGAGCCATCACCGCCACCCCGTCTTCGCTCCAGCTGGTCGCCGGCCAGCAGCAGTCCCTTACTTTCAATCTTCCTTCGCCCGCTCCCTCAGGCGGTCTGCTGATCGACGTGGCGACTGACATCCCGGCGAGCGTCATCATGCCGGAAGTCACGGTCCCCGAAGGCCAGTCGAGCGTCACGGTGCCCGTGACCGGCGGCCAGCCGGGGTCCGGCTCGCTGGTGCTGCGCGGCGCCGGCGGCGGATTGACTATCCCGGTCACCGTAACGGCCCGATAGGTCCGGTATCACCCCGGACTATCAATCACTTTCCCTTGAAACTGCGGGAGAGCGGTTACAACGTAATCCCTGGATTGGAACCGACCGGCACAACCGACTTTGCCGTGCCTTCCTTTGAGGAAGCACTGGGCCAGCTTGAAACGCTGGTCGAATCCATGGAATCGGGTGAAGTGCCCTTGGCCGACCTGGTGGCGAAATTCGAGCAGGGAAACCGCCTGCTGCGCCAATGCGAGGGACGCCTCAAGGAGGCAGAGCTCAAGATTGAGCTGCTGAAGAAACAAAAGGACGGCAGCGTCATCCTTGCCCCGATGACTGCCGAACGGGATCTTACATGAGCGAACCACTGTTGCCGTCGATTCGCGGCCCTGAGGACGTAAAGGCGCTGCCCGCGTCCGAGTTGCCGCGACTCGCGGAGGAACTACGACGGGAGATTATCGCCGTGACGGCCGCCAATGGCGGGCACGTCGGGCCGAACCTGGGGGTGATTGAACTTTCGATCGCCCTGCACCGGGTGTTCGATTCGTCGAAGGACCGCTTCGTCTTCGACGTCGCGCACCAGGGCTACAGCCACAAGCTGCTCACCGGACGCAACGGCGAGTTCTTCAAGCGCCTCCGTCAGAGCGGCGGCACCAGCGGATTCCTGACCCGGTCGGAAAGCACCCACGACGCCTTTGGGGCGGGTCATGCCGGCACCGCTCTCAGCGCGGCCCTGGGCATGGCAACTGCGCGCGACTTGCTCGGCACGTCCGAACACGTGGTCGCGGTCTGCGGCGACGCCGCCTTTACCTGCGGCATCACCATGGAGGCGCTCAATAACGTGGTCTCCAGCACGAAGCGGCTGATTGTCATCCTCAATGACAACCAATGGTCGATTGCCCGCAACGTCGGCGCCATCGCGCACTACCTGACCCGCCTCACCACCAGCTCCACTTACAACAAGGTCCATCACGACCTGGAGAAGTTCGTGCTCGGTCTGCCGCACGGCGACGAGATGAATCGGATCTGGGCAAAGTGGAAGCGCGAGACCAAGGACTTCTTTGTCTCTTCCAGCCTGTTCGAGAAATTCGGGCTGCGTTACCTCGGGCCGATTGACGGCCACAATACCGAGGAGCTGGTCAAGAACCTCGAATTTGCCAAGCAATCGGATAGCCCGATCCTGCTCCACGTCCTCACGAAAAAGGGCAACGGGCTGGAAGCGGCGCGCAAATATCCGGAAAAATTTCACGGCGTCGGCGCGTTCGACCCTGTCACCGGCGACACCAAAAAGCCGGCGCCGGGCACTCCCCCGACCTACCAGGAGGTGTTTGGCGAATCGATTCTGCGTCTGGCCCGCGAAGACTCGCGGATCATCGGCATCACCGGCGCCATGCCCAGCGGCACCGGCCTTTCGAATTTGGCGGCCGAACTTCCGAATCAATTCTTCGACGTCGGCATCGCGGAGGAACACGCGGTGCTCTTCGCCGCCGGCTTGGCCACCCGCGGGCTGCGGCCGGTTTGCGCGATCTATTCGACCTTCCTGCAACGCGCCTACGACCAGGTAATCCACGATGTGGCGCTGCAAAACCTGCCGGTGACTTTCTGCCTGGACCGCGCCGGTCTTTCGCCGGCCGACGGCCCGACACACCACGGCCTCTTCGATCTGTCCTACCTGCGCTGCGTGCCGAACGCCACGATCATGCAGCCCAAGGACGAGGACGAACTCGCGGACATGCTCTACACGAGCCTGCAGTTGCCCGGACCCGGATTCATCCGTTACCCGCGCGGCGCCGGAGCGGGCACGACCGTCAAGCTGCATCCAGCCACCCTTCCGATCGGACACGCGCAGGTGCTGCGCCAGGGCTCGAACATCATGATTTGGGCGCTGGGCCCGATGGTGCAGGATGCCCTCAAGCTGGCGGCGCGCCTCGCCGCCGAGGAGCACCTGTCCGTGGGGGTCGTCAACGCCCGGTTCGTCAAGCCGCTCGACCGTTCGCTGCTCCTCAGTCACGCCGCGGTGGTCCCGCTGCTCGTGACGATGGAAGATCACGTGGTCGCCGGCGGATTTGGCAGCGCGGTCCTCGAGGCCCTGCAGGAAGCCAATTGCCCGGCCGCAGTCGAGCGGATCGGCTGGCCCGACAAGTTCGTCGAACATGGCACCAGCGTGGACATCCTGCGTTCGGCGGCCGGCCTGTCCTCCGCGGATATCTATCGGCGGGTGCTCGATCGCTGGCGCAACCTGAGCCCGGAACAGGTCGAGGCCAACGTCTAAGCCACCTTTGGCGGCTGGAGCGCATGGTCCCCATGCGCTCCACCCACCGAGCCGGCCACGTTACTTCGCCGGCGGCGGCAGCGCGAAATTGATCGCCCGCCCCAGCGACGCCAGCGACACCGACACATGCGTCTCGCCGGCGATCACGTAAAAGGTGCCGCCAAATTTTTTCGCGAACGCTTCCGCCGGGTCCTGCATATACCCTTTTGACTCCAGGCCGCCGACCGTGATCAGCAGGCGAACCGGCGGCGTGGGCGGCTGGGCGTCCTTGAGCAGGCCGTTCTTGTCCATCCGCAGCGCCGGGCTGGCCGCGACGTAGGTCTGAAACGCCTCCGGATGGCGCGCGAGCACCGCGAGCGTCGCCAGACCGCCCATCGACTTGCCGTAGAGCGTCTGATGCGCGCGATCGACGTGAAAGTGCGCCTCGACCCACGGTTTCACCTCCTCGAGGAGAACCCGTTCGAATTCATCGCTCGCGAGTTCGCCCATCCGCCGACGGGCCACCTCCCGGTTGTCGTATGTCGGATAGCCCAATCCCACCACAATGGCCTGCGTAATGGTCTTCCCCGATTCCGTGACGTTGTCGGCCGTCGGCAGGAAATACCAATTCCCGTCGAGCACATAGAAAACCGGATACGCCCGAGCGGGATCGGCGCCGAACGGAGTGGCGACGCAAACCCGGTAAGGGTGGCCGTCGATCGGCGACGTGAAGTCGTGCTGCGTCGAACGCGGCAGCGACACCGGCCCATCGGCGGCCGGCGCCGGCGTTTCTGCAGCGGCAGCCGGGGGCGCCGACCCCGGCACCAGCGACACCGCCAGCACGAGGGCGGCAACCACCGGCCGCGGAGTCGAGCCCATGGTCTTATTCCTCGCTCTGCAGCGCCGCCACCACCGAAAAATCCTCGAGCGTGGTGACGTCGCCTTTTACGGCTCCGCCCGCGGCGATTTCCTTGAGGATGCGGCGCATGATCTTTCCGCTGCGCGTCTTCGGCAGGCCCGCGGCGAAGCGGACGTCGTCAGGCCGGGCGAGAGATCCGATTTCCTTGGCCACGTGGGCGCGGAGTATTTCCTTCAGTTCCGGCGACGCGGTCACCCCGTTCTTCAATGTGACGAAGCAAACCAGCGCCTGACCTTTGAGATCGTCCGGCCGGCCGACCACCGCCGCTTCCGCCACCTGCGGGTGCGCCACGATCGCGCTCTCGACCTCGGCGGTGCCGATGCGGTGGCCGGAGACATTCAGCACGTCGTCGATTCGACCGACCACCCACAGGTAGCCATCCTCGTCGAAACGCGCACCATCGCCCGCGAAATAGAATCCCTTGAGTTCGCTCCAATACTGCTTCTTGAAGCGATCGTCGTCGCCCCAGAGCGTGCGCAGCATCGAAGGCCACGGCTTGGCCAGGAACAGCTTTCCGCCGCTGCCCTTCGGCACTTCCTTGCCCTGGTCGTCCAGGACCTTCGCCACGACCCCGAAGAACGGTCGCGTGCAGGACCCGGGTTTGAGCGGGGTGATGCCCGGCAGCGGCGTGACCATGATCGCGCCGGTTTCGGTCTGCCACCAGGTGTCGACGATCGGGCAGCGCTTCTTGCCGATCGTCTTGTAATACCACATCCAGGCCTCGGGATTGATCGGTTCGCCGACGGAGCCCAGCAGTCGCAGCGACTTCAAGCTGTGGCGGTTCACATAGTCGTCGCCCCAGCGCATGAAGGCCCGGATTGCGGTCGGTGCCGTGTAGAACACCGAGACTTGGTGCCGGTCGATGATCGACCAGAAGCGATCCGGCTCGGGATGGTTCGGCGCCCCCTCGTACATGACGACCGTCGCGCCCAGGGAAAGCGGGCCATACACGACATAGCTATGGCCGGTGATCCAGCCCACGTCCGCGGTGCAGAAGTACACATCGTCCTCGCGCAGATCGAAAACGTAGTGGGTCGTGATATTGCAGCCCAGCAGGTAGCCGGCCGAGGTGTGCAGCACGCCCTTCGGCTTTCCAGTCGAGCCGCTCGTGTAGAGGATGAACAGCGGATTCTCGGCGTCGAAGCCGCGCGCCTTGTGCTCGCCGGAGGCGTTCGCCATCAGATCGTGCCACCACAAATCGCGGTCGGCCCACATTTCGACGGGCTGGCCGGTGCGCTTGAGCACGATCACCTTTTCCACCGTCGGTGTGCCCGGCAGGGCGCGATCGACGTTGGCCTTCAGCTCGACGACCTTGCCGCGGCGCCAGCCGCCGTCGGCCGTAATAATGACGCGGGCCTGACAATCATTGACGCGATCCTTGATGGCCTCGCTCGAAAAACCGCCGAAAATCACCGTGTGAATCACGCCGAGCCGCGCGCAGGCGAGCATCGCCACCGCGGCTTCCGGCACCATCGGCATGTAAATCGCGGCGCGATCGCCGGCCTTGAGGCCCAGTCCGGTCAAGACGTTGGCAAATTGGCAGACCTCGCGATGGAGCTGCCGGTAAGTAATCGTGCGAATATCCCCCGGCTCGCCTTCGAAAATGATTGCCGCCTTGTTGGCGCGGGGTCCCGTCGCATGGCGATCCAGGCAGTTCTCGGAGACGTTGAGCTGGCCGCCTTGGAACCACTTGGCATGCGGCAACTTCCACTGCAGCACACGCTTAAAGGGTTTGCGCCAGGTGAGTCGCTCGCGCGCCTCTCTCCCCCAAAACTTCTCTGGGGAGTTGACAGATTCCGCGTAGAGCCTCTTATAGGTCTTATCGCTCCCAAGATACGCTTGGGCTTTGAACTCTTCCGAGGGCCTGAAAATCCGGCGCTCTCGGGACACTGAGGTGATTGTCTGATCGGTCACGTGCGTGGCTAGACGGGGTTAAGGATTGCGGTAACGCGGTCCCATATTCCGCTCCGAGTTTTCAGCGTCAAGCGTGCGCAGCGTTTTCAAATTTTTGGTATGGAACATAAGTCAGCCCCAGTTAGCGGATCCGGCGCAGCGCCGGTCTCCGAAGTCAAAAGCGGCGCCGAAGCCGCCCCCACCCCGCCTGAGAATGTCATCCGCGTTGAAGGCGTCCTCGACGTCGACGTCTCCAAGGGCGGCAACGGCCAATTGCTCGACCTGAGCAAGAATGGCAAGCGCCGACCCACGGATACCTTTGTCCCCAAGGAACTGATCCGGCGCTTCAAATTGAAGACTGGCATGCACGTCGCCGGCACGGCCTATCCGCCCGAGGGACGTTTCCCGAATCCCAAGATGAAATTCATCGAGGCGGTCGACGGACTTCCCCTCGAGGAGCGGCGCAACAAGCTGGAGTTCACCGCGCTCACGACGGTTTCGCCCGACAAGCATCTCAAGATGGAGATGAAGGATGGCCGCCTGACGACGCGGGCCGTCGATCTGTTCTGTCCCATCGGCAAGGGCACCCGCGGTCTGATCGTGGCCCCGCCCCGCACCGGCAAGACGACGCTGCTGCGCGACATGGCCTTGGGGGTCCTTGAGAACAATCCCGAATGCCGCGTGATGATCCTGCTGGTCGACGAGCGGCCCGAGGAAGTGACCGATTTCAAACGCAGCGTCCCGGCCGAAATCTGGGCTTCGTCCAACGACGAGCAGATCGACAATCACATTCGCATCGCCGACCTCTGCATCGAACGTGCCAGACGCCTGGTCGAAGTCGGTCAGGACGTCGTGCTGTTTGTGGACTCGATCACCCGCCTGTCCCGCGCCCACAACACCCAGCGCAACAGCGGCCGCACCGGGTCCGGCGGTCTGGATGTCCGCGCGCTGGAAAAACCCCGCCAATTATTTGCATCGGCGCGCAACACGGAAGAAGGCGGTTCCTTGACGATCATCGCTTCGGTGCTCGTGGAAACCGGCAGCCGCATGGATGACGTTATCTTTCAAGAGTTCAAGGGCACCGGCAACATGGAGCTCGTCCTCGACCGCAAGTGCGCGGAAATGCGGCTCTGGCCGGCGATCAATATCGCCTCGTCCGGCACCCGCAAGGAAGAGCTCCTCATCGACGCCAAGCGACTGGAGGGCATCCACTTTTTCCGTCGTGCTCTCGTGCAGCAGAAGATTGAAGAGGCGACGGATACGATGATCGCCCGCCTGTCCAAGACCAAGAGCAACGAGGAATTCCTCAAACTCATCGCCCGTTGATAGCTATTCGCTTGCTCCCTCCCCTCGGCTGGCGAGAGAATTATCCTTCCTAGCCCGAGTCCAGCCCGCATGCACAGTTTCTCCGAGCAATGTCTCGACATGGCCCGCTCCATGTTGGGTCACAATCTGGAATCCGTCCAACCGGACGGTACCGTTCTCCCCGCCAACGGGGAATCCTCGCGTCCCGACGAGCCTGGCCACGTGGCCTACGCTCTCGGTGAGTACTATCGCGCCACCGGCGAGACCACGCTGAAGGGCGTCGATCTGATCGACGTCGCCGCGCGTTGCGTCACGGCGCAGATGTTCACCGAGCCACCGGCGGAAAACGGCCTGGCCTACGCGGCCCTGGGCCTGCTTTGCTTCGGCCCGTCCAAGGAGCGCAATCCGGTCTGGGAGCGCCTGGTCGAGGAGACGCAGCAGCGCATCGACAAGCAGCTGCTCCACCGCAGCGACTACGACAACCACTGGCAGGCCTTCAATGTCGCCAAGGCGGTGGCCCGCTTCAGCTTCGGGCTCTCCAAAAAGGACGAGACCTCGCGCCTCATCGAGCGCCTGGTCGATCGGATCAACCAGACGAGCTCGGCCGGATTCTTCGACGATGCCGTTCATGGCCTCGGCGGAAACTACAATCTCTACGGCGTCCTCACGTTCGTCTTCATCCGCTCGGCGTTGCAGCTGCACGCCAACAGCGGCGTGCGCGACCGGAAGCTGCCGACACTTCGCACCTACGCCGAGAAGTACATCAAGATGATGCCGGACCTGGTCCGCGCGGACGGCTTGGGCTGGGCCTTCGGCCGGGCCGCCGGAGCGTACGGCCAGATGCACTGCATCACGCTGATCCTGCAGGGACTGCGCGACGGCTGGATCCCCGAGGAGCAAAAGCCCAAGTATTTCGACATCCTGCGCCGGCTGTTCCTGTTCTTCTACCAGACGTATCTGGATCAGGAGCACGGCTTTCTCGACCTGCGCGACACCGAACGCACCGCCTACAAGCAGCATACGACCCGGATGGCGAATTTCGACGCCGCCCGCTACCTGTGCCAGTGGTCGCGCCTGGCGACGGTCGTCCACATGCCGACGGCAGCGCCGAAGACCGAACCGACACGCACGAGCGGACGTTTCGTCATTTTCGACAAGAGCAATCGCAAGGAGCAGGGGCTGTTCCTGTACCGCGACGCCGAGAGCGGCCTGCACCTGCAGGTTCCGCTGATCAGCAGCGGCGGCAACCTTTCGAGCGACGCCCTCGCCTTCCCGCATTGTCCGGGCGTGTTCGACTGGCCGAACAACGTCTACCTCCCGATCATGCTCCCCGAGCTGACCTTTGGAGAGCACGTCACCCTTCCCGCATTCTACGGCAAGAATTGCGTCACGGGCCTCGGCCTGCGCAACAGCTTCTTCTTCCGCTATGAGCAGCCCGAGCTGATCACGACCAAGGAGGAAATGCTGCGCAATGTGGGCAGCGTGAAGGTGCAGTGGACATTCTCCGGCAACAAGGTCGGCTGCGAATTCGCGTACTCCGTGAAGCAGCAGGTCACGATGGACAAGTTCCGCTTCGTGCTCGCGATCGCCGCCCCGCACTCGAAATACAACGTCGCGGGCGGGCTGACGCTCGGACCGCAGGGCCACCGCTGCACGGTTGCGCGCGATGATTTTCAGGCGTCCTGGCAGGACACGGAAATCGTGAGCGCCGATCCTCTCTACCGGACCAACTACGGAAAAATTCACTACCTGCAGTACTTGGTGCGCGACCATCCGCTGATCATGCGGCCGGGCCAAGTCTACCGCCTGGTGGTGAATTTCGATCCGGAGATCACGCACGTCGGATAAGTTCAGCGCGTGCTTTCCCGCCGTATCATTCCCTGCCTGGACGTAACCGCCGGCCGGGTGGTCAAGGGCGTCAAATTCCAGGAACTGCGCGACGCCGGCGATCCCGTCGAGTGCGCCAAGGCGTACGACCTTCAAGGGGCGGACGAGCTCGTTTTCCTGGACATCACCGCCAGCAGTGACGAGCGCAAGATCATGCGCGATGTGGTCGCGGCGACGGCTGAGCAGTGTTTCATGCCTCTGACGGTCGGCGGAGGCCTGCGCTCCGTGGCGGACATCGAGGCGATGCTGCATGCCGGAGCGGACAAGGTGTCGCTCAACACGGCGGCGATCCAGAATCCGAATCTCATTCGGGAGGCATCGGAGCGCTTCGGCGCCCAGTGCATCGTCCTGGCGATCGACGCGAAACGGGAAATCGTGGAAGCGGCGTCCCGCCGCTTGCCTCCCTCTGAAAGCGGCGAACCGCCGCTTCCACACTCCGGCAAATGGCGCGTCTTCACTCACGGCGGCCGCCGGCCGACCGAACTCGACGCCGTCGCCTGGGCCGCCCGGGGCGCCGAGCTCGGCGCCGGGGAAATTCTGCTGACCAGCATGGACGCCGACGGCACGCAAGCCGGCTACGACGTCGCCCTCACCCGCGCCGTGAGCGACGCGGTCGGCGTTCCGGTCATCGCCAGCGGCGGCGCCGGCCAGATGGATCACTTCGCCGAAGTTCTCACCCAAGGCCACGCCAGCGCCGTCCTGGCCGCCTCCCTCTTCCACTTTGGCACCTTCACTGTCCCGCAGGTGAAGCAGTCCCTGGCCCGCGCCGGGGTTCCGGTTCGCCTGTGACGGGTGGAGCACGTGGTCCCCACGCGCTAAAACCTCCATCCGCGTTTGGCGCCGAAGCGCGTGGGGACCACGCGCTCCACCCGCAGACTGCTACGCCTGCGCCGCCGGCGCCGCCACCGGCACGACTTTCGGCTTCGGCTCCCCCACCAGCACGCCAAGCTGCTCCTGGATCTGAATGAAAAACGCCGGCGTCAGCTCGTCAGACGCGATTTCAAAGGTCTGCTTGGTCTTGGCGTGCTCGTAAATCGTGTGCGCGCCGTCCCGCGAGCGGCCGCGCGGCTTGAGGATCCGCTTGCGTTCCAACATCAGCGCCAGGAATTGCACCAGGCGGGTGTTCTCCGCGCTCGGTTCGGTCATTGGATCGGTCAAGGCGAAAAACAGCGACTCCGCCGTCAGGCGCAACGCCCGATCGGCATTCTCTCCCGCCGCCCTAGGCTTGTAGATCTGCACCCATCGGCAGGCAACCGTGCCGGCCGGCGTGTAATCCTCCACGCGATCGGCACGGACGTCAGCGCGCAGGGCCTCCAACTTGGGCCCGCGCATCAAAAAGCTCACCACCCGGTCCCCGGCGACAAACGCCTCTCCCGAGACCGCGCAGGCCGCAGCCAGCGGGTCCAAATTCAGTTGCTCCATCGGGTTTCTTGTTTACTCCCGCGCCACGTCAACGCTAGCAAATTCGGGTGACAGGAAGGCTCATTGCGATCGGGGACATTCACGGTTGCCATCAGGAATTTGCCGAACTTCTCGACCGACTGAAACCCGGCAAGGATGATCGCCTCGTTCTCCTCGGAGATCTGGTGAATCGCGGACCCGACAGCGCTCGGGTCATCGACTTGGCCCGCCAATCGAATGCAATTTCACTTCTCGGCAATCACGAGCTGCGATTGCTAAAATATCGCCGCACCCAGGACCGCAAGTACGCGAAGGAGCACGATCTCGACACGTACGACCAGCTCCAGCCCGAGGACTGGGCCTACCTGGAAAATATGCCTTTGACGTTCGAGGAGCCGTCACTGTCCACCGTCTTCGTGCATGGCGGATTTCTACCGAATCAGCCTTGGCAGAAGCAGCCGGCCGAAGTGGTGACGCGCGTCCAGGTCGTCACGGCGGGCGGCAAGCCCGCCAAACGCGCCGATTCGCCGGACTCGCCCGTTTGGGCCGACCTCTGGACGGGACCACCCTATGTGATCTACGGACACACCCCGCGCCCAGAGATCTACAAACTCAAATGGTCCGTCGGCATCGACACTGGGTGCGTGATGGGCGGATATTTGACGGCGTGCATCCTGCCCGAAAAGCGATTCATTCAAGTGCGGGCCCGCAAAGCCTATTATCCCTGACGACCCATGGCTGACTTCAGCGTACAGCAATTGAAGAATCTCGGCACGGGCCAGCCGTTCGCGAGCACACTCGTGCTGCGCAAGGCGACCACGAAAACCGCCTCCAACGGCAACCCGTATCTTTCGGTCGAACTCGGGGACCGCAGCGGCTCGTTCAACACAACGATTTTCAGCGACAACCCGGTCTTCGAAATCTTCCGGGCGATGGGCGAAGGCGCCATCGCTCGCGTCGAAGGCAAAACGGATTCCTACCAAGGCCGGCTGGCCCCGCGCCTTGCCAAGGCGACCGTCATCAAGGAAGAGGAACTGACCGACCCGTCGGTGCTGGCCAACCTGGTCGAGACGCCGCCCGAAGACGCGGCGGCGCTCTGGCAGGAAGTGCTGGGGTTCGTTGCCGGCATTCAAACGCCGGAACTTCGAGCCACCGTGCAGGCCGCTCTGGAAGATATTGGCGAGGTGTTCAAAACCGCGCCCGCGGCGATTTCGATGCACCACGCGTACCGCCATGGCCTGCTTGAACACACGGTGCACATGGCCCGCGCGGCCAAAGCGCTCTTTCCGCTCTATCGCGAGGTCGATCCGGACCTCGCCATGGCCGGCATCCTTCTTCACGACACCGGCAAGACGATCGAATACGAGGGCGCCCTCGCCTTCCGTCGCAGCCGCCGCGGCATCCTCCAAGGTCACGTGGTGCTGGGCTATCAACTGGTCCGCAAGGCCGGCCTCAAGGCCCATCTCGACGCCGAGCGTTTGGAGCGCCTGGAGCACATCATCCTCAGCCACCAAGGCGAACTGGAATGGGGCGCCGCCGCCATGGCCGCCACACCCGAAGCCGTCTTCGTCTCGATGATCGATAATCTCGACGCGAAAATGGGCATGGTGCAGCGCGCGTTGCGCCAGGCCGGCGACACCAGCGAATTCAGCGAGCGGCTGCCCGGCCTGAGCGCCCAACTGCTGACTCGAGGCATCGCGCCAAGCGCCCCGCCGCAATTGCCTCTGCTGTAGCCGGGGGCGCTGACCCCGGCAATTGCGATATCGAAAGCGGAAAGGATAGGGGTAGGGACAGGAATGGAACCTGCCCCTCCCTCCGAACCGGACGTGCGGAACTACCGCATCCGGCTCTCCGGTTGAAGAGTGCCCGTTAAGGGACTGGAAGTGACGCGCGCCAGAGTTGCTCCAGGCTGAGC
>DASXYY010000012.1:0-17765 GCA_036502225.1 Opitutaceae bacterium
GTTGCCGTAGAGGGTGTTGCTCGTGTTCGTGAACGCCAGCGTATCGCCGAGATTGAAGCTGCTGGTGATCGACACGGTGGCCGAGGACAGCGTGGTATTGTCCCGGTCGCTCACGTTGATGCTGCCGTCGATCGCCGCTCCGGACGCGCCACCCACGTAGTTTTCGGTGGTTCCCCCCGTCGCCGTGACCACCGGTGACTGGTCGGTATCCGCGACCGTGACGGTGCGGGTCGCGGCCGTGCTGCTGCCACCGAGGGAGTCAGTGACCGAAAAGCTGATCGTCCGGGTCGCACTGTTGGGAGTGATGGCCGAGTCCGTGTACGTCACCGACGCGAGGGCCGCTTGCCATTGCGCGACGATCGCGTGCGATGCCGAAGTCAGTGTAAGGACTCCGGATGACGAGACGTAGGAGCCCGTGATGTCGCCCATCGTCGCCCCGTCATTGGTGAAATGAAGGATGTCCTCGCCCTGCTGAAAGTTGCCGGTAATCGACACCGTTGCCGATTCGAGCGTACCCGTGCTCGGGTCGGAGAGGGTGATTCCGCTGTCGACCGCAACCGGAGTCGAGGTCACGTTGTTGCCGGCGACGAAGGCAGCCGAGCCGGAATCTGTCGTGAGATTCGGAACCTGAGTGGTGGGAGTGATGCTGACGTGTTTGGTGACGACATTGCTGGAACCGGCGTCGCCCATGCCGTCATCGACGTTGAAGCTGATGGTGCGCGTGGACGTGTTCGGCGTCGCCGAAGTATCCGTATAGGTGATCGCTGCCAGTGCCGCCTGCCACTGGGTGATGGTCGCGGAGCTGCCGGTGGAAGTGAGCTGCAGCACGCCGGTGCCCGCGGTGTAATGCGCGCTGATGTTGCCGAAGGTCGCGCTGTTGTTGTTCGTGAAAGCCAGCACGTCCTGCCCGGAGTGGAAATTTCCGGTGATCGAAACGGTGGCCGAGCTCGCCGTGGTTGAATCGCCGTCCACCAGGCTGATTCCGGAGTCCACCGCGACCGGCGCCGACGCCGTATGCGCGACGTTGTTGCCTTCCACCCATGACTGGGTGCCCCCGCTGGCGGTCAAATGTGGCGGCGAATCCAGGTCGGTGTAAGTGAAATTGTTGAGCGTGGGGGTAAAATAGCCATCGTCGTCAAAATCCAGGATTTCCAGCGAAGTGATGCCCCGGAAATTTGCGTTGCTGGACAGATCGATGTGCCCGCTCAATTGCGAGCCCGAGAGGGCATATTCCTTGGACGTGTCTCCGTCCGGAATCAGATAGATCGTGCCATCGCTCAGCCCCTCGTCGAAATCGAAGCTCGTTATTACCATCGGATCGCCGTCGGCCAGCGTGATGGTTACCTCGCTCACGGGGGCGTAGCCGTTATCGTTGATCATCAACACCCCGTCCGTGCTGCCGGTCGACAGCGGCGCGTCGTCCACAGTCCCGTTGTTGGTGGCGGAGGTATATACGCCCGATTCCGCCGCCTGGTCGGTCGTGTAAATGATGTTATCGAGAAGAAACGACGTCGAGTTTGAAGTTAGGACTTCGCCGGCGCCCCCATTCACGTTGGCGTCGTAGTTTTCGACTGTGGAGGCCAGTCCTACGCCGCTCGTACCAATGAGACACAGAAATCCGGCCAGCCACCGGACACGAAGACGCCGCCGCGAATCAGCCACACCAACGAAGGAGCACATACAGGAAGAGGTTCGGACTCGGCACCCGCGTCTGTAGGGAAATCTCCGCAAACGGAGAGGAAAATTCACCTAATCCTAGGATCTAGTGACAAAATGGCTTACGTGATGCATGACCGAATCCGAATGGGGGCATCAGCAAGCTCCAAAGCGGGCTGGCCGGGGTCAGCGCCCCCGGCTACAGCTTAGTCCGCCAGGTCGGGATGGGTGGTGGACTCGTGGGGGCCGACTGCGGTGCCGGCGGAGGGATGCGTCGTGACTCCGCCTTCGGGCGAGGAGACCTTGTGACGGCTTACGCTGGCACCGTCGTTGGGTTTGAGTTCGCGGAAGACCAAGGCGGAGAGGATCGTCATTCCGCCGAGGCAAAGGAAGGCCTGGTGCGTACCGTGAACCATTTCGCCGGGGCTGCCCGTGTGACGGTCGGGAATGAAGAACGCGGCGGCCAGGGAAGCCACGGCCACGCCGAACGACATCGACATCTGCTGCATCGTGCTGGCCAGGCTGCTGGCCATGCTCGTGTCGGTATCCGCCACATCGGCGTAGACGAGGGTATTCATGCTCGTGTATTGCAGCGAGGATACGTACCCGAAAATGAACGCCTGGGTGACGATCAGCCACACCGGTGTGTGCGGGCCGACCGTGGCGAAGAGGGCGATGGAGGCGCCGATCAGGATCGTGTTCGAAAGCAGAACGCTGCGGTAGCCCAAACGCGTGAGCACCCAAGGCATGGTCATCTTGAGGCTCATCGCCGCGAACGGCTGGGGCATGATGAGAAGGCCGGACTGCACCGGCGAATACCCCAAGCCCACCTGATAGAGCAGCGGGAGCAGGAACGGCATGCCGCCCGCGCCGAGTCTAGTGATGAAGCTGCCGAGAACCGAGGAGCGGAGCGTGCGGATCCGAAAGAGGCCCAGGCGCAGCAGCGGGTGGGGCGTGGAGATCGCATGGCGGCCATAGGCGCCGATGAGGGCCAGGGCGATTCCGAGCAGCCCGAGGATTTCCCGGGTGCTGAGCGTGTGCTCGCCGAAAATTTCCAGGACGTAGGAGAGCAGCGCGATGCCGGAGCCGAAAAGCACGAGGCCGACGTAGTCGATGGGATCCACGCGGTCGGCCCGATAGTCGGGCAGATGCTTGTAAACCATGTAGAGGCCCAGAATCCCGATCGGCAGATTGACGAAAAAGATCATTCGCCAGTGCAGGTAGCCCACGATCAATCCGCCGGCGAGAGGGCCCAACATGGGGCCGATCAGCCCAGGGATGGAAACGAAGCTCAGGGCGCGCACCAGTTCGGACTTGGCGAAGGCCCGCACCATCGTGAGCCGCCCGACGGGCATCATCATGGCGCCGCCGCAGCCTTGGAGGACGCGGCATGCCACCAGATAGTGGATGTTGGTCGCCAAGCCGCACAGCAGGGAGCCAAAGGTGAAGACGCCGATGGCGGCGGAAAAAACCCGGCGCGTGCCGAAGCGGTCGGCGACCCAGCCGCTGATCGGAATGAATACGGCGAGACTGAGCGTGTAGCTGGTCAGCGCCGACTTCATGGTCAGCGGCGCGACTTTCAGGGCTCCGGCGATCGTGGGAACGGCGGTGTTCAGGATCGTCGTGTCCAACGACTCCATGAAGAACGACACCGCGATCAGCCACGGCAGGAGCCGCCGGACGCGAGGGGAGAGCTCGACGCTCGGCGTCATCGCAGGCTAACGCTCGGCCGCCCGGCGCAGGTTGGCGCGGACAATGAGGCCAAGGCCGATGGCGAAGAGGATGATCGAGTAGAGCGTGCCGCGGCTGACGTCATGGCCCAAAATTTCCAGGACCTTGCCGGCGTCGGGTTCGCGGTAGAGTTCGCAGAACACGCGCACGATCGCATAGACCACGAAAAATTCTCCGCAGAGCTGTCCCGGTTTTTGGCGGGCGGTGTCGCTGCGCCAAAAACGCCACTGCATGTAAAGGAACACGAAAAGCCCCTCCAATCCCGCCTCGTACAGCTCCGACGGATGGCGCGGGACCATCAGGCCGTCGACGGTCGGCGCGTCGGGATAGATCATGGCCCAGGCGACATCCGTCGGTTTGCCCCACAGCTCTCCATTGATGAAATTGGCCAGGCGGCCGAAGAAGAGCCCGATCGGCGCCACGGTCACGACGAGGTCGCCCAGGGGGAGGAACGGGAGCTTGTGCTTTCGGGCGAACCACGCGATGGCCAGCGTGACGCCCAGCATGCCGCCATGGCTGGCCATGCCGCCGTCCCACACGCTAAACAGGCTGAGGGGCTGGTGGATCAGCACATCGAAGTCGTACAGCAGCATGTACCCGACGCGGCCGCCGACCAGCACGCCCAGCGCCATCGAGACCATGAAGTCGGACACCAGCACCGCCGGAAGGCGCGACCGTCCCTTGATTGCGTAATAATAAAGCATCCCAGCCGCGCCCAGGAAGCCCAGCATGTAGGCCAGCCCGTAGTAGTGGATGCCGATCTTGCCCCAATGGGGGCCGAGATACGGGTTGAACTTTACGACGAAGAACGCGAGCGGCATGAAGCGGTCAGGTGCGCGGTGGAGCGGCCTTGATGCCCGGCACCGGGCGGCGCATGGCCCGCGAGGCTTGCTGCTGGCGGGAGCGGGCCAGTTCGCGCATGTCGACGGCGATGTCGTCCTTTTCGAAGATCTCGCGGCCGAGCAGATGCTCGATCACGTCCTCCATCGTGAGCACGCCCGCGGTCGATCCGAATTCATCGACGGTGATCAGCATCTGCTGATGCGTCTTCAGGAAGACCTGGAGGGCGGCGGCGACCGTCACGGTCTCGGGGACAAACTGAACTTCATTCATCAGTTCGCCGACTTGAACCGTGTCCTGGTCGTTCGCCTTGGCCTTGAGCAGATCGCGCCGGCGGGCGATGCCGACAATGTCGTCCAGGTTGCGGCCATACACCGGAATGCGGCCGAAGGGCAGCGTGGGAAATTCCTTGAGCACCTCGCTGACGGCCATCGCGCGGGACAGCGTCATCACGACCGTGCGCGGCGTCATGATCGCGCTGACGCGGACGTCGTCGAGGGAAAGCGCGTTGGCGATGATGTTCGATTCGCTGCGGGACAGGATGCCCTCCTGGGCGCCCCGCTCCGCCAGCAGGCGGATTTCCTCTTCCGAGCCGGGGAGCTGCGCGGGCTGGCGCACGAACAGGCGGACAATCAGGTTGCAGGCCCAGGTGACCGGGGTCAGGACGCGGCGCAGCCAGATGAGCGGGTAGACGACATAGGGCTGCAAGGTCCGGCGGTACACGACGCCGATGTTCTTCGGCAGCACCTCCGAGCCGATGAGCAAGACGACCGCGAAGACGGGCGTGACGACGACGAGCGCGGAATTGCCGTACACCTGCGCCGCGAGATAGCCGACAATGACCGAGCCGACGCCGCTGGCGACGGTGTTGAGGGTCAGGATGGCGGAGATCGTCTCGTCCATTTCCACCTTGATGATTTCGAGGGCGGCGCCGCGGTGCGGGCGCGACTTCTTGAGCGCCTCGATTTCCGCCACGGTCGTGCTCAGCACGACCGCTTCAAACAGGGAACAGGTGAAGAGGAGCGCGAGTGTGAGGGCGATGGCGACGATGAGCCATTGCATACGCAAGAGGTTGCACTAGCGTGCCGGGATGGGCGAACTCAAACGCACTCCGTTGAGGGATTTCCATGCGGCGCGGGGGGCGCGCCTGGTGGATTTTGCCGGCTGGGAAATGCCCGTGCAGTACCAGAGCATCCTGGAGGAGCACAAGGCGGTGCGCCGGGCCGCGGGCCTGTTTGACGTGAGCCACATGGGCGAGGTCGAAGTGAAGGGCGAGGGCGCCGCGGCGTTCTTGAATCGGCTGGTGACGAACGATGTCGGCAAGCTGTTTCCGGGGCGGGTGCTGTATTCACCGATGTGTTATCCGGACGGCGGCGTGGTCGACGACCTGCTGGTCTATCTCCGGGCGCCCGGGGAATATTTCCTGTGCATCAATGCGGGCAACATCGACAAGGACCTGACGTGGATTCGCGAGCAGGCAAAAGGGTTTGAAGTTTCGATCACGGACCGCTCGGAGGATTATGGGCTGCTCGCGATCCAGGGGCCCCAGGCGGCGGCGATCGTTCAGCGGCTGACCGGAGCGAAGCTGGGAACGCTCAAGTATTATCACTTTGTCGAAGGGACCGTGGCGGGCGTGCATTGCCTCATCAGCCGCACCGGGTACACGGGGGAGGATGGGGTGGAGTTGTACCATGCGGCGGGGGATGCGGCGGCCCTGGCGGCGGCGGTCCTGGACGCGGGAGCGGCGGATGGGCTCGTCCTGGCGGGGCTGGGAGCGCGCGACAGTTTGCGCCTCGAAGCGGGGTTTCCTCTCTATGGGCACGAGATCACCGAGAAGATTTCGCCGATTGCGGCGGGGCTCGGATGGACGGTCAAGTGGGACAAGGGGGAGTTCGTGGGGCGGGAAGCGCTGGCGGCGGAGAAGCAGAACGGGCCGAAGCGGAAAGTGATTTTCTTTCGGTTGGGGGATCGGCGGATTGCCCGGGCGGGGGCTCCGATTTTTTTGGGCAGTGGAAGCGGCGGCTCGCCGCTTCAAGGGGCGGAAAGACGCGGCGAGCCGCCGCTTCCACTTAACTCCTCGGCCGTCGGTGAGGTTTTGTCCGGCACGCTTTCGCCGATCCTCAACGAGGCGATTGGCTCGGCGCTCGTGGATGCTTCCGCTGCGGAATCACCCCTTGAAGTCGATATTCGCGGGGCTCGCGTTGGATTGCGGATTGTCAAACCGCCGTTTGTGGAATTGAAGAAGAACCGCTGACGCAACCCCATGAGCCAAGTTCCGCCCGATCTCAATTACGCCAAATCGCATGAGTGGGTCCGCCGGCAAGCGGACGGCACGGCGACCGTCGGAATCAGCGATTACGCGCAGGCGTCGCTGGGCGACATCACGTTCCTGCAGCTGCCCAAGGTGGGGGCGACATTCAAGGCCGGAGAAGTCTTCGGCGTGGTGGAGTCCGTCAAGGCGGCCAATGATTTGTACTCGCCGGTGGCCGGCACCGTATCGGCGGTGAACGAGGTGCTGAACAGCGCGCCGGAGACCGTGAATAAAGATCCCTATGCGGCCGGCTGGATCATGAAGCTCAAGAACGCGGGGCCGAGCGACGGGCTGCTGAACGCGGCGGACTACGCCAAGGTGGCGGAGTAGCGGGTGGGGCGCGTGGTCCCCACGCGCTCGGCGTTTGACGCGGAAAGCGGGCGAAGGTTAAAGCGCATGGGGACCCTGCGCTCCACCCGCTTTAGTCGGGCCTTAGGCCGCCTGCCGGCGGGTCGCGTAGCTCGCCGCGCCGAGCAGGGCAAAGCCGAGCGCGAAAAGGCCCAGCGTCGAAGTCGCTTCCGGAGCGCTCACCAGGCTGCCGGAGGCGTCGATCTGAGATACGGCGTAGTCATTGTCGCCCTGCCCATTCTGGAAAAACTTAAGCTGAGTCGCAGTGATCGGGGTGGTCAGCGAGATGTCGCGGGTGACCAGTCCAAAGGAATTGATGACCGGAACGAGCGTCGCGAGCGTCCAGGTGCTTGAGCCCGGCGCGAGATAGTCGAGCTCGTATTGATCGTTGTCGTCCGCCTGCACGGTGAAAGCAGTGATCGAATAGGTGCCGTTCAAATCCAACACGACATTGTTGGTCGGACCCTGGTCGCCGTACCACGAAACGGAGTTTGTCTGCCACTCCGTCATTTCGGGCTGGAAGACGCCGTTCACCAAGTCCTGAGGCGCGAGTTCCGTGCCACCCGTGCCGAAGGTGCCGTTCAGAGTGACGGTAGAGTTGGCGGTGACGTTGGTGCCGGCGTGGGCGACGCCGAGCGCGAGGGCGAAGGTGGCGATGATCGAGGAAAAGGCTTTAGGGGTCATGCCGCCCGGACAGCAGGAGGCGTGCCTCGGAATGCGTAATTATACTAAGCGCTGAAATGCAGCGACTTGAAAACCGGGTCATATTTCCCGGCTGTGGCGATCGTGCGGAAAATGTCGGGATACCGACACTTGAGTGTCGGGAATACCCGATGAATGGGCGGCTTTCGCCGCCCAGCGCATCGGGACGATGCGCTCCACCCTTCGGATTAGGAACCCTTGCGCTCGGCGCGGGCCACTTTGCGGCGCTCGGTCTCGGCCAGAATCCGCTTGCGCAGGCGCAGCGATTTCGGAGTGGCTTCGACGAACTCGTCCGATGCGATGTATTCGATCGACCGTTCGAGCGAGAGCTTGCGGGCGGGGGTGAGCTGGATGCCCTTGCCTTCTCCCTGCGACCGGAAATTGGTGAGCTGCTTCGCTTTCACGACGTTCACCGGAATGTCTTCATTGCGCGGGTTCTCGCCCACGACCATGCCTTCGTACACTTCCTCGCCCGGCCCGACAAACAAGGTTCCGCGCTCCTGTGTGCTTTCGAGCGCATAGGCGGTGGTCGTCCCGGCATCGGTGGCGATCAGGGTCCCCGAGAGGCGGGTCAGCACCTCACCCGCCCACGGCGCGTATTCCTTGAAGAGATGGCTGATGACTCCGCGACCGCTGGTCGCGTTGACCACGTCGATTTCCAGCCCGATCAGGCCGCGCGTCGTGATCGTGGCTTCGATCATGGTCGAGTGCGGGTGCTTTTCGAGATTGGTCAGCAGGCCTTTGCGGTTGGCCAGATTCTGCATGATGGAGCCGACGCACTCTTCCGGGACTTCGATCCAGACGGTTTCGAAGGGCTCCAGGAGAACTCCGTTTTCCGTCCGGGTGATGACGGTCGGGCGGGAAACGAGCAGCTCAAACCCTTCGCGGCGCATGGTCTCGACCAGGACCGCGATCTGCATCGCACCGCGGGCCTTCAGATTGAAGACGCCGGCCTTGTCGGTGTCCTCGACCTTGATCGAAACGTTGATCTTCAGTTCGCGCATCAGGCGCTCGCGCAGCTGGCGCGAGGTGACGTACTTGCCTTCGCGGCCGGCCAGCGGACCGTCGTTGACGCAGAACTGCATCTCGAGCGTCGGCGGGTCGATCTGGGTGAAGGGCAGGGGATGGGCGTCCTCCGCGACGGCGATCGTATCGCCGATGTCGATATCCTCGAACCCGGAAAGTCCCACGATGTTGCCGGCAACGCCAACCTCGGACTCCAACGTGCCGAGACCGGAGTATTCAAACACTTTGGTGATCTTGGCTCGAACCTTGACCGCGCCGGAATTGCGCAGCACGAAGACCGAGTCGCCCACGGACACCTTGCCGCCGAGAATCTTGCCGACGGCGATGCGTCCCACGTAGTCGCTCCAGTCGATGTTCGACACGAGCATGTGGAAGGGCTCGTCGGGCTTGGCGAAGGGCGGCGGGATATGTTCGAGAATCGTTTCGAACAGGGGCGTCATGTCCTTCTTGGGCTCGCCCAGGTGGTACATCATGTAGCCATCGCGGCCGGAACCGTAAACGACCGGGGCGTCAAATTGCTCCTCGGACGCGTTCAGTTCGAGCAGGAGCTCCAGAACCTTGTCGTACATCTTCTTCGGGTCCGCGTTCTCGCGGTCGATCTTGTTGATGACAATGATGACCTTGAGACCGTGCTGCAGCGCCTTGCGGAGGACGAAGCGGGTTTGGGCCTGGGGGCCGTCGTAGGCGTCCACCACGAGGAGCACGCCGTCGACCATGCGCAGCGCGCGTTCCACTTCGCCGCCGAAGTCGGCGTGGCCGGGGGTGTCGACAATGTTGATCGTCTTGTCCTTCCAGTGGACCGCCGTGTTCTTGGCCTTGATCGTGATGCCCTTCTCCTTCTCCAGATCCATGGAGTCCATGGCGCGCTCCTCGACGTGTTGGTTGGCGCGAAACACTCCGCCTTCCTTCAGCAGCTTGTCGACGAGGGTCGTTTTGCCGTGGTCGACGTGGGCAATAATGGCAATGTTGCGGATGTTCTGGTTCACGAGAGTAATGCGAAAAGGGGTCAATCGTAGCCTTCTGCGGTTCCTGCGCAAGCTGAACAGACCCGAATCCGCTCACCCGGTCGCCGGTGGAGCGCATGGTCCCCATGCGCTTTGGCGCCAAATGCGGGCGGAGGTCCAAGCGCGTGGGGACCACGCGCTCCACCTTGTGATAGCCCCGGCTACAGCTTGCCCTAGTGAGTGTTAGGCAATCCGACGTTTTGCTGCTGACTTGCAGCGACCATTCGTAACAATTCCGGTCTGAAGGAGGAGGGGCTCCCCAAACCCCAATCACGAGTGGCGGGGGGCTCCATTCACGTTATGAAAATGTCGCGTTTTGTCTGTGCCTGCGCGGCCGCTTTGGCCGCTTCAACGTGTGCCTCGCTGACCGCAGCCACGATCAATGGGTCCACCCCTTATCTGAATGGGGCCAACATTCCCTGGAATGCCTTTGGCACCGATTTCGGAGGCGGAAGTTACAGCGCTACCTGGTGGAATACGGCGTTTGCCAACCTCCACAGCGGGGGCGTCAATGCCGCCCGCATCTGGCTGCATTGCGATGGGCGCGCGACACCGACGTTCAATTCGAACGGCGATGTCACGGGCATCAGCAGCACCCTCGTGCCGAATCTCCAGAACATGCTGACGGAGGCCGCCAACAATGGGATTCACGTGTACCTCTCGCTGTGGTCGTTCGACCTGTTCAACAACAACCACGCGAGTCTCGTCACGAACACCCAGTACACGACGGACTATATCAACAACGCCCTGATTCCGATCTGCAAAGGGCTCAAGGGCTATTCGGCTCTGGCGGCGATCGAGATCATCAACGAGCCGGAGTGGGGCATTTCCCAGACGCCGAATACGACGACGCAGTCCTGCACGCTCGCCCAGATGCAGGCGTTCATCAAGTCGCTCACTTCGGCCATCCATTCCAACCTCTCCGGGGTGAACGTCACCGTGGGATCGGCTTCCGTGAAATGGGACACGGCCAACGGCAAGGACGGCACCGTGGGCGATTGGTACGCCAACCTCGGGTTGAATCACCGCGACGTGCACTATTACAGCTGGATGGTCGGAAGCGGATACAACTACAACCCTCTGGCGAGCGGGCACACGCCCGCGTACTATGGTTGGACGGTGCCGGCGGTGGTCGGGGAATTTGCGGCGATGAGCACGACGCCGTACACTTCGCCGCTGCAGATGATGAGCAGCGCGAACAACAACGGATTCGCCGGTCACATGCCTTGGTCGTATGGCGGCGTCGACAATAATGGCGATTTTGCGGACTTCGAGGGTGCCGCCGAGACGTTCAACAGCACGCCGACCTACGTGCCCACGCTGCGGTACGACTTTGAAGGGTCCACGATCAGTTGGGCGGTTGAGTCTGGCAGCGCTGCGCTTTCCAGTTCCACCAGCGAGCACTATACCGGCAGCGACTCGCTCAAGGTTTCGTTTACCAGCAATAGCGGCAGCAACATCGTCGGCGTGGCGCCGTCGAGCAGCCCCGCGGGCCGGTTCATCACGTTCTGGCTCTGGGTCCCGAGCCAGAGCGCGCTGAACGGCGTTGAAGCTTACTGCGAGTATGGGTCGAGCTGGACCTGGACCAGTGGGGCGTGGCTCAGCAATGCCAGTCTGGCACAGGGGGCCTGGAACGAGATCAATTTGATTGCTCCGGCGGGCCAGACGATCGACCAGATTGGGCTGCTGATTGAGTTTTCCTCATCGTATACCGGATCGTTTTACGTCGATTCGGTCACGTACTGAGTGAGTCCGGCGAAAGCAGTCCGGTTGTTCTTCGGATTGTTGGTCGCACTCGCGGGCCGGGCGGCGCCCTTGGGGCCGCCCGCCAATCCGATGGCGGCGGACATTGTCGCGCGGCTGCGCGCCGCGGCGCACGAGCATCGGGATCCGGCGGATCGGAAGGCGGTCCTTCACGGGGCGGCCTGGGAGCTTCCGCGTGGTTTGTATCCGGCCGTGTTGGATCAGATCGTGCCGATCGCGCCGGGCGGCGTTGATTTGGATATCGCCCGCGCGATTTTTATGCGCTGGGCGCGGGAGACGCCGGACTACGCCGCGAAGTGGGCGTTGGCGTCGCCGCCGGAACCGTTTCGCGATGAGGCGATGGGGGTCGCGGTGAGGCGATGGCGGCAGGTGGACAGGAAAAATGCGGATGCGTGGGAGCAGGGGCTTCCCGCACGGGATCGGCGGCGCATTTCGGAAGGTGGAAGCGGCGTCTCGCCGCTTTAGCCGGGGGCGTATCCCGCGGTGGAGCGCGTGGTCCCCACGCGCTGTTCGGCACCGAAAGCGGAAAGGCCGGGGTCAGCGCCCCCGGCTACATCGGGATAAGCCCCCGGCCACAGCGGACGGGGCATCGAATCGCGATGCCCAGAAAGCATTTAGCCCCGCGACCTTGCGGTCGCGGGGCCAAATTGGGGGTGGGCGTTCGCCACACGCTCTTTCCCTGGGCATACGTTGGGCGCTCTCGCTTTCGCGGGCCGTATGCTCCCCGACGCTACTCTTCGCGGCATGCGAAGTTTTCGATCTCATAGCGGGATCGCTCCTACCGTTTCCGATTGGAGTTTATCGAGTGAGGCCTCTTCGCCCGGTTCGGACGCCCCCTGCCGGGGACGGTCACGCCGGACGTGGTGCAGACACGCCTGCATTGCTGTGTTCGCGTCGGCACCTTTACCGCGAGGACGGCACCAGCTTTTGGCTGGCCGTTGGCCCCGCGTTACGGGTCTGACCTCTTAACTCTCAGGCTGCGTTCGCTTTGCAGTTGGGTGACTTGTGTTGTCAAGCCGCCCAATTGAGGAGGTTTCACGGGCTTTGCCTGGCCCGCTCGCTCCCCGCCTTCACGTTTCCCTTGCGCGCCCGGCTCGTCGCCAAGCCGGGCCTTTTGGCGGGGTCGTCCCGCCGGAAAACGCGTAAGCGTTCTGGTCTGCGCAGTAGCAGCCGTAACCCTCTGGGTAACTGCGTCGACGCGGGGGTCGAAACTCCCGTCCGCGTCTGACTCGGCTCGGCCGCGGTTTCTAGTCGCGTCTTGCCGCTCAGCTCCTTCAGTGATGTAACTGACCGGTCATCACACCGGCCAGAGGAGCTGGTGATACTGCCTGTCCCGCGGTTTTAAAGCCGCTGGAAGGGGAGGAGGAAACCAGCTTTCCTCTTCCTTTCCCCGGTCGCCCGGGATTATCCCAGTCGTGTTCTCGGCGGGTTTTTCAGGCCACCGCACTTCGACTGTGCTATCAAGGAACGGGGTGGAGCATGCAAAGTCGTTACGGTTTTGAGAAGAGTTTCTTATTCGGAACTTATTCACCCTGAGAGAGTGGTGAATAACTTGGCAGTAATCTGACTCAGAAGTTATTCACACCCTTTCGATGGATCCGCGGTCCCTGCCGATATATGAATTGGAGTCCTCCGTCGTCGCGGCGCTGCGCGGCGAACGCGCCCGCCTGATTGTCCAGGCGCCGACCGGATCGGGAAAATCCACGCAGATTCCCCAGATGCTTTACCGGCACGGGCTGCTGGGGGCCAAGGGCCAGGCGGTGGTGCTGCAGCCGCGGCGGCTCGCGGCGCGGCTGCTGGCCCGGCGGGTGGCGGAGGAAATGGATACGCCGCTCGGCGCCGTCGTGGGTTATCAGATACGCCTGGAGTCGCGGGTGAGCGAGCGGACCCGACTTCGCTTCGTCACCGAGGGCATCCTGCTTCGGCAAATGTCGTTCGACGCCAATCTGACCGGCATCGCGGCGGTCGTGTTCGACGAGTTTCACGAACGTCACCTGTATGGCGACATCTCGCTCGCGCGGGCGAAGCAGATTCAGGAGACGCGGCGGCCGGATCTGAAGATCATCGTCATGTCGGCGACGCTCGATACGGGCGCCCTGGGCGAATATCTGCAGCCCGTGCAGACGCTGCGCAGCGAGGGGCGGACGTTTCCCGTGCGCGTCGAGTATCTGCCGAAGGCGGTGTCGTTCGACGCCGAGCCCGTCTGGGACGTCGCGGCGCGGGAGTGCGCGCGCGTCGCCGGCGTTACGCCCGGTGACATGCTCGTGTTCATGCCGGGCGCGTACGAGATCGGGCGCACCGTGGCGGCGATCCAGGGCAACAAGGATCTGCGCGGATTCGTGACCTTCCCGTTGCATGGCGAACTTCCCGCCGACGCGCAGGATCGCGCCGTGGCGCGTTACGATTCGAGGAAGATCATTGTCTCCACCAACGTCGCGGAAACGTCACTGACGATCGACGGGGTGACGACCGTGATCGACTCCGGCTTGGCGCGCATCGCCCGGTTCGATCCGCACCGGGGAATCAACACGCTGCTGATCGAGAAGATTTCCGCGGCGAGCGCCGATCAGCGCGCGGGGCGGGCCGGACGCACGGCGCCGGGAGTTTGCGTGCGGCTTTGGACCGAGCGAGAGCACAGCCAGCGGCCGGCGCAGGAATTGCCGGAGGTCAAGCGGCTGGATTTGGCCGAGGTGGTGCTGACCTTGAAGGCGAGCGGCATTGCCGACGTGCGGAATTTTCCGTGGCTCGAGGCGCCGGATCCGAAGGGGCTGCAGCGGGCGGAGCAGCTCTTGTTGGATTTGGGCGCGCTGGCAGTTGACGGGGCGGAGGACAGTGGAAGCGGCGTCTCGCCGCTTCCACGTCCCCATTCTGTTTGCACCGACGTGGGACGGCGCATGCTCAAATTTCCCGTGCATCCGCGCTACGCGCGCATGTTCCTGGAGGCGGAGAAGCGCGGGTGCGTGCGCGCCGTGGCGCTCATGGCCGCGCTCACTCAGGGCCGGAATTTCCTGATGCGTGGCGTCGGCAAGGAAGTCGAGCAGGCGCGCGAAAACCTCCTGGGTGAGGAACATGTCAGTGATTTCTTCCTGTTGATGCGGGCCTGGCGATTTGCGGATCAGAATCGGTATTCGCTGGATGCGTGCCGGAGGTTGGGGATTCATGCGCAAGGAGCCCGGCAGGTGGGGCCGCTCTTCGAACAGTTTCTGGAGATTGCGAAGGACGAGGGACTGGCGGCGGAGGCCGAGGTGGAAGCGGCGGGCCGCCGCTTGGGGGGAGAGAAAAGCGGCGGGGACGCCGCTTCGACGGCAAAGTGCATTCTGGCCGGTTTTTCGGATCAGCTGGCCAAACGGCTCGACGCGGCGACGCTCCGCTGCGAACTCGTCCACAAGCGCAAAGGCGTTCTCGCGCGCGAGAGCGCGGTGCAGAAGGCGCCGCTGCTGGTCGCCGCGGAAATCAGCGAAATCGAAGGCCGCGGCGGCGAAGTGAATGTCCTGCTGAGCCTCGCGACCGCGATCGACGAGGCCTGGCTCAAGGAATTGTTTCCCCAGGACTACCGCGACGTGCGCGGGGTCGCTTACGATGCGGAGGCCAAACGCGTGCTCGCCCGCAAGGAGCGGCGCTTTCGCGATCTCGTCATCGAGGCCAAGGGCAACAGCGAGGACGTGCCGCTCAACGAGGCGGCCGCGCTGCTGACCAAGGAGGTGCGAGAGGGCCGCGTCACGATCGATGCCTGGGATGAGAACGTGGAGCAATGGATCGTCCGCGTGAACCGCCTGGCGGAGTGGTTCCCCGAGTTGGAGGTGAACGTCCTGGGCGACGCCGACCGCGCCACGTTGATCGAGCAGATCTGTTACGGGGAAATGACCGCCAAAGGAGTTCGGACCAAGGAAGTGATGCCGTTCCTGCGCGACTGGCTCACGGCCGAGCAGCTGGCGGTGTTGGACGATTATCTGCCGGAGCGGCTGGAGATGGCCAACGGGCGCAAGTCGCGGATTGAATATGCCAAGGAGGGGCCGCCCGTGCTGAGCGCGCGCATCCAGGAGCTTTACGGCGTCGAGGGGAAGTTCGCGATTGGCCACGGGCGCGTGCCGGTCAAGATCCAGGTGTTGGCGCCCAATCAGCGCCCGCTTCAGGTGACGGACGACCTCACGAATTTTTGGCGGGAAGTGTATCCGAAAATCAAGCCCGAGCTGAGCCGCCGGTACCCACGCCACGAGTGGCGGTAGAGCCGCCAGCGTTGCTCCGCTCGCGCTGCTGTAGCCCGGGGCGTTGACCCCGGCAGTTCCGCTTTCGACGCCAAACAGCGCGTGGGGACCACGCGCTCCACCTTCCTTGCCTCCGCATCGACAAAATCGTCACGTTAGGACATCCCAATGGAAATGCCTCTGCGGCGAATCATCGCGGTGACGGCTTTGTGCGCGGCTGCGCTGGGCGCCGCCGGCCTCGCGCGAGCCGCCAACGACGACCCGTACTCGCAACTACAAACCCGCCTCGCGCAGGGTTGGAACACCTGGGACACGCGCAGCGTGCTGACACAGGTGCATCTGCCGGATGGCGCGTGGTTCACCCCGGAATTCACCTTGGATGGCGAAGTGTTGCGCGCCGTGCAGCCCGGCGAACGAAATCCGAATGGCGCGGTCGTCGCCCTGGGGCGGCATGCGCTCGACGGCAGCTACACGGAATGGACGCTGACTTGGAAAGGCATGTCGGTGAAAGTGGAGACGGCGGCGGACGGCGACCAGGACTCGATGCTGATCACACCCCTGAGAGGCGGGGAAAAAGCCACGGTTAGATTTCGCGTGGGGTCGGGAGCGCTGGGGCTGCCGGGGCGGTCGGGCGACGACCGTGGTGCGTTGGAATTGGCTGAGGTCCGGCCGTTGACGGGTCCGGTGGCTTGGATGTGGAAGCGGCGTCCCGCCGCTTCCGTGTTCCCTCTGCTCGTTTCGGACAACGTAACCCGGGCACGCAATGCGTTCCTTCGCGCCAGCGCCCAGCCCGGCCTACCGACGGAAACCTCCGGCGCAGTGGCCTCGGCGATCGGCTGGGACACGATCTACGACGCCCCGCATCATCGCGTCCTGACGCCGGTGAGCCGCGCGTGGAACGTCAATTGGGGCGGCTGGGTGCTGTTCGACTGGGACACGTTCTTCGCCGGCTATGTGGCGGGGTACTTCAACCGCGACTTGGCCTACGCCAATGTCATCGAAATGCTGCGCGAGCGCGCGCCCGCCGGATTCGTGCCCAATTATTCCAGCGCCCGGATCGGCCGCAGCCTTGACCGCTCGGAGCCGCCGGTCGGATCGCTGGTGGTGCAGCGACTGTATCGCCGATTCCATGACCGCTGGTTCGTCGAGCAGACTTTTCCCGCGCTGCTCGCCTGGAACCGCTGGTGGGCGGCGCATCGAGCGGTGGATGGTTACCTGGCGTGGGGAACGGAGCCGACCGGCCTGGATTACGATCTGCAGGACGTGGCGGTCGACACGCTCCAGGGCGCGAAGTACGAATCCGGATTGGATAATTCGCCGATGTATGACAACGCGGGCTACGACTCGAAGGCGCATCGGATGGAAATGGCCGACGTGGGACTCCTGGCCCTGTATGTGGCGGACTGCGACAGTCTGGCCGACCTGGCCGATGGAATCGGGCGTACGGCGGAGGCAAAGGAACTGCGCGTCCGCTCGGCGGCCTTTGGCGCGAAGCTGGCTGCGTTGTGGGACGAGAAACGAGGGATGTACCTCAACCGGGACTTGGCGCGCGGCGCCCCTTCAACCCGGGTTTCGCCGACCAATTTCTACCCGTTGCTGACCCAGGTGCCGACGCCCGTGCAGGCGCGCCGGATGATCCGCGAGCACTTGTTCAACCCGGCGGAATTCTGGGGCGAGTGGGTTTTTCCGGCGACGCCCCGCAACGATCCGGCCTTCCGCGATCAGTTCTATTGGCGCGGTCGGATCTGGGGTCCGATGAACCAGTTGGTATATTGGGGACTTGAACGCTACGGCACGGCGGACGAGCGCCGCCAGGTGGCGCAGAAGTCGGAGGCGTTGCTCCTGAAGGACTGGCGCGAGCGCGGCCAGATCCACGAGAACTATAACGCGGCGAGGGGGACCGGAGATGATGTGACCAGCAGCGATCCGTTTTACAGCTGGGGGGCGCTGCTGGGGGTGCTGGGCTGGGATGAGCCCAATCTGCAGTGATGCGAGGGTGGAGCGCATGACCCCTTGGCGCCAAACGCGGGCGGACGACAAAGCGCGTGGGGACCACGCGCTCCAGTGCGTCATCAAATACATGAACTCAGGATGTGAAAGTCAGACCCCGGTATCGGCATGGATATCGGCAGCGGAAGGAAACTGCGCCGCCGCGAGGCGGGGTGGGAAGCAACCGGA
>DASXYY010000013.1:0-23878 GCA_036502225.1 Opitutaceae bacterium
GCTCAGCCTGGAGCAACTCTGGCGCGCGTCTCTTCCAGTCCCTTAACGGGCACTCTTCAACCGGAGAGCCGGATGCGGTAGTTCCGCACGTCCGGTTCGGAGGGAGGGGCAGGTTCCATTCCTGTCCCTACCCCTATCCCGCTTTACTCCTCCTCGACCGGGCGGTTCAGCTCCCGGCGGCACTCGCTGATCACGCGCAGCCAGATTTCGCGCAGGTCGAAGAGGCGGATGAGGGCGTCTTCGCGGTAGGCGGTCAGCGGCTTGCTGTATGCGGCCGACTTTTCATCGAGCAGCGAAAGCGAAAGGTTGAGGGCGGACAGCGCGCGCTTGAACAGGCTGATCGCCATGGCGTAATCGCCGAAATCGAGCGCATGAATCGCCTGGCTCGCCTGCTCCTCACCACGGTGCAACGAGGAGAGGAACGGAATGCTCAGGCGCGCCGGCACATTTGACGAGTCGATCGCCATCAGTTCCCACGGCCGCTTGAGGCTCAGATAGATCGCCTTGCTCGCCACGTACACGGGGTTCTTGTGGAGCGTGTAAATGTCCTCCTCGGTCGCAAATTCGGGAGAGTCATCGGCGGCCTCGTCCGCGGAAGCGGCATCTTCGCCCTCGTCCTGCGCCGCGTCGGCGGGTTCCCAACCCATCTGCTCCGCCACCCGGTCGATGCGATCGGCCTGCTTGCGGAAACTATCGTAGAATCCGAGGTAGCGATGGACGGCGTCGTCCTGTTCCCTGAGATAGCGTTCCCAATCAAATTCGTTCCAAGCCAGTTCGCCGCGATCTTCCCACTCGCCATCGGGGGGACCATCAGAGTCGAAATTTTCCATTGCTTCGGAAACTGAGGTGCTGAGCGCCTGAAAACGCAAATCAAAAGGCTTTACGCCGGGCGTCCGGCCTTGGCTAATGGGCAGCCTATGGGCGAAGCCACGCATGCCGACGTGCATTTTCAGGGCCGAGTGCAAGGAGTGGGGTTTCGCTATGCGGTGAACGAAGTCGCACGCGAATATGAGGTTGCGGGCTACGTGCAGAACCTTCTCGACGGGAGAGTGCGCGTGGAGGCGGAAGGCGATCAGGCGGAACTGGACCGTTTCGTCTCGGCGATCGAGGACCGGATGCAGGGTTACATTCGCAAGGTGGAAAAATCGTTTCGCGTGCGGACGCGGCAGTTTTCGGGTTTTCGTATTCAATGAATCGGGCGCTCGTCTGGCTCGCGGCGGCGAGGCCGAGGACCCTGCCTGCGGCGGTGGCGCCGGTGATGGTCGGATGCGCGCTCGCGATGCGGGAAAACCGCTTCGTCTGGGGAGCGGCGGCGCTCTGCCTGGCCTTTGCGCTGCTCATCCAGATTGGGACCAATTTCGCCAACGACTATTACGATTTCATCAAGGGGGCGGATACGGCCGCGCGCGTCGGCCCGCGACGGGCGGTGGCGGCGGGGCTCGTTTCACCCGGGATAATGAAGGTGGTCATGATCGCCACCTTCGCGGCCGCCTTTGGGGTGGGACTCTGCCTGTTGCCGCGGGGAGGCCTCACGCTGCTCGTGGTGGGCCTTTCCAGCATTGCGGCCGGCATCGCCTATACCGGCGGTCCCTGGCCGCTGGGCTATCTGGGATTGGGCGATGTGTTCGTTTTCGTGTTCTTTGGTCCGGTCGCCGTGATGACCACCTGCTTTGTCCAAACGGGAAACATCGAGCGCGCGGCGCTGCTCACGTCGATTCCGATCGGCCTGCTCGCGGCGAACATTCTTCTCGTGAACAATTATCGCGACGCCGACACGGACGGACCTGCCGGCAAGCGCACGCTGGTCGTTCGGTTCGGCCGCGGGTTCGCCCGCGGCCAGTATGCGTGCTCGCTGGCGGTCGCGCTGCTGGTTCCGATTGCGCTGCTGACGGGAGGTTATCGGTGGCCCATTCTGCTGCCGCTGCTCGCGACCCCGCTGGGGGTCAGCCACGCGCGGCGGCTGGCGAAAGCGGCCGAGCCCAAGGAGCTGATCGCGCTGCTCGGAGACTCGGGGAAGCTGCTGTTTCTTTACGGAGCGCTGCTCGCCACCGGACTGGTTTGGTCGCGGTAGATGGCGGGTGGAGCGCGTGGTCCCCACGCGCTTTGGCGCCAAACGCGGTCAGCGGTCAAAGCGCATGGGGGCCATGCGCTCCACCCGTGTCGAAAGCGGAACGGCCGGGGTCAGCGCCCCCGGCGACAGCGCTAGCGTTTTCCGCCGGCTCAGGCCAGCTGGGTGGCCAGCTTGGCTTTCAGGGCGGCCTTGGGCGTGAGGCCGACGATCTTGTCGACCTCCTTGCCGTTCTTGAAAATGAGCATCGTGGGGATCGCCTTGATGTTGTACTCGACGGCGATCTCGTTGTTTTCGTCGATGTTCACTTTGGCGATCTTGAGCTTGCCATCGAGCTCGGCGGCGAGCTCCTCGAGAATCGGACCGATGGCCTTGCAGGGGCCGCACCAGGGCGCCCAAAAATCTACGAGGACAGGGGTGGGTGATTCGGCGACAGTCGACTTGAAAGTGTCGTTGGTCAGGTGGGTAATTTTTTCAGACATGACAGTACGACAATAAGTCATCGCGGGGTGGATTTGTCCAGTATCTCGGCCAGTTCCCGGGGCTCGACGCCCTCGAGCGACTTGCCGCGCGACTTCAATTCCTCGAACGTCTTGACCACCGTTTCGGTCATCCGCTCGTGGGACTCCGCGGAGCCTCCGACCAGCGTGAACTTGTCGCCGGTGGTGATGCGCTTGTGACCGTCCTGGTGGTCGAGCCCCAGGCCCAGCAAGTGGGACGACTTGCGAGGCGTGGGCTTTTTCTTCGGCTTGCTCACGCGGGCACGGTGTCCGGGTTCGGCGCCGATTCAAGCGGGATTTCCGGGCCGGCGGTCTCGACTCCTTCGCACAGGATGTCGGCAAACGCCTCGGTCTGCCTCAGGCGGAGCCGCTTGAGCCGGGTCAATTCCAGCACCGCCAGAAACGTCGCGACCAGGCGGCGCAGGGTGATCGGCCCGTCGAACAATTGGGAAAAAACGAAGCGGTTCGAAGATTTGAGCCGTTCCAGCAGCCACTCCATCTGGTCGGCCACCGTGACGCGTTCGTCGTGGATTTCCCCGACCACGAGCTTGTCCGCCAGACGGCGGAGCACCAGGTTGAAGGTGTTCCACAGCTGGATGCGGTCCACCGCCTGCAGCTCCCGCTCCTCGGCCGCCGCGCGGTCCGTCACGTAGCGGTCCATGAGATTCTGCCGCTCGTAGCTCAGCTCGTTGAGCCGGGCCGCGGCCTCCTTGAATTTTTTGTATTGGAGGAGCTGGTACACGAGCTCCCAGCGGGGGTCGGCGTCCTCATCGGCGTCCTCGGCCCCGACCGCCTGCTGGCCCTTGGGCAGCAGGAGCCGGCTCTTGATCTCCATCAGGGTGGCCGCCATCACGAAGAATTCCCCGGCCACCTCCAGGTCGAGCTGCTGCATGCTTTTCAGCGCGGCGATGTACTGGTGCGTCACGGACTCGATCGGAATGTCGTAGATATCGAGCTCGTTCTTGCGGATCAGGAACAGCAGGAGGTCGAGCGGTCCCTCAAACACCTGCAGTTTGATGCGATAGGCGGAATCGGAATCTGGGACCACGTTGCGGCGGATTTAGGGGGCGCGCCGCAGGCTGGCGACAAAAAACCCATCGCCGTCATGTTCGGACGGACGGAAGAGCCGCTGAAGTTCCAGGCGATAGGCGGGTTGCGCCGCGACGAACGCGGCGACCTGGCCCTCGTTTTCGCGGGGGCTGAGCGCGCAGGTGGCATACACCAAACGCCCGCCGGGCCGGACCAGGGGCGAAAAACGTTCGAGCAGATCGGCTTGAAGGGCGGCCGCCGCTTCCAGGGCGGCGGGCGACGTCGACCATTTCAAATGCGGCGCCCGTCGCCAGGTGCCGCTGCCCGAACAGGGCGCATCGACCAGGACGCCGTCGTAAGGCGCCTGCGCGGCGGGATTGCCGCGCGGGGTCCGCGAAATGCGGCCGCCCAGGCCCGCCCGCCGCGCGCGCGCGTCCAGTTCGGCGAGCGCCTCGGGCCGGATGTCGTGGGCCCAAACCTTGCCGTGAGCGCCGAGCAGGCCGGCCAACTGAAGCGATTTGCCGCCGGCGCCGGCGCAGGCGTCGAGCCAGACTTCGCCCGGCGAAGGCGCGGCCGTGGCCAAAATCAACTGCGATCCCAGGTCTTGCACCTCGATGCGGCCGCTCGCGAAGGGCTCCGTCCGGGTCACGTCGGTTTCGCCCTCGACCCGCAGCGCCGTCGGCAAAGGCCCGCTGGCGGCCGTGGAGATTCCCACCCGACCCAAGTCGGCGATGACCGTGGGGACGTCGTCCGGATCGCGAACCCGGAGCCAGAGGGGAGCCCGCCGATGAAGGGCCTCGTATTCCGCGGGCTCGACCGCCACCGGGCATTCGGCGGCCGCCCATTCGGGCAGGAGCGACGGCAGGTCCCGGCCCAGCGCGGACGCGACGACCGGCGACTTTTCGACCAGGGTGGCGGGAACCGCGGGCCAGCGGAATGCCGCGGTTCCCAGCACGCCTTCCCGAAACGCGCGTGTCGCGGGCGACGCCGCGGCCAGCCACGCCAGGGCCTCCATCGGCCGCGCGGCCAGGTCGCCGGCCGGAAACCAGGGACGGAATCGGAGGTGCGAATAAATGAGCTCGCGGTAGAGCCTCCGATCCCGCGAGCCCAGCCGCCGGTCGCCCTTCAGCAGGCGCTCGATCCGTGCGGGCAAGGCGCGGTCCCGCTCCACGTGCGGGGAAAGCTGCGCGATGAACTCGGCGGCAACGCGCCGCTGATTTCCCACCGGGCCCTCAGAAGCGATAGACGTCGACTTCGACATTCGCGCCGTACCGGCCCTCGCGGTTGGGTCCGCCGTTGCGCGTCAGCAGCCACTGGACGCGCCAGGTGTTGCCCAGGTTCTGGACAATGCCCAGCTGCACCGTGTTGAGCACGTGCGAACGGGCGCCGTACTCGACATTGAGCACGGCCTGGTACTCCTCGGTCAGCCGGTAGCGGTATTCGAACAGATAGTCGTCCGTCTCGTGGCGGAGGAAATCGCCGGCGATTCGCGCCGACCATTGGTCGCCATCGCGCAGGGTCAGGCCCGCGTCGAATTCATACAGGGTGAAGGTGGCGGGGTTGAAGACGTGGGCCGCGTCGATTTCGATCCAGCGCGCCGGCGTGAGCAGCATCTCCGTGTGCATGTCGTTCGAGTAATTCTCGAAGTAGGGCTGGGGCTTGGTGAAGTTCACGTCGTCGGCCACGTCGAAGTCGATCAGGTTGCGCGAACCGTAGCCGTCGTCACGCGTCTGAAGGATATTGTCCAGGCCGATGCGCATCGTGTTGCGCGGCCCCAGTTGGTCGATGTCGCGGTCGTCGCCCAATTCGAGCGGCTGCAGGTACGTGCTGTAGCTGAGCTGGTCGATGTCGGGAATGGATTCGTTGCCCGTCGCCGACCCTGGAATGTAACGGTACGAGATCGAGGGGATGAACAAGTGGCGCAGCCCGTCGATGCCCCAGGTGGCGTTCTGATAGTCGAAGACACCGCTCGCCTCGAGCTGCGAATCGAAGCCGACCTCGCCCAGCGTGCGGATGTAGTGGTTGCCCACCAGCGCCCCCTGGGTGTCGAAATAGTCCGTCTCACGCACCCCGGCGATGGGCGTAAAATTGAACCAATTGCCCGCCACGATCGGCCGGGAGATGCGGTAGAATGCGTCGAGGCGGTTTTCCGCGAGGTTGGGCTGGTCCAGCACCGTCGGCGGGTTTTCTTCCAGATGCACGGCGCTGGCCTCGCCGCGCTCGTAAAATCCGCCCCCGATGTTGAGCGGCGCCAGCGTGTAGCTGAGTTCCGGCAGTCGCTGCACGACGTCCTCCCAGTCGTTGACTTGCGGCCGGACAAAGAGCGACGCGAAGTCGTCCGGCCCGGAGTGGAGAATTTCGAGGTCAGTGTCCGGGGTCTGGACGGGTAAGAATTCCTGCGGGCGAAAATCGCGCGTGACGGACGAGTCGGTCCAATAGTTGAGCTGCCCGTCGATCGACCATTCCTGGGAAATCTCCTGGGTGTGTTCCCACGTCACGAAGCCGCGTCCGTTCGGGATGTTGGCGCCCGTCACGTCGATGCCCTTCTTGCCGACATCGTCGATGAAGCCGCTCTGGAGCGAGCCGTACCAATCCTGGCTGCCGTCGGGATCGGCGTAGGTGCCCGAGGGGCCGGCCATCACGCCGCGCCGGATGTATTCGCTGACGTCGCCGCCCAGATGGGCGGAGTCGTCGAAAAAGGGAAGGTGATAGCCCACGGTCAGGCTCGGCCCCAAATGCGAGCGGTAGCCGGCTTCGAGCGTCAAGATCTGGGCGCTGACCGCCTCGTTGAGGGTTTCGCGGAAATTGCCCAGGGGGATGATGCCCACGCCGTTCATGCCGATCAGGGACTTGACCGTGCGCAGATAGTGTCCCGGCGAGTAGACAATCGTGCCGGCTTTGAGGGACGGCTTCCAGCGGCCGGGATCGGTGAAGCTGACCACCGCCTTGTGAATGGTGACCTCGTGCATCGTCCCTTCCGCGTCCAGGCCCTGGATGTAGACCGGGTAGCGGCCGATCCGGACGTCCTTGGCGACGAAGGTGCCCTGGGTGCGGTGATATTCCAGGTAGTCGGCCAGCATCCGGACGTCGTCCTGCGTCACCACGACGTCCCCGCGGGCGACGATCGTATTGGTCGCCCGCTCATAATGCATCTGATCGGCGGTTACCAAAAGATGTCCCTGTCGCCAGTTTACGCCGCCCACGACATCCACGTTGCCGTCCAAATCCGCCGAATAGCGGGCCCCGGACATCTGGATCGGGGCCAGGTTTTCGGCCTGGTCGTCAAGCACCGGAGGCTTGGCCTTGCGGGCATGCGCGACCCCGGTGACGGCCAAAGCTATCAGAACGAAGGCGATCGGACGCATTCGGGGCAGAAAAAGTCGGGTTGGGCGGCGAAGCGAGGACTTATTCGGACAAAGATTTGGCTTTTGCGGACCTGCGCCCTCTTACATCGTTCCCTCGCCCATGCCCGCCGCCGTTGCCGCCCGCCGCCGTTCGTCCGCGATCAAAGAGATGAATCAGCTCAGCGGAGAGATCCGGCAGCTAGGGGCCGCGCTGGGCCGGGTCATTTCCCGCCTCGAGGGCCCCGAGGCCTTCGCCACGGTCGAGAATCTGCGCCGCCTCGCCAAGCAGCGCCGGGCCGGCGATCCGGCGGCCGGCAAGGAACTGGCGGCCGCCGTCGCGGCGCTGGCGCCCGCGGCCGCCTTCAACCAGGCGATGGCGTTCACCCTCTACTTCGAATTGGTCAACCTGGCGGAGGAGAATTTCCGCATTCTGCTGCTGCGCCGCCGCCGCGTCGCCCGCCTGCTTCACGACGAGGGCGATCCGATGCGCGAATCGATCGAGGCGGCCGTGGTGGCCCTCAAGGGGTCGGGCGTCAGCGGTCCGGACATGCAGGCGCTCGTGAACCGCCTCGACATCGAACTGGTCTTCACGGCCCATCCGACCGAGTCGAAGCGGCGCACCTTGCTGACCAAGCTGCGCCGGCTCGGCGAAATCCTGCGCCTGCGCGCGAGCCCGGAGTCCGCCCCCGACGCCGCGCTGTTCGACGCCGCGGCCGTCGAGCGGGAAATCGTTTCGCTGTGGCTGACCGATCGCAGCCGCACGGCGCGGCCCGAAGTCGCCGACGAGGCTCGGACCGGGCTGTGGTATTTTGACACCACGCTGTTCGACGCGCTGCCCCGCCTGTATGCGGACCTCGAACGGGCCCTGGCCCGCCACTATCCCACGGTGCGGGCTCCGCGGCGCTGGCTGCGCTTTGGGTCGTGGATCGGCGGCGATCGCGACGGCAATCCCAATGTGACCGCCGCCGTGACGGCCGAGGTGCTGCTGCTCCATCGGCGGCTCGCCCTGGACAAGGTTCGTTCGGCCTCGGCCGGCCTGTCCCGCATCCTGACGCTCAGCGACCGCCGGGCGCCGGTGACCGCGGAATTCGAACGCGCAATCGAGCGGGCGGCCGGCGGCAGCGCCCGCCTCGAGGCGCTGCGCAAGCGGTATCCACATGAGCCCTACCGAGTGATGCTCGCCGCGCTGCGCGACAAGCTGGCCGCGGGCCTGGCCGAACTCTCGGCCGCGGAGGGCCTGGCGGACGCCGGCGGGCCCGCGGGCGGGGTCGGGGAGGCCGACGTCCAGACCACGTTCGACGTGATTCGCGGCAACCTGCTCGCCGGCCGCGGGGCCGCCCTCAACGAGGGCGAACTGGCGACCGCGGCGGTGCAATTCGACATCTTCGGCCTGCACACGGCGCGGCTCGACCTGCGGCAGCACTCGGCGCAGCACGAGGCGGCCGTCGCCGAACTGCTCAAGCGGCCCGATTATCCCAAGCTGGGCGAGGGCGCCAAGCGGGCCGCCCTGATGGCGGCGCTGGAACGGCCGGCCCGGATTTCCTGGGAGGACCGGGAGCGGCTTTCGCCGGCGGCGAAAATGGTGGTCGAACCGCTGGCCCTGGCCGAAATTGCCGCGCGCCGCCTGGGCCCGGATGCGCTCGGCATCTACATCATCAGCATGACGGACGAGGTGTCCGACTTGCTCGAGGTCGAACTGCTTCAACGGCTGACCGGCGCGGTCCTCCCGATCGCTCCTTTGTTCGAGACTCTGGACGACCTGGATCGAGCTCCGCAGATCCTGTCCGACTACTTTGCGCTGCCGGGCCGCCGGCCCGAACACCAGCACGTCATGCTGGGCTATTCCGACAGCAACAAGGATTGCGGCTACCTGACCGCCAACTGGGCCCTGTACAAGGCCCAGGATGCGATTGCCCAAGTCTGCGACCGGCATCGGGTGCGCGTGACGCTCTTTCACGGCCGGGGCGGCAGCATTGCCCGCGGCGGCGGTCCGGCGGCCAAGGCCATCCTGGCTCAACCCGCCGGCCTCAAGGGCGGGGGCATCCGAGTGACGGAGCAGGGCGAAGTGCTTTCGACCCGCTACCACGATCCCGATCTCGCGCACCGCATCCTGGAACAGATGACCTATGGCGTCATGCTGGGAACCCAGGCGGCGGCGAAGGGCGATTCGACTCCCGCGCCCTGGCGGGAGGCGATGGAGGCGATGAGCGCGGCGGGCGTGGCGTCGTACCGTTCCCTCGTGCACGAGGACCCCGAGTTTCTCCAATTCTGGCGCCAGGCGACGCCGATCGATGAGATCGGGAACCTCAAGCTCGGCTCGCGCCCCACCTACCGCAAGGCGACCCGGAGCGTGGACGACCTGCGCGCGATCCCGTGGGTGTTCTCGTGGATGCAAAGCCGCTTCAATTTTCCGGGCTGGTTTGGCCTGGGCAGCGCGCTCGACGCGGTGCTCCAGCGCGGGCCCTCGGGAAAGAAGCTTTTGCGGTCCATGCATGCGGGCTGGCCGTTTTTCCAGACGCTGATCGACAATGCCCAACTCACCATGCGCAAGGCGGACATGCAGATCGCCGCGCTCTATGCGGAATTGGTGGAAGACGCGGCCATTCGCCGGCGGATTTTCGGGCTCCTCCAGACCGAATTCGCTCGGACGGAGCGGGCCATCCTGGCCGTCACCGCTCAAAAGCAGGTGCTTGGCAGCGAACCGGTGCTGCTGCGTTCGGTGCAGCTTCGCAACCCGTATATCGACCCCCTAAATTACCTGCAGGTGGAGACGATGCGGCGGCTGCGGCGCGAAAAACTGGCGCCCGCCGAAGCCGACGCGCTGCGCGCCGTGATCGAACTTACGATCAACGGCATCAGCGGGGGATTGAAAAACACGGGCTGACCATCATTTTAGCGCCGTGCTGATCGCGTCCGCGGACCTTCAGGCTTTGCTCCAAGCAAAGCATTCCGACCCTCATTCCGTGCTTGGCATGCATCCCCGTTCACGGGGAGTGGCCGTGCGCGCCTTGGTGAAAGGCGCGGTGAGCTGCGAGGTGGTGGACCTCTCGGCGGCAGCGGCGGCGGCGCCGATGAAGCGCCTGTCGGTCGAGGGACTCTTCGAGGTGTTCATCGCGAAGCGCAAAGCGGTGTTTCCCTACCAGCTCCGCGCGACGTTCGGCGACGGGACGGTGCGGCAGTTCTTCGATCCGTATGCGTTTCTCCCCACGCTGAGCGCGCAGGACCTCTATCTGTTCAACGAGGGCAACGAGCACCGGGCCTATGAAAAGCTGGGCGCGCACGGGCGGGACGTCGCCGGCGTGCCGGGTGTCGCGTTCGCCGTCTGGGCGCCCTCGGCGGCGCGGGTTTCCGTGGTCGGCAACTTCAATGGTTGGGACGGCCGCTACCATCCGATGCGTCCGCTCGGCAGTTCCGGCGTCTGGGAGCTGTTCGTGCCCGGGCTGGGGGAGGGGGAATATTACAAGTTCGAGATTCGCGACCAACAGAGCGGCATTCGCCTCAAAACCGACCCTTACGGCACCCGGTTCGAGTCGCCGCCGAACAACGCGTCGATCGTCTGCAATACGCGCCACCACATCTGGGGCGACGGAGCGTGGATGGAGAAACGCCGGGCCCAGGGAGATCACGTGGATCGGCCGATGTCCATTTACGAGGTCCATCTGGGTTCGTGGCGCCGGATCGCCGACGACGGCAACCGGCGGCTGACATATCGCGAGCTGGCTCCGGCGCTCGCCGACTACGCCGTCGAGATGGGCTTCACGCATCTGGAAATCATGCCCATCGCGGAGCATCCCTTCGACGGCTCCTGGGGCTATCAGGTGACGGGCTTCTTCGCGCCCACGCACCGGTTTGGGACGCCGGAGGATTTCGCCTGGTTTGTCGATCATCTCCACCAGCGCGGCATCGGCGTGATTCTGGATTGGGTCCCCGCGCATTTTCCCCGCGATGGGTTCGCGCTGGCGGAATTCGACGGCAGCCATCTTTACGAGCACGCCGATCCGCGGCAGGGGGCCCACATGGATTGGGGCACGCTGATCTTCAATTACGGGCGCAACGAGGTGCGGTGTTTCCTGATCGCCAATGCGCTGGCCTGGCTCGACCGCTACCACCTGGATGGGCTGCGGGTCGACGCGGTCGCGTCGATGCTGTACCTGGACTATTCCCGGCAGGAGGGGCAGTGGATTCCCAATCGCTATGGCGGACGCGAAAACCTGGAGGCGATCGACTTTCTGCGCCGGGTGAACGACCTGGTGCACCATTACTATCCTGGAGTCGTGATGGTGGCGGAGGAGAGCACGTCCTTTGCCGGAGTCAGCAAGCCAACCGCAGGCGGCGGGCTGGGTTTCGACTACAAGTGGAACATGGGGTGGATGCACGACACCTTGCGCTACTTCAGCAAGGAGCCGATTCACCGGAAGCACCATCAGAACGACCTGACGTTCGGGATGCTCTACCAGTACGCGGAGAATTTCGTCACGGTCTTTTCCCATGACGAAGTCGTTCACGGCAAAGGATCGCTCCTGTTCAAGATGGGCGCCTGGCACATTCCGGAAAAGGCCGCCCACCTGCGCTCGCTTTACACCCACATGTGGGGCTGGCCGGGCAAGAAGCTGCTGTTCATGGGCGGCGAATTTGCCCAGTCCCACGAGTGGCGCCACGACGCGAGGCTGGACTGGCATCTCTGCCAGTACCCCGAACACAATGGCGTCCGCAAGCTCGTGCGGGACCTGAACCGGGTCTACACGTCGGAACCGGTGCTGAGCGCCAACGATTTCAATCCGCACGGGTTCCGCTGGATTTCCTGTCAGGATGCCGGCGCCAATCTGATCGCCTATCTGCGGCTCGATCCGATGGAAAAGTGCCTGTTCCTGATCGTCGGGCACTTCGGGGGCGGAGCGGTGCGCGAAAGTTACAGAATCGGGGTCCCGCGGCGCGGCTGGTGGAGCGAGCTGATCAACAGCAATAGCGACATCTACGGTGGGTCGGGCCGGGGCAACGATGGCGGGCGGGCGACGGAAGACATCCCGGCCGACGGGTTCAGCCAATCGATCAACCTCGTATTGCCCCCCGCCAGCGCGTTTATTTTTAAGTGGACCCAGGAGTAAACGGGCGGCTTAATTTTTGGCACTTTTGCGGCCGTCGGCCGTCGTACCGCCCACTCCCTCTTCAATGACGTTTTCTCGTTTGGCCCTGTTTTTGGCGTCCCTTTCGCTGGTTGCGGTGCATGCGCACGCCGGTTACAGCGGCGGCGGAGGCGATAATTCCGGTTCGGATTCGGATTCGGATCAGAATAAGAAGCCGCCGACCGAAGTTCCGGACTTCAGCCATTTGGACGAGTATATCTACGTCCCGCACAGTAACTTAAATTACGGCTACCGTTTCTCAAACGGACCCCGCGTCACGTTTTCCGGGCATGCCAATGTCACGCCGGACATGGCCAACAACGCCCAGTCCGCCATTACCGGCTCGGGCTTGGAAGGGGTAACCGACCATTCTTCACCGGATATCCAGCGGGTTTACCACGACGGGCAGGTCGGCCCGGACACCCGAGCAAACTTGATCGATTTGGGCAATGGGCAGGCGGATCCCCAAAGTCCCATCGCTTCGGCCGACGGGAAAACCAACAATTGGGGCTATTACAGTCCCTCGCAGATCACGTCGGAAGATTTCGTCCAATTTCACGAATACAGCGATACGACCAATGGTTCGCCGTCCTTTACGCAGAATTCCCGCGGCAATGTCGGCCTCGAGGCTTACGTGGCCTACGATTTCAAGCACCTGAGCAAGAAGGTGGACCTCAAGCTGTTTGTAGGGGTGAGCTTGAACGATATTGCTGCCGCGACGATGTCGACCGTAAGCAACACGCTCACGACCGTGACCGACACCTACAGTCTCTATGGCGCCACGGCGGCGCCCCCCGGGGGACCGGGATCAAGTGGCACGACGAGTGTGCTGATTTCGGCCGCGCCCGTGATTCCCACCCAGATTTCCACGGATTCGAACGCCGCGGACCTCACGGAGCACTTCAAGGTGCACGGCGCCTATATGACCATCCGGTTCGGTCCCGAGCTGGATTTTAATTTCTCGGACCACTGGAAAGTGAGCCTGAGCCTCGGCCCGACCCTCATTTATGCCGGTTCCACGCTCGATACGGACTCGGTCCTGATTCCTCCGACGGGTTTCCAGATCGTCGATGAAATCGATAGCACGACGAACCGGCTGCTCTATGGCGGCTATGCTGACCTCACCTTGAACTATCTGATCTCGGAACGCACGGGATTTTACCTCGGTGGATTCGATCAGATGTCCACGGGCTATACTCAGGGCGCGAGCGGAGAAGGCGGCGTGTTCACGACCAAGGTCGATTTCAACAACGAGCACGGCGTTCGGTCGGGCATGTCGTACAAGTTCTGACGAATCCGAACCAGCGGCCCGGCATCGCACTGGCCCTGCTGACGGGGCTCAATCTCTGCAACTACCTCGACCGGTATCTGCTGCCGGCGCTGGTCACTCCGATTGAGCGTGATCTGAGGCTGACCGATACGCAATTCAGCCTGGTCCTGACGGCGTTCATGATCGGGTACTTCGCGACGGCGCCCATCGTTGGCTATTGGGGGGACCGCCTGCCGCGCCGCGGGCTGATTGTCGCCGGCGTCGTGGCCTGGTGTCTGGGCACCTTGCTGACCGCGTGGGCTCATGGCCTCGTTTCGCTGATCTGTTTTCGCGTCCTGATTGGCTTTGGAGAGGCCAGCTACGGCACCCTGGGACCGAGTTGGATCGCCGCCGCGTACCCGGAGTCGCAGCGAAACAATGCCATTTCGCTTTTCTATATCGCCATTCCGGTGGGGTCCGCACTCGGATTTGTCCTGGGTGGATTCATGGCCGCCCTTTGGGGATGGCGTGCGGCGTTCCTGGTCGCGGGAGTCCCGGCGCTCGTCTTGGCCGCACTGGTCATGCTCCAGCGAGAGCCAAAGCGAATGGCGCGCGGAAAGGATGCCGGCGGCGTGGTGCCCGCCCTTTGGGAGTACTTGCGTTTGGCGCGCATTCGGCCGTACCGCCTGGTTGTTCTTGGGTATGTCGCTCAGACCTTCGCCTTGGGAGGATTCGGCGCCTGGGCGGCGGCCTTCTTGGAACGGGCGCATCACATGGCGACGAGGGACGCCGATCGTTTCTTCGGTTTGGCCTTGGTAGTGAGTGGCCTGGTGGCCACCCTCGGCGGAGGGGCCATCGGAACGTGGTGGCAGCGTCGAAGCCGCGCCGGCTACGCATCGCTTCTGGCGGTCTCGGCCGTATTGGCGGTCCCGTTTGGCTTTGCGGCGTTTCTGGTCGCGAGCGCCGCGCTTTCCAAGCTGTGCCTGGTGGCCGCGATGCTCCTGCTTTTCACGTCCACGGGCCCGTTGAACACGCTGATCCTGGAAACGGCGCCCGCCGCCTTGAGAGCCAGCGCGATGGCCGCGTCCATTTTTGCGATTCACCTGTTTGGCGACCTCTGGTCGCCGCTCCTGGTGGGCTGGATTTCCGATCGGGCGGGCAGCCTGCGCCTGGCGATCCTGGTCAGCTTGCCCCCGGCCATCGTGATTTGCGCGGTTTTCTGGCTGGTCTTGGCGCGGGTGATGGCCGTTGAGAGTCGCGCCAGCTGATTTGCCCGGAGTTTTCGTTTGCCTGCGATCCAATGCAGCGCCATTGCATTTGACTCGGGCGGGGCGGCAAAATCGCTGCCAGCAAACGCCTTGAACAGGTCTTCAACACACACCATGAATCGCTCGAAATGTTTAGCGCTCGCGTCCGCTTTGTTCGGAACGCTCGTGGGCCTGCCGGCCTATTCCGCCACGCCCACCTACACGATGAAACTCATTTCGGCCGGCGCCGTTCATCACGGCGCCTACTCGCTGCCGATGTCCCGCCTCAAGTATTCGACCTCCGGCAACTGGAGCGGATTCGGCGTCCCCTATTACAAGAGTGGAATCCAGGACACGTTCACCGTGGTTCAGGGCGCCTGGCAGGTGCCTGTGGTGACGGGGGGAAAGACACCCCTTTATTCGTCCGCCTGGATCGGGCTGGACGGCTATAACGACGGCACGGTTGAGCAGACCGGAACCGAACAAGACTGGGACGGCAAGCAGCAGCAAGGGTACGTCTGGTTCGAGATGTTTCCGAACTACGCGTTCTCCATCACCGGCTTTCCCCTCAATCCCGGGGATATCATGTGGGGGCAGGTGCAATATCTCGGTTCGGTGGCCCACTCGGCCGGCACGCCCGAATACGTGTTCCAAATTACAATCATCAATTTGACCCAAAATGTCGGATTCGTGATTCCCACGAACTATACGACCATGCCGGTGGCACCCGGGCTGAGCTCGGCGGAATGGATCATGGAGGCGCCGTTCTTCAACGAGATTCTGCCTTTGGCCAATTTTGGCCAGGCGCTGTTTGCCGACTGCCAAGCGGTCGGAATCGGAGCCTATTCGGCCAGTCGTGGCGGCGCGGGCGTCTTGGAACCGATCGACTTCTGGCCCATCGATCCATTGACAATGCAGGATCCCGAGGGCGGCAAGTCCACGCCGTCGACGCTCACGGATTCGCTGGAACCCGACGGAACGACTTCCTCGGCCTTCGACGTCACCTACACGGCGAAATAACGCCTCAGGCGGGGCGCTCCAGCTCCGCCAGCACCGCGTCCGGGGACCGGAGGGCCCCCGGCGCGAAGAAGCTGTTGATGCGGTTCATCACGTGCTGGATGATCCCGTCCGGGCATGAGGCGCCGCCGGTGATCAGGAGCCGCAGGGGCCGGTCGACGATTTCCGTCCAAAGCGGACGCAATTCGGTGCGGGCCTCGTGCCCCGCCGAACCTTTCGCCGGAAACACGAAATGCTCCACTTCGGCGGGGGAGCGGATGTTGGCTTCGCTTTGGATGAATAACGCCCGGTCGCCCAGCCGCTGCTCGCACAGCCGGTACAGCTGATAGGTGTTGGAGGAGTTGCGCCCCCCGACGACGATCGCGCCGTCCAGATCCTGCTCCAGCGCCCGCCCCAGGGCGTCCTGGTTGACTTGGGTCGCGTAGCAGAGCGTGTCGTTGCGGCCGCCGCCGCCGACCCGCGGAGCCGCCGGATCGTCGGGGCCGAAGCGGGCGGAGTAGACGCTCCGCAGAAACGAGATGATCTCGCGGGTCTCGTTCATCAGCAGGGTCGTCTGATTGACGACGGCGATCCGCGCCAGGTCGCGCTCGACGTCGAAGCCCGGAGTGTAGCGCCCGGCGAACCGCTGGTAGAAACGCGACACGCGCTCGGCGTCGCCGGCCGAGACGATTTCCGCCAGCTGGCGCGCCTCGTCCAGGTTGCGGACGATCAGGGCCGGGGCGTGGCGGCGGGTGTTGGCAAAGGTCGCTTTCGTCTCCTCGTGCTCGTGCTTGCCGTGGATGATGACCGTGTATCCGGCCCGGCCATACGCCCGGGCGGCCTTCCAGACCTTTTCCACCAGCATGCAGGTGGCGTCGTGGGGAAACACGGCCAGGCCCTTGCGGACCAGGCGCTTCTTGTCCTCGTCGGTCGCGCCGAAGGCCGGGATGATGACGATGTCGTTGGAAGTCAGGTCGTCCCAGCGCAGGCGGGCGCCGGGCGGCGCATGGTCGGCGGGGCGCCCATCCACCGTGAAAGGCACGCCCTTGTCGGTCTGAAGATAGCGGAGCCCGCGGCGGAGGAGATCCTCGTTCACGAACGGATTGTGGATCAATTCCGACAGCATGAACACGCGGCGGCCGGGATTTTCCGCCAGCGTCTCGTAGGCCTTCTCGATCGCGTTCTTCACCCCCAGGCAGAAGCCGAAATGGCTGGGAATCACGTATTGGACCGGGCCGAAATCGAGCGTCACCGGATCGGCCGCCAGCCGTTCGTGGCGGCGCGCCAGCGACTTGATGTCGGAGAACAGGCGCGACTGGTAGAGCTCGGCCGCGGCGGGATCCTGGCTGTAGATCGCGTGATTGCGCTCCTTTTCCGGCCGGAACTTGTAGATGAAATCGTTTTCGCCGAGCGCGAGATAGGGAATCTCCACCAGGTGGGGTTCCAGGGCGGGCAGCAGGCCCGCCAGCGACGCGGAAAGCGCGGTCGGACTGGCCTCGAGGTCCGCCAGCGCCCGAAAGCTCACGGCCGGATCGCGCCATTCCCCTCTGACCTGCACCAGATGCACCCGGTAAACGCGTCCGCCGGCCGCGGCCGAAAACCGCTCGTCCGGCTCCGAATGATCCGGGAACACCGATTCGAGGCTCCGGAGCGCTTCGGTCAGGTCATCGCCGGTGAAGGCCACGCCGCGCACTCCGTCCTCGGTGCGGACGGCGAGCTGGCAGTTTTCGTTGAAGGCGAGAATGCAGTCCACCGCCCCGTCGCTATTGGTCATATTGCCTGCGTCCTCATTCGTGTCGCGTCGGCGATATGGTTGATGATGGCCTGCAAGGTCACCGCGCTCGGCACTCTATGCCGAGCCCACCACCTCGGCAAGTTTGGCCGTGTCGCGGCCCCCGCCCATGGCGTAGTCGGGTTTGCCGCCGCCCTTGCCGCCCAGCTTCTGGCTCAGCTCATTGACGAGCTTGCCCGCCTGGTGTCCGGCCTTGACGGCCGCCGGGGAGCAAAAGGCGACCACGGTCGCCTTGTCGCCAAAGGGCGCGCCGAGGATGACGACACCTTCACCGATCTTGGCCAGGACCTGAGCCCCCAAAGCGCGTAGAGCATCCTGCGAATCGGCGGCGACGACACGGCGAACGTATTTGAGGCCGGAAGATTCCTTGGCGTCCGCGGCCAACGCATCTGCTTCGCCGGCAGCGGCCTTCTGCTGGAAGGAGCGCAGTTTTTTGTCCAGCTCGGTCTTTTCGGCGAGCAGGGCTTCGAGGCGCTTTTCCAGGCTGGCGGGGGAGGTGCCGAGTCGCGCCGCAGTCGCCTCAAGCGCGGCAAAGGCCTGCGCGGCATGGCGGTGAGCGGATTCACCGGCAACCGCCTCGATGCGGCGAGTACCGGCGGCGATCGCGCTTTCGTGGACGACCTTCAAATAGCCGATTTCACCGGTGGTGGCGACATGGGTGCCCCCGCAAAGTTCGCGGCTGTAGCCGCCGATATCGACCACCCGAACCACCTTCCCGTACTTTTCGCCGAAGAAGGCGAGGGTGCCTTCGGGCTTTTTGTCGAATTCCATTTCGACGCCGGAAACAGACGCGTTGCCCAGGATCTTATCGTTCACCAACTCCTCAATTTCTCGCAGCTGGGCCGGGGTCATCGCCTCGAAATGGGCGAAGTCGAACCGCAGGCGATCCGGGGCGTTGAGCGAACCGGCCTGGCGCACATGGGTGCCCAGCACCTTGCGCAGCGCCCAGTGGAGCAGGTGCGTGGCGCTGTGATGGCGCTGGATGGCGCGGCGGCGCACCAGGTCCACCGAAAGCACCGCTTGAGGGGCCACCGGCCGGGAGAACGGCTTGTCTCCGGAAAGCTTGTGGAGGTGGCGGCCGCCCTTGTCCTTGACGGTGTCGATGACCGTGTACGCCTCGTGGGCAAGCAGTACGTGGCCTCCATCGCCCAACTGGCCACCCATTTCGGCGTAAAAGGGCGTTGAATCGAAAACCAAATAGGTGTCGCCGCCCGACAAGACGACGTCGATGAGCTCGGCATGCGTCGCCGTGCCGGCGGTCAGATCGTAGCCGATAAAGAGCGTGGGTTTGTGCGCGATCGTCGCCTCGCCCTCGGTCGCCGCCACCACGACCTCCTTTTTGAGCGCGGCGCGGCCGCGTTCGCGCTGCCGTTCCATTTGCACCTCGAATTCCGCGGCGTCGACCGAGAGGCCGCGCTCGGTCGCGAGCAGCTGCGTCATGTCGAGCGGGAAGCCGTAGGTGTCGTAAAGCTCGAAGGCGGCGGCGCCCGTAACGACTTGCGTGCCGGACGCGCCGACGCGGTCATTGAAGATCTGCAGCCCGCGGTCGAGCGTGCGGCCAAACGTCTCCTCTTCGGCGTGAATCACCCGTTTGATGATGGACTGTTGGGCGGTGAGCTCCGGGAACACGCTGCCCAGCGATTCCGCCACCGGAGCGACCAATTCGCTGAACGAACCGGGGGCCAGGCCCAGCTTCTTGCCGTAGAGAATGCCGCGGCGAAGGATGCGGCGAATGACGTAGTTGCGGCCTTCGTTGCCCGGCAGGATGCCGTCCGCGATCGCGCACGAGACGCAGCGGGCGTGATCGGCCAGGACGCGGAAAGCGACGTCCACCTGCTCCTGCGCCGGCAGGCCTTCGCGCTGCGTGGGCACGGTCGCGGTGTACGATTTGCCCGAAAGAGCGGCGATCCGGGTGAACAGCGGGGCGAAGATGTCCGCGGCGTAGTTCGATGGTTCGGGACGGAAATCGGTGAATCCCTTGGTCGAGGCGTAGATGCCAGCCACCCGTTCGAAGCCCATGCCGGTGTCGACGTGCTTGGCCGCCAGCGGCGAAAACGTGCCGTCCGCGTTCGCATTGAACTGGATGAAGACGTGGTTCCAGATCTCGATGCAGCGCGGGGAGCTCGAGTTGACCAGCTTGCGCCCCTCGGCCTCGTCGTCGCCCGGCACCAGATTGAAGTGGATTTCCGAGCACGGCCCGCAGGGGCCCGTGTCGCCCATCATCCAGAAATTGTCCTTCTTGTTGCCGTGGACGATGTGCACGGCCGGATCCAGGCCGGCGGCCCGGAAGATCCCGGCCCAGATGTCGTACGCCTCTTGGTCGAACTCCGACGGATCGTTCTGGGCCTTGTTTGGCGAATACACCGTTGCGAACAGCCGCTTGGCCGGAATGCCCCAGCGCTTCGTGATGAGCTCCCAGCCCCACTGCAGCGACTCCTTTTTGAAGTAGTCGCCAAAGGACCAGTTGCCGAGCATCTCGAACAGCGTGTGGTGGTAGGTGTCGAAACCGACATCTTCGAGGTCGTTGTGCTTTCCCCCCGCGCGGATGCACTTTTGCGTGTCGGCCGCGCGCGTGTCGCGCGCCGGACGCGCTCCGGCCCATTTGGAAACATCCGGGGCGCGCTCGCCGAGGAAGATCGGCACGAACTGATTCATGCCTGCGTTGGTGAAGAGCAGTCCGGGCGAATCCGGCATCAGCGAAGCCGACGGCACAATCGTGTGGCCCTGTTCCGCGAAGAAATCCAGGAACGACTGGCGGATTTCCGACGAGGTCATAGCTGGGCCAGGATCGCTTCGGTCATTTCGCGCGTGCCGACGGACTTGCCGCCGAAGGCGATGTCGCCCGTGCGGGTGCCCCCGGTGACGGCGCGGCGGACGGCCGACTCGATGCGGGCCGCGGTCTTTTCCAATCCGAAACTATGGCGCAGCATCAGCGCCGCCGAGAGCACCTGGGCGCACGGATTGGCGAGGCCCTTCCCGGCGATATCCGGCGCGGTGCCGCCCGCCGGCTCGTACAAGCCGAAGGGGAGCTTGAGGCTGTTCTGATTTGCGCCGAGCGAGGCGGAGGAGAGCATGCCGAGCGAACCGCACACGCAGGCCATCTCGTCCGAGAGAATGTCGCCGAACATGTTTTCGGTCACGAACACATCGAACTGATTCGGATTTCGCACGAGCTGCATGGCCGCGTTGTCGACGTACATGTGGCTCAGCTCGATGTCCGGGGCGTTCTTCGCGACGTAGTCGATCGCGGTCTTGCGCCATAGGACGGACGTCTCCAGCACGTTCGCCTTGTCGATCGAACAGAGTTTTTTGCGGCGGCTGCGCGCCGTCGCGACCGCGGTGGCGAGGATGCGTTCGATTTCGCTGCGGCGGTAGACCATCGTGTCCACCGACTGCACGTCGCCGTCAGGGAGCGTCCGGGTCTCCTTCGGCAGGCCGAAGTAAACGCCGCCCGTCAGTTCGCGAATGCAGACGATGTCGATGCCGTCCGGAATGCGATCCGACTTGATCGGCGAGGCATCGGCGAGTTCGCGGTAAAGCAGACCGGGCCGGATGTTGGCAAACAGGCTGAAGTGCTTGCGCAACGGCAGCAGGGCGGCCCGTTCGGGCTGCTCCTTGGGCGGCAGCTTTTCCCACTTGGGGCCGCCGACGGATCCAAATAGGATCGCATCGCTCTGTTCGCACAGGCGCAGGGTCACGTCCGGCAGCGCCTTGCCGTGCTGATCGATGCCGGCGCCGCCCACGGGAGCCTGCTGGTACTCCAGCGTCAGGTGGTCCTGTTCGGCCACCCGCTGCAGCACCCGGAGGGCCTCGGTCATGACCTCGGGCCCTATGTAGTCACCTGGGAGAACCGCGAACTTGATCGTCGGCATAGAAAAGAGGTTCATCGTGGCAAGTTCCCATCTCTGATACTAGCCTAATCCTCGCGTGAAACTGCACGTACTGCCCGCCGGACTGATCCAAACCAACGCCTATCTCCTGACCCTTCCCGAACGGGGGGAAGCGCTCCTGATTGACGCGCCAGCGGCGGTCTGGCCCCAGGTCGAACGCGCGCTCCACGCCGATGGCTGCAAGTTGACTGCGGTGTGGCTGACGCATGGGCATTGGGATCATATCCAAGGCGTCAATCAGGTGGTCAGCATCACCGGAGTGCCAGTCAGCGGCCATCCCGACGACCGGCTCCTGTTCGAGGACACCCCGGGAGTCTTCAAACAGCGCAACGTGGACGTGTCGTTGCAGCCGCCCGGCGTCGAGCACATGGAGCCGATTCGCATCGACCACTGGTTTTCGGACGGAGAGGCGGGCGAGATCCTGGGCCAGCCTTACCAGGTGCGCCATGTGCCGGGCCACTGCCCCGGCAACGTCCTTTTCCATTTTCCCAAGCTGGACGCCGCCTTTGTGGGCGATGCGATTTTCGCCGGTTCGGTCGGCCGCACCGACTTGCCGGGCGGGTTTTGGGAGGTGCTGGCTGAGTCCATTCGCACTCAAATCTACAGTTTGCCGGAGCAAACCACCCTCTATCCCGGTCACGGATCGTCGACCACCGTTGGCAACGAAATGAAAGGCAATCCGTTCATCCGTCTCGCATGAGCCCTTCCATCGACGAACATTTCATGCGCCATGCGCTCCAATTGGCCCGCCGGGCCTGGGGCCGCACCCATCCGAATCCGATGGTCGGGGCGGTCATCGTGGAGGGGGGCCAGGTGGTCGCTGAGGGCTACCACGCACGCGACGGCGGTCCTCACGCCGAGCGCGTGGCGCTCGCGGCCCTGGGGCGCGATCCCAAACCGGACGCCACGCTCTATGTGACTTTGGAGCCTTGTTCGACGGCGGGGCGAACCGGCGCCTGCACCGAAGCGATCCTGGCCACCGGCATTAGCCGTGTGGTCGTGGGAGCGACCGATCCGTTGCCCGCCCATGCCGGCCACGGCTTCCAGATTCTGCGGGAGCGCGGCGTGACAGTGGAAACGGGAGTCCTCGAGGCCGAATGCGCGGATCTCAACCTCCTTTTCAATCATTGGGCCGTAAAGCAGTCCCCGCTGCTCGCGGCCAAAGTGGCGGTGACGCTCGACGGCCGCATGGCCTGCCGGACGGGCGATTCCCGCTGGATCACGGGGGAAGCCGCTCGGGCCGACGTGCATCGGTGGCGGCGGCTCTTTCCCGGCATCGCGGTGGGCGCCCAGACGGTGCTCAAGGACAATCCCCGCCTGACCGCACGCGTCGACGGCGAGGAATTCGCGCCCTGGCGGTTTGTTTTCGACGGCCTGCTCCGTACGGTCGCCGAACCCACCTGGCCGCAGCTCTTCAAGGATGAATTTCGGGAGCGGACGATCGTGGTGACGACGAGCCACGCCGGCGACGGCTACGTGCGCAAGCTGCGTCAGGCGGGGGTGCAGGTCTGGGTGTTCGTCTCGCCGGCCCAGCGGGTGAATTTTTCCGAATTCCGCGCGCGTTGCGCCGAGCACGACATCAACGGCGTTTACTTTGAAGGCGGACCGACGCTGGTCAGTCTGCTGATGCAGGAACAGCAGCTCGACTATTTGTTCAGCTACACGGCGCCGCTCCTCCTCGCCGACGAGAAGGCCAAGGGCATGCTGATGGGGCTTCGGACCGAGAAGCTGACCAGCGCGCTGCGCTTGGGCGACGTGCGCCACGAGCGATTCGGCGACGACTCGCTCTGCCGCGGGCAGATCGTGTACCCGTCCAAGCTGCAGATCGACGAGACGGCGAAATTGGGATGAAGGCCGGCCTGACCCTCGTGCTTGCGTCGGGCAATGCGCACAAGGCGGAGGAGTTTCGCGCGCTCGTGTCGGCCAGCGGATTGGCGGTCACCATCGCGACGGCGAAGGAATTCGGCGGCATGCCGGCAGTCGAGGAGGACACCGGAACGTTTGCGGGCAACGCCCGGAAGAAGGCGCGGGCGCTGCGGGAAAGGCTGGCCGGAAACCCCGCTTGGATCTTGGCCGACGACAGCGGCTTGTGCGTCGAGGCGTTGGGGGGGGAGCCGGGCGTGGAGTCGGCCTACTATGCGGGCGCGGTGGGGGACGCCGCGGCCAATCGGAGAAAGCTTTTGGAAAGCCTGCGTGCGGTGCCGGAGGGGAAGCGGCAGGCCTATTTCTATTGCCTGCTTTTCCTGCTCGGACCCGACGGGGCGGAACGCCTCCATGAAGGCCGCTGCGACGGCCGATTGATCGGCGCTGAACGCGGCTCGGGCGGTTTCGGCTACGATTCGCTGTTCGTCCCCGACGGATTCGACCGCACGCTCGCGGAGCTCACCTCCGACGAAAAGAATCGCATCAGTCATCGGGGCCGGGCGTGGCGGAGTTTGGTGGCAGCGCTGTGACGGGTGGAGCGCGTGGTCCCCACGCGCTTTCCGCTTTCGACGTCGAACAGCGCGTGGGGACCACGCGCTCCAGTGCGTCATCAAATACATGAACTCAGGATGTGAAAGTCAGACCCCGGTATCGGCATGGATATCGGCAGCGGAAGGAAACTGCGCCGCCGCGAGGCGGGGTGGGAAGCAACCGGAA